>DAOSWM010000071.1:0-12906 GCA_035380045.1 Tenuifilaceae bacterium | reverse complement strand
TCACCATCGAAAATGGCTTCACAAACCGAATCGGTTTCAAGCATAATGGACCAAACGGGCGTAGCGCAAAACGTTCCGGGAGGGATTGCCGAATCGAGCTTCGCCAACGACATGTTTACTGCGCTGGGGAACATGAACTTCGCGCTTATCATTGGCGGGTTCCTCTTCTTCTTCATTGGTGGATACCTCCTTTACGCTGCCATGTTTGCCGCAGTTGGTTCGGCGGTTGACAACGAGGCAGACACCCAGCAACTTGTAATGCCCATTACAATTCCGCTGATTATTGCCATTCTGGTTATGGTAAGCGGGCTGAAAACGCCCGACGGCCCTTTGACCTTCTGGTTCTCAATGATTCCTTTCACATCGCCAATTATTATGATTACCCGTTTGCCCTACGGCGTTCCTACCTGGGAACTTATCCTTTCCGGAGCACTCCTTGTTGCTACGTTTATACTAACAACATGGTTTGCCGGGAAAATTTACCGCGTTGGAATTCTTCTTTACGGAAAGAAGCACACATGGAAAGAGATGTGGAAATGGATGAAGTATAAAGCGTAACCAAATTTGTTATAGCATAAACTGGTGGGCGTGAGATTTAAAAGTATCCTCGCCCACTTTTTTAACATACCAAAATAATGAAGCTGCTAAAAGATTACCTCATAGAAATTCTAAACAGCCAACGTTTCAGGGATGCCTACGAAACTTTCCTGAAATTTACTTACTATTACATTGAACGAAAAGGAATTAACGACCCCTTAATATCCGAAGTAGAAGCCAACCTAAAAAAGCAAATTGAGTACATAAGAACTGCTCACGTTATAAATCCCATGCAAATGGATGAGCTTTACGCAAACGCACTAAACGGTTTGCTCGAGAATCACAAAAAGGTTAGCCAGTACCCCGATATTGAAGTAGTTTTTCAGGATTTTTATTTGGAAACGGTTCCCCTTGAGCGCTACATATACGGCGACAACTATGCGGTATGCCTAAATATTCGCACCTCCGACAATCAATTAATTGCGTTTGTGTTTGATATGGACGAACTTTACCCGGAGTATGATAAAAAAGTTACCGTAAGCTATTCAGAATACTTTGGTTTAGAGGACGATGAGGTTCTTTACGCAAAGCGTAAAATTATGGAAAAACTTACTCTGAAACAATACCTTGACCTTGCAGAACAGCATCCTACATGTGCCATAACCATTGTTGATATGAAAACGAAACACGATATTATAAGGAACGAAACTTTCCAAGGATTTACGCTAGAGCGCAAAGCTTGGTTTTGGGATGAATAGCTCTATGCTGGTTTTACTGCAAGCTCATCAATAATCTTTCCCATTTCATCAACATTAAAAGGTTTATATAAATACTTAACTATAAGGCCACTGTTCAATGCTTCAATTAGTTCTTTCGAAATATCGAAACCCGTTAAGATAATAAATGGGATATTATTAAATTCCTGCTTCGCCAGCTTCACGAAGCTAAGCCCGTCCATCCCTGGCATCTTCAAATCGGTTACAACTACTGCTACATCCTTGTTTTCTCGCAGCTTAACTAACGCCACCTCTCCCGACTCGGCGGTTATAACATTATACTTAAACTCGTAATTAATTTCAAAAAGTTCAAGGTTAATAGGCTCGTCATCAACGTATAAAACAGTAACATTACTATTCATTTTTTAAGTGTTTAATGGAAGTTTAACAACCATTGTTGTGCCGGCTCCTAAATTCGATTTTACCGTTAATTCTCCTTTATGCTCCAATATAATGCTTTTTGAAATGGACAGTCCAAGGCCGGTTCCTTTTCCTGGTTCTTTGGTTGTGAAAAATGGGTCAAATATCTTTGAAATGTTTTCTGGTGCAATTCCGTTACCGGTATCGGTAATGCTTACCGTTAGTTTTCCGTTAAAAACAGCTGTTTCAATAGTAATTTCTCCTGTATCGCTAATAGCCTGAGAAGCATTAAGGAGCAAATTCAGGAAAACCTGATGCAGTTTCCCCTCGTTTCCAATAATTATTGTTTTGTTTGATGTAAACTTTTTAGTAACAACAATTCTACCCCGTAGTTCACTGCTAATCATCACCAAGCAATTATCGATTATAGAATGCATATCGCATTCAATGTTTGGCAAATAGTCCTTTCTACTAAAGTGGTTCAAGCTAGAAACAATGTTTGAAGCTCTTCTAACCCCTTCTTTAACCGCATCAAACATTTTTGAAAGGTTCTCCAAATGCTCGGCAAGGTTTTTCTTAACATACTTCTCAATTCCCCAAACCCCTCCAACTATAAAGTTAAGGGGATTGTTGATTTCATGGGCTACTCCTGCCGCAAGTACTCCAAGCGATGCCATTTTCTCCGACTGAATAAGTTGGTCTTGCGTTTCCCTTAGCATATCGAGCGTTTGCTGCTGTTCTTCCCTTTGCTTCATCAGCTCCTCATTTGTAGATATTAACTCTTCATTTGTCGCCTCCAACTCTTCAGTGCGCTCACTAACAAGAAACTCTAGTTTTTTTCTATAGTTATCTAATTCTAAAGCATTCTTCTTATTCTCTGAAATATCTCGAACGAATGCCACGATAAACTTTTTTGATTTATTTCCAATGAGGCGTTTAAGTCGAACTTCTGAATCGAAAGATTTTCCCTTGAGGGAAATATGTACCCACTCAAATATTACAATCTCCTCGTTATTTAATGCATCCACAACTTTGTTTGCCATTGCTTCGGATGATTCTCCACCAGGCTGAGTTTTGGGTGATAAATCGACAATGGATTTATTAATCAGCTGAGCCTTTTCTCCCTGAAAGATATCAGCTGTTTTTGAATTACAATCTACAATCCTGAGGTTATCAAGCAGAAAAATGGCATCGGGTGACGTTTCAAACACACTGTGATACTTAATCCTCTCGTTCTTAATGAACCGATTCTTCTCATCAACAACCCGGATGTACCTGTTAATTTCCGATGCCAGTAACCCAAATTCATCTTCGGATATAATTGGTAGAAGCTCTGGAGCCTCGTCACGAGTATTTGAATCGATACATTTCATGATACCCTCAACGGGTTTGGTTAACCTTCTGCTTAGTAACACAGCGCCCAAAATTGAAGCAACAAGCATGGTCACAATTAAACTATACGCAATGATTCGTGCATAAAAAATGGGAGCCATAACCTCATTTTGGTAGGCCGATGATACAATAATCCAATCGAGTTCGTCAATTGTTTCAAAAACTGCAATCTTTTTATGAAATTTATCCTCGTTCGGATTTTGCCAATCATAGTATATCATTCCTCGCTTTTTGCTAACCATTTGCCGCACAAACTCATTCGGCAACTCCTTCCGTTCAAATATGTTCAAATTCTCTATTGTAGGATGAATCAACACGTTCCCATTAGTCGAGAACACATACGCATACCCCTGCCCTCCAAATTTTAATGATAGGACCATCTCTCGAAAGTCACTAATGTTAATTAACTCCTCAAACTCTGACCGGTAACTTGAAGCAGAGATAATCCAATCGAGCGGTTCGAAGTAAACCATGTACAAGGCCTTTGGCCTTTCCTCCTCTTCGCCGGGGTTTCGCCAGTTATACTCGAGATACCCTTCCTTTACTTTTACTTGTTCACGTGCAAACTCAAAGGTTGTGACATCGGTATTTTCAACACCCTTGATAGGATGGAAAACTGCTACCCCCTTCGAGTTTAAACAGTAAATATACCCGGAGCTACCAACTTTTTGATTTGTAAAGATCTGACGAATCCTGCGTTCAGCCTCTTCCCTAGTTACAACCCCGTGGTCTACCAATTGCAAATAGTACTTGGCAATCTCTCGGTTTTGGCTGGCTATTGTTTTTAAATGGTTTCGAATAGCAACAGTAGCAGCTGTTTGGATACTATTTTTTATTAAAAAGGTTGAATTGCTTAGCTGGTTAAGCGAAATTTTCTTGATTGAAGGAACCAGAAGGAGCTCAACGCTAAGGATTAGGACAAAAAGGAGGGGAAAAAGCAACCTGAAAAAGGTTGACAGAATTTTACTGCGTATAGGACGCTTAACTCTTAGGTTGCTTTGCATAATAAAAAGAGGATTGTTCTCTTACACCATGTAACCAAAGATACACTTTTTCACAAAAAAAAAGCTGCCTTTGATTGGCAGCTTTCATAAAAAAATAACCTCACACTTCCCTCTTCAAAAAAAGGTGAAAAGTTGAACCTTCGTTAAGTTTCGACTCAACCCAAAGTTCTCCTCCCAGAAATTCGGCGTACGATTTTGCAATAAACAGTCCTACCCCATTGCCATTGTACTTTCGGGTACTCGATTCGTCCGACTGCCGGAACGGCTCAAATACTTGCTTGATTTTCTTTGGTTCAATCCCAACTCCAGAATCATTCACCCTAATAACCAACATGTTTTCGTTCGCTACCAAACTATCAACGGTTACGCTCCCCTTTTCAGTAAATTTTATGGCATTACCAACTAGCTCCGAAATAATTTGTGAAATCTTCAGCTCATCATTCTTAAGAATAACGCTCGAACTTATGTTATTTACTAGCTGTAAACCCTTATTATTTGCTTCATGAGAATACTCATTGCAAATATTTATTATACAATTACGAAGGTCGAATGTATTTTTGTTCAACACCAACTTGTTACAAAAAATTACGGATGCCTCAAGGATCCCATGTATAGTTGATAAAAGTTGGTACCCGGCTTGTGATACGAAGGTAGCATAGCTATGGATGGTTTCATCGTCTGATGCGCTCAAAATCAAATTTGTGAAACCAATTATGCTGTTCAACGGGGTGCGAACTTCGTGCGAAATATTTTGCAGGAAAATGTTCTTTAAATTATTGGCCTCCCTCTCCCGTTCTATAGATTCGAGCAACCTACAGTTCCGTTCTTCCAACTCCATGCTTAACCTTCTATTCTCAATTTTTGAATGAAACGCATCAAACGCATTTCTTAATGTAATGCCTAGCTCATGGTGGTTCCAGGGTTTTTGAACGAACCCGTAGAAACAGTGCATGTTTATGGCTTTAATTACAACATCAACATCGGCCCATGCCGACACAATAACGAATACTGTATCAGGGAATTCGTTCCTAACTCGTTCAACAAAAGATATTCCATCCTCACCCGGCATTTTATAATCAACCAGAACAACACCATATTCAGCTATTTTCATTAAATTGTAAGCCGACTCAGCATTCACAGCCGTTGTAACCTGGTAGGTCTTTGAAAAAACTGATTCGAAACCAATCAGGTTCTCCTCATCGTCATCAACGTATAGGATGGAGAATGATGGCGATGAGGAACCCTGTGAAGCAGATCCTTGAACCTGAAGTTGTAACTCACGATATTTTTGCCCTGCATCCATTACTCAGTTGTGGTTAGGCTGCATCCTCCTTAAGTTTTGTCCCTTCATTGTCTATGCTGTCCCCAAATATTTCATCAGTGTTAAGAAGCATGATAAAACCTGCATCCATATCTACAACACCATCAATAAAGTCGCTCCTATACTTACTCCCGATGCTAGGTGCCGGTAATAGCTTCTCGTAATTTATTTCAAGCACCGCGTGCACCGCATCAACCAGCGCCCCAAGCTGAATCTTCTGTTCGTCAATGGCAACTTCAAGAACTATTATACATGTAGCGTTTGTGATAGTTGTTGGCGAGAGACCAAATTTTACTCTGGTATCGATTATTGGAAGAACCGTTCCCCGCAGGTTTATTATTCCTTTCATATACTTGGGCGAATGGGGAACCGGAGTAATATCGGTTATTTCGAGTATACTTAGAACCCTTTCTGTACTTGCAGCAAATAATTCGTCACCAAGCTTAAAGGAAAGGTACGATGTGTACTTACTTTTTTGTGTACTCATGATTTCTTATTTTAAATTATTTGATTTTCCTTCCGATTACCTGCCCTGATTAAAACAGGGCAGGTAGGTTTTGTGAGAAAGCCAACAATGTTTTACTAGAAATTTTCAAAATCAGAGTCGTGACCCTCGTTGGAGAATCCTTTTAGCACCACACCCCCCTTAGCTGGTTTCAAGTTTTCTTTTGGGGAACTTTTTGCAGTACCATTTTCTGTATTTTTTGCAACCGTTTGTGTTTTTTTATGAGGAGTAACAGCCTTCTTTGAGTTTATTCTGGCATCGCTTTTGAAGAATCCAATTAGCTCCTTGAGCTGCTCGGCCTGGCTGCTAAGCTCCTCTGAGCTTGTTGCCAACTCTTCGCTAGCCGCTGCATTCTGTTGTGTTACCTGGTTCAGCTGCTGAATTGCGCTGTTAATTTGGTCGGAGCCCGAACTCTGCTCAATGCTTGCAGCTGAAATCTCCTGAACGAGCTTCGCCGTTTTTTCAATTTCAGGGATCAGGTTCCCCATTAATTCCGAAGCATCTTCAGTTACATTTACGCTTTTTGAAGCTAATGCCACTATCTCATCGGCAGCAACCTTGCTACGCTCGGCCAGCTTACGAACCTCGGCAGCAACCACCGCAAAACCACGACCATGCTCACCAGCTCGTGCGGCCTCTACAGCTGCGTTCAGAGCAAGAATATTGGTTTGGAAAGCAATGTCGTTAATAATTCCGATTTTATCGGCGATGTTCCTGATTGAGTCGAGGCTCTCCTTCGCTGCAGCCCCAACTTTTTGAACACCATTTGATACATTGAGGGATATTTTTTCGGTTTGCTGCGCATTATCGGTATTCTGCTGGATGTTTGCCGCCATCTCCTCCATGGAGCTGCTAACTTCTTCAGCTGCCGATGCCTGCTCGCTGGCGCCCTGCGACAGCTGCTGCGAGGCTGAACTCACCTCAAAACCGGCTCCTGCAATGCTATCGGCCCCAGTTTGAATATTCTCAACAATATCTTTGAGCTTATCAACCATGTTGCGAAGCGCATCGGCCAACTCACCAACTTCATCCTTCTGGTACACATCAACCGTAGCCGTTAAATCGCCTGTAGCAACCTTTTTGGCAAATTCCACACCCTTGCGTAGAGCAACAACAACGGATTGAACGATAAATCGGAGCATAAGAATAACCAATGCTACAGCTATTAGCGTTACTGCAATTATTGTGATACGAATCTGGTTTAAAACTTTATTCATTTCACTTACATAAAAACCTACCGTAACAAAAGCATCAATTGGCTCGTAGTATTTAATATACTGTACTTTACTTTGTCCCTGCCACATATACTCATCTCTAACAACCTGTCCGTTCTTGTTCTGTAACATAAACTGAAAGAAATCCTCGTTGCTAATGTTCTGCCCAACACTAGTTGGATGAACAATCAAAGTTCCATCTGCCCCAACAATGTACGGATAGCCTGTATCAAAAAACTTTTTCTTATTGAAGAGGGTGCTGATATGAACTAAATCTTTCTCAGGCATTCCAACATAAAGCATCCCTTTAATTTCTCCGTTAACCACAATTGGCTCGTATGCTGTTAAATACCAATCGTTTACCACCCAAGCTCTTCCTGAATACCGTTGACCTCTATCAATTGCCTGCGCCACAGGACTATCAAAAGGGATGAAGGTTCCTGCAGCTCTGCTTCCATCGCTATTTTTTACATTTGTTGAAATGCGAAGGTATCCCTGAGGAACTTTCTGAAAAATTGTTGCAGTTGCAACACCCATTCTGCTAATTTCATCAACAATGTCAAAACTATTTTGAATTTGCTCACCATTGATAATCCATTTATTTACTTCAATAGTTGAGGTAGCACCAGTAACTTGATTTATTGCATTATACCTAATTTTCTCATCGGCAACCTCATTTAACTCACCCTTCGCCTTAAAATAGTTACTTGCCAGATGCAATGACACCTCCACTTTATCTTTATTACCTTGTAATTCAACAGCAATTACCTCAACAAGATCATTAATCTGTTCAACCATACGCTCGTCGGTTGTATCTTTAATCTGCTTTTCAAGCACAATATTTACATACACACCAAAAATGGCGAATGCAATTATCACAAAACCTCCCATTATGAGGTTTAAGCGGGTTCCAATTTTAAGGTCGTTTAGTTTCATGGTTTATCCTCCAATTTTTTAAAGTTGATTTGATAATTTTGAGGACATAAAACAGATCTCGTGCCAAGAGAAACATATCTCTGACAAACAGTTTTTTATGTTTTTTTTTACTGGAGGTTTTTTAAAAACAATCTACGATATATCGTAGGTAGTACGAAATATCGTAGGTTAATGTGGGCGTTCGATGCCCAGCTTCTTCATTCGCGATTCGAGGGTGGTTGGATTTACCTGAAGTATATCAGCTGCCCCATTTTTGCCTCTAACCCTCCATTTTGTATGTTCTAGGGTTCTTTCAATATGCTGCTTCTCGAGCTCGTACAGTGATAGCATTGGGGGATTGTTGTTTAGCTTCGTTTTTGAAGGGTTAAACCAGCTACCAACTTCAAGCTTTCTACCTACACTAAGTACGTGAGCACGCTCAATAATATTTTCAAGTTCCCTCACATTGCCAGGCCAGTGGTACTCCTGCAGCAAATCCATCGTTTTTTTTGGAATGGCATCAACGGTTTTCCCTGTTTTTCTGTTAAGCAATGAAACGAAATGGTTTACAAGCACAGGAATGTCCTCGGCATGTTCCCTTAGCGGAGGAATTGTAATTGGCAGAATATTCAACCTAAAAAAAAGGTCGCTACGAAATCGTCCTTCATCTATCTCAAGTTCAAGGTTTCGGTTTGTAGCAGCAACCAGTCGGAAATCAGCTTTTATGGTTTTATACCCACCAACCCTTTCGAACTCGTTCTCCTGAAGTACCCGTAATAGTTTTGGTTGCATGTTGGTTGGGAGTTCACCTATCTCATCGAGGAAGAGGGTTCCCTGGTGAGCCAACTCAATTTTTCCGTACTTTAACTTGTCGGCACCGGTAAATGCTCCTTTTTCATGTCCAAATAGTTCACTTTCGATAAGGGTTTCGGGAATGGCTGCGCAGTTTATTTTAACCATCAACTTATTCTTTCGTGGGCTCAGGGCATGGATTACTTTTGCAAAAAGCTCCTTGCCTGTTCCTGTCTCACCTAAAAGCAGCACGGTGGAACCTGTTTTCGCAACCTGATCTACTTCTCTAAGAACTCGTTTAATTTGCTTGCTATTCCCAATAATTTCGGATGAAAGCAATCCTTCAGCAAACTCTTCCTTAAGCTGAATATTCTCCTCCTCTAAACTGTTTTTAAGGGTATAAATCTCTCTATATGCCCTCTGTAACTTTTTGTTCTGCTGAAGTAAGTCGTTTATTAAACCAATATTTTTCTTTCGTAATTCGTAGGATTCGAAGGCACTATCGAGAGTTTGCCTCAAGTCCTGAATATCCCAAGGTTTAAGCAGGTACCTATAAATACCTCCCTGATTAATAGCCTTCAGAACGGTTTCATTATCATCGTAAGCAGTTAGAATAATGGTAATCACAGAGGGGAAGTTCTCCTGAACCTTTTTCGCTAACTCCAGCCCTGTCATTTGGGGCATTCGTTGATCGGTAATCATTACCTTAATACCCTCTTTATCTATCAGTTCTAGGGCACCCAATGGCGACTCTAGGGTAATAACTTCAAACCATTTACCTAGAGCAACCTCCAGCGTAAAAAGATTGTCCTCCTCGTCATCAATGTAAAGAAGCTTCCTCATTAGAAAAAACTATTTTGGTAAATATATCACAAATGTTGTCCCCTCACCTACTTTTGATGTCACATTAATCTCCCCGTTGTGATCTTTAACAATTCCATGTACAATAGATAATCCTAAACCCGTACCCTGTCCTACCGGTTTTGTTGTAAAGAATGGGTCAAAAATTTTTCCCATTATATTCTTTGGGACTCCCGAACCATTGTCGGAAATTGAGATTTTATACCGCTGATTTGCTCCCTCAAATTCGGTTCGTAGAATAATCACCCCTTCGTCTTCAATGGCTTGAATGGAATTCATGATGATATTTAAGAAAAGCTGCCCAAGCTTACCAGGGTAACAACTGATTTGGTTTTGCTCACAAAAAAATGTTTCAACCGTAATCCTGTTTTTATACTTGTTGTATAGCATGGTTAGCACAGAAGAAATAATATCGTGAATGTTCGCTTCAACCTTATTCTCATCGTCGAGACGAGAAAAAGTTCTTAAGCCCTTCACGATATTTATGGTTCTATCAACGCCGGTTCGAATCGCCTTTATTAATTTCGGTATGTTGAGTACTGATTTTTCAACATTGTATTTACTTCCAACTCTTTGGAGCAAGCCTGTTTCATCGTTTGGATAAAGCATTTTATATGCCTCTGCATACTCCTTGAATGCTTCAATTATTTCTTTGGTTTCCAACTCAAGGCCTACTACTCCGCTATTGATAAAGTTTATTGGGTTATTAATTTCATGAGCTATGCCCGAAGTTAGCACGCCAATGGAAGCCATTTTTTCCGACTGAACAAGTTGTTTCTGCGCCTCCTGAAGTTTTTTTAAGGTTTCTTCCAGCTCATTACGTTGATTGTAAAGTTCCTCATTAACGGCCATTAACTCCTCGTTGGCAGCGGCAAGTTCTTCAGTACGCTCCTTAACAAGGTGCTCCAGGTTTTCTTTATGTTTTAAAAGTTCAACCTCCAGCTGTTTCCTGTCTGTTATATCCGAATGGGTTCCAATCATCCTCACAACCATCCCTTTCTTATCTCTCTCAACTACCTTACCTCTTGCTCGTATCCACATCCAGCTCCCTTCTTTCCTTTGAAAACGAAACTCAACATCAAACTCATTTACCTCTCCAAAAATATGATTATCAATTTGTTGCTTTGTGCTTTTAATGTCTTCGGGGTGAACTCTTTTCTCCCATTCTTCGAATTTATGTGGGAATTCGTTGGGAGCATAACCTGCCAAGGTGAAGTAGCGTGAATCAAAGAACACCTTCTTTTCATGAACATTCCAATCCCAAATTCCCTCATTAACAGCCTGCAAAGCAAGATTGTAGCGGCTCTCCGTTTCGATTAACTTTTGGTTTGCAATTTTGTTTTGAGTTATATCCCTGATGATACCCAAAATAAACTTTTCGTCATGTGTTCGAATAAAAGCAACATGAGCTTCCCCAAAGTGAATTTCTTCTTGTTTATCCTTCCACCTGAATTCAAAAACACCATTAATATTACCCTTTACAATTTTTGAGAAGTAACTCTTGTAGGTCTTCAAATCCTGCCCAATTAATGTTGGAATCTGCAGGAAGTGCTTCCCCTCAAAATCGGTAGCGTGGTAGCCAGTAAAGCTGAGGAATGATTTGTTTACAGTACGAATATATCCGGTAATGGACATTGTAACAATTCCCTCAGGTGAAAGTTCTACAATTGCACGGTACTTCTCTTCACTTTTTTCAGCTTTTTCAAGAGCAATGGTTAACTCTTGTACTTTCTCCTGAAGCTCGGGGTAGTAGTTCTTCTTAAGGGACGTTTCTCCCAAACCAATTATTCTTCTCCTACTTTCTTCCCACTTTTTATTCATACCTACAATGCCTCCCTGAATATTACTTCTAAATCAGATTTACTGGGTTCTCTCGGATTAGTAACATTGCATGGATCGTTTATCGCTTTCTTTGCTAAAACTGATAAATCATCCATTTTAACCCCCTTACTCGTAAGATTTGAATTAATACCAACCTTCATCCTATATTCAATTAAATAATCAACAAGGGTTTTCTTAATTTCATTTTTACTTTTTTTCTTCTGAGGCAACCCTATAAAGGAAACAATGTTCATAAATTTATCTTCAGCAGAATCGAAGTTATACCCAACAACATGAGGAAGGATAATGGCGTTACATTCTCCATGAGGTAAATCGAAGTAACCCCCAAGGCTATGCGCCAATGAGTGAACGCACCCTAAGCTGGCATTTGAGAACGCAAGACCAGCATAAAGGCTTGCCAGCATAATCTTACCGCGAAGCTGCAAATCGTTCGGTTCATTCAAGCAATTTGGCAAATTATTGTGAATTAAACATATCGCCTCTTTTGCATACAAATCGGTAAATGAAGAACTTGCATTTGAAACATACGCCTCAATGGCGTGAGTCAATGCATCCATTGCAGTACAGGCAGTTAGAAAAGAGTCCATTGATACAAGCACCAACGGATCTATGAGTGCAATATCGGGAACAGTGGCTTTACTAACAATTGCCATTTTATACTTCTCCTCGAACCGATTAATTATTGCAAATTGAGACACATCGGCTGAAGTTCCGGCTGTTGTTGGTATACAAACCAGCGGAGGCATAGGTTTTGAAATTTTATCGACCCCTTCGAAATACTGAATTTTATGTTTATTAGTGGCAACAATCCCTATTCCTTTTGCACAATCAATAACACTTCCTCCACCAAGAGCTAAAATCATATTACACTTCTTGCTGGCATAGAATTCAGCTCCCGCCATCACTTCAAAATCTCGTGGATTTGGGGATACTGAGGAGAAAACACAAAAGTCTAATCTATTGTTAACAAGATTGTTTTTAACATCCTCAAACCAGCTAGTTTTTATTAAATTGTCATCGGTAACAAGCATTACCCTTTCCCCCCCTAAACGCAAACAGTAGTTTGCAGCAAGCAATCTGGCATCAATGCCAAAAACATACTCAGGAGCTACAAACTTGCGAAGTTCAAGCTCTACGGGCTTGTTGTTATTCATTAAAATGTTTTTTCAATTTCCTTGTTCTATAAAAATACATCAAATATGAATTAATAATATAATTAATGCCCTTTTTTTTTACAACTTGATATAAACAATGAGGGCAAACTCATTTGGAGTTTGCCCTCATTCAATTTAAAAATAAATGCTATAAGTATTCTTCAATTGGAGCACAGGTACATACTAGGTTTCTATCGCCAAAACCGGAATCAATTTTACTTACCGTTGGCCAG
>DAOSWM010000070.1:0-12965 GCA_035380045.1 Tenuifilaceae bacterium | reverse complement strand
ATGAAAAAACTTTTTTTCCTTCTCCTTATCCCATTTGGATGTTTACAAGTTTTCTCACAAAATCATGAAGAAACCAGATTAAAAAAGGTTTTATATGATAACTATGGTCGGGTAATTCAAAATGAAAATGGAGAAAAAATAAAATTTTCTTACTCTGAAACCAGGGAGCTAGAGAAAAAAAGGAACCAATCATTCGAGAACAGTCAAAAGTATAGTAACCAAAATTTTAAAACAACCGAAGTTAATAGCTGTGACCCAAATTGGGAGTTTGCAGTAATGGGAACTTGTATTGGAAGAAGATCGCTTAATACAGTTGACATTGATAGTGATGGAGTTGACGAAATTATTTGCAGCGCACAACCCAGCAGTTTTTATGGAGGTTACTGGGGTTACTGGTACATATTAAAGTACAATGGGAACACCCAAAAATATGATCAGAATTGGGTAAGCGATGCGTATAATAGTAGCATTAGGAAGATTACAGCTGCTGATATTGACAACGACAATGTGAAGGAACTTCTTGTAGGGTTCAGCAACGGAAAAGTTCTTGTGTATAACTCAAATACCCTGCAAATCATTAACCAGTTTACCATTCCCTCAGGGAATGAGATTAACGACATTCAGGTAGGTGATGCTGATAACGACGGGAATGCTGAAATAGTTATTGCTGATGAGTATAAACTTTATCTATATAGTACAAGTTTTTCGGTAAAAAGCCAGATTAACTATGGTTGCTTCGATTTTAAAATTGGAAACGTTGACAATGATGAGCACCTTGAAATCGTAACATCACGCGGGAAGGTTATAGCCTATAATGGTTCAGAAGTAAATGTAAAGTGGATGTTTGAGAGTGGTGACGTATATGATCAGGGTTATATGGTTGAACTGTCAGATATTGACAACGATGGAATGAAAGAAATTGTGAGAGCAAAAGTTTGGTACTATATTGATGTTTTTGATGCGGATTTAAAATCGAGCAAGTATCAAATTGAAGCAGATGTCGACATTCATGCATTATTGTTGTATGATACAAACAACGATGGGGTAGACGAAATTATATATGGCGATGCTCAGTGGGGGGCTTTGCATTGTTTCGATGCCTCTACTCAACTTGAACTGTGGAGCGTTAATAATCCTGACCATGGAGTAACAGGAATTGCAATTTCTGATGTTGATAACGATGGTACATCTGAAATAATGTGGGGAGCAGGCTGGACATCAACAGGTGCTGATTATTTCTATGTTGCCAGCACTGACCTGGCCACCATTGAATGGAAAAGTGTAGCAATTGATGGCCCTTTTTACGCAATTGAAGTTGACGACATTGATAATGACGGGGTTGACGAGATTGTTACAATATCGTACGAGAGTGCCAGTGGCTACGATAGCGGCATTATTACCATTTTTGATTCTCAAACTCATGAGCAGGAATGGCAGTGCGATGGGGATTTCCTGTACATGGTATGGACAGGAATCTACGATTTTGAAATATACGACATTGATGGCGACGGGGTTAAGGAGATAATTGTTGCTGCGGGCCAAACTTATACCGGTAAAATTTGGATCATTGACGGTATTACAAAAGAAATTCAGAGTTCATACACATTTAATAACGAGGACATATCTGAGTTTTGTGCCATCTCAATTTCTGATATTGATAACGACCAAAGCGTTGAGTTAATTGTAAGTACTGGAAGTAAAGTATATATTCTTAACCCAGTTGATTTCAGCATTAAATGGAGTTTGCAGTATGAGTATGGCGCCTACGCGGTTCCATTTATGCTAACTGGAAATGTTGATGAGGATGAGAATGAGGAAATTGTTGTGTGCAAGGGAAATATTTATATAATTGATGGAGTTACCCACATGCAGCAGTGGAAAGGCCCCAATAATTATTACAGTGCTTTTGATTTATATGACTATAACAACGATGGGAATCTTGATATTATAGCAGGGACAAACAATGGGGAAGTGGAAATTTTTGATGGAACAAATTCCCAACCGGTAACCACACTAAACCTTGTAGATGAGAAAATTGACGGAATTCGTGTTTCTGATTTAAACGGAGATCAGGTTCCTGAGATTATTTTTACCTCAAACGGAGTAGCTTACTTCTATGCAAACGGAAAGGTTACACAGCAAACACAGAATATTGGAGAGCTTGCCGGAAAGTATAACGGATTGAAATTATATGATATTAACGGTAACGGTAAAAAAGAAATACTAATCGGGTCTTCATTAAAAGTAGTTGAGATTTCTTCCTCTTGTTACGATTGTATTTGGTTTTCTTTTGAGTACGAAATTGAGAATGCGTCGTGTGGTATTGAGGATGGTTCAGTGGTATTAGATGTATCGAATGGAGTTGAACCATATTCATATTCATGGAGCACAAACTCACAAGAGTCTGCAATTTTCAATCTTCCGGCTGGTTCCTACGAAGTGGAAATATCTGATGCACTTGGTTGCGAACTTGCTGGTACCTTTACGGTTCTTCAATCGGTATTAACCACATACCCCGCATCCACAAATGCAACCTGCAATGTGCCCGCTGATGGAACTGCAAGTGTAACTATTATTGAAGGAACCCCGCCTTATACCTATGTGTGGAGTACCGGTGAAACTTCTCCAATTTTATCAGGCTTAGAAAAGGGAACTTACACTGTTACTGTAACAGACTCAAAGAACTGTACCTCTTCAGAAACCATTCAGGTTGAAAAGGATACCCTAATATTTTCAGTTACTACAAACGATATAGCATGTTTTGGTGATAATAGCGGGAATGCTTCAACATTTATATATGAAGGCAACCCACCCTACAGTTACCAATGGAGCATGGGAGGAACATTAAGCTCAGTGTATGGGTTGGCTCCAGGCAACTATTCGGTAGCTATTACCGATAATAGCAATTGTTCTCAAGAAAAAACATTTACAATCACTGAGCCTGATGAAATTTTAACTCAGGTTACCACAACCCCCGATGACCCAACCACTGCATTTGGAGAAGGAACGGCTTCAATTAATGTGATTGGAGGTGTACCTCCTTATAGCATTAAGTGGGACGATCCGTACATGCAAACAGGTGTTACAGCAATAAATTTATCGGCAGGAACATATTTTGTTGCGGTAGAAGATAATAACTTGTGCCAAAAGATTGACACTGCCGTTATTAGCTATACTACTTTAGCCGAAACACAGGTTTTACCTGAAATTAAATTATACCCCAACCCAGCAATTGATTTCCTCAATGTTGAAATGGCACTGGCAGGAAAGAACGATGCAGTAATTCAAATCTTTAATATTGTTGGGGAGCTAGTCTATTCTCAACGTAAATCATTTAATAGTGAGATTCGAGAAACAATAAATATTTCTGATTTAAATACGGGTTACTATAGTATTGCAATTATTATTGGTAATAATGCCTATACTTCATACTTTGAGGTTGTTAAATAAATTAAGAATAGTGCACAAATGGCACACTAAAATTTATCTAAAATTGGAGAAAGCCTTGCGAAACAATTTTCGTAAGGCTTTTTTATTAAACATTCAAACTAAATGATGCAACCAAACAAGTATAATTTAACAACTATCCCTCAAAAATCCATCCCGAAGTCGCTGCTTGTAAGGTAACTTGGCAGAGTACGAACAAAGGGAATAAGGTTAATGATATTTCCCCTCAAAGAGGGAATGTATTGTGGTGAAAATTGATAGGTTAGAAGCAAGGAAAAAGAAGCTGAACGATTTGAGCTAATCTTCAATAGTTAGAAGAAAAAAACTGCACAAAAAAAGTAATAAAAAAACAATTTTCTCGGTGAGTCAGATGAACCAAAATATGTAAATTTGATTCTCAATTTATCTTGTTATTGTGCAAAGGATTCTGCTTCTTTTTTTTATATTGGGTTCCCCTGTTTTTGTTTTTTGTCAGCAGTTTATTCAAGAAAAGTTCGACATTTCAGACGGACTATCCAGTGATTACGTTTTTCATGTAAGCATATGCAAACAGGGTTACCTTTGGGTAGCCACCGATAAAGGAGTGAGTAGATTCGACGGCTCGCGGTTTGAGAATGCCCTCGATTCAGTTATGGTGTATAGAATTGCAGAATTGCAGCCGGGGAATATTTGGCTCTGTAGCTACGAGCATGGTGTTATTCAACTCGATGCTAACACAATGGAGGTTCAGAAGCAAATAATCCCCAAATCTTCAGTATCGGTATACGATATCAAAGAGGATGAGCATGGCAGAATAATAATCAGAACATTTGGCGGGCTAGAAATTATTGAAAAGGACAAATCGACTATACTTAAGGATTCAGTTAACCAAACGCCAAACAATCATCTTATTAGTATTACAAAGAACAAGTACTTGTTTCGCATAAATGGTCAACTTACCGTTATTAAAACAGCAAAAGATTCTTTCACTTTGAATACAGTTACCGTTGCTCCGGAATGCTCACAGCAATTTAAGGGAAATTCAAACATCTATTTTGTAGGCGACAGTTTTCAGTTGAGGAATGGGGTTCCCGAAGGTGGCATTCTCTTAAAAAACTTTCTAGGAGTTTTTAACTTACGCGACACTGCATTAGTATTAAAAAAATATCAAAAACTTCAAAACGCAACTTCATTCTGTGCATGGGATAGCAATATAATTGTTAGCACAAATGACAAGGGATTACAACTGTTTGAAGGAAACTCGTTAAAACCAGGAGCAGCCTTAACCAATCTTCAGAGCCACTACGTTACAACTGTTTGTACTGACAATTTTAACCATTTGTGGGCAGGAACATTTGGCGAAGGAATTTACAGAGTGAGTAAAAAAAACTATAGCCTTCTGCCGGAAATTAACAGAGCAGTAAATGCAATTAATATTGATAATGCCGGAAGTATTTATGCAGGAACTTCTGATGGTTTGATGGTTTATGAAAACGGGAAATACAAATTACTTGCAAATGAGCCAGAATTCAGAAGGAATATCAGGGCAATTTCTTTTAACAGAGAAGGAAAATTATATGTTGGAACTTTTCTATCGCTAATTGGACCGGCTTCAGTAAAAGAATTTTACTCCAATTCGGCAAGCATTTTTCTCCATGGGAATGGAATTTCGGGCATTATTCCAAATTCCGACGGAACGGTATGGATCTCTACATACGGTTCTGGTATACTGTTACTTAACCAACATAGGCAAGTATTACAAGAAGCCGAAGATATTCCCTCTAAAATGGTTAATAAACTATTCAGGGCTGGTAATGCTATTTGGGGCACCACAGATAAAGGGCTAGTTTGCTATGAAAATGGTATTAGCAAAGTTTTTACTTCAAAAAATGGTTTACTGGAAAACTTTTCGAACTACATTTTTGAAGACAATGATAGTTCAATTATAATCGGAAATTCGAGAGGAATTCAGATATATAATCCCCAAACTGAACAATTTATAAACTATGCTGAAGGTTTTGAGGGTAGTCGGGTAGTTCTGATATTTAAGGATAATACTCAACGATTGCTTGTGCTTAGCGATACTTATCTCCATATTTTTAATGGTGGGAAGTTAATTGCGCTAAAATCTTTCCCAATCCTACCGGGAAGTGACTACAAGCTGAATGATGCGAAGTATTATTCAAAAACCAACGAGCTTTATTTGGCTACATCAAACGGGGTTGTAGTTCTGAATTTACAGGATGCATATCAGCAAAAACAAATCCCAAAGTTATATTTAGCCAGAATTAAAACGGATAGTATTGAAGCCAATCCACACAATCAGCATATAATTCTTGAGCCCGACCAGAACACTCTGAACCTAATCATTGGAATTCATTACTTAAGCAGTGCCAAAAAAGTTTCCTGGATGTATAAACTTCAGGGAGCAGATGAAGAGTGGTCGGAGCCAACCACAAACTTTCATCTTAACTACCCCCGTTTACCATACGGTTCTGTTAGTTTATGGGCAAAATCAATTAACCCTGATGGGATAGTGAGCGAACCACAGCATATACTCTCAGCTTATATTAAAACCCCTTTTTACAGAAGATGGTACTCGCTAATGGTTGAGATAATATTGCTAATAGCTGCAATTTTTTTGGTAGTAAAATATTTTGCTCTACGAAAAATCAAAATTCAAATGCAAGAGTTAAGAGTTCAACAAAAGATTCAGAAAGAAAGGCAACGGATTGCTCGTGATTTACATGATAATGTTGGCTCACAGCTTACCTATATTATCACCAACCTTGATAGGCTATCGAACCAGGGAAATTCATACGCCGAAGAGTTGAGCTCATTTGGAAGAAAAGCAATTGGTCAGCTGAGGGAAACTATCTGGGCCATTCATTCAGATTACACTGATGTTGAAGATTTTATTGACGGAATAAGGAAAATGTGTTTTCAGTATCTGAATGGCTGTAAAATTGAACACCAAGTTCAAGCTGAGGTTTCCAAAGTAATTAAGTTAACTCCCATACAAACTCTTAATTTATACAGGATAGCACAGGAGTCGGTAACAAATATAATTAAGCACAGCAGAGCAACCCTTGTTGAAATTTATATAGAAGCTAATTCAGAATTTACAATGCGAATAAGAGACAATGGGATAGGAACAAATGGCGATGAAAACAGGGGTCATGGATTAAAAAACATGGAAAACAGAGCCGCCGAAATAGGTGCAAGCATCATGCTCGACAGAAAAGAAGGACAGGGAACAGTTATTCAGGTAATATTACCCAGCATATAAACCTAGTGTGCATATTTGCAGATATTTACATTCAGTCCCGGTTTAGGGTTGGAATATGGTTACTGTTTAAAAATCACCCGTTCGGGTTATTGATTTAAATATTCGATAGAGTACTTTTACCTAAAATAAATTGAATGCTAAAGGTATCGATTGTTGATGATAACGAGCTAATGCTAAAGGATGTTGCTCAAAGATTATCCACAGTAACCGAGGTTAAGGTTACGGGTGTATTTTCTGATGGACAACAGTTGCTGGATAGCTTGAATTCGTGCAAAAAGGAAGAATTACCCGATGTGATTCTAATGGATATTGAAATGCCTACTAACGGGATTTACACTACTAGTATTGTTAAAAGTAAATTTCCTTCTGTTGATGTTATTATGCTTACTGTTTTTGATGATGATAACACGATTTACGAAGCCATTAAAGCGGGGGCCTATGGTTACCTGTTAAAAGAGGAACCCTCCAGTACAATTGAGAAAGCAGTTCTTGATGTTAAAAATGGAGGGTCAATCATTTCACCATCAATTGCCAGAAAAATAATTCGCTTTTTAGCCTCAACCAATACTTTCCCATCCAAAGAAAAAATTCAAGAGAATCCTCTCTCGAAGAGAGAAACTGAAATACTTGAACTAGTTGCCAATGGGTTTACTAATCCACAAATTGCCGATAAACTTTTCATAAGCTACGAAACAGTACGGAAACACGTTCGAAATATATACGAGAAATTACAGGTTACTAACCGAACTCTAGCCACAAAAAAAGCGATTGATAATCGCTGGATAAAGGGATAAAATACCTCAATTGGAGTATTGTATGGTTGTTTGCGCATTAATACTTTTCAGGTACGAAAAGATGTCAGACAATGTCAAACTAAAACATACATTATGAAAACATTAAAAAGTTTATCGGTACTTGCCTTTTTTGCGTTCATTTTAATCTGTCAAAGTTTATACGCTCAAACACTTGAGACGAGTAGTGTTACCCCTTTGGCAAAAACATCGCTTAAAGCAAAAATATGGACCTTTGGTTATAACGATGACGGAAGCGCATACCAGGCACAGTTTGTAACTTTTAAAGGCAAGGACAAAGCTATTGTTGACACGTATAGCTTTGACACAAACCTGAATTTGGTTGATCAAAAATCGGAAGAATTTACTGAAGAAGAAGCTGAAATTAAAACACGCAAGGCACTTGCGGCAAAAAATCCTGAGATAAAGTTTGATGCGGAAAGAAAACTTCGTGAAGTTAAAACAACCTATGTTAAGGTTGGTATAGGAGCCCTAAATACAATTCTTGAACAAGGAACTTACACCGCAAAAGAGCAATGGAACGAAAAAATTGGAAACTATGTGTGGGAAGTTAGTTACGATGAGGGGAAAGAACAAAAATTGAAAACGGATGATCGGAGAATAACTGCCCAGTTTTCTATTGCCGATGATCCTGAGGAATTAAAAAAAGTGGGATTCTGGGAGTGGGATAAAAATCAAAAAATGCCATATGAGGTTAAATACCATTCTCCAAAGCACTTTCTAACTGTAATGGGTGTAATAAATCCTAAAGTTCAGAAAACTAAAGGAACAAAAATTGTTGATAACCAAAGTTTTGTGCTACAAACATTTTTTGTAAACAACGGAGTTTCACTTGCCTACGAGCGGACTATATCATTCATTGGGCCAAAATTAGTTGTAAAGAAGCTACTTTACCCTGATGGAACCATCGGCGTTCTTTTTGCTCCGCACAATAAGGCTTCGCAGCTAGGTTTCGACCAATCGATACTGTACAAACCAAATGAATATACTTACATGCATTTTGGTATTGACGGAAGCACAATCGATAGCCTCGACTTTGTATGTCCGGTTAATGCGTGGACTCCTACTTTTTACGAGTTTAAAGATGAGTCGCTTTACCTGGCGGGTTCCGGATCGAATGAAAATCCTCAGAAATACTACTGGGAGCTTAAGGACAAGAAGGATCACATGGTAATTATGAAGATTACCGGAGGCAAAATAGATTTTATTAGTGCTACACCTGCAGCCGATTACACTGCAAAAATGGTAAAACCTGAATCGCAAAAGAAAGGCTTTGAAGGAGAAATGTTTGACATGCAGAATACTCAGTTTAGAGTTAGAAATAATGGTGACATTGTATTGGTTGGACAGTATCAATATCGTGGTAAAAATTTGGATTACATGTTTCTTCACTTTGATTCAGCAGGACAACTTATTACTCACTATACTGTAAAAAATGAATCGTCCGATGCAGGAGAAATTAAATTATACGATAATCCCGGAGGTGAAACCCTTTCCTGGTTAGTTATTGAGCCAAAGAAAGTTGACAAAGATTCAGGACGGAAGTATAACTACGTTCGTATAGCCACAATTAATCCTACAGCAAGAACGCTCAGCGAGTTCACAACCTTCGGGTTAAAAACCAGCAAGGAGCAGAAAGACGATTACTTCCTGCATCCCGTAATTCCAATTATCGTTCTCGACAAACATCTGGTTTTTGTTGGTAGCGACGAGGATAACAAGAACATTTGGCTGGCAAAAGTTGCTCTAGGCAAATAATCAATTATTTATAAAACAACGTCAGAATTATTAATCACTGACGTTGTTTTTCCAATTTCCCCAACATGAAGAAAAGTTTAATTTCTTTAATGCTGCTGGTTAGTGTTGTTACACTTTCGCGAGCACAAAATGAGTTGTACATTAATGATGTTTACTTCGATAGATTTTTTCGCAAAGTAATTATTGATGCTCCTCCTGCTGATGACGGAACAACTGATTTAGCTGATATTTACGGCCAGCGGAATAAAACTGGAATAGAAGGTTATCTTATGCAGAAGAAATACCCTGGATTTGCAGTAATTGCTGAGCAAAAATGGAAGAAACGTTTCAACTGGAATTATGGTTATATGCTTTATAAACGACCAATGAACGGTTTTCCTGATTCAGATATGATGGGGCATCTCATCTCCGGTGGGTTTAGCCTTTACACAAAGTACATTAAGGTTTATGCAGGAGGAATGTTTCGTTATGGTTACAATCCGAGTTGGGTAGAAACTCCCGATACTGCATACTGGGAAAAAGCGGGAGGTTACGCAATTAGTCCATTCCTGTACTTTGACTTCCCATTTAAAAAGTTCATTTTCTCGGGGAATGCGTTGCCAAGCCCCGATTTTAAAACATTGGCAAGAGCCGGTTTGAAGTTTGGTTTTAGGTATTTAAAAATTAAACAGGATGTTTACGCAGATAGGGTAAAAGCGCCATATGGTTTTGATTACGATGGTGGTTATGATTTCCGGTATATTTTTCAAGATCCGATGGGCGGGAACAGCGATGGTTACTACGCAAAGTTACGTGTTGGAAAATCGTTTAGCGTTGATGAAAAATCTGGGCAAACGTTCAAAGAACAGATTGGGAATAATGATAACGCATACATACAAATAGAATCAGCTTTCTGGTACGTGCTTGGGTTTAACTACCATGCAACCGAAGGTTTTGGTTGGAGAGCCGGACTTGATTTTAAAGTTGATCGGTATAGGATTGTGTTCTCATATCAGAATAAATACGTGATGCAAAGCTCGTTCGGGAACCAGCCCGATAAAAACATGTGGTTTATGAGTCTTATTATGAATTAACCTTAAAAACAATTAACACTAATGAAAAATACATTTATAATTATAGCATTTCTTTCATTTATGAGTAGTGCATTTTCGCAGGATATTGAAATATTCGTTGATTCGCGTGATGGCAAGGAGTACAAAACTGTTAAAATTGGCGATCAGGTATGGTTTGCACAAAATCTGGCCTATAAAGCCAAAGATGATTGCTGGGCGTATAACGGAAGTAAAAAGAATGCAAAAAAGTATGGCTATCTCTACAATTTTGAAATGGCAAAAGAATCATGTCCGGTTGGATGGCATCTTCCGAGTGCCCAAGAGTGGAAGAAACTTGAACTGTTTATCGGAATTAACGAGGTGCAGCAACGCGATTGGGGCAACAGAAAAAATAAGCCTGCAATATCATTCAGATTACGTGCAAAAGAGGGATGGCCAAAAACGTTAAACGGAACTGATGAATTTGGCTTCAATATGCTTCCTGGAGGAGAAAGCGGAGCTAATTGTTGTTTCGAAAGTATGGGAGAGCATGCTTATTTCTGGTCAAGTACGCTAAGTCAACAAGATAACTCGAAAGCAGTGGAGTGGGTTTTTTATGATGATGGATCAGTTGCTGCTTACCGGCATTCTTCAATTTACTCTGGGCGCTACGTGCGATGTTTGAAAGATTAAATACATGACACAATTAAGAGGTTCCGTTTTATTTGTTCAAGAAATACTTCACCGAAACTCCCCCAAACCCCATTGTTAGGTTTGTGCTGGTAAGCTTGCTTACCGGAATTTGAACGAAAGGCTCAATGCTCATGCTGCTCTTTTTCCCAACAGGGAAATTGTAGCCGGCGGATATGTTGGCTAGTCCAAAAAAATCTGTATGGCTGAATGCGCCGAATCGTTCATCAAGGGAGGTTTGGATGTAGGTGGTATTGTCTTCCCATAGTTCGGTTTCGTTGTTGTAAACGTTGTTTGTGTAGCTATTGTATGCCGTTCCTGTATAGTGCTGGCTTAGGTAAACCATGGTTGATGTTCCCAACGAAATAAAAAGTGACCTCTCTTTTCTTTCAAAAACGTTGAAAACAAGGTTTATTGGTATTTCCATGGCGATAATATCGAAACTATTATCCATGTCAACTACCTCCCCTTCAACTCCGTTTAAGTCGGGAGCGTCGTAGGTTAGGTTTTCGGAGAAATTCCCCAGGTTAAACGCTTGCTTCGCAATTGCCAATCCGGGACGGATTGAGATTTTGCTGGTGAGCTCGCGCTCGGCGTAGAGTCCAATGGCAACTCCCGGAGATGCTGAAACCATGGTTTCAACTTTTGCCATCATTCCCGATAAACCTGCGCTAACCAGCGTTTTTCTTTTTACTTTTTCATCCTCCTCGGGAATATTCAACGTCTCGGCTACAACGGGTTTATCCTTCTTGCTAACTTCATTTTCAAGAATTGTTGAATCAGTCTCTATGGTGGCTTCTTCTAAAGCAGGAGTTTTTGTTTGGGCAATATAAGCTGCTTCTGTTTCGGATGAAAAGGAGGAGTCGACTGCCGTCTTTGTGGGCTGGGGAATAATTTCAGTGATGACAGCCTCCTCCTTTGGTTCGGCTACTTGAGTAGGTGTTACTTTTCTGTAAGCTACGTTAGGTTTACTTTTACTTTCTTCAGAAATGGTTACCCCTTTATCTTCTACATGTTTTTGCTGCTCAGCTTTTTTGCTTTCTACTTTTTTTATTTCTTCGGTTAGGACAGGAACTTCAGTATTATCTACTATTCTGAAAGTAAGATAACCGCCAAGTGATATTAACAATGTAATTGTTGCTGCTTTTGCCCAGAGAGGAATTAGTAAAATTGATTTCGACTTTTTACTTTGCTTCTGACGAAACGTTTCCCACCCCGCATCAACCATGTGGCTGGCGTTGTAGTTTTCAAAGGTTTCTTTTACCTGTTTGGTAAACTTTTCGTCGAAGCTATTCATTGTAACTCTCAGTTGTAACGTTTTTACTGTATAAATTCCGAAGCATGCTTTTCGCACGTGTAAGGTTTGCTCGCGATGATGAAGTCTCGATCCCTAACATATTCGCAATTTCTTGGTGCGAGTAGCCCTCAATTTCGTGCAGGTTGAAGGTTATACGAAGATTATCGGGTAGCTGTGAGAAAAGCGAGATTATATCCTCAGCGTTTAACTCCTGATCAATTTCTGGCTCCTGGCTATCTGAATCTGGCATTACATCCATTGCAAAATGTGAGTTAAACTTTTTGCTTTTCCGGAAATCATCTATTGCCGTGTTAACCAGAATTCGAGCGAACCAACTTTTAAATGGTTTCGATTTATCGAAGCTTTTCAAGCTATCGAACATTTTAAGGTAGCTGTCGTTCACAACCTCCATGGCATCGTCGGGAGTTTTTGTGTACCTAACACAAATCGACATGGCAAACGAGAAGTAACGCCTGTAGAGGAGTTCCTGAAAACGAGATTTCCCCGACAGGCAACCTTCGATAAGCTGAATATCGGTTAAATCATTTAACTTCCTGTTTGTCCAAACCATTTTTACAAATAAATCGAAACACTAAATATAACTCCATTTTGTTCGATTTAATGTGTCCTTCAACCAATTATTGCAAAGAACGTTTCAAGGA
>DAOSWM010000069.1:0-13107 GCA_035380045.1 Tenuifilaceae bacterium | reverse complement strand
ATGCAAAAGGTATAAGTTTTGGAGAAACAGTAGAGTTTACAACTCAACCAGCAACGTTGCCGAATGTTTCGTATCCTGTTGTTGACTCGATTAAGCAAACTTCGATTTATTTACATGCAGAGGTGACTGATGTTGGCGATAGCGATGTTACGTTCCGCGGTTTCGTTTGGAGCACATCCGATTACCCAATATCCGATAATAATAAAATTATTGTTGGAAGTGGTTTGGGTGTATTCGAAGGGGTAATTGAAGGCCTTACTCCAAACACATTGTATTACCTAAGGTCCTTTGCCACAAACTCATCAGGGACATTTTATTCCAACAAAATATACCGATTTACCGTAACAAATACCCCCTTACCTACTCTTAGCGAACCATTGGTTGAAAATATCACGGCATCCAGTGCAACTGTAGCTGCAACAATTACCGATGATGGAGGTTACAGTATTCTAGATAAAGGGGTGAAATACTCATGGCCGGATGGCTCTGAAGAAATAAGCTTAGGAAGCGGATTGGGCGAGATTAACATTAGTTTAACCGACCTGTTGCCAAGTACAAGTTATACAGTACAAGCATACGCTACCAATGAAAATGGAAAGGCTTACGGGCCTCAGGTTTCCTTCACTACTCGTTTCAACACTTACGAAGAGGCGCTTGCATACCTAGATTACCATGCTTATCCATTGTTGCACATAATTGCAGTGGGTGAAGGCAATCACTCAGATTTTGGAGTGAAGTCTTTCGATATAATTAGCGATTTAATGGGTAACGACATGGTATCTGGCTATTCAGGTTATCAATGGTTTTTAAAAAACTATATGTATGAAAGCCATTTAAGCAAGAATGCTAAAACTACAATGGATGTTTGGAAGCGCTTGTACCTACTAGTTGATCAGGTTAACTTTGTGATCGATAATATTGACTTGGCAACAGGGCCTATCGAAGAGAAGAATAGCATCAAAGCTCAGGCATACTCACTACGAGCCTTTGCGCATTTCTACCTAGTTCAACTCTTCTCCCCAGCATATAGCAATAATTCGAATGCTCCAGGAATACCATACATCACGGGAGGAGGAAAGGGATCGATTCCACCAGTAATTTCATTTAACAATGAAGGTAGCGCTTCCGAATTACAGCAATACGTTGATGAAATTGTACTGTATAATAGTGAAAATGTATCAAAAAATCAAAAATCTGGTTCTGCCATTCTTCAAAGAGGCACTGTCAGCGATGTGTACAATCAGCTTCAAATTGATTTGGACAACGCCATTACTCTTTTCCAGAGTGGAGTAGCAAGAGTAAATATTCAGCATGTTGATCTGTCCGTTGCGCATGGTCTTAGAGCTAGAGTTGCCCTTGCCATGGAGGATTGGATTAACGCCTCCGAAAATGCCGATGCAGCAATACTTGCTGCGGAAACCGATGGCAAGGCACTTTATATTACTTCAAACTATAATTCCGACGGCTTTAACTCTGTTCTTGGTAGCGAATGGATGTGGGGAACAGAGAAAACTGAAGAAAACGCCACCATGTACGCTTCTTTCTTTGCACACATGGATGCTACCGTTTTGAGTTACGCTCAATTAGGCCTACAAAAAAAGATTACCCTTAACCTTTATAACTCATTCCCCGCTTCCGATGTTAGAAAATCTCTTTTCATAGAGCCGGGAACAGGCAGCGAGCCATTAGTTGACCTAAACCAAATGAAGTTTATCGATCAGGGAGGCTTTACGGGCGATTACCTCTACATGAGGCTGTCGGAGATGTACCTCATAAAAGCCGAAGCCTTGGCTCATCAGGTCGATCAGTACGCAAACGCACAGTCAACTCTTTACTCGCTAGTTAGCCAACGCGATAACAGTTACGTGCAATCAACAAATACTGCGGAAGCGCTAGTTGACGAAGTGTTACTGCACCGCCGGATGGAACTGTGGGGCGAAGGGCATGGGTTTACCGACTTGAAGAGGCTTCAGAAACCATTAAACAGGCCAATTGGTGTAGGAAACCACGATCTTGCAATCTGTTATGTTGCCAATGTTACCGCAAATAGCGATAGCATGGTTTGGCGAATTCCATACCATAGCTATTTGGATATTACTATAAACGGCGAAGGCAATGTTGATGTTGAGGGTCAACCCTACGTTTCACCTCTCCTTATTGCCGATAACTCAACCGTAATTTTACAGGCTTCTCCTGTTGATTTGTTTGCTGGCTGGTCAGTTGATGGCGAACCCGTTAGTGTAGACCCAATATTTGAACTAAACATTTTAAATACCGATGTTGTAGTTACTGCGGATTTCGTTGTTAAGTATGAGCTTCTGTTGGCATCAAATCCTAATGATATTGGAGCAACCATTACAGGTGCTGGTAGCTACGAGGAAGGTTTGCCGGTTACTATTGTTGCAGATGATGTGCCCGGATTTCAGTTTACAGGATGGACAGGAACCCCAGATGACCTTGCTTTACTATCAAGCACATCCGAAGCAACAGCAACTTTCACTATGCCACCCAGAGCCGTTAGTTACGTTGCCAATTATACACCTGTCGATTATACTTTCTCAACCCTAATTAATCCAGAAGCGTATGGGTCAGTTACTGTTTCCCCTATTCAGGATTATTACCATGTTGGCGATTCGATAACTGTAACGGCCTCTCCAGTTGAGGATTACGAGTTTGACAATTGGACTGAAGGGGTTACTCCGGTTAGTGTAGATACCGTTTATAAATTTGCAATGCCACCTCGCGAT
This sequence comes from Tenuifilaceae bacterium, assembly GCA_035380045.1. Lineage (GTDB taxonomy): Bacteria > Bacteroidota > Bacteroidia > Bacteroidales > Tenuifilaceae > DAOSWM01. The sequence goes on along the minus strand of DAOSWM010000069.1, from coordinate 10,360 downwards.
CTTGTGCTTACGGCAAACTTTAAGTTAAGCGAGTATAATCTATCAGTTGTTGTTGCACCTACAGCTTCGGGAACAGTAACTAAGGATCCACTTAAAGAATTCTACAACGCAGGGAATACAGTTAATTTAACTGCTGTTCCTACCCAGGGTTATCGTTTCTTAAAATGGACAGAGGCTGGGACAACGATTAGTACAAGCCCAAATTATGAGGTTGTAATGCCATCGAGGGATGTGTATTTAACCGCAAACTTTGAGGCAACCCCACAGCGAACTCTCTCTTTAATTGTAAATCCTGAAGATGCTGGTACAGTTACCGGTGCAGGGACTTTCTATGAGGGTGCGGAGGTTGTAGTTACAGCAACTCCAAACCCAGGATACCTATTCGTGGGCTGGAAGCAAGCCAATGTATTGGTAAGCGAACTGCCTGATTATGTATTCAATATTCCTACTACTAATATCACACTTACTGCGCAATTTGAGGTAGAGTTGGATCCTGTTAACCAAACTATTTTGCTTGCCGAAGGTTGGAATATTTTTTCAACATACCTAACCTTAGAGAATGCCAGCATGATGAACATTGTACAGCCATTAATTACCGAGAACATTCTTGTTAAAGTTCAGGATCAAACAGGTAATTCTATCGAAAAGGTTGGTGAACAGTGGATTGATAATATTGGTGATCTTGATTTGAACCAAGGTTACAAGGTTAAGGTTACTCAGGATACTGCCATTACACTTTCCGGTGTTTATGAGGGAGGGGGAATGAGTTGGTCGTTTGTAACTGGATGGAACTTGGGCGGATTTACCAGTAATCTTCCGGTTAACGCTACTGTTGCTTTTTCTGATGCAGTAAACGAAGAGGCACTTCAGAAGGCTCAATCCCAAACTGGAGCAGCCTATGAGAAATTACCAGCTTTTGGCTGGGTTAACAGGATAGGAAACCTTAAACCAGGAGAGGGTTACCGTGTTAGGGTCAGTAAAGATTGGACAACTCCAAATGCTTTGTCATCAATTGCACCCGAACAATTTGAAAACTGCGTGTTTAAACCTGTTTGGGGAGGTTATGGATACGACCATCATAATATTTTCATTCAGAGCGCAACGCTTAACGGATACACGCTTCCAGCAGGAACTCAAATTGGGGTTTTCGATGGCGACAGATGTGTGGGAGTGACAATTGTTGACGAGAAAACATCATTCCCTATCAATTTGGTTGCTGTTCAGGACGACCCATTCACCACAGAAATTGATGGTTTTATTTCAGGAAACGATTTTGAAATTAAATTGTGGGATAACCAATCCCGAAGTTTTGTTGCTCACATTGAATTTTATCAATATGGTGAGAATGAAATGAAGTTTAAACCTGGAGGAACCACTGTGGTCGATTTAAGAGCAGCTACTACAGTTACCGATGTAAATACAGAAACTTTTGCTCATGGGTTAGGACAAATATTTCCAAATCCAACAAAAAACAGTACTACTATATCATTCAGCCTAAACAGAACCGATGAGGTTAGGATTAGAGTTTTCAATCTTTTAGGCGAGTGCGTTTCAACGCTTGTAAATAAAAAGTTTTACAGAGGGCATCACCAGGTTGAATGGAACCCTGTAAAGGAGAAACTCCCACCAGGTATATACTTGATAAGGATGGAAGTAAACAACCTGGTTCAAACAAGCAAAGTGGTGTTTAGCCATTAATTTATATAAAGTTTGCAAGCGATGAAAAAAGCAAAAATGAATCAAATAAAATTCCATATCATGAAAAGATTGTTAATAATCCTATCAATTATAGTAGCAGGAAGCGCTTCATTTGCTCAAACCCACTTCACACCTGTTTGGACGGGAAATGGTCTCGACCACATGAATATTTATATTACCTCCATTACTGTGAATGGAGTTAGCGTAATTCCCGGTAGCGAAATTGGTGTATTCGATGGAGATATTTGTGTTGGTGCAGCCGTTCGACCGACTGTTATAAACAATTTCATCGAGGTTCGAGTATCAAAAGATGACCCAACAACTGGCGGTGTTGATGGCTATACTCCTGGAAACCCAATTTCATTTCGTATTTACGACTTGGGCCTGGCGCAGGAGCATTTAACCGTTAAGGCAACATACTCATCTGGAACAGGTTTTTTTGAACCCGGAGCTACTGTTATGGTAGCTTTAAGCGTTAGCGTAAATCGTAAACCTATTGCTATTGTTAGTCAAAGTCAGGCTGTGAATGAAGGGGTTAATGTAACATTTAACGGTGCCAATTCTTCCGATCCCGATGGTGACGCATTAACCTATAAATGGACTGTCTCACCACAAATTGAGGGTCTCAATTTATCGTCTTCAACGCTGATTTTTGTTGCTCCTGAAGTTGTTGCGCATACGAATTATACCATAAGCTTAATAGTGAACGATGGAAAACTCGACTCTGACATTGCTTACACCAGTCTTTATGTGAGAAATGTTAATAAACCACCAGTAATTACTGGTCAAAATCCAGTTGAAACTAACGAGGATCAACCTTTTACGCTAAATCTTGATATGGTAATCTTTTCTGATCCAGATCCAAATCAATCACACTCATTAATTGTTTTTCCAGGTAACAACTACATGTTAAGCGGGCTAACTATTACCCCATTGCCTAATTTCTTTGGCACGCTTAGCGTGCCCATTAAGGTGACCGATGGTGTGAATCAGAGTAGTACCTTTAATTTTCAAATTACAGTAAATCAAGTAAATAGTCCTCCAAAATTTACGTCATCACCTGTTAAAAATGTTGTTCAGGGTACAGTTTATATGTACTACATTACAGCAACCGATGCCGATGATGATGCCCTTGTTATTAGCTCGGAAGGTTCACCAAGTTGGCTTACCCTTGAAACAGGTGAAGCCAATGGCGCTGCAACTCTCTTAGGCATTCCCCAAGTGGAAAATGTTGGTGAACATGCTGTAACATTACAATTAACCGATAATGTGATTGAAACTCCAGTTAGCCAGTCGTTTACTATTACTGTTCAGCCAGCCTCAGCAGCACCCGTGCTGGAAACCACATTGCTGAACAATGCCTACGAGGGATTAGCCTACACCTCTCCGTTGAAATTCTACGATTCTGATAGCGATTCTCTCATTGTGTCACTCCAGAATGCTCCTGCATGGCTGAGTGTTTCGGGTGCTGTTGGCGGCATTGCAAAGTTGAAGTTCACCGATCAGTATGCCGAGGTTAACCTTGTGGGAAACCCTCCGATTTCATCGGCTGGTACTTTCTCGATTAACATACTATTCAATGATAAGCAGCATAATAGGTCGAAGAGCCTTCCTCTTTCTGTTCTGGTTACAAACACACCTCCAACAGCAAACAACGTGCTGGTTAATACCAACGAGGACGAGGAAGCGCTTGTGGTGTTGCAGGGTAACGACACTGAAACCCCTTCTGGTTTAGTTTACGAACTTCTCTCACAGCCTTTGCATGGAACGCTTGAACAGGTTTCTTCGCGAATATTCATTTACACTCCAGTTGAAAACTATTTTGGTGACGATGAGTTTAAATATAGAGTGAAAGAATCGGGAGTAAACCCACTCCAGAACGATGCTACCGTTTACATTACCGTTGATTATGTTAATGATGCTCCCCAAATTGCTGCAAACACACGAAATTTTAATACTCTTGAAGATCTGCCAGTTATTGTTGAAGGAATTTCTTATACCGATTCTGTTGATGGGGAATTCGCATCAGCGATGGAGTTAGTTGCTAACTACGGTCCATTCAATGGAACTTTCGATCTTTTGTCCAGCACGTATACTCCTAATCCAGGGTTTTATGGAACCGATTTGGTTTACATCGCTGCTCGTGAAGTTGAGCCCGATGGGCTTGAATCGGAACAGCTTATCCTTTGGTTCGAGGTTGCAATGTCGAACGAGCCAGCCTATGTTTCAATACCCGATATTGTTCTCGATGAGGACTCACAAATTACTTTTATCCCTGTTGTATCCGACCGAGAGTCGGATATTGAGAACCTAGAATACAATATAATTGCAGAACCTTCGCATGGTGAACTTGTAATTAACGACTTGGCATTTACCTATACTCCCGAACCCGATTGGTATGGTACCGATTACGTTGTTTTTCAGGCAAAAGATTTTCATGGAGATTGGACTCCCGACCTCGAAATAGTAATTACTGTAACACCTGTGAATGATGCGCCCGTTGCAGTTCAGGGGGTTGTTGATGCTCAGGGGCTTAATTCTGTTACAATTGATTTCACTCCTTTTGTGAGCGATATTGATAATTCGCTCGAAGAAATTTCGGTTGAGTTTATAGTTACAAATGAGTCTGGGGACGGAATGGGAATGCAGCCAAGTACAATTGTACAAACCGGCAACAACATGACATTCACCTACACTTCTCAGCACGATGCAAATCAGGATTATATTCTATACCGTGTGTTTGATCAGGATAGCACTTCGCTACCCGAAGTTATTACAATTAACAATCTGGCAGGATCATCAAAAAAATCAAGAGCTGAAATATTCATTTCAAAGGGTGATTACCTAGATGTTACCTGGGGTGATACAGTAAATGTTACATTTACAATGGTAGTTGGGGGTGATAATTCGGCTCCGCCGGAACTTGTTGTTACCAATGCCGATGAGTTGAATGGAACCCTTTTCAATATTCAACTATTCAGGTATAACCCTTCCTCTCCGTTGGTGCTGTATCGTGCCAGGTACGCTGCTCCTTCAAAAGCTAGCGATGGGAAACCCTCTGGAAATGCCACTGATGTTATCTTCGACCGAGTTGGATTTAAAGGAGCGAAGGGAAAGGGTACAATGGCAGCCGAGTCTAATGCCGATTCCATATCGATAGGTAATTTAGCAAAGAAAGTGCCCGTTACCATTCAACAAATTTCTAACCAAACCATAGTTGAGGGTGAGGTTGCTAGTGTGAACATTGAATACACCGATCCTGATACACCCGACGAAGAAATTACCTGGAGTATCGAAACTGGTTTAGAGGGAACCCTGTCAAACTTCAACTTGATTGAAACAGGAAAGGTTGAGTTAAACCTTACGCCTCCTGAAAATTTCTTTGGCAACATGGTTGTGGCCGTTTCTGCTACCGACGATACAACCAAAACAAGCAGGGAATTCATGCTAAAGGTTGAGGGATTGAATTTAGCCCCCGAAATTTTTATGGTCGATAGTATGGTTTTCCTCCGAAATTCACAAATTACAGCAGGTTTATTGGTTACTGATAGGGAAACACCTGCATCAGAACTTGAAATAGGTTATGTGCCGGAACCTGAAAATGCTGTTGAGCAGATTGTATTCTCGCAGGGAGATTTGATTATTACTCCTGCTGAGAATTATAGTAGCAATTTCTTGGTGAATATCTCTGCCTACGATGGGGTGAACACAACCAATCACCAAGTTAAGTTCAAGTATAAAGCATCCAACATAATGCCATCGCTTTCTCCAATTAACGCGTTAGCAACAGAAGAAGATACACCTATTGAGTTGATAATTACCCCAACCGATAAGGATGCCTCCGATATGCTTGAGGTGTGGGTTGAAGTGAGTGATCAGGAACTTGTGAACCAAGAGGGGGTGAGTGTATCGCCTTCTCAGGCAGTTACGAATACACAACGTAGTATAACTTTTACTCCTCAGGCTAATAGGTTCGGTCAAACCGATGTTACTGTTTACGTAACTGATGGCCTTAAAACGGTTGCTCAGCAGTTTGTATTGGAGGTGCTGCCGGTAAACGATCCTCCTTTACTAATTGATATAGAAGATATAGAAATAGCAACAAATCAAGAATTCGTTCTTTCGTTAAGCGCAACCGATATTGATTCTTATATCTTTACATACTCTGCTGAATCTAGTAATTCAGATATTGATATCGAGGTTGTTGACAACCTGCTTACAATCAATGTGCTAAATGGCTATGAGGGTGAAACCGAATTCACGGTAACAGTTGCCGACGATTCGCTGGCAACCAGCTCGCAGGTTGTAATGCTAACAGTTGGGGAAGCAACTGCGTTACCATTAGTTGATGGAATTAGCTTTTGTATATATCCTAACCCTACAAAAAGTATATTGTATTTAAAGGGGTTCGAGAAGCATTCATCAAATATAAGTTTGAAGGTTTACAATTTACAAGGGCAGCTGATTTCTGCAAAACAGTTTTTCGGTATTGATACTCCAGCACTCGATGTTTCATCATTTACACCAGGTATTTACCTGTTGGAGGTGGCTGTTAATGGAGAGGTTGAGGTTGTGAAGTTTTTAAAGCAGTAAATAAAATAAAACTAAACGGGGGTTGATCCTTGTCAGCCCCCGTTTAGTTTTATTTTAAACCTGAGCATTTTACCCAGCCCACGAATCCCTGTCCAAACTTCGGTACTGAATTGCCTCGGCAACATGTTCGGGTTTTATAATTTCGCTCAATTCCAAATCGGCTATGGTACGAGAAACTTTCAGAATTCTATCGTATGCTCTGGCCGATAAACCTAGTCGTTCCATAGCGTTCTTAAGGAGTGAATTTCCAGCCTCATCAAGCTGGCAGAATCGTTTAATTTGCTTGCTTGACATTTGCGCGTTGCAGTGTATCTCCTTCCACTCAATGAACCGTTCTTCCTGAATCTTTCGGGCTTGAATAACCCTTTCCCTAACTTTCTCCGATGATTCGGACTGGGGAGTTTCTGCCAGCTTGTCGAACGGAACGGGAACAACCTCAACATGAATGTCGATACGATCGAGCAGCGGGCCGGAGATTTTATTTAAATACTTCTGAACAACCCCGGGCGAGCAAACGCACTCCTTGTCGGGATGGTTGTAGTAGCCACAGGGGCAAGGGTTCATCGATGCTACAAGCATGAACGACGCAGGGTATTCTACTGAGAACTTTGCTCGTGAAATGGTAATCACCCTATCCTCAAGAGGCTGGCGCATTACCTCCAGAACTGTCCGTTTGAACTCAGGAAGTTCATCAAGAAAAAGCACACCGTTGTGCGCAAGCGAAATTTCACCAGGTTGAGGATAGGTTCCGCCTCCAACTAATGCCACATCGGAAATAGTGTGGTGAGGACTGCGGAAGGGACGGCGTGTCATCAATGATGTGTCCTTGTCAATTTTTCCGGCAACTGAATGAATCTTGGTGGTTTCCAACGCTTCACGAAGCGTGAGGGGAGGAATGATGGTGGGTAAGCGCTTAGCCAGCATGGTTTTTCCTGCACCTGGAGGTCCAATCATAATCAAATTATGCCCGCCAGCTGCAGCTACTTCAAAGGCACGTTTTACGTTTTCTTGCCCTTTTACGTCGCTAAATTCAACTTCATACTCGTTTGCGTGAGTAAAGAATTCAGTGCGAGTATCAACCACAGTGGGTTCGAGTTCACTTTTCTGGTTGAAAAAATCAATAACTTCCGTTAAATTTTCTACACCGTAAACATCGAGATTGTTTACAACTGCCGCTTCGCGGGCATTTTGCTTTGGAATTATTAGCCCCTTAAAACCTTCCTCGCGTGCCTGAATAGCAATGGGGAGAACTCCTTTTATGGGGTTTACCGAACCATCAAGCGAGAGTTCTCCCATAATTACGTATTCACCAAGTAACTTGCTGCTTATGTTCTCGTTTGCAGCCAGAATACCAATGGCCAGTGGTAAATCGTAAGCAGCACCCTCTTTACGGATATCCGCGGGAGCCATATTTATAACCACGCGCTTTTTGGGCATTTTCAGTTCGTTCGACTCCAGAGCAGTGGCAATACGCTGCTGACTTTCGCGCACGGCGCTGTCGGGCAAGCCTACCAAAAAGAAGTTGATGCCTTTACCAACGCTTACCTCAATAGTTATGGTTGTTGCTTTAATTCCGTGTACTGCGCTTCCGTATGTTTTAACTAGCATTTTTAAATAAAATTTTGATATAAAGGATTAAAGATATAAAAAAGCCGGTAAGAAAGTTACTACCGGCTGACTGTTTGAAGTTTTTTTAAATATTTTCCATTAAATTGTGGACTTAAAGTTTACTCTTTAACAAAGTTTTCCGAACAAGTTTTGTTATTCCGTTCAAGTGAAATGCTATGCATTCCCTTTGAAAGTTTAGAGACGTTTATTTTAAATGACTTTCCTTTATGCTTCTCTTTATACACAATGTTCCCGTACATGTTAACTATGGTAATATTATACTCTGGATTGTTTATATTATTTTCAATTGCTTCCTCATCAGTAACATCAACATCAATGTGGTTAGACGTAGGGTTTGGTGAAATGGTCATTCTTAAAGGATCTACAACCTGAAAGTAGAATTGTTCCTCTGTAGCACCGCATGTATTATAAGCATTAGCGTAAATGAAACCCTGTCCGGCGCTTGCTCCTGCTTTAAAAGTTGCTCTATTAATCCATCCAACAAAGTTGGTGAGTGGGCCGGTGTACGACCAGTCAATCTGAGAAACACCCTGGTAGGAATAGGGGTCGTAATTTGAGTTTTCAATTAAAGCCATTCCTCTTTCTCTAAGTTGTAAAAGATCTTCGCTAATTATTGAAAAAGATGGCTTACCAACCCATACCTCTTTTGTTGTTGTTCCATGGTTATAATTACTGCTTTTTACATTTACTTTTATCCATCCGTATCCGGAAGTAGTTGAATTAATAGCTTTTAGCATTATCGATCTTGTTCCTTGACCGCTGATATATGCTAAGTTGTTACTATAAGTCCATTCGAAAGTAGTATTAGCAGGATAACTTTGTACGCTATATGTCTGATTACTTGAACAAATAATATTTGAGCCAACAATTATACCGGGTAAAAGTCTATAGTTTGCGCAACCCCAGTTAGATACAACATTACACTGATCATTAAAAGCTCTGACACATATTTTGGTATTTGTACTTGTTCGTAAAGTTGCAGTTGTTCCTGTTCCAGAAATAACCCCGCTAGTTGTTGACCATTCATACCGGTTTGCTGGATCAACTGGTGTAACTGATATTTGAGATGTTCCGGCATATATATAAGAAGTCTGCAAAGTTGGTTGCCCAACTTCAATGGTTCTTACAGGATGTGCATTTACAATTGCACTTTCAATTAAATTAAAATTTCCATTATCATTACTAAAATCACCTAGATAATAAGAGCCATCTTGAGAACCGTACCAACCCCAGTTGCAATAAAAAGCACCATTACTATCAAATCCATCTAATACCCATGTATGTCCCCCATCAGTACTGCCACCACTGTAGATAACAGGCCAACCATTCATAAGTTGATTCTGAAGTAAATTTTTCCAACTAGAAGAACTCCAGTACACCCTCCATTTAACTTCAATGTCATCTGAGAATCCGAAATAGTTTTTAATTCCATCTTTGGCTCTGTTCGGCAGAGAAGAGGAAGTTTCACCATATTTCATTTCACATGCAATGCCACAATGATAGACTAACAAAGCATTGTGATCATCTGGGAATAATGAATCCATTTGTGCCCATTGGTAATTAGCATTTTCAAAATCAGCTTCGAGAAGAGTTGATACAGGGGAAAGCCAAGAAGGGGTCCACCAATAAGAATGCGAACCAGTTTCATTAACTTTGCAACTCCAATACTTTAATACTTGTGCCATAGCTACAGCTACACAACCGGCAGCACAATGGTCTCCATTTGAATTGTAAGTAGGACAAAATCTGTTATATCCTTTTTTTTGTCCCCATTTTGTTTCAATAAGAGGACCAGTTGACAACTTATCTTTTTCGGGTGAATAATCAGTTATTGGGACATCATACTTTTTCCATAAATAATCTATTTCTTTACTTGTTTCTTTTCCTTTTTTTCGGATGTCTATACATTCAATTTTGTATTTTTCCAGCAGATAAATTAATCCTGGAGGTGCTTTTTCATAAGAAAAATTACCATTTAAACTTCTTCCAAGAATTGGTGTCATCGATTTTTCAGCAGACACAATGACAACACCCTCTTTGTTAATGTTAATAATATAATAGAGTATACCAAAATCATCACTCTTAATGGGTATTGTTTCATTAATTTTATATTCTTTACTTTTAGCTTGTTTAAGTTCTTTGTATGCATTGATAGCTACTCGTTCAATTGTTCTAATGTCTACTTCTTGACCTTGGGAGAAGTAGTTACAGCATAATATTATTATAATTGATATTATTCTATTTTTCATTGTTTTTTTCTATTTTAATCTGTTAAAAAAATCTTCAATTTTCCCATCTAATATTATTTGATTTAATCCTGTTGTATCAAGTGTTCCTGATGGTGATAAGAACATTTCGTTATCCTTTACTCTCCAAAACTCAATATAAGGATCTTTGTCAAGCATATATTTCCAAATTGTGTCAGGTGGAAGAGAGTATG
>DAOSWM010000068.1:0-13128 GCA_035380045.1 Tenuifilaceae bacterium | reverse complement strand
TTTTCAATTTGATGTATATCGGAACCTAAGCGTGGATAAACGTAAATGGTGTTCTCTTCGAGCAAGGTTTTATAGTCCTTCCACTTTTCGATGGTGTCCATGGAATCGGATCCCATAATAACCACAAACTCCTTTTCAGGATACTTTTCTTTCAGGACCTTCAGCGTATTTACAGTGTACGAGGGTTTTGGCAGCGACATCTCGATATCGCAAACCTGTATTTCCGGAGAGAATTCTTTTATTGCGAGTTTAACCATTTCGAGCCGATGAGAATCATTGGCAAGTTCCGATTTCTCCTTCAGCGGGTTATGCGGACTAACCACGAACCACAATTCATCAATATCAGTAAACTCGAGCATGTAACCTGCTATCATCAAGTGACCGAGATGAATTGGATTAAACGATCCGAAGAAGAGTCCGGTTTTCATTTACTTTGATATAAAACTGTTTACAACATTTTCTGCTTCAGCAAATGCTTGTTCCAGGTTTTCATTCACAATAGTGATATCAAACTGCGATGCGTAGCCAATTTCCTCGGCAGCTTTACCCACTCGTTTGGCAATTGTTTCGGGAGTTTCGGTTCCCCTGGCGATTAATCGTTGCTCAAGCACATCGATGGATGGCGGCATGATAAATACGGCTAGCGCTTCGTTGCCAAAAACTCGTTTTAAATTCAGACCACCCTTTACATCAACATCAAACACCACATGATTGCCTTTTTCCCAGATACGTTGCAACTCCGATTTCAGCGTTCCGTAGTATGAACCGTGGTAAACTTCTTCCCACTCTATAAACTGATTCTCATCAATCTTCCTACGAAACTCATCGGGAGTAAGAAAGTAGTAATCGCGACCATCAACCTCGTTCTCGCGCATTGCCCGGCTACAAGCCGAAATTGAGAACTCAAGATTGGGATTGGTTTCAAGCAGATGCTTAACAATGGTTGTTTTCCCCGATCCCGATGGTGCTGAAAATATTAGGAGTTTTCCGTTCATATGTTATTCTGAAATGTAAGATTCTAAAGTTTAAAGTTTGCAATTCTCAGTTCTCAGTTTGCAACTGATCACTGCCAACTTCATTCAATCATTCAATCATTCAATCATTCAACTCCCTACAATATATTCAAAAGCTGCTCTTTAATCTTCTCCAGCTCATCCTTCATTTGCACAACAAGTTTCTGAATTTGAACGTGGTTAGCTTTAGATCCGAGAGTATTTATCTCGCGCCCCATCTCCTGTGCAATAAAGCCCAGCTTTCGTCCCACCGACTCGGAGCTGTTTATTGTATCGTGAAAATATTTGCAATGGTTTGCGAGTCGCACTTTCTCCTCGTTGATATCCATTCGTTCGAGGTAGTAAATAATCTCCTGCTCAAACCGATTTTTATCGGCGTTCACATCCTGCTTAATTTTATTCAACCCATCAAGTAATCTTTCCTTTACGGTTGAAATTCGTTCAGCTTCCCACTGTGGAACGCCTCCAAGTAAACTCTCAATTTTGCTAACTTTTCCAAGAAGATCATTCTTGGTTATTTCGCCTTCCTGTTCCCTGAATTTATTTACATTCGCAATGGCCTGGGTTACGCTCTGCATCAAAACATCCCATTCCTCCTGGGCAATTTCCTCCTGCTGCGATTTAAAAACTTCGGGTAAACGAAGGATTGACTGTATTAAGGGTTCATTTTCAACAGGAATATTCAGCTCTGCTGAAATTTCTGTAATCTGCTGGTAGTATGATTTAAATACCGAACGGTTGATTGTTGGAGCCGAAGCCTCTTCACTCTCATCAAAGGAAATGTAAACATCTACTTTGCCACGTTCAAGCTGACTGGAAATCATACTCCGAATTTCGTGTTCCTTTTCCTTGTAAACTATCGGAATTCGAAACTGTGAAATATCAAGTTGTTTGCTGTTTAACGAACGTATTTCGCAAGTAACTTTTTTAGTTCCGGCTACAACTTCGGCTTTGCCGAAACCTGTCATCGATTTTACCATAATTTCAAATTTTCAAAGCAAAAGTAGCACGATTAATCGAGAAAGGGAAGAGATTGAGCAGCAAAGATGCCAATTACAAGGAAATTGGAATATTTTCTAACATATATTAAAAATTTAAAAATATTGAGTTACCAGTTACTTCATATATAAAACGCTGTTAATCAAATACAATTTAGTGATTTCTCAGAGTCTTTGGGTCTTCGTAGCCATTTTTTGCCACAAAGGCACCAAGTCACAAAGATACACTAAATCAATATTTTATGTAAAAAACTATGTGTTGCGTTCTTTTAATTTATTGCTGATGCTTAACCACGCCCTTGGTTTTCCATTTCCCAAATCGATAGTAAAGGAAAGCACCGGTAACACCAAAAAACCAGGCTATAGGAATCGACCACCAAATTCCCGATTCGCCCATGTAACGGCTTAGCAGCCAGGCCAACGGAATTCGAACGAGCCAAAGCGAAAAAAGTGTCACGAACATTGGAATCAGCGTTGCACCTGCACCACGAAGCAGTCCGTTAAGAACAAACATAGTCGAGAACAGCAAATAAAAAACGCTGACAATAATAAGGTATTCGCGACCAATGGTAATCACATTAGCATCGTTCGTAAAAATTTTCATCAAAGGAACCGACCAGAAAATTGCAACCAACGACATTAAAACACTGATTGATGATGCAAATATCAGCGAAGTTTTTAGCCCGCTTTTTATGCGTTCCAGCTTTCCTGCACCAAGATTTTGCCCCACAAAAACCGAAAGCGCAACCGAAAGTGTCATGGCTGGAAGCGAAGCCAGCGAATCAATCCGGCTTGCAGCCGTAAATGCAGCAATAACGTTGGTTCCAAACGAGTTTACAATTCCCATTAGCGCCATCATTCCCAGCGCAACAAAAGTGTGTTGAATACCGGTGGGAAGTCCAATCCGAACAATTTGCCGAAAAATTTCTCTGTCAAAAGTTAGGCCTTTCAGCGCAAACCTTACAACCTGATTTTTTCGGTTCAAATGAACAATTGCAGTTGCGAAAGCGCCTGCCTGCGAAATTACTGTAGCCCAGGCCGCTCCGGCAATCCCCCAATTGAAAACCAGAACGAAAAGCAGATCGAGGAAAATATTAACAACCGTAGCAATAATCAGGTAGTACAGCGGTGTTTTCGAATCGCCAATTCCCCGAAGGATTGATGAGGTTGCGTTGAACCCAAAGAAAACCACCATTCCTAACAGGTAAGTGTTTAGATAAGTTAGCGCAGAGTCCATCAACTCGGGGGGGAGTTGTAGTAAGCCAAAAATCCATCTGCTCGATAAAATTCCGATAACCGAAATTACAATTCCTGCAAAAAGCAGGAAGATATTAATCGTATCAACGGCTCTCCGAACCTTATCCAAATCCTTCGCTCCGTAATACTGCGAAATCACAACCGATGCTCCGCTCCCAATTCCGATAATTAAAGCGATAATTGTAAAGATTATTGGGAACGATGCTCCAACCGATGCCAGCGCCTCCTTGCCAAGATATTTCCCCACAATTATGCTATCAACAACATTGTATAGCTGCTGAAACACATTGCCAATAAGCATTGGAATTGAAAACGAGATGATGTGCCTAGTAACGCTTCCTGTGGTTAAATCCTTCATTCTAATTAATGCAATATGGGGTTAAACGCAAACTGGCATGAAAAGTTTAAATCCCGCCCAACTTAAAAATGTTGAACGGGATTTAGGAAACCTGGATTTTGAGTTTCACGCTTTCACTAAAACGTGATATTTCTTACTATATTTTATCAAGTTCCACAGTAAAGTGGCGCATTATTGGAGCTTCCCACTGAATTTTCAGTCCGCTCTTGATGCTATCTCTCCTGTCGAAAACATTCTTCAAGCCAACGGCAATCACATCCATGTGGTTGTTTGTGTAGGTTCTTCGGGGAATTGCCAAGCGCAAGAGTTCCAACTTTGGATATCGGTTCTCGCGGGTAACCGGATCGCGGTCGGCAAGTAACGTTCCAATTTCTACTCCGCGAACTCCAGCCTCGAGGTAAAGTTCAACGGCCAATGTTTGTGCGCGGAACTGTTCCTTCGGAATGTTCGGCAGCACCTTGTTGGCATCAACAAAAATGGCGTGGCCACCAGCTGGCGACTGGAATGGAATTCCAAACTCCTTCAACCTTTCACCTAAATATTCAACCTGCTTGATTCTGGTTTCGAGATACTCGAACTCGGTTCCCTCATCCAAACCAACAGCCAGCGCATTCATGTCGCGTCCCGACATACCGCCGTATGTTACGTAACCTTCATACATAATATTAAAGGTTGAACACTGACGCCAGATATCCTGCGAATTCATGGCAATAAATCCGCCCATGTTCACAATTGCATCCTTCTTGCTGCTCATGGTCATCATATCGGCGTACGAGAACATCTCCTTTACAATCTCCTTGATAGTTTTATTCTCGTAACCTTTCTCGCGGGTTTTGATGAAGTACGCATTCTCGGCAAAACGAGCCGAATCGAAAAGCACCAGCTTGTTGTACTTATCAGCAATTTTGCGGGTTTCACGCAGGCACTCCATCGATACGGGTTGACCTCCGGCTGTATTATTGGTAACTGTTATTACAATAAAAGGAACTTTATCCGCATTTTTTGAAAGATAAGTTTCAAGTTTTTCTGTATCGATATTCCCCTTAAATGGATGGTATGCCTGCGTATCGCAAGCGATATCAATGGTTAAATCAACCGCTTTTGCTTTTCTAAATTCAATGTGACCCTTGGTTGTATCGAAGTGAGAGTTTCCGGGAACACAATCGCCTTCTTTTATTAAAACCGAAAAAAGTACATTCTCCGCTGCCCTTCCCTGGTGGGTTGGCATAAAGTGCTCAAATCCGGTGATGGTTTTGATAGCATTTTTCAGGTTGTAGTACGACGATGCTCCTGCGTAACTCTCATCGCCCATCATTAGCGCGCTCCACTGACGATCGCTCATTGCTCCGGTTCCCGAATCGGTAAGCAAATCGATGAAAACCTGCTCGCTTTTCAAATTGAAAAGATTGTACTTTGCAAGTTTTATCCATTCTTCACGTTCGGTACGTGTGCTTTTCCTGATGGTTTCTACCATCTTAATCTTGTACGATTCTGCAAAAGGTAGTTCCATAATTGTATTTTGTTTAATGTTTTTGATTTAAGAATTTGTTTTAGCATCGAATCCTCATTTTTATATTGAAAATCAATATTTTACAAACAATATTATGAGTCCAAAATTTAATCCTGCCATTTAACTTGCATGCAAAAATTGCAAACACTTTAGAAAAAGAAAAATGGATTTTAAAAAATGAGGGAATGCCCAGAGAATGGGCTGGAATAAATTTAGAAGGTATCGCGATTCTTAATATTAAGGTACACGAATTTGGCAATAAATTGTATGTATGATGCTATTAACATATAATGTTCAAGAACTTAAACATTTTATGGCTACAAATTTATAAAAAGATTTTTAAAAACTAGCTGAAGTATAAAATCAATGCAATTATGGGAAAAATTAGCCCAGCAAGCGTTAAAACTGCACCTCGGCGGGTAATTCCATTTTTACCTTTTACTATAAAAAGTCCAGTAATAGTAATTACGATAAGTCCAACCGCAAATGCATCGCTGAAAGCAGTCCACCATTTTCGGGGATTATTGTAGTGCAGGAAGTTCAGATGAGCAAAGAAAGGACGCCTTTCGGCCTTTTCAATTACAGCTGTTCCCGATTCTAAATTAAAAGTTACTGTACCGCCTTTTACAAATGCTTTTAAGGTTGCTTTTTTTGGGTAGTAGTACGAAAGAATATTCGAATCATCCTGTTCGCTAACAATACTTTCAATTAATTCTTTATTTATCTGGGATGTGTCTTTTGGTAATTCCGCATTAAATTCAATTTTTGTAATGATATAATTCGGATTCCACTGGTGAAGATGATTTAAAGCAATACCTGAAATACTATAGATTAAAGCCATTCCCGCAAAAAAGTAGCTGATATCGCGATGCAGAGCCCTGTTTAACTTTCGAAGTTTCATGATAATCTAAAGAATTTTATAAAAAAGGGCTGAGGATTTGCTTTCAATCCTCAGCCCAATAAGTTTTTTGTAATTTAATTACAATGCTTTATAGCTAAGGCAATCAATTGAATAAACGAATGCTGGTTTTTCTTCACCTTCTTCATTTTCACAACCTTCAGCATGTTCAGTTGCAACTTTTGTAACAATACCAATAACTTCAACTTTTTGTCCATTGAGAGCTGGATCAAATTTTTGAACCATTTCACCACCTTCAACTTTCATGGTTTTGCCTTCGAGAGTTCCAAAAACGGTCATCCGTTTTCCACTGTGCTTGCAGGTGTGGTCAACTGTTGCAACAAATTTTACAGTTTTGCCTTCGAGGGCAGATGCATCATTAAGTAAAGAATCAACTGAAACTTCAATAGCATCAATTTCGTTCTTCACTTCTTCTTTAGGCTGCTGATTTGCGCAAGATGCAATTGCAAATGCAGCTGACAATACTAACAAAAGGTTTCTTAACGTTTTCATTTTAAAAAGAATTAATTGATTAGTAAATTAGGGAAATATAAACTCAAAATATTTAAAATCGCAAAAAGCAAGCTGGCAAATCCATTTATTGTAGCAAACAAAAAATCGATTTTGCTATTGCTGGAACGGCGTATAGCTATATGCTGAAGAATAAGCAATCCGATAAAAACGGCAGCACCAATCCAAAGCAACAAACCGGTTTGCTGTACCAGCATAGTTTTTATAACCAAAACTGTAACTCCAACGTGAAGAATAAACGATAAAACTGTTGCCTTTTTTCTACCCAAAACAGCAGGAATCGACCTTAACGCTTCTTCCTTATCAAATTCTTCGTCTTGCAGTGAGTAGATGATGTCAAATCCTGCAACCCAGAAAAGAACAATTAGCGAATATAAAATTGGTAGCAAAGCCCATTTGCCGGTTACGGCAAGATACGCTCCAATTGGCGCAAGCGAAAGTCCGAGCCCCAGAATAAAATGGCAAAGAACTGTAAAACGCTTTGTGTAGCTATACCCAAGCACAACCAAAAGCGCAACTGGCGAAAGGTAGAATACCAGCTCATTAATAAAGAAAGTAGTTGCAATAAATAGAATCGAATTCACCATCGAAAACAGGAATGCATTCCTCGGATGTATTTTCCCCGAAGGAATTTCGCGCGATGCTGTTCTTGGATTGCGCTTATCAATAAACCTGTCGGTAACCCGGTTGAAACTCATGGCTGCATTTCGTGCAAAAACCATACAAAGAACTACCAAGAGTAAAGTTCGAACACTGAAATCAAAATCGTTGGAATATATTGCAATGAAATAACCTACCAATGCAAAAGGGAGTGCAAATATTGTATGGCTAAATTTAACCAGCGAAAGGTAATCCTTAATACTCCCCCCCGAATTTGTTTTCATTTCTTTTGAAAAAAATTCATTAAAAATTTAGCTAAAATAGTTTTATAAAAATTAACTAGCAAATGTACAACGATTTCTTAACTTCAAAATTTATACAGTAGGTTATCCCATGAGTTTTTAAATTACGTATATAAAAAAAATATTCTAACTTAGTAACCTTCTATACGATTGAACCAACAAGTTACATGCGCAAAATAGTACCATTATTTTTTTTATTCCTGCCATTGTTTCACAATGCGCAAGTTCCGGTTGATAGCCTTGAACAGTTGATGAACATGGCACAGGGAGAGGAACAACTCAGGCTAATGATTACCGTTGGTAACATGTATTCAAGCATTGACCCTGAAAAAGGGTTGGAATACGGTTTAAAAGCAGCTTTTAGCGCTAAAAGAATTGGAAACAACAGTCTTGAAGGACAAGCCCTGCTTCTTATGGGTTTATCAAGTTTCAACCTTGGACAATACGAAAATGCACTCCGCTACTATAATCGTGCACTAGTACACTACGAACGAACAAACAATGCCGACAGCCAAATAAAGGCTCTTGATGGAATTTCAAAAGTATATGAAGCAACCAGAAATCTCGATCTAGCCATTCGGCATCTTGAACGAGCCCAAAATTTAGCGAAGAATCTTAATCAAAAAAAATTACAAATTGAAATACACCAACGATTAGGAGAAATTGCCCTTGAACAAAACAACTACACTCGGGCTAACAATGAATTTTCAAATGTAATTACCCTGCTGGGAAACGAGTCTAAACTTGACAGACAGGGTCTTACAGTAAAAGCATCAACCCTCCGCAGGATTGGAAATGTGCATAGAAACCTAGGCCTATTTAACGAAAGTCTCAACTCATTCAGAGAGTCATCGCGCATTGAAGAGTCACTAAACTCCATCGAAAAAAAGATGCACGATTTCTTTGAGATTGCATACACATACTACCTCCTACAAAATTTCGACAGTTCTCTGGTATACTATAACCAAGTGCTTGCCCATAACCAGCTAAAAAACGACACCACTTTAATGATACAATCATTGGAAGGAATTGGGAACGTTTTCTTTGAACTCGAACAGTACCGACAAGCAGTTGCTAGCTACAATCTGTGTCTGGAGCTGTCGGTAAAAAACAGTAACGTACAAGCACAAATTGCTTCCTTGGTAAAAATTTCAAGGTGCTACAACGCCTTTAACGATTACCCTTCATCCAAGATTTTTCTTAGCAGGGCATTGGATATTGCAAAAAAAGAGGGACTCTCCACATCGGCTGCCGATGTGTACAAGTACCTTTCTCTTCTCAGCGAAGCTGAGGGTAAATACATGCAAGCACTCGAATACTACAAGCAATGGTCGGACATTCGCGACTCGCTCTACACCGAGGAAAGTGGCCAGAAACTTGCCCGATTACAGATACTTTACGAAATAACCCAAAAGGAACGCGAAAACGAAATTCTTCGTCAGAACAGCCAAATTCAAGAGTTACAGCTTACAAAAACCCGATACCAGCGAATGGTTTTCATTGCTCTGGCTCTTTTCTTATTTACCGTACTAGTTCTACTTATTCTATATTTCAGCGTAAAACAGAAGGAATTCCTGAAGCAAAAAGAAACCGAACTTAGGATTGTAGAAATGAATAAGGAATTGGAAAAGAGGATGATAAGCGAAATAAAGAAGCAAGAAAAACAGCAGCTGCTTCTTGCTCAAAAATCAAAACTCGAGTCGCTTGGTACGCTTGCTGCTGGAATTGCCCACGAAATTAACCAGCCTCTTGGTGGCATTTCCATGGGGCTCGATAATGTTCTTATTAAAGCATCGGAGAATAACCTCACCGAGGGCTACCTGAAAGAGAAGTTAAACCTGATTTTTGAGAATGTTGATAGAATTAAGCGAATCATTGACCACATTCGAACCTTCTCAAGAACCCAAAAACCGGCAACCTTTGAAAAGGTTGATATTAACCAGGTTATCGAAAATGCACTTAGCATGGTTCGGACACAATTTGCGAACCAAGGGATTAAGCTTGAAGTTAACCTAACCGAAGGTTGCGATAAGGTTGTTGGCGACAAGTACAAGCTCGAGCAGGTTGTACTAAATCTTGTTGGTAACGCTAAGTTTGCAGTTGACGAGAAACAAAAGTTAACGAATGATAAAACCTTTGAAAAAAGAATTTCTATTAAGTCAAACCACGATAGTGAGAACGTTTACTTCTCCGTTTTCGATAACGGAATAGGCATAAAACAAAAGGACATTGAAAAAATATTCGATCCGTTCTTCACAACAAAAAGGGAAGACAAGGGAACAGGGCTTGGCCTGTCAATTTCGTACGGTTTCATTAAGGATATTCTCGGCGAAATAAAGGTTGAAAGCCAGGAAAATGAGTTCACCCGCTTCGATGTAATCATTCCAAAATCATAACATTCATGGAATCAATAAATATTCTTGTACTGGATGATGAAAAAGTTTTTCGTGATGAAATCAGGGAGTTTTTAGAAAATGACGGATTCACCGTTTTCTCATCCGGTCTGCCTTCGGAAGCCTTCAAAATACTAGAAAAGCAAGAGGTTGATATACTTATTTTAGATCTCAGGTTACCCGAAACCGATGGTTTCTCTGTGCTCGACAAAGTTAAGAGGCTGTACCCACATATCGAAGTCATTATGATTACTGGTCACGGCGATATGGACGCAGTAATTCAAGCCATGAGGCTTGGCGCCATGGAATTCTTTCCAAAACCATTCAGACTCATGGACATGAAGGCTGCCATTAAGCGAACCCGCCGTTTTGTTGAGCTTAGCCATACGTTAAAGGAGATGAATCAGTCCCTTGAGCTTGTTTCAAAAGAATTGAGAAACAACGTAGGCTACGAAATTGTTGGTAGAAGCAAACCTATACAAAAGGTTATTGAGCTAATGCGCAAGGTTGCTCAAGCCGATGCAACCTCAGTACTGATTACTGGCGAAAGCGGAACAGGTAAAGAGTTGGTTGCCAGAGGCATTCATTACCTTAGCGAACGAAAAAGTTCCTACTTTCACGCCGTTAACTGCTCGGCAATACCCGACAGCCTGTTCGAAAGTGAATTTTTTGGACATAAAAAGGGATCATATACCGGGGCGCTTGAGGATAAGGCCGGCTGGTTCGAAATTGCCAATGGAGGAACTCTGTTCCTCGATGAAATTGTTGACATGCAGCAACCCATGCAAAGCAAACTGCTCAGGGTTTTAGAAGACAGGAAAATTCGCAGGCTGGGTGCCACTAGCGATATTACGGTTGATGTTAGAATAATTGCTGCAACAAACCAGAATATTCAGGAGCTGTTGGAAAACGGAAAATTCCGTAACGACCTGTATTTCAGACTTAACTCATTCGAAATTTACATTCCTCCGCTTCGCGAGCGCCCAGAGGATATTCCTTTGCTTTTCGACTACTACATCGACCTATTCAACCAAAAGTTAAACAAAAAAGTTACGGGTTACGACGACAATGTGCTGAACGCTGCTATGGCATACGCATTCCCTGGAAATATTAGGGAACTGAGAAACATGATTGAGCGTGCTATTATTCTTTGCGACGGCGACAGGCTCACCATCAAAGAATTTTCGCTCCCAGGAATATCCTCTTCAAGCCAAATGGTATACGAAAACCTTCCTGAAAAAGAAACGTTTGATTTAGAGGAAATTGAAAAACGTACAATAGTGAAAGCCCTGGAGGAAACCGGTTTTAAGAAAACCGAAACGGCCCAACTACTTAACATCACCCGGCAATCGCTCGATAGAAGGCTGGAAAAGTATGGGCTGCAGTTCTAGATTGTATCGATAAACTCGTTGTATATTGCAAGGTTCTCCTCATCGAAGCAAACGAAGGTAACTTCCTTTGGGGGGTTTGCTTTTGCCAGATGTTCCTTCACCGTTCGGATAGCAATTTTTGCTGCCCTGTGTTTGGGAAATCCATAAATACCGGTACTTATATTGGGGAATGCAATAGTTTTTACTCCGTTCTTTTGCGCAAGCAAAAGGCTGTTTAGGTATGCATTTTTTAGAAGGTTCACTTCGTTGTTGCTTCCGCCTCGCCAAACTGGTCCAACCGTGTGAATTACAAACTTAGCAGGAAGGTTGTATCCTTTTGTAATACGCGCTTCACCCGTTGGACACCCACCCAACGTTTTACACTCTTCAAGCAACTCGGAACCCGCTGCTCGGTGTATGGCCCCGTCAACACCACCTCCTCCGAGCAGACTGCTGTTGGCAGCGTTTACAATTGCATCAACTTCTAGCTTGGTAATATCACCTTGGATAATATTTATTTTCCCCTTTCCCATGTTTATTCAGTTCTCAGTTCTCAGTTCTCAATTCTAAATTCCCAGTTTCCAGTTTCCCTAGTGCAAATTGCCAGCTAAATACTGACAACTATTTTACTGAAAACGGTCGGGATTATGGCAAGTGCGGGAGCGCTAGTTTCGATTTAGTCAAACGACAATATCGCCCCGAACGGACGATGAAGTTCTGAAGTTCCCCAATCAGCCTACATTGCCTAAACCCCATGTTGGGCACAGTATTATTTTATTAAATCGACAAGTTTCCAAATCAATATGACGCTTTCAGGTGTTCCTACTACTAAATACTTTCCATCTGGACTAAAATCTAGAGTGGATATCTCCATTTTTGACCCTCGATACTTCCAGATTACTTCTTCAGTTTCAAAATCTCTTAACCATACCGTATAATCTTCAGCGCAACTTGCTAAGTATTTGCCATCAGAGGAAAACTTACATTCTTGCATACCAGTTTGTCCTTCAAATGTTTTTATTATTGTCTCACTTTCTATATCCCATATATTAATTGAATTGTGTCCTGCACTAAATAGTTGAGTGTCATTACTCATAAATTTCAATGAATATGCACTATTATTTTTGGTCTTTATATAATGCACTATTTTTAAAGTCTCTAAATCCCAAACAACTAACTCATTTTGCCATGAACCAGTTGCCATGAGCTTTCCATCGGTGCTTATCGCAAAATTGCTTACAGGGCCTTTATGACCGTATAAAGTATCAATAAATTGAAGTTTATTCATATCAAAAATGCGAATTAAGCCATCTGTTGAACCTGCAAATAGCAGGTCTCCTGAAGGATTATAAACACCTGGTACTAGTGAATTTGGTAATTCAAAATCAAGTTCGGGAATAATTCCTTTAAGTTTTGCTTGTTTGGGCTCAACGGTCATTTTTTTAATTTTTTTACCAGTTGCAACATCCCATAAAATCATTGAAGCATCCATCGCACCACTAATCAAAAATTTATCATCAGGACTATATATAGCACCCCATACATTATCTTCATGTCCAAGTAATACGAATTTTTCTTGGTATGTATTCATATCCCAGATTCTAACAGTATTGTCCCATCCTGCACTTGCCAATAAATCACCTGTATTATTAAAGCAAATACTATTAATCTTATGTTTATGACCTTTTAGAATTTTGTATGGTTTGGGATTCTCAGATTGACCAAAAATCAAAACAAAATCAAAAAATAAAAGCAATAAAAAGCAAATATTTTTCATCTTTAATCTCTTTGTTATTCAGGGTTCTGTATATTGTGCCCAACTACCAAATACCAACTACCAATTACCAATTACCAATTACCTATTACTGATCACTTATCACTGATTACCGATTACCGAC
>DAOSWM010000067.1:7268-13302 GCA_035380045.1 Tenuifilaceae bacterium | reverse complement strand
TTTATGTACCGTAACAACACGAGATATCTTCCTTGCTGGCTTACAGGTAACCATTACTCCTACAAATGTTTCCTGCAATGGAGCCAACGATGGTCAAATTGAGATTACTGTTGACGGAGGAACCCTGCCATACACCATAACATGGTCGAACACAGAAGGTCCGTTACCCGATTTCAACGATATGTTGCTAATAACCGGCCTTGCTCCCGATACATACACTGTTTACATTGTTGACTCGGAGGGTATTGATATAACATTGGTTCAGGATATTACTGAACCTGATGAGCTGCAAACTTCTACTACTATTACTCCTCCAACTTGTACGGGCGACACAAATGGGGCGATACTTGTTGAGGCGCAGGGTGGAACATCTCCCTATACCTATACCCTTACCGATGCCGATAGCCAGGAGGTTACCGCAACTTCCGAAGGCTTGTACGAGAACCTTGCCGCTGGCGATTATACTATAAATATTGAGGATGCAAACGGTTGTACTTTTAGCTCGCTGCTAACACTTCCCGAAGCTGAACCAATAACCTATAGTGTTATCAAAGAGCATCCAACAGGATTTGGCGAAACCGATGGAACCATTGTGGTTAGCGCTCTTCCAGATACATACACCTATGCATTCACCCTGTTTACACAAAGTGGAACTGAGGTTGAAAACAACACTACAGGCTCATTTTCCGGATTAGGAGCAGGAAGTTACTACGTTATTATTGAGAACGAGTTTGGCTGCTCTGTTCAAACTGAAACCATAATTCTTACTGCTATTACTCTTGAAATAACACCTCATCCTGTTAGTTGTTTCGGAGGAAGTGATGGTTGGATTGAGGTTGAGATTTTTGGCGGATTGCCTCCATTTAATACAGTTGTAACTTCTATTGAAACAGGAGAAACCTTCGATTCGGGTATTGGAATAAATGCAGAGAATGCAGTTCTACCTGCTGGTTCATACACCGTTTCGGTAACCGATAATGCGGGGCACACAATTACCCAAACTGCTGAGGTAACTCAACCTGCTGAGCTAATTGCGTCGATTGTTGAGGCAGTTCAACCCCTTTGCTACGGAGTTGCTTCGGGTTACGTTGTATTCAATATTGAGGGCGGAACTCCCGATTACACAATATCGTGGGATGGCGGAAGCGCAACGGGACTGATTGCCGAAAATCTTGACGCAGGTACATACCTGTTCACCATAACCGATGCCAATGGCTGTGAGTTTGTTTTTGAGGAGGAGGTTGTTATTACTTATCCAGAGGGTATGACACTGACAAATCTTTCCTTCTTCGATATTCCTTGCTACGGTGATAACTCGGGCTACATTTCAATGTATGTTGAAGGTGGAACTCTTCCTGTTACCTACACGGTTGAAGGGCCCGAAGGATTCACAGAAAGTAATAACAACGGAGTTTTCTCGCAGCTTCTGCCCGGAATTTACAATCTATTCATTACCGATGCTAACGGGTGCCAATACCTTTTCGAGGAGGGCAACAGGATTGTAATAAACGAACCCGATTCCATTGAAATTTCAACGCTTGTTAACGAAATTGATACGTTGGATTGTCACTATGATGTTGCCGGAGTTATCAACATGCAGGTAAGTGGCGGAACGCCAGATTACTCCTACCTATGGAGCAACGGGCAACAAACGCTCGATTTGTACAACCCAACTCCCGGAACCTACACCATTCGTGTAACCGATAGTCAGGGATGTACTGCGTTTAAAGACGTGAAGATTCCGGGTCCAGAACCACTTATGCTCGATTACAATATTTCACTTGCAAACTGTATTGTAGCTCCTGAGGGCGATGTGGGAGGAATAACCATTAACGGACTTACCGGTGGAAACGGAGTCTTCCCTGTCGATTTCAGCATTGAGTGGTATAGTGAAAAACTTGGACACATTGAGAACCTAGATAATGTATGGGATCCAATTGAGCAAACCTACGGCTACTATACTGCAGTAATTACCGATGCCAAGGATTGTAAGGATACCCTTGATTTCTACATTCCTTTCGATGAAACCAAGAACTTCACCCTTGAACTTCTGGCCATCGATACGGCTTGCTACGGTTCGGATGTTGAGATGAGTGTTGCAGCCTATGAGTACGGAGTTATTGATCCTCAACCGTATCTAGTAACTAATCCCGAATATATGTGGTTCGACCTGAATACCTCCGATAACGAACCAGTATTCGAGGGAGAGGATAGCTATACAACGGTTCTTACTGAGAAAACAAAATTCAGGGTAGACGTTATGTCGGGCGATGGATGCTTGGCTCAGGTTACCGATTCGGTTGACGTACACGCACGTATGCTACCCTACATTCCTCGAATTCTTGAGTACCATCCGTTCCTATTTAATAACTATGAGGATACAACCGTGATAGCGGTGCTCTCCGATACACAATATGAATTCACTGTGGTTGAAGGTGGCGAGGGGAAAGTAGAAACATATACATGGACTCCTGACCCAGTTTTCTTCCCTGCTCAATACACTTGGGACGAGGTTTGGATTGATGAAACCGTTACTCCATACATGGAATTTAAAACGCCCGATTACTTAGACCATCAAGATGGCGAAATAGTTTCTCCAAGTGGAAAAATCGAGAAGTATATTCCTTTAAAACTTACGGTGATTTCTACAATGGGTTGCCCTGAAATAATTGAATACAAAGCAATCGTTCTAAATCAAATTAGAATACCTAATGCCTTCTCACCTAACAGCGATGGAATTAACGATTTCTGGAAACTTCCATACGCCGAGCTATTTGCCAACATGACCGTTCGGGTTTATAATCGCTGGGGTGCCCTAATTTGGTCGGCAAAAGGAACTGAAATTGGCGATGGTTGGGATGGTAAGAATAGCAACGGAAAGGATTATCCGGTTGGAACCTACTACTACGTTATTGATTACAACGTTGAGGGTACCACAAAATGGAAATCCGTTTCAGGCTCCATTACTATAGTTAGGTAGAGTTGAAAGAATAATTGTAAAACCGAATCTGAAAAGAAACAGTAAAACCTTTAAAGCTATGAAAAAGGTTCTTAAAATAGCCCTAATTTCAACCATAATGGTTGTTGGGTTTCAGCAAGCGAAAGCGCAACAGCTGCCACAGTTTACTCAGTATATGTTTAATAACTACATAGTAAACCCAGCTGTGGCCGGAGTGTATAATTACTACCAAATTCGTACTAACAACCGTTTCCAGTGGATCGGCGTCCCCGATGCACCGCAAACGTTCAGCTTTAGCGTGTACGGTCCCCATGGCTCCAAGGACATGGGCTTTGGTGGATACTTCTACCTCGACCAAACAGGTCCAACAAGCCGTTCTGGCGGACTATTCTCCTATTCGTATAACATGCCAATTAACAAGGAGATTAGGGTGTCAGGAGGAGTTTCTCTGGGCTTCCTAATGTTTCGTGTCGATGGGTCGAAACTTGATATGGGCGACATGAGTTTAGGGACTCTCGACCCTGCAATGTTTCGGAACTCAAAATCGGTTTTTACACCTGATGCTTCCATCGGATTCCAGATTTATACAACCTACTACTTCGCAGGAATTTCAGCTCACCAGCTGTTCGGGCAGCGACTTTACAAATCCATTTTACCTCGTGGGGGTGAATATCAGGATACCGTTTATGGTATAAACAGGCTTAAGCAGCATTTTACATTAAGCGGTGGCTACCTGTTTATGCTAAACAGGGATTGGGACATTGAACCATCCGCGCTTGTAAAGTATATGATAGGTTCACCCATGCAGGTTGACTTAAACGTTAAGGTTATGTACCGGAAGCAGGTTTGGGCCGGAATTACCGGGCGCTGGCAGGATGGAATATCATTGTTACTAGGATATAACCTTGATAACAAGTACCTTTTTGGATACTCATTCGATTTTTCGCTCACGGGAATTAGCCGGCATCATGCTGGTTCACATGAGATTATGATTGGGTACATGTTTGATAAGTTGAAGTAGAATACTTATTTTGCCTTTGACAATCAAACTGAAGTGGAAATAGGCTCTGCTGAGGAGCAACCAATCAGAAATAGGTTTAATGCGTAAACTATAGATTATAAGGATGACCGTTGGTCATCCTTTTTCATAATCAATAGGCACACAGACATGTAAAAAAAACCTAGCGTTGTTTTTAGTTTTTAAAGTGAATATTCCATTTAAGGAAGTTCTTTTGGTCGTTAGCCTTAGTCCCTCGATGATGGGTTAACTTCTCTTAAAGGTGGGTAAAATAACGTGAGTTCGATGTAAGAGCAAATTTTTAGTGCTGATTAACAAGGCAATAAGGTTCTATTATGTCCCTTTTGTAATGTTACTGAGGTTGTTTGAAGAGAAATAAGGTTGATATCGACTAAAAAACCTTATTTTTCATTACTAACCTTAGAAAAGATTCTATCCTTATTTGAGATACAACCTTATTACCTTATTGTTTTTGAACAGATTGCGCTATGTCAGCAATTGAAAAAGTGTATTTTTTTATATCGAACTCACGTTAAAATAGCTTTACTACCTGTTTTTACTGTAAGGAATATCCGAGTCATCGAGTCAGTTGAACATGTTGGGGATGGCATTTATAATCAAAGAGGTTGCCAGGTGTTACATCTTCATTTCTCCAAGAGAAGTAGGCATAGCAGTCCTGACACTATTATCTCTGCTTTTTTTTCTGCGTGTTCATAGAACCACAAATCAGGCATCTTTTTTATTCTTTTGCATGAAACAAAAGAAAAGCATTGAAAGTGGTTTCAATGCTTTTCTTTATATCATCAATAAACATAAGTGTTGCGGATGTTTTTAGGTGCTGTAAATTACCACATAGTCAAAACAAACTAACCTTAGGAGGTTCATTGTAAAGGATTTTACAACACTCATTGCAAATACCTTAAAGAATAAGCCAACCACATACATACCGACTGTTCGTTTTGTTAAAATACCGACCTTTACCAGCCAGCTGCCTGTCCGTCCTTCCTCGACTCCGAAGCGCCATAGTAAACGCCATTATTCTCGTCCCACATAATTGCCTGGTAACCTCCGTAACTTCCTAAATCCCATTGAACTTTGTGTCCCTTTTTCATTAACTCTCGAATTACTTCCCAGCTAAATCCTGATTCAAGAAGAACGATCCCTCCATTTGTCATAATTTCACCTGTTGGTTCAGAAGAACCATCGTGTTGAATACGTGGCGCATCGCCAGCCTCCTGTAAATTCATGCCAAAATCAATAAGATTAATAACAATTTGCGCATGACCTTGCGGCTGCATGGCTCCGCCCATAACCCCAAAGCTAACGTAAGGTTTTCCATCCTTCGTAATGAATGCCGGTATTATTGTGTGGAAAGGTCGTTTCCCTGGAGCGTAGGTATTCAGAAATCCTTCCTCAAGATTGAACGCTTCACCTCTGTCCTGCAGAACAAAACCCAAACCGTAGGGAGTCATTCCAGAGCCCATTCCTCGATAATTACTTTGAATTAATGAAACCATATTTCCTTCCTTATCGGCAACGGTTAAATAGATTGTGCTAGGAGTGTCCATGTTTCCCGGTTCAATGCGGCGTGCTGCTTTTTCAGGGTTGATTAGTTTTCGGCGCTCAGCGGCGTACTCTTTAGAAATCAATTTTTCAACTGGAACTTTTTCAGTTTGCGGATCAGCATAATAATGGGCTCGATCCTCAAAAGCCAACTTTTTTGCTTCTACAAAATGGTGAAGGTACTGTTCACTTCCAAAGCCCATTGAAGCAATATCAAATCCCTCAAGAATATTTAAAATTTGTAGAGCTGCAATTCCCTGCCCGTTGGGCGGAAGTTCCCATATATCGTAACCACGATAATTTGTGGAAACGGGTTCAACCCATTCTGATTTATGTGATTCAAAATCTTCGTAGCTTAAAAACCCACCCTGCTCCTTAATGTAACTTGCTATTGCTTGAGCAATTTCGCCCTTATAGAATGCATCGCGACCTTCATTGGCAATTATTTCGTATGTATTCGCTAAGTCAGGATTTTTAAAAATATCTCCCTTTGC
>DAOSWM010000067.1:0-7168 GCA_035380045.1 Tenuifilaceae bacterium | reverse complement strand
ATTCTTTCAATTCCCTTTCCTCGAAAATAATCAAGCGTTAACGATTTTGGCGACCGACCGCTTGCGTTCAATCCGTAAAGTTTTTGAGTTTTGGCATCCCAAACAATGGCAAATAGATCGCCGCCAACCCCGCAACCGGTTGGTTCCATTAAACCTAAAACAGCGTTCGCCGCAATGGCTGCATCAACCGCTGTTCCTCCCATTTTCAGGATATCAACGGCAACCTGAGTTGCCAAGGGGTGGCTGGTTGCAGCCATTCCGTTTTGTGCAATTACCTCGGAACGAGTGGCGAAGTTATGTCCCGTAATTCTATCCTGCGCTAACGATACTCCTATTCCCATCACAAATAATAGGATAAGTGAATTTCTCTTCATAGTCCAAATTTTATTTGTTTAAACTTCTTAAAACAAATCAATTTAAAAGTACTTTTTTGATCACACATCACCAACATGAATGAATTGTTTATTATGCTTTGAAATCTAATTTTTCTTTTTCATCATTATAAAGAAAAAAACGATTGTTTCCCATCTATTTGTATTATAAATGTTAGACAACAATAGTTCTCTCAATAAATTTAGGTGTATGAAAAAGATTTTCTTTACATTTTTAACAATACTTTGTGGAGTAATGGTTCTTGCACAAAGCCCCTCTTCCTTTTCCTACCAGGCAGTTATTCGAGATGTTGATGGGAGCATACTTTCAAACCAACAAGTTTCTGTCTTAATTGAAATACATGAAGAGAGTATTGATGGTGCTATTGTGTTTTCGGAAAACCATGAAGTAACAACTTCAAACCAAGGAATAATAAATGTGAAAGTAGGCTCGGTTGAAAACCTTGATGTTGTTGAGTGGGATTTAGGTGCTCATTTTTTAAAGGTTTCGATTAACGAAGTTGTAATTGGCATTTCTCAGATACTTAGTGTTCCATATGCATTACACGCAAAAACAGCAGGTGCGTTAAACGGTGAAATAAATGAGACTGATCCCGTATTTAGTAATTGGGATAAATCAAGCGGGGTAAATATTACAGAAAGTCAAATCAGTGATTTGGGTGATTATATTGTTTCGGAATCTGATCCAAATTACACATCATCTGTAGCTGCTGAAATAACCACAGACGATATAACTAATTGGAACAATAAACTGGAGAATTTTACTGAAACTGACCCAAATGTTGCTGAGAATTTTGACTTTACAAATGCCTCAACTGGAGATATACTTCAATTCAATGGGGCAAAATGGGTTAAACTTACTCCAAATTATTTAACTAGCTACACAGAGACAGATCCAGTTTTCAGTAATTCAATAGCAGCAAAAATCAATGCAAGCGACACTACATATTGGAACAATAAATTGGATAACTACGAAGAAACAGATCCCGTTTTCGCAGTTTCAGTTTCAGCAGGAATAAGTGAAGAAGATATTACAAACTGGAATAACAAAGAGGTTTATACACCTGGAGAAGGGATTGATATTACAAATCTTACAATAAGTTCAACCATCAATCCAAGTTATTTAGATGTAAAAACTACGTCTGAAATACTTGAACTTTCACCTGCAGAGGGCTATACTTTGCTTAATAAAACGGAGAATGCGTTACAAGTTTATGATGGTACAAAATGGCTGTCGATGCCTATTAACTGTTGGCCTGAACCAACAGAAGCAAATGCTGGTTCATCTCAAAGTATTACAACTAATATTACATCAACAACTCTAGACGCAAACGAACCAATTACAGGGCATGGTATCGGGCAATGGAGTGTAACTAGCGGTGAAGGAGGTTCATTCAGCTCAACAGATAGTCCAACTTCCTCTTTTTCAGGAGAAGAGTGCACAACATACGAGTTGAAATGGACAATTTCAACCACTTGTGGAATTTCAGAGAGTTCAACAACTATTTCTTTCAACAATACCCCAACTCAAGCAAATGCCGGGGCAGATATTCACGTTAGAGATGGTTCTACATCAATTAACTTATCTGCGAATACTCCCGAAGCAGGACACGGTGTAGGTCAGTGGGCAATTCTTAGTGGAGTTGGTGGAAGTATTAGTGAAACAAACAATCCTAATTCAAGTTTCACAGGACAACTCTACCAAGTGTACGAACTTCAATGGAGCATTGCAACGAATTGTAGTTCATCAACCGATAAAATAATAATACGTTTTACCGAAGACGGAATGCCAGGTGAAAACATAACCGATAATGAAGGTAATGAGTACCCAACCGTGAAAATAGGACAACAAGAATGGTTGGCAAAGAATCTTTTAGTTACTCATTATAATAATGGCGACCCAATTCCATATGCTCCTGAAATCTTAGCAGCAGTCCTTCCTCTTCCTGATGATTACTACACTATTTATTCTCCTGATTTAATTGATGGGTTAAGTACCGAACCTGAAGTATTAAATGCCTATGGAGCGATGTATTCCTGGGGTGCAGTTACTGACGCACGAGGGGTTTGTCCTGTTGGTTGGAGAGTTCCAAGTAATGAAGATTTTCAACAATTAAAGGACTACGTGGCTTCTATTAATAACGCTGACATTGGCTGCCAGCTTAGTTCATGCCGTCAGGTTGATTCACCTTTAGGTGGAGAATGCTCTACAAGCGAACACCCACGATGGAATTACAAACCAGCTTCCGACATTTCCCCCCCAAATACAGATATTTATGGCTTCTCTGCACTACCCGGTGGTGAGGTTATGACTGGGATAGCATTTGGGTTCCTTGGTAATTATGCCTTTTTCATGAGTTCAACAGAAGTTTCTTCAACCACATATAAAACATGGCAATCCGATTTATTATGTAATTTCGTGAATCAATCTCAATCAAAAGACCATGCTTACTCTGTACGCTGCATTAAAGAAGAATAGTACGTATGGTAATATTCTAATATCTGCCTGAAGGCAGAATATTAGTAAAATAAATGAGGATATGCATTTAACTGTTTTTGTATTAATAACATCTAAAATAAATCATCCTTTTTAACAGCACCATGCGCTAGTAATTCTCTAATAACTATTTCGGTCATATCACTTTTGAACTGGAACTCGAAGCGAATATCCATAACGTAAGCTTTTAGCCGCATTTTTAAGTATGATCGACGTTCCTTAACCTCATTGAAAAAAAGAACTACAATTGGTTTGTTTAAATAAATAAATTTTGAAACTTGTGCTGCCTCAATGGCAATTTTTCGAACCAGCTGCGTATCAACATCAATGGGAAGATAAATTTCTGCAACTACCTGACAATTCAATTCTCCTGAATTGGAGTTTGATACTGATGAGTTCATCAGTTCCATATTAGGAACAGAAACTACGGAATCGTCGGGAGTAACAATTCGCGTAGCGCGCAAACCTATTTCAAGAACTTCTCCATAAAAATTTCCGGTTTCAATTTTATCGCCAACCTGAAAGGGTCTATCGAAGAGGAGCATAATTCCTCCAAAAATATTCTTTAACAAATCCTGCGCAGCCAAACCTACAGCAATTGTAACGGATGCGGTCATTGCGATAAGCGTTTCAATTGGTGGATTGTAAATTCCTTTAACAATTGCAAATATTATTATGGCCCAAATAATTATCCTTATAATAGGAATCATGCTCTTTATACTTATCCTATACTTTGCGCTTCGTTCTGCCAGCATTCCCAGAATCTTAATAATCAGTTTAATTAGAAGGTAACCAACTCCTAATAGAATAAGGGTCCAAAATATTTTTGAAAACGAAATTGCATCGAGAACTTCCGTAGGTTTCTGGGTTATTTGCTGATCAATAAAATTTTGGGTATCTGTTTGTGTTGTATCACTCTTGGCATGTAAACTCAACGTATCATTTTTCAGTACAATGCTATCCGAAACAAATGTTTCCATAGGAAACAAAACAACAACATTAAAAACAAGCGTAAGAATTAATAATATGCTTTTCATAAATACCTGATTAATTGATGAAATTACGTTGACTTAAATACTTTACTACCGCTTCAAATATTATTGGGTTAACGTTGTATTTACTTTTAGGTTTAATAAGAAGGCCCTTCTCAAACATGGGTATCAATAAATTACGACATGAATTGATATTTCTATCAAAAACTATTGAAAAGTCTTCAAGTGTTAATCCGTCATGTAAAACCATTGCCTGAAGCGCAAAAAGTTCGTCACTTGTAAGAGCGCTGATAAACGAAAAATCAATTTCATTAATTTGTGCTATGCTTATGTACTCATCGGAAACTTCCTGAGTAGAACGAAGCCAGTAAAGCTGCGCAAGAGAAATATTCCCATGCGAAAGATGATGGAGGTTTGCGAAGAATTGATTCCCCAAAAAGTTTTGCTTGTCTTCATCGTTCAGTTTAACAAAGTTTTTGTTTTCCAAATCGTGCTCATCTGGTTGAAAAACCAGCTGAAATCCGCTGAGTGAGTTTCGCTTATAAATGATATTCTCGATTGTTTTTTGATCGAGCGGATTTACAAAAATCTCGTTTGTAAAGTAGTTGGCAATTTGAATTGTTTTGTTCAGGAAATCCCACGAATGGGTTGTGTATGCTCCAATCCAAAGCACTTTTTTCATGGTATTTGCCATCAAGTCAAAGAAAAGATTCATGCACTCGAATCCGTGTACCCTTTTTAAATACATGTGATGAAGGTTTTCAAAAACAACCGTTAGCCCTTCCTCTTTTGAGTTTAAATAAGAAATTATTTGATCGTTGTTTTCGAATTTCTGTCCGAATATCGATTCGAAAACATTGAAATACTGTTCAATAGTATGAATCTTACGATCGAGATTAAACTTTACTATTGGCATTTTAATTTCTGTTCTTCGCAGAAAAACGTTGATTAGCGAGGTAACACCACTCCCCTTTTCTCCAATAATTGCAACAGTGATAAATCTGTCCTTTTTCCAATTGTCGAATGATTTTGTAAGTTGTTCCAACTCTTTCTCTCTGTTCACAAAAAACCTTTCCTCGTCCGTTGGACTTAGCTGGTACAAACGCTGATACACAAATGGCAGTTTTTTAAGTGCCTGCTGGGTTTGACCAATAAATTCGGTTAACTCAAACGAAACATACTTTTTGGGCGGAGCAAATCCAAACGTTGATTTAATTTCCCTATATTTTTCAGATACAATCTCCTTTGCTCTTTTTAAACCTTTTAAAGACTTGGGAATAAAGTTTTTGATAAATAGTTTAAGTACATTTTTATACCGATTTGTCCGCTCAACGGCTTTTATTCGAGCAATTTTCAGATTTAAAGCAATCGCATTCTCAGTGTCTTTAAGTTTTTCAATATCGTCGTTAAAGCCATTTACTGCTTGGCTCAACTCATCAGAAATATTGTTTCTAATAATCGACAAGGTTGATTCTACTTTCTCTAGATGATTGATTGCTCGTTTATAACCATCAATTGCAACCTCAACAGCATTGATACTATTCTCATCTTGCTGCTGAATCATAAGCACTGCTGACTCCAATGAGAAATCGCAAACAGTACCAAGTCCCATAAGATTTGCTCTGGCTTTCACAAGCTTACTACTTGTAAATTCCTTAACATTTGAAATGTTTTGAAGAAAAACAGGAAGTGCTTCAAAATTCACCAGCTCCTTGGGTGATAAATATTTAATTTGTTCTTTATCCGAGGGTTTGAGGTACTCTTTGTGGCGTAAGAAAGTTCTTTGTGTTGAAATTTCTTCAATAAGTTTGAGAATGCTATTTGAAAAAACCTCAAAGTCGTCAGTAAAACAAACCGTTAACTTTTCAATTGCCTTTGAAAGAGTTTTGTCAATTAATTCATTGGCAATACGTTTGCGTTCAGCATTTAGTGTGCCAACAAGTCCCTTGTCTCCTTTTGCCTTTTCAATACTTTTCTGGCTCTCGCTAATAAACGTTCTGATTTGTCCTAAGTTTATTGATAAATCATTTTCAATGATATTATCAATCTTATCACGAAGCAAGTTAAATTCCTTGAAAACAGAGTAGTACAGAATTGTAAACTCCAAATCCATTGACCAATCGTCGATGAGTGTAGAGTGCGTGTTGGTCCAACTTCTTATTTTGCTTTCATATAAAAGGTTAACCTGTTTTTGCTTTTTAAGATAATTTTTCCTGCTGAAATAACTCGCAGGAAGATCAAGTGTGTCAACCTTTTGGTATGATTTATCGAAAGAAGAAATTGCTGAAATAACATTCACAGAAACTTGATTTTTAATTTCCTCCAATGTTTTCTGCTGCAGTAATACTGCTTGGTTAAAAACACTCTCAATTTCTTGATCTAATGAAATTTGATTGCTTGATTTTTCTTCCTCTTTCAAATCGGTATTCTGAAGATCTTTCTGAAATATTGAGTCTAGCTTTTCGTCGAAAGTCCAGATATCAATTAATGCCTTACATTGACTTTCATAAAGTTTGCTCAGTAATTCAGCCGATTGTTGAACAAAAACACTCTTTACATAATGGTTTGCAATGTTGCGGAGCAAAATCTTTCTTTCCCTGTAAACTTTAATTTCCAAGGGTTTTCTTCTAAATAATCGTCTAAAAGGATTAAGAAACCTCTTAAAACCCAATTTTACAAATCTCCAAAAGTTTGCAAATATCTTTCTGAAAGAAACAATGGGATTATCATTTATACTTAGTAAGTAGCCATCGAAAACTTCTTTTACAGTAACTAGCCTGCTTAGCTCTTCAATCTCTTTTGTAGCAACATCAAGAAAAATCGTGTAACGATTTCTAAAATCAATTGCGCATAAATTTTCGTAATTCTCTTTAAGATAATGTAAAAAGTCTCTCTTAAATTTTTGCTGAATTATAATTTTTTCAGCAATACTTCCCGTATTATCTAATGTCGATTTTAAGTTTTCAAATTTACCCTGAACTATTATTAAGTGTTTAATAAACTCCTCATTGCGCTCATCAAAAAACTTCAGATATGCTGTTGCTATTGATCGGGTAAATTGGTCGTAAAAAAATTTTACCTCATTCGATTTAATCTCCATATAATCAATGTTGAGAGTTGAAACTTAACAGTACGAATTTAAAGAGGAAAAACATGAAAACAATTAACATTGAAAAATATTTTAATTCTATAGGAAACTGCTTAAGTAGCGAAACCTTTTATAGTTGATTTCCAATAGTGTCCGACTAATTTAAAAAGATTACCTTCAGTGATATCGCCTGTCTGCC
>DAOSWM010000066.1:12906-14816 GCA_035380045.1 Tenuifilaceae bacterium | reverse complement strand
GTTGAATTGGAGCTGGAAGTGGATAATAAACTTGTAACATCTCACAGAGAAGGACTTAACGTAATTGCTGAGATTCCCGGAACCGATAAGGATTTGAAAAGTGAAGTGGTGATGATTGGTGCACATATCGATTCGTGGCATGGTGCAACAGGCGGAAACGACAATGGTTCAGGGGTAATTGTAATGATGGAAGTAATGCGAATTTTGAAAGAATCGGGCGTAAAACCCAAACGAACCATTCGCCTGGCAATATGGGGAAACGAGGAGCAGGGGTTACATGGTTCTAAGGCTTGGGTTAAGAAGAATGTGTACGATGTTGAAGCCAACAAAAAAATGGCTGAGTTCGATAAAATTTCAGCCTACTATAACTTCGACTACGGTACTGGACGTATTTGGGGAATCTTCCTGAATGATAACTTGGCCCTGAAGCCAATTTTCGATTCGTTCTTTGAACCGCTGTCCGATTTAGGTGTAAAATACACTTCGATGCGCTCACCGGGTGGTTCCGATCATCTTTCGTTCAACACCTTCGGAATACCCGGGTTTGCCTTTATTCAGGATAGAATTGACTACGGAAGAACCTACCATACCAATATGGATACCTTCGAACGAATTCAGCTTGGCGACCTTAAGCAGGCAGCTGTTGTTGTTGCAACGTTAGTTTACCAAACAGCCAATTATCCTGAAAAACTTCCAAGGAAAGAAGTTGTATTTTAATTGTTTAAGTGCTCTGTTAATCTTTTTGGAACCAATTTAATTCTTTTTCATACTTTTGTGCTCATTAATCACCTAAAGAAATTAGCATGAAACTACTTGAAGGTAAAACAGGATTAATTACAGGTGCAGCACGCGGAATTGGTCGTGCCATTGCCATTAGCTTTGCTCAGCATGGTGCAAATGTTGCATTCACCGATATGAGTGCCGATGAAAACTTTTTAAGTTTAGAAAAGGAGTTAAACGCCCTTGGCGTTAAAGCAAAAGGATACGTTTCCGATGCCAGTAAATTCGAAGCCTCGCAGGCTTTAGCCGATGAAATTGCTAAGGATTTTGGTACCATTGATATTTTAGTTAACAATGCTGGAATTACCAGAGATACCTTGTTAATGCGCATGACTGAAGAGCAGTGGGATCTGGTTATGAACGTGAATTTGAAATCGGTTTTTAACCTCACAAAAGCTGTACAGAAGTACATGTTGAAGCAGAAGTCGGGTTCAATAATAAATATGAGTTCCGTAGTTGGTGTTTCGGGTAATGCTGGACAGGCAAACTATTCGGCTTCGAAAGCTGGAATTATTGGTTTCACCAAGTCGGTGGCTCGCGAGTTAGGCTCACGAAATATCCGTTGCAACGCCATTGCACCAGGTTTCATTATTACTGAAATGACCCATAAACTTCCTGAGGAAGTTAGGGAAGACTGGGTTAAGAAAATTCCTCTTCATCGCGGCGGAACCCCTGAGGATGTTGCAAATGCTACCGTTTTCCTTGGCTCCGACCTTTCAAGTTACGTAAGCGGACAGGTTATTAACGTTTGCGGAGCAATGAATACCTAGAGCTAACTTTTTACTTTGATATACAAAAACACCCGCTGAATTTGGCGGGTGTTTTGTTATAACTTGCTTAAATTCCTATTACCAAAACACAACGTATAGAAAAATTAAAATTACAATCAATACCAATGAGCTAATATTGAAACCTTTGCTGGTTTCAAAAAGCTGGCGGGAGAGGGGAATGCCCTTTTCATCATCCTTCCCTTTATTGTCGAAGTAGCTAAAAATTCCTATTAATCCAATGGTTATTAGGCAGGTTGCCATCATCTGCTTCATAAATGGCATTATGATGAAAAGATTTTCAATTGATGTTCCTTCGGCCCAGCCATTTGGTCCAACCTTAAAATAAATTGCAATGGGAAT
>DAOSWM010000066.1:0-12806 GCA_035380045.1 Tenuifilaceae bacterium | reverse complement strand
GCCTTTTAGCCCAATAGGAATGAACTGGCTGATAAGCCACGGTGCAGCGCTGTCGTTGAGTATTTGCCCGTTGGCACCAATGAAAGTTGAATCGAGGGTCGCTCCGTTCTCAAAATTCATTACGTATGCCACAATTCCGGGAACTACAACAATCAGAGGAATTAAAAGCTTAAGGAATGCGGCGAATGCTATCCCTTTCTGTCCTTCGCTTAAACTCTTTGCGGCCAGAGTTCTTTGGATAATATACTGATTAAAACCCCAGTAGTAAAGGTTTGCTACCCACATCCCGCCAATAAGAACAGCCAGTCCGGGTAAATCCCACCACGCATCGCGACCATTGGGCGTTATAATTTCTCCCTTCGAAAGAATCATGGAGAATTTTTCAGGAACTACTTCATACAAATACTTGAACCCTTCAAAAATTCCTCCGTCGGGTGTAAGTTTAGTAATTGCAATAAACGTGGTAACCAAACCTCCAATTATGAGAAGTGTAACCTGAATTACATCGGTCCATGCTACTGCTGATAGTCCGCCCCAAAGCGAGTAGGCGGCTGCGAAGAGCGCTAGCCCAATAATTGCTGTAAGCATTAGGCTACCATCGCCAACGCCCACAATGGTGTCAATGGCTTTTGCTCCCAGGAATAGGACGGAGGTTAAGTTCACGAAAATAAATAGCGCAATCCAGAAAACCGCAAGGATTGTTTTTAGATTGGTGCTAAACCTATGCTCAACGAATTCGGGGATTGTGTATATTTTCTTTTCAATGAATATTGGAAGAAAGAACTTCCCAACAATAATGAGGGTTATTGCAGCCATCCATTCGTATGATGCTATGGCTAAACCAATTGCAAAACCAGAGCCCGACATGCCAATGAACTGTTCAGCAGAAATGTTTGCTGCAATTAGCGATGCACCAATTGCCCACCAGGGCAACGATTTTCCGGCAAGGAAGTAATCCTCAGCTGTTCGTTCAGTTCCCTTTTTTCGGCGCGAAACCCAGAGCCCCACCGATACGATTAGTATAGCGTAAAGGATAAAAATTACGTAGTCAATTGTTGCAAAATTCCCGTTCATAGTGTTAACGATTTAATTATATAATACTCTCACAAATTCACACAAAATCAGTAAGGTAATGCAGTTCACACAAATTCTTTTGCCACGAATGCACGAATGTAAAGCGAATTAAAAATTACACGAATTATTTTTGTCACGAATGCACGAATTTAAAAATTTGCAATTGGCAAAACTTCAACTACCAAATCAATCATCCAACTTGCCTGTGGCAAGCAGGTCATCTAATCCTCAAGAGTTCCGAACTCCCTGCCCGCATGCAATGGAAGATTTCGGAACTCGATTCCACCAATCAATCAATTGTATACTGAGCATGCCGAAGTGCAATCAATTTTTCACACTCCCCGTTCCATCGCCAATAACACATTCTATTATTTCAGGTTGTTTGCCTTCAG
Source organism: Tenuifilaceae bacterium (assembly GCA_035380045.1). Taxonomy (GTDB): domain Bacteria; phylum Bacteroidota; class Bacteroidia; order Bacteroidales; family Tenuifilaceae; genus DAOSWM01. The sequence continues at coordinate 11,340 of DAOSWM010000066.1, read as the reverse complement.
GTGTTTTATAGCTTGAAGAAACCACCTCCTTAAACTCTTCGATAAAATCATTCTTAACAAGGTTAATGGTACAACCACCAAAACCGCCGCCCATCATTCGGGAGCCAATTACACCTTCCATCGATTCGGTTAAACTAACAAGTTCATCAAGCTCTTTGCAGCTAACCTCGTACTTATCGCGTAATCCGTAATGCGATTGGTACATTAACTTTCCAAAAGTAGCAAAATCTTTATTTTGCAGGGCGTCGCAGGCACAAATCACCCGATGATTCTCCTCGATTACGTACGAGCATCGTTTCCAGACAGTTGCAGAAAACTCTAACTCATGAAGTCTCATTATTTCCAAATCAATTTCACGAAGTGAACGGTAGCCGCTATCGTATTGCTTTAAAATTTCCACGCCTTCGTTGCACTCGTTTCTACGTTTGTTATACTCCGATGACGCAAGAGAATGTTTTACGCCTGTATTTACCAGAATTATTGATAAATCGGCCATGTCCAACTCGTAATACTCATGCTGGAGGGTTTGACAATCGAGTTTTACCACATGGTTTGATTTACCATGCAGCGAGGCGAATTGGTCCATAATTCCGCACTTTACACCTGCATACTCATGCTCTGCCTTCTGGCCAATTTTGGCCAATTCAATTTTTCTGTAGCCTAAACTATAAACTTCGTTCAATGCAAAAGCAATTCCGCACTCAATGGCTGCCGACGATGACATGCCTGCTCCTATGGGAATGGTGCTGCCAAATACGCAATCGAATGCCGGTATTTTTTTCCCATTCTTCAAAAATTGAGCAATTACGCCCAGTAAGTAGTTTGCCCAATGGACTTTTGATGGTTCTATTTGGTTAATTGAAGTTGTGAAGCTTTTATTATAATCGAATGCAATGAATCTGTATTCGTTTAAACCATTGGGTTTTATTGCAAAGTAGGCGTAACGATCAACCGCTGCGGGGAGAACGAAACCCTCGTTGTAGTCAGTGTGTTCGCCAATTAGGTTAACCCTTCCGGGTGATTTAAAAAGCAGGGGTGAAGCTGAGAACTGTTTCTCGAAAGTTTGTTTTATTTGTTCAATCATATTTTCTCAATTATCATCACAAACCCACCTGTAGGTTTAATTTCGTAGGTGAAAGTATTTACTCTAGTAATATTATAGGTTTCTCTGAGCAAATCGGAAGCATTCTCTCCATCAGCTATGAGTGTCATTTTGTAGTTACCTTCAGGCAAAAAATCGAAAACAAAGAAGACTTCTTCGCTTTTTTCTGCAGCCATTCCGCCAACGAACCACTTTTCGCCGTTTCGGCGAGCAATTGTAACATGTTTTCCTATTTCACCTGAAAGCGGAATAGTTTCCTCCCATACCGTTGGAACTTCCGAAAGGAAATGCATAGCAGTGCTGTCCTTCTCGTAAAATGTTGGAGAATCGGCAAGCATTTGAACGCCACCGTGGTACACAACGTACATGGCAAGCTGCTGTGCCCGGGTTGTCATGGAATGCGGATTATCCCACGATTTTTTGAATTCACTCTGAGATACGTAACGCATCGAACCGGGCGTGTAGTCCATTGGCCCAACAATATTTCGGATAAACGGAATTGTAAGGTTATGAGTTGGTGTGCATTTATCGGAAAACTTGTTGTACTCTAAACCAAGAACTCCCTCAATATTTACAACATTGGGATAGGTTTTGCTAAGCCCAGTGGGTTTGTACATTCCATGAAGATTGAGGAGCAGCTTTCGTTTGGCGCACTCCTCGGCGAGCAGGTTCACAAAATCGACCATTCGCTGGTCGCAGCGATCGAAAAAATCGACCTTTAAACCAGCAACCCCCATTTGCTGAAACATGTCGAGATTGGCGGTTAAATCTTCATCGAGCGTGTTCCACATGGCCCAAATAAAAACGCCAACGTTTTTCTCCTTTGCGTAGCTTATAACTTCTGGTAAATTAAGGTCTGAATTTACTTTATTAAAGTCCCAGAGTTTACACCAACCATCGTCGATATTTACGTACTCAACTCCATTTCTTGACGCAAAATCAATCATGTACTTATAGGTTTCGGTGTTAATTCCCGGTTTGAAGCCGACTCCTTGCAAATTCCAGTTGTGGTACCAATCCCACACAACCTTGCCGGGTTTCACCCAGTCAAAATCTTGCTCAGGGAAATCGGCCAACTGATAAACCAAGTGGTTGCTCAGGAGTTCTACATCACTATTTGCAACCATAATTACGCGCCAGGGGAAGGTTCTGTTCCCATTCGATTTTGCAATAAAATCCTCGGTGCTTCTTACAACCATACGCGAAAGCTGTGGCCATTTAACCAGCTTCAAGTGCCCAAGTAGCTCCTGCGATTCCCGTTTGGGGTATTTGGGGAAAACTGCCGTAAATGTATGCTCATCAGTTTTTTTGATAAACATGCCGGGATACTGAAAAAGATTCGATTCTGAAACTACAACGAGTTTTCCACTCCCTGTTCGGTACATAAATGGTGTAAGCGCTAACGTTTTACTGCTGATTTCACTTAGCGGCTTTGGTACGTAGCTAGGCTCAAACGGATTGGAAAAACCTTTCACTTCCGGATAGTAAACTGTTGAGTTCACAGGAACTGAGAATTCAACCTTTTCGTCGAAAATGGTAATTTCTTCGTTCAAATCGCTCTGGTATCGCCAGGCAGCACCATTGTTAAATGCCCTGAACTCAATCATCACATTGTGCGAGGTTCGAACGAGGAGGTGAACGTAGTTATTCTGGATTTTTGAGGTTGTTCCCCATTGAGGGCGCAATACCTGCACATTCTGCGTTCGGCTAACTGTTGGATTATCAGCAAAAACTTTTTCAGTGAAAGCGCTGGTAGTAATTCCAATTTCAGATGGAGAAACAATTGTATCACCGTCCTTTACAACCGAATATTTCACTCCATTGCTAACATCAATTTCAAGCTGCAAACTTCCGTCGGGTGAAAAAAGCTGGTGAACCTGCGAAAATAAACTACTTGTTGCCGCAAAAACGACAAGAGTGAAAAGGAGAAGGCGTTTCATGGCAAAATCATTTTTAAACTTGGTTATTCCAATGGCTTTAGCTTGAATTCTAGCTCGAACTTTCTTCCTTTTAAAATATACTTTTCAACGTAATTGTAGAAGAAACTCTCGCTTCCCAATGCGTTTTGTGCAAGGTCGATATAAAGGTAGCTATTTTCTGCTTCTTTCAAATCGGGGACATGGGTTGCTTTGGTTAGGGTTTCTAAACTGTATGGATGTACGCTGAAACAGAATGATTTACCGGCTACTTCGATTCCCGATTTTTCTACATTTGTTAGCTTTACACAATCTACATCGAACCTATTTCCATTCTCCTGTGGCTTTATGTATGGCGTTACCATGTTTTGAATGGTTGACTGGTAAAGCCCCCAGTGTGCGGCGTAACTTCGGTCGCGGTAGTTTTCGTGTGGCCCACGGCCCAACCACTCAACCTGACTAAAATTCTTTGGAATTTCAATAGTTACACCAATTCTGGGAATATTTAGCTTACGCCAGGGGCGTTTCACTTTAACAGCTAAAAATACGTTTACCTCACCTAACGAGTTAACTGTATGCTTTATGGTACACTTGAATTTCGATTTTTTTCCACGAAGTGTTTGCTTGGTAATTACATTAATATTTCCCTGCTCATCTGTTTCAATTTGAGTGTCCACGTTGCTGAGACGAAGATTATTTAAACCGTATTTCTCCCAAATGTGGGCATGGTAGGTGAAACGCGGGTCGGGATTGAATTCAGTTCCAATGTCGTTGCTGGTTGGGGCTCGCCATAGGTTTACACTTGGACCTTTGAGTGACACAACATCACCGTTAGAAATCCATTTTTCAATGGTTCCGGTTTCCTTACTGAATTCGATGCGAAAGTTGCCGCCGGAAACAAACCATGCATTTGGGCTTTCGCTTACTTCAAGTGCAGTGCTATTAACTGCAAAAATTTGATTGCTTTCGATAAACCAGTCGAGTTCAAATTGCTCTTTGGCAACTTCAAAGCTTTCTTCAGCCCAACTTTCTGCCTTTTTTAATTGAACTGAAATGTTCAGAAAGTATCGTTTCCCTTCCTCCGTTTGAAGTTTGCTGAAGGGTATTTCAATATCTTTTGTTTCATTTGGAAGGATGGAGGGAAGTTCATTTTCGCCTTTTTCAATTACAATCCCATTTTTGGTTAACTCCCATTTTAGGATGAAATTATCGAGGTTTGTGAACGAGTAATCGTTCCTGATTTTTACTGTTTTGGCCGCTTCGTTGAAATTGTTAAACTTAACGTACTGTTGAACCTTTTTTACTTCAGCCATTGCCGGCTTTAGGCTTCTGTCGGGGAAAACCAAACCGTTCAAGCAGAAATCCTTATCGTTTATCGTATCACCAAAATCTCCGCCGTAGGCGTAGTATGGCACTCCATCGGCGGTGTGTTTGGTTAAGCCCTGGTCGGCCCAGTCCCAAATGTAGCCTCCAATCATTCTGGGGTTGCTCTCAAATAAATCCCAGTATTCCTTGAAGTGGCCGGTGCTATTTCCCATTGCATGGGCATATTCGCAAATAAGTATTGGACGTTTCGCTTCGTCGAGTTCAGCCATTTGGTTTAGCCTGTCGAAGTTGGGGTACATGGCTGCGTTAAAATCGTAACGTGTTAACGATTTTCCCCATTGCAAGGCTGAAATCATTCTACGGATACGTTCAAAAAAACCAACTCCATCGAAGCTAAGCGGACGTTTCAGCGCTTTACTTTCGTAGTGAATTGGCCGATTCATGGGGTCGAGTTTTCGAATTGTATCAGCCATGGCCTGCATGTTTGGCCCATCGCCCGACTCGTTACCCAGCGACCAAATAATTATTGAAGGATGATTCCTGTCGCGCATCACCATTGAAACTCCACGGTTTACAATGGCTTCACGCCATTGTGGGTAAAGCACAGGCGATTGGTTGTAATTTTGCCACAGATAATGCGACTCAACATTCGCTTCATCCATTACGTAAAGTCCGTGCTTATCGCACATTTCCAAAAAGTATGGGTGAGTAGGGTAGTGAGCAGTACGAACCGCGTTGAAATTATTCTGTTTCATTAGAATCACGTCCCTTTCCATAGATTCGCGAGAAACAGTGCGGCCGTTCAGCGGGTCAATTTCATGCCTGTTAACACCCTTTATTGTTATCGATTGCCCATTTACCCATAGCTGTCCGTCGGAAATTTTTACATCGCGGAATCCAACTTTTTGTTGGTAAAAATGCTTGTCGTTTACTTTTATTACAAGTTGGTAAAGGTTCGGTTTTTCTGCGCTCCACAGCTTGGGTGAAAGCACCTCCTCGGTTAACTCAAATGAAATGGTTTCGTATCCAAATATTACGGAAGCATTTTCTTCGAATACTACATTGCCAGCATCATCGGCTAATTTTACTAGTACGCTTGGTTTTTCCTTAGAGAATCTATTAATAATTTCTCCAGAAACAGAGATGGTTGATGCTGAGTAATCGCTGTTAAATGCTGTTTTAACGGACAAATCCCACAAACCGTAACTTGGTAGCGAGTAAACGAAAACATCCCTAAAAATGCCGCTAAGGCGCCAAAAATCCTGATCCTCAAGGTAACTTCCATCCGACCAACGTATAACTTTTACTGCCAGCAAATTTTCATTCTTTTCAAGAAGGGAAGTTATATCGAACTCAGCTGGAGTCATGCTACCCTGGCTGTAACCAACAAATTTACCATTTAGGTAAACTTCCATGGCCGATTGCACACCTGCGAAATGTAGAATCACCTTGTTGTCTTTCCAGTTTTCAGGAACCTGAAATTTTGTTCTGTATAAACCGGTTTCATTTCCCTCGTTGGGAACTTTTGGCGGATTTACAGGAAACGGATGTCGCTGATTTATGTAAATGGGAGTTCCGTAACCTTTTGTTTGCCAGTTCGAAGGTACAGAGATTGTATCCCAGCCAGAATCGTTGTAGCTGGATTGAAAAAAATCGGCTGGTGCTTCAAGCGGATTGGTTAAAAATAGGAAATTCCAATTGCCATTTAGCAGCATATAGCTTGAAGAAATCTCATTTAGCGCGTTGAATTGAGGTTCATTTTCAAAGGGAACCAAAAGAGAATGGGCTGACAACTTGTTTTGCTGAATAATTTCAGGGTTCTGCCAGTTTTGGGAGTAACCCGAAAGGGTTATGAATATGATTTGAAAAAAAAGGGCAACTTTTTTCATTGTGCTTATTTTTTATGTGATTTTTCGAAAACGAAGGCGTATAATTGAATTCGGTTAGAAAAGGTAACCAACAATTACGTAAAGTCCAGTATTTCCGTAATTGCTATTCATGGCTTTTCCATAATCAGCCGAAACTACAAAGTTTTCGTTCATTACCAGCTTAAGCCCAGCACCAGCGGTAGTGAAAAGTTCGTTATTACTGCTAGCAAAATGCCTTTCATGCATTAAGTTTGAAACGTTTGTAAAGTCAATATCGTAGGGTTTTAGCACTGTTCCGGCATCGAAAAATGCGTTGAATCCTAAGTAGAAGTTTTGGCCTATGGCGTTGAAACGGAATGCTTTCCAGCGGAATTCAAAGTTGCCTATGGCAGAATGCTGACCCACAACTCTGTTCATAAGAACACCACGAACGGTTTGCGCACCGCCAAATCCTTCGAAGTAGTTGCTAGTAGTTAAATGTTGACGGCTGTAGAAGGGCACATCGCCAAAGTTTCCTTCATACCATAACCTGTAGGCGAATGAAAGTTTCTCTTCAACAATGGTGAAGTACTGTCTGTGAATTAGCGAAATTCGAGCAAAATTCGAGGGGTTGCCAACAAACTCAGGGGCAACACGTACCAGCAATTCTGTCCACATTCCATGCATAGGATTAGTGAGCCTGTCGCGAGAGTTGTATACCAAGCCGGCCTTTACGCTATTATCAAAGCCTCCTTCCTTGTTATCGGCACTAATAATTCCCCAGTCAACGAAGTAATCGTAGAGAATTCTTTCGTTAGGGATTACATCGTCAGCCTCCTTGTTTTTATTAAGGTGCTCTATGTCAACAGTTGATGTGTTGTACCAGCCTAAATCGAGACCTGCAATCCAGTTGAACTTTGTGTCGGCAATTTTGTCTTCAACCAAAAAGTCGGCTTTTACCAGCTCACGATCGAGTTTGTAGAAAACCTGGCTTATGAAATCATCGTTTCCAAATGTTTCAAAATTCTGGTCGTAAACAGTTTGGCTTCCGTTGAAGCCATAGAATGGGTAGGCTCTGTTGCGGTTGTAGCTGAATCGGCCAATAAAGTGTTTTTCAGGAATGAGCGAGTACGAATCGAAAAACAGAATGGCGTCCATGCTTCCCTTGGTGTAGGCCGAAAGTTGTAGGTAAAGGTTGTGATCGAAGTCGGGGTAACGTGAGCCATCGCCATAGTCGAACATGTTTACAATTCCACCGTAAAGCAGGCCAAGGTTCGAATCGTACCCAAGAGCCGGCAATACGCCAAAATTCCATCCGGTTTTTACGTTCGTTTCGGAACTCTCCTGACCGAAAAGTGAAACGGTTATTAGAAGAAAAAAGATTGCTGAGTAAAGTTTCCTGTTCATTGCCATAAAGTTTAGGTTACAGTTTTATATTTTGGGGCAATTAAGAAAAATAACCTATAAAAAACGTCCAAATAAAAAGTTTGGACGTGATTTTTTGTGTTTTTATAGAGAGATCTCTTGAAAAAGAACAGTGCACACTTTACTCTTTACAATGAATTTTTCTGTACTCCGAGGGTGTCATCCCCGTGCTACGTTTGAAAATTAGGTTGAATGACGATTTTGAGTTAAAACCCGAGTCGAAGGCAATGGCGAGTAGGGTTTCTTTTTTGTTCCTAGAATTTGAAAGTAACTCCTTCGCTTTTTCAACCCTAAAACCATTTATGTAGTTGAAAAAATTAACTCCCAATTCTTTATTCAGGTAGGTGGAAATACTTGATGGGGATTCGTTCAGTAAATCCGATAAGTCTTGAATTGTTAATTCGTTATTTAGGTAGGGTTCGCTTTTTAGCATTACACTTTTAAGCCGAGACCCTAGTTCATTTGAACTTTCTGCAGAAGTTGTACTCTTTTCAAGGGTGTTTTTCAACGGTTTCCTTTGGTATATTACCGGTTGGTGAATACCATAGTAACTAATAGAAAAGGTGAAAATTAGCAAACCGAGGTGAAAAATTTCAATCGGGTTAAACGGGAAAATATCCTGCAAGAAAAAGATAAAAAATGTTACGGCTGAACCAATAAAACCTCCCAGAATCCATAGGGCTACTGTTTTCAACCAGGTTAATTTAATGCTATCGGAGCGATACGAAAAATGGTCGCTAAGTGTTTTATTGTGATTTCTAATTAGCTTAAATACCTTAATCCAGTAAAAAAGCATTGAACCAAAAAACAAAGCGAAGTTGCTTACAGCAAGCAATGTTAGTGAACCTTTCTTCAAAAAGTTAACCGCATCGATATCAATAGGTGTTGCCCAAAAAAATGAAACTATAACAAATAGAACAAATGGCGCAAAATGAAGGTAGCTTTTAATTTCAAAATCTGATTGCTTGGATATGAGTGAAGTAGCATAGAAGAGCAAAAATGGGCCGTAGCAAAGTGGAATAATTATTAAATCGGGGAGGTGTGTGAAATATTTGAGATTTAAAAGCGAATACAGCATTTCCACGCCAATTATCAGCAACCAAACAATAAGCAGCTTATCTGGAGTTCCTTTGTTTGGCTTCCGAAAAAGAAGTAGAGCCGCAAACCATGCCTGCACAATACCTATATAGTATATTGATTCCATTTAATACAGTTAAATCACCTTCGGGATTCCAAATGTAAAACGTTACAGAACAATATTGAGATTTTTTGGTTAAAAATACTGTAAAAATGTTTTATAGTAGCAATTAACGTTGAATCATCTCGTTGTTAAATCATATCTTTGTGTTTCAATAAAAATTCAAGTATTGTGAAGAACCGTATTACCTACTTTTTTTCTTTAATTCTTGTTTTAACAGTTACTTCATGTTCAACATATAAAGTAATTGAAATTCAAACGCTAAGACCCTCTGAAATTTCAATTCCCAAAAATTTTAGTCAGCCCTTGGTGGTTGCGAACTTATATGAAGGAATCGAGGGGGTGGAAGAGAGCTTAGCACAAGCAGCGCTTGACAGTATTGCAGGAACCGAGGCGGCACTGGTATTAACCGAATCACTTTACGATTCTCCATGGTTTCAGGGAGTTAGTATTCCAAATAGTATCAACTATCGCAACGATAACTCAAAGTATATTCTACCTTTTACTTGGGAACAGGTAAAAGAAGTTGCTGACCCATATAACGCTGACCTCCTAATCTCCTTAGAATATGTTAAAATAGAACCGGTTGTTGAACAGTACGATTACTGGGAGGGGTACTTGCGTTTGTATTACGGAAGCCTAACAACAAAAATTTACGCCTACTGGCGTGTGTACGATGTGCCTAATAAAAAAGTACTGGGTGATTATATGTATCGTGATACGCTTATTTGGGATAATAGCGATTACAGAAAAGTTCGCGTTGGCGACCAGCTTCCCGGGTTCTTCTCAGCTGGTTCATACTGTGGCTACCTAATTGGCTCGGAATATGCAAAAAAAATTGCCCCAGGCTGGATGAATGAAAAACGCATTTACTACAGTACCGGTTCGAAGGAGATGAAGATGGCTGCTGATTTTGTGGAGAAAAACATGTGGCTCGACGCCGCAGCTCAATGGCAAAAAGTACTTTCAAAACCCAACCAAAAAAAGAACCTTGCTGCGATGGCAGCATTTAACATGGCATTAGCAAATGAGCTGCTTGGGAATTTCGATGTAGCCATCGAATGGCTTAACAAATCGAAGGAGTACGAAACTCTGCCCGATGAAAACTGGTATCGTAAAATAATAGAGTACCGCATTAAAATAATGGAGAAACTTTAAGGTATGTCATCAAGTTCTATTCTTCTCATATTTATTATCATCGTATCCTTTGGCTTTATTCTTGAAGTTATTCTGGAACTGCTAAATATTTCCCATCGAAAAAAACCTATCCCCGATATTATTGCCGATGTTTACCCGCATGATAAATATATGCTACAGCAGGAATACGAAGCAGAAACAACTAAATTTTCGCTGTTTGAGAATTCTCTTGTGTTTATCATAACCATTATAGTTCTATTATTCGGTGTATTCGGTAAGCTTCATAGTTTAGTGGCAGAATACTCTAGCAATTTAATTGTTACTACGTTGCTTTTTTTCGCAGTAGTTGCGGTTGCTTCCTTGGTTTTTTCAATCCCTTTTTCAGTATACTCAAACTTTGTAATAGAGCAGAAGTATGGTTTTAATAAGTTAACTCCAAAACTTTTCGTTGTTGATACGCTTAAATCAATTCTTCTTTCTATTGTTATCGGTGGGTCTTTGCTAGCATTTATTACATGGGTTTTTTACCTTATTCCAAACTACTTCTGGATAGTTGCCTTGGGTACATTAGTCCTTTTCTCCCTGCTGGCAAACACTTTGTATTCAAGAGTAATTGTACCATTATTTAACAAACAGGAACCTTTGCAAGAGGGAGAACTTCTCGATAGCATTAAAGAATTTGCAGCAAAAGTAGGTTTCCCTATAACAAAGGTTTTTGTAATTGATGGTTCCAAGCGTTCAACCAAGGCAAATGCCTACTTTACTGGTTTCGGAAAGAATAGGCGAGTGGTTTTGTATGATACCCTCATTGATAAAATGAGTAACGAAGAAATAGTAGCCGTTTTGGCACATGAAATCGGCCATTTTCGTAAGCGCCATATCTGGAACAATTTTGCCCTTGGAATTGTGCAAACTTCGGTATTCCTCTACCTTTTCAGTTTACTTTCGAGCAATAGCGAAGTGTTAGCTGCGCTAGGGTACAGCGGGTCAAGCCAACCAGTTTTTCACCTTGCAATTATTGGTTTTGCAATACTTTTCAGTCCGGTTGAAAGTATTATCAGTTTGTTCACAAACTGGTTAAGCCGTAAAATGGAGTTCCAAGCCGATAATTTTGCTTGTAGATACGGACTTTCTGAATCGCTGATTACTGGGCTAAAAAAGCTTTCGGCCGAAAACTTATCGAATCTAACGCCTCATCCTTTCTACGTTTTCGTAAACTATTCTCATCCAACGTTGTTTCAACGTATTTGCAGTTTAAAGTGTGAAAACACAAAATGATTTTAGTTCAAATTCTTTTATTTCGCAGAAATAAATAATTTTGCAAACGCAAATTGCCTCTTTAGCTCAGCTGGTAGAGCAGCTCATTCGTAATGAGCAGGTCGTGGGTTC
>DAOSWM010000065.1:6604-15208 GCA_035380045.1 Tenuifilaceae bacterium | reverse complement strand
TATCAACTACCAGCTGACTATCCTTCATGCTAAGGTATGCAGGGTTTCCGAAGTAAAGGGTGCGTTTGATCATCTATGAGTAAATGACTAGTTTTGAAAATAATTTAGTTTGATATGCAAAAAAATTAACAATACTATGCTTCAATAATTAAAAGATGTCTATTACACCATCAGGAAATATCTGAAAATCTCTACCCTCAACTATAAAATTAAAGTTTCCAAGGCTGAGAAGTAATCTCGGTTTAGTAAAGTCCCAATCAAACGAGGAAAAACCATTCTTCCCACTTTTCCCAAATGTTTCTACTGGATATGCTTCAGTTAATTCATTATCATTTCTTGATTCTAGATGATATTGAAATTTAATTCTTCCAAAATCTTTATCAAACAAAACCATAATATAATATAATCGTTTTCTTAGTTCATCGTAATCCAACTGCTTTAATTCCTCTGGAGTTTCTTTGTAAAAAAGAACTCTCTGGCCTGCTTTAAAAACAGCGTACAAAGGAATTGCTACCTTATTATTCCCTCTACCTACAAGTTTTTGTGGCTCAAAATAATCCTCCTCTTTAGAAACATTAATTGTTTTTCTAATCTGAGTTACTTGCATTAAGTTAAGCATTTCAAAACCTCTTAATGTTCTGTCCTTGTTTTGATAAAAACCATATAGTGCATTTGATGCATTTTTTGCCCAATAGAAATGTTTGTGCTCCTGGTTATCTAAGTGCTTGCTGGTTTTTGTAGAAATATGTGTTTGTTTTTTAATTTGTAATGGGTCTGTTACATCATTCGCAAAACATCGAACATGTCTAATTCTGTTTACTTTATTCCCTTTTTTATCATACATCCAAAGTCCATCAGAAATAGCTTGAGAAAGAGACCGACCATTTAACTGAGATTCAACAATCTTTTTTAAATGTGGGTCAACAATGTTTTTAAGGTCTTTTAAATCATCTATTGGGCGTCGAATTACAAACTTAAATCCATCATTTTTCTCTTCAAAAACAAACTTGCCATCTTCAACCAACGGCTTTCCTTCTGAGTCTCTTTTTGCAACCTTTATTTTCCCATAGAACGAATCCATGTGTAACTCGCCTCTAATGCTATCACCTTGAGCGATTTTTGGCTTTGGATTACCATCGGAATCTCTCAATAGCCGACCTTCACTATCTCTCAAATATATTATTCTTCCTCTTTTACGTACAACTCTTTTACTAGGTGTAAAAGTTTGGTTTTTGGATACATTATTTACAACAATAATATCATCTATCCTTTGTATGTGTTCAATGTTGAAAAATGGATATGGCTTTTCATGATATTTTTTGCCTGTTTCCTCATTGAAAGTATATGCTTTTTGTAGAATAATATCCCTTTTTGCAGAGGTTGGAATTAAAGTTAAAGTTGCAGCATCAATGGCATGATGTGAATGCTTCCCTCTGTATTTTTTTTCATCATCAGGTTGAATTTCATAGATCTTTCTAAACTCCGCAGTAACTGAACCTTTTTGCACATCAACCCTCTCAAATACTGATTTAAGATAATGAAATGCATACTTTGAAATAATATGTGTATCTACTAGTTGGCTGTTTTTAAATCCAGAGGTAATTTCTTTTATTGTAAACCGTTCTAACTTTTTTCTCCAGTAGTCCAATTCAAACTGATACAAATGCTTCTGTCGTATAGCTGAATCCTTCTGATCTTTATCCATTGCAGCGCGGGAACGTTTCTTTGTATTTTCAATATTCTTTTCAAGTTGTTTAACTTTCTCTTCCCACATTTTAAGTCTTGGAACAATTGCATTACCATGTTCATTATCTTTATCATAATTAGAAAGTTCTGTTGGAATTTTATTTCTTTTCACGCTCCTATTATAATCTGCATAGCAAACGGTTAGGTTTTCAAGCGAATTGTCAAACGATTTGCTTCTAGGTATTGTATGCTCAAAATCTACAACATTCTCATTGAAAAGATCTGAAATTTTTATTACTTTGCCGGTGTACATACATTGACAATTCTGGTCTTTCCATAGCCTGTATTTTTCGATATCGGTTTTTAGCTTTTTAACTTCATCAAGCACTTCACCACTATTTTCAATTTGCTCGAACCACAATCTAAATTTGTCAATATTCTCAGGGTTTTCAGGGCTAATATTTGGATATCCATTTTTATTTAATTCTATTATCGCTTTTGCAAATTCTTGATTCTCGCTTTGTCGTTGCCTTTGGTATGTCTCTATAGCCCATCTTTTATTCGCATCGTTTAGTTGCCGAGCCACTTCAACAATCACATGGGTATTCTGGTCAATTTGGTCTGTTTTTATTAAATGGTTTAGTAGTTTACGAAGTTCATGTAAGGTTCGCATTGCCATAGGGTTTTTAAACGAACCTATTTTGGGGCTAGGCAAGTAACACTTACCATCCTCATCGCTTTCTTTAACTTTGGGATATATCTCTATTTGAGATGGATGATAGAGATTTTTTTGTGGGACAAGAATACAGTTAAAATTATCTGAAAGAAAACCTGAAATTGAATCAATTAATTTTGGCATTGTAAAATGCTTCCTTTCGCTTGATTTGAAAAATTGCTGATACAAACCAGTCACCTGTTGAAATATTGATTTTCTATAACCTTCGGTTAACTCTTTCCACGACTTCTCTCCCCAAACTTCAACAATAGTTTCTAAAACTTGTTTTTTATCTGCTTCATCTAAAACATACTCTTTGTTTTTCCATCCAAATCTTTCTTCGTAAGCTAATGCATAATATTGTGAGATAAGGATGTTTGCTATGTTGATAATTTTCTTTTCTTCTCGGTTTTTTTCAACAATTTCTCTTATTTCTTTTGTTATTAACTCTCTGTTTTCTGCCCAAATTTCATTGCCTATTACAAATGGAATGTTAGATAAAATCACGGCATCAGTATAAATTAACCCTTCACGTAAAAAGGGCAATATTTTTCTTATAGCATTTAAACTAATCATTGAATATCCATCAGGTAATTGATTCCAGGCTGCTACAAATGCTTTTGTTTTATCTTCATTTAGACCTAAGTTAACTATTGCAAATTCAACAACACATTCCTCATCCTCAAAAGAAAAAAGCACATGCCACAAATCCTCGTTAGTATATGTTTTATCTTTATAAGTTATTTTGATATTTCTCCACTCTTCTCCAAAAATATTTTTTAGTCTAGCAGATACTGGACAACCCGAAACTGCTGTAAAATCTTTATAATTTAACCTTCCTTGAATTCCTCTCTTTTCAAGAAATTTCTTTATCTCATCAAAGTTAAAATCAGGCTTCTGACGTAAAAATTTTTCCAGAAATATTTCCTCGATTATTTGATTGTCTATCCTTACCCATTGATTTGAATCTTCTAATTTATATCGAATGTTATTAATAAATGTCCTTGCTCTAAATTCTTCAAAATCAGGATGACTAATAGGACACCTCGGCTTTTTGGGTTCAAGTGTACATTTCCCAACTAACCCTTTTTGGGATCTTAAAGGCCGTTGATAGAAAATGGCATTATCAATTTTTTTAAATGTTTCTTCATCAACATTTTGCTTTTCGCAAATTTTTCCAACTTCATCCTTATAATGCTTTCTTAGTGTGTATCTGTTTCTAATTCTTTCTCCATTACTTTGGATGCTATGCAAAGCAGCTCCTAAAGTGCCTTCTTTTTCTATTAATTCCATTATTTCATCAACTCCTTTAGCTCCTGACTTTGAACTACCTTTATACACTGCCGTTTCCTCATTTGTTCCCGTTTTTCTACTGCTTTTAAACCCTCTTCGTTGTGCAATATGATATAATGCCCTTCCTATTTCGTATTTTGTTAATTCCTTTTCAATGGCTAAAGCTCTTAAATGGTATGGACTATCATATTCTGGCTTACTATCATTGTTAAAATCCAACCTGATCCATTGTTCAAATATCTCATTTTGTGGGTATTCTCTTTTTTTCTCTTTATCGTATTTTCTCCATCCATCCAACTCTTCAATAGACAATGGACAATAACCTTCTTTAATCAATATTTCAAGAGTTGCCCAAAGCCTATATTTTCTTACTTGGTAAAGCCTTCTGCCACTTCGTTTTTTTGTTCTTTCAGCTGCGTAAGAATATTCTCCACTTTTCCCTTCCCCTACACCTTTTGGGAATACTACAACACCAAATTTTTCTATCTGACTTATATTGGGATCATCAATTAGAGTGTTTCTTATTGCCCAACCAATAGAGTTAGTGCCAAGGTCTAATCCAATTTTTTTTTCCATTTTTTTGAATTTTATAATAAAACGGTGTATATTTGTTAAACAATTTGAAAGACTTTTCACAATAAGGCTATAAGCCGAAGAGAAATCTTAGCCCTGCGTACTCCGTAGGGCATTTTTAATTCATTTTTTATTATTATTCCTCGTTCAAATCACCCTACAATTTACCAAAATATTCTTTTATTGGTGTTTATTTTGACTTATTTTGACCTAGTTTGTGTTATCTAACATTAAACAACGGTTTTTTATTGCTAAATATTGGGTAGGTTATGTAAAAACAAAAACACCTTAAAATCAGATGTTTTAAGGTGTTTTAAATTTGTTTTTGTTCGATTTTGTGGAGCTGCGGGGGGTCGAACCCCGGTCCAAACAAGGAACCAACTGGCTTTCTACATGCTTAGCAACTCTTGATTGTCGGGCTTGGGCAGGTGAGAAGCGACCAACCTAAACCGTATCCCCTAATTTTTCGCTGCGGGAACCGGGGAGCATCCTGCAGCTAACCCGTTTGGTTTGAAGCCTCGTATCGGAGTGCCAACGGGCGAGGCTCTCCGGGAGACTACTCGTCCTACCGCTCCTTGGCGGCGGGATTAAGCCAGAAGTGCTTGGCACATTCTAGGCAGCGAGTGCGTAAGAATTATTTTCGCCTTTTATAGGTCTGAGTCCTGGGATTAACGAGCCAGCTTCCCAACGCTCGGCATGCTTACCAATCCATTCTTCTTGCTGTCAAAACCAAATTCAGCCCCGGATTGGAACTGCAAAGATACTACATTTTAGCCCACAAATAAACACAAATACGTTTTTTAAATAAAACCTATTCTCAAAAATTTCTGCGATAAACTGGCTTTTTATTCGTCAGAACAACAACATTTACTAATCAGTAGGTCAATTCTGTTTAGCTATTTCATATTTCCTCAATAATCTTTGTAATTTTACATTCTACAAGATGAATTCAACATGAAAAGATTCGCTTCAATAATAACTTTTCTTTTAGCAGCTAGCGTTTGTCTGGCTCATCCGGTACACCTTACGGTAACCAACGTTGAAATTGACACGAATACGGGCAAGGGGACAGTTTTCTTTAAAATCTTTTCAATCGATTTGCAGGATGCCGTTTCGCAATGGAAGGGATTTCACCTTGACATCGATGAGCTTCTGAGCAACAAGGACAAAACCGAATGGATTCACCAGTATATCAACAATAACTTCAGCATTTCCGATTCGAAAAAAGTTCAACTTACCTTTACCGAAAGTAAAATGGATGGCGACTACGTTCGCTTATCGTATGTATTCGAAATTGGGAGTGGCAACAGTTCTGTTGATATATTTAACTCATTGCTTCTCGACCTCCTGCCCGACCAGTCGAACCTGGTGATTGTAACCATCAACGGGAAGGATAAAGGACTGAATTTTAATGCGCAAAACAGAAGGTATTCGGTTGAATTAAAGCGATTATAATTGTGCAAAGAACAAGCAAAAAGAATAGTATTTATCGAAATTGGTGGAAATCACTCCTTGTCTTTTCCTTTATTATCATTACATCCCTGCCCTCTTTTGCTACGCACAATCGGGCCGGAGAAATTGTTTACAAGCAGCTAAGCGCATACACATTCGAAATTACCGTACTCACATACACCAGCACCCTTCCCGGCGTTGCCGACAGGCCATTCCTCGATGTTCACTTTGGCGATGGCAGCATCCAACGTGTGGAACGAATCAGCGAGGTTTTCTTTCCAAACAACTACAAGCGTAACACCTACATCTCAAAGCACACGTATCCGGGCCCGGGAATATACAGGATTCTGGTAGAGGATCCCAACAGAAATTTTGGGGTAAACAACATCCCCAACTCGGTTTACACCGTTTTTTCGGTTAGCACCACGCTAATGGTTAGCGGGAATATTGGAGAAAATTCAACTCCGCTCCTGCTCAATCCGCCAATCGATAAGGCCGCGCTGACCCATCTTTTCATTCACAATCCGGCAGCGTTCGACCCCGATGGCGATTCGCTTTCGTACAAGCTAACTCCCTGTACCAGCGAGGATGGCCAGCCAATTGCTGGCTACACCTACCCGCCCGCCTCAAATACGTTCTATATGGACTCCTTTTCTGGCGATCTGATTTGGGATTCGCCAGTTGACACGGGTTCCTATAACGTTGCAATTCAAATTAGCGAGTGGAGAAACGATATTAGGATTGGAAGCATTACCCGCGATATGCAGATTGATGTTTTTGAAACCGACAACAATCCTCCCGAAATCGACTCGATACCAGACTTTTGCATCATTGCAGGAGATTCGTTGGATTTTACTTTTTCATCAATTGATGTTGACAACGACTCCATAAAACTCATTGCCATGGGAGGTCCTTTCGTTGTTGCCCAAACTCCCGCATCATCGCTGCAAACATTAACTTGTCAGCCCGGAATTTGCCAATCGCGATTCCGTTGGAAAACCAGCTGCTCAAACATTATGGCAAGCCCCTACCGAATCGTAATTAAGGCTGAGGATAACAACCCTGATATTAGCCTGGTTGATATGAAAACGTTTACCGTTAAGGTAATGGGCCCAGCGCCAATGAACGTCACCACGTCATCATCTACAAGTTCAATATCGTTAGCTTGGGAAACGCCCGAATGCACAAATATTTCGGGATACAGAGTTTATCGTTCAGAAGTAATTTCCGATTGGGAACCCGATTCGTGCACAACCGGGGTTCCTCCCATTTCAGAATTCATTCTAATTGGTGAAACCAACGGAGCAAACAGCTTTCTAGATAATAATAAAGGAATTGGACTTCCACAGGGAGTTGATTACTGCTACAGGATTACTGCAATTTACAACGAGAAGGCGGAGGGGAAACCATCTGATAAAATTTGTGCACGGTTAATTAGCGGAACCCCGGTGATTTCGAATGTTTCGGTTTTAATGAACCATGAAACTGAAGGACAAGTTGAGCTTAAATGGCATCATCCGGCAGAGCTGGACACACTGAATTTACCCGGACCTTTTCACTACCGAATTCTACGTGCACAGGGAGTTTGGGGAGAATTCTTCAAAGAAATCGAACTGGTTTTCAATATTCTTGATACAGTTTACATCGACAGCAATATCAACACAACCGATTCGGTTTGGTGTTACCGGGTTCAGCTAATCCACACGCCAAACTCGGAGCTGATTGGTTACGTTGGCGAAGCTTCCTCCATCCTACCGGAATTTGAAGGTTCCGACAATCAGATTTCAATTCGGTTTTCATCCAACACCCCATGGACAAACAACCATTTCAGCATTTACCGGAAAGCCGAAACCGATTCAGAATTCCAGCTTATTGGCGAAACCGATGAGAATGTTTTTGTTGATAATCAGGTTGAAAACGGTAAACCCTACCAATACTTTGCTTTAGTAAAGGGACATTACATTTTCTACGAAAATGAGCTGGAAACTCAAAATATTTCGCATACAAGAACTGCCATGGCGCAGGATGATGTTCCTCCGTGTGCTCCACAGCTTTGGGTAAATGTAAACTGCGACAGCTTATACAATATTATCACCTGGCAAAAACCCGAAGAACCTTGTGGCGATGACATTACAGGGTATATTCTTTTCTACAATCCGCTGGTTGATGAAACTCCCGACAGCTTAACCTACCTTTCCGATGAAGAACCAAAGCAGTTCATTCATCCAATGTTCACCAGCTTGGGAGGACATTACGGAATAGTTTCTGTTGATGAGAATGGAAACCGGAGTGAAATGGTAACTGCCATTGCCGCCGATACCTGTCGGGTTTACAAGCTTCCCAACGTATTCAGTCCCAACGCCGATGGCGTAAACGACTTTTTTATTCCCATGGAGTTCTCGCACCATTTCGTGGAACGCATTCACATACAAGTTTTCAACCGCAAGGGTGAGCTAGTTTTTGAAACAACCGATCCGTATATAAACTGGGACGGAACCTATTTAGGTAAAGGAAGGGTTGTGCCACCGGGCGTTTACTACTATATTTGCGATGTTTACGAGCGCCGCTCTGTGGGAATCTACGAAGGTCCACCGCTGGTTGGCTTTATTCATATATTCACAAATGTTGAATCGGTGAAGATGCAGGAATGACGAGAGTGGTCAGTTACTTCGATCTACCTGTCGGTAGACAGGCAAGCTCAGTAACCAGTGGTCGGTAACCGGTGATTGGTAACTAGTGATCGGTAAAAAAAGTTGGCATTTTTCAAATGTCGGTTGGCAAAGGGAACTTACTGATTGATTGAGAACTTGGAGTTGGGAGTTGGGAGTTGGGAGTTGGGAGTTGGGAGTTGGGAGTTGGGAGTTGGGAGTTGGGAGTTGGGAGTT
>DAOSWM010000065.1:0-6504 GCA_035380045.1 Tenuifilaceae bacterium | reverse complement strand
GGAGTTGGGAGTTGGGAGTTGGGAGTTGGGAGTTGGGAGTTGGGAGTTGGGAGTTTATTCAAACTAAATATCTTTTTAATACTTTCGTTTCATTAATGTAATTATGACTAATGTGCCTACTGTGGTGAAAAGAATACAAATACTACTTACACTTGCATTTATCTTTTTCAGTGCCAGCGCCCAGAAGTTTCCCGAAAGCTACTTCAGGGCTCAGGCGGCGCTCGAGAATGGCGAGTTTGCACAGGCAATCATCTGGATTGATTCAGCAATAATATCTTCACCTAGCAATGAGAACTTCTGGCTTAAGCGTGGAGAAATAAATTATATCAGTAAAGATTTTAATGCTGCCCTCGAAGATTTTCAAACTGCAGAAAAGTACAAAAAGCAGGCGGCCTCATACTGGCTGGCAAAAACCTACGCTCAGCTAAACGACACCGCCAAAGCCTTTGAGCAGCTAGAAATTCACCTTAATTCGCGTAGCAAAGAATCAGAGGCAACCATTCTTCTCGACGAAGCGTTTGATAAGCTTCATAGCACAAAACAGTGGAAGGAAATTTGGCTAACCGACTGGTACAATAGCTCCGAAAAAATGTATGCCGAAATTGAGTATCTGTTCGAACAAGAAAGCTGGAATGAAGCAATAGAAACTCTTAACCAACGTATTGAAGGACGATCGGCAGGGCACCAGCTTTTCGCTCTTCGTGGTGAAGCATACTTCAATATTGGAAGTTACAAAGCTGCGGAGGCCGATTTTTCGCATGCTATGGACAGAAGTAAAAGGAACCACCAATACATTATTTGGCACGCAAAAACGCTAGTGAGGCAGGAGAAATTCAGGAAAGCTCTTGACCACGCCACTCAGGCAATTGAACTTTCGGGTGGAAAACCCGATTATTTCCTCGTTCGAGCCGAGGCGAATGCTGGTGAGGGTAACTTCGAAGAAGCTGCTGCTGATATGGAGTTCTACCTAACTTTCTACCCAAAAAACATCTTCGCTATTGAGAAATACGCCATAATTGCTGCTGAGGCCGGGAAGAACCTTACCGCTCTTTCCCAGCTTGCAAAGCTCATAAATGCAAAACCTAACAACCCTAACTATTACGTTCAGCGAGCAAAAATCTACATGAAATCGGAGAATTGGGAAATGGCTGAGATGGATTTCGCCATGTCGCTCGATTTCAATCCAAACAACGCGGATGTTTACATACAGAAAGGTTTGTGCCGATTCTACCAGGGGAACTCTGCGGGTGCCTGCAACGACTGGAAAAACGCACTACGGCTTGGCAGCTTCGAAGCGCAGGAGTTGCTTTATCGAAACTGTAAAGGAGTTAAATAGATAACCATACAACTACAAAATGAAAATTATTTGCATTGGCCGCAACTACATCAACCATGCTAAGGAGATGAATTCCCCGGTTCCCGAGAAGCCCGTATTCTTCTTAAAACCCGACAGCTGCATTGTTCGCAATAACCAACCATTCTTCTACCCCAACTTTACGCAGAACCTTCACCATGAAATTGAGATTGTGGTTAAACTCGACCGTTTAGGTCGAAATATCAGCGAGAAGTTTGCTCACAGGTACTACAACGAAATTGGGCTGGGTATCGACTTTACAGCCCGCGATTTACAGGAAGAATGTAAACAGAAAGGGCTTCCGTGGGAAATTTCCAAAGCTTTCGATGGGTCGGCCCCCATCAGCAAGTTTACTCCAAAAACAGAGTTTGAAAAACTTGAAAATATTGATTTCCGTTTAGAAATCAACGACCAAGAAGTTCAGCGTGGGAATTCCCGCGATATGATTTTCAGCATCGACAGGTTGATAGCCTACGTTTCGCAGTTTATTACAATCCGAACCGGCGACCTTCTGTTTACCGGAACACCGGCAGGAGTTGGCCCGGTTCAAATTGGCGACAGGCTAAAGGGCTACCTTAACGGCAACCTTATGCTCGACTTCTTTGTCCGCTAACTTTTTACAAAAATTGCAGCGCTTTTACCTGCCAGCCAGCCGGTTGAGTAGGCAATCTGTAGGTTAAAACCTCCGGTCGATCCGTCCAAATCCATCACTTCGCCTGCGAAGAAAAGTCCCTGAACTAGCTTGGACATCATCGTTTTTGGATCGATTTGTTTGAGCGATACGCCGCCTGCAGTTGCTATGGCCTCGCTCCACGAACGGTAACCCGTAACTGTAAAACGCTGCTCCTTTAACCATAAGCGAATTCGCTTCCTCTCATCGGCAGTCAACCGGGAGACAGGTTTTTGGGCTGCCAGCCCAAGGTTGTCGATTGCAGCATTTACCAGCTGGCGGGGAACCAATTTTCGAATCAGTTCATGCAAAGATATTCTTGAGAATTCCTGGATATCCCGCTGCAAACGTGCATCGAGTTTACTATGGTCAAGCGCAGGTTTTAAATCAAGGAGAAGCTCAACTTTTTGGTCATAGTTAATAGCATCCACAATTTGTCGGCTAAGCCGAATGGTTATTGGTCCGCTTAAACCGTAATCAGTAACCTCCAGCTCACCAAACTCCTCGCCTTGCTTCTTCCCATTAATGAAGAGGGAAAGCTTTA
Organism: Tenuifilaceae bacterium; assembly: GCA_035380045.1. Classification (GTDB taxonomy): domain Bacteria; phylum Bacteroidota; class Bacteroidia; order Bacteroidales; family Tenuifilaceae; genus DAOSWM01. The sequence continues at coordinate 3,936 of DAOSWM010000065.1, read as the reverse complement.
CATTTTTCAACGTTAACCCTTCGGCTCCTTCGAGTTTCTGCTCAGTTTCAGCTCCAACCAGCGTTGGGCGAAGCGGAACAATTTCGTGGTTAGTTTCTGCTGCAAACATATATCCATCGCCCGTTGAACCCGTTGCAGGATAGGATTTTCCTCCGGTTGCAATTATTACCGATTTTGTTTTTATAGTTTGCTTTTCACCGGTTTTAGTATTCTCAACATCAGCACCAACAACACTTTGGTTTTCAGCCAGCAACCTACTTACCCTTGAATGATTTTCAACTGTTACACCTTTCCCTTTTGCCCATTGAACCAGTGCTTCGGCAACATCCCAAGCTTTCCCGCTGGCGGGAAAAACCCGTTGTCCTCGTTCCACAACAGTTTTTACACCATTATTTTCGAGTAGCTCAATAATATCGTTGTTAAAGAATTCGTTGAACGCATTTCGAAGAAAGCGGGGTTCAGGCTTTATCTCCTGAATAAATTCATCGATTGGTTTTAGGTTTGTGATATTGCAGCGCCCCTTCCCAGTAATTCTCAGTTTACGGGCTGGTTTCTCCATCTTCTCCAACAGGAGAACACTTGCGCCATCCGTTGCGGCTTTACCTGCAGCTAGCAATCCTGCAGGTCCTGCACCAATTACAACAATATCAAAATCTAAATCCTTCATCTAACGAACTACTATTCATTCAACATTTGACATTTGATATTTGACATCTGACATCATACATAAATCACTTTCTACTCCCCCAGCCCCTGTACACCGGATACCGCATAAAAGATTTTTCGAAATACGGTGAACGCTGGTAAATAAAGCTGAGCTGAGCATACGAATTTGCTGCAAATTCCTTGTCAATCTCTCTGCGCTCCTCAAGTTCCTTTTTCACTTCAGGATTTTTTTCAAGAAATTTCTCGGCGTAATCCTCAAAAACGTATGGAGAGAAGTACTCCTTTCGCTGAAGTACAGCATCGAAAAAGTTCCAGGCAAAGAACGAGTCGTTTGCCCGTGGCTCAAGCATTTGAATTATATACTCGTTGTAAGGTTGGTTTGTGTACACAATGTAATCGCCCTTAAAAAACTGGATTTTCTGTTTTTCCTCCCTCACTTTTACGTTGTAATGAACGTAGTGTCCGTTGTAGGGTCTTTCGTACGTTTCATAATTCTCAATGTAGTAAACATCAACCTCCATTAACGTATCCTTTATCATTCTTTCCATTTTGATATCGTTAACTGCCAGCCTTTGAATTGCTTGACGCCATGCCTGAGGAATAACGAAGAAATCAGGTTTTTCGATTGTTAATACAGGATTGTAATGTCTGTAAAAAGGAATGTTTTTAGTGAATGGTTTCTGCCTATTATAGTGCAACCTTTTTCCTCCGGTTATTTTACTGGGGATATATTCTGCCTCGTATCCTTTAAACTGAATTTGCTCTACTTTCGTTGAATCCAGAGACCAAGAAACAACAAACTGCTTTTGGTTTGCCATGTACTCGTTCGCCTTGCACTTTCTTTCAGCAAGCTCTTTCCCATTCTCATCAATAAACACCAAACTCGACTCAATCAGACTGTAGGTTGCCAACACCCTGTCGCGGAAAGGTTTAAACATGTGCGCCTCTGGCATGTAGGTAATAATATTGAAAACTCGCCCATAACCAGTTGTGTAGCGGGGCGAGCTGATGTAACTCTGCAGTCCGCTCTCCGGAGTATCACCCATTGGGTCGACGTATGGAATCATTTCATATCCCGATTTCTCCATCGACTCGAAAAGGAACGGTTCCAACTTCTGGTCGTAGAAATCGCCTAAAACTGGAGGCAATCCCTGACGATGGGCACCAATAAAAGTCATTACGTACTGGTAATCGGCTCCGTTTGTAGTGTGAGTATCAATTAAAATATGTGGTTTCCAGGTGTGAGTAATTATTGCAAACGAACGGGCATCGCGGCTATCCATTGGGGCAAAATCGCGATTCAAATCCAAATTTCTTCCATTTGCTCTGAATCCTTGCTCTTCAGGTCCATTCTGGTTTGCTCGGTTAAAAGGAGAACGATTATGCGCTCCGGCAATGTTATAAACCGGAATAATACACAGTACGGTGCTGTCCATCAGCTCCCAAAGGCCATCCTTTTTGGCCAGAATATCGCGTGCCAGCTGAACGCTGGCATCAATTCCGCAGGGTTCGCCTGGGTGAATCCCGTTGTTCACCATCAGTATGCGAAATCCTTTCTCCCTTAATATTTCAGGATTAAAAATCTTCGATTTTGAGATTACAAAAAGATGTAACGGATGACCGGTTTCAGTAACCCCGTACTCAAGCAGCTTAGCGGTGCTATAATTCTTATCAAGTTCGGTGTAAGCCGCAATTGCTTCGCTATATGTTAAGCTGTAATTCTGCTCATACCTCAACTCAACAGAATATTTTTCCTCATAATTATGGGTTGAAAGGTTGTAGGTAGCGAAACTCAATACAAAAATGAGAACCACAATAATGTAGGGTAAGAAGAAACGTTTCATAACTTGAGTTTTTTGGCTTAGATACTATTTGGCCCCAAAGGTTGAATTACAAGCTAAATATATTCAGAAAATTCGTTTTCAAGATTTTTTGCAAACTCTTTTATACTAATACTGGATGAATCATTTTTTATTGAATCGATGGTTTGTAGTATACTCATCTGGTTATCAATTAAACATTCTTTAAGAAACAATGCCACTTCAAGGCAATTCTTCCCCCTTTTTTCAGAAAGCTGTTTATCCAATATCTCAAAAAAATGGTATGTAACAAAATATCGTTCTCTATGGAATTCTACTAAGCTTGGTAATGTTGAGAAGTAGTTCTCAAAGTTGGCAAACCTGCCGGTAAGATTTACCATAATTTTTTTAGGAACCTCCTCGAACTGAATCCCTCTAAGCAAATAAATTTCTAAGTAACGGTATATACCGATGTAACCGTACGCATCCAAATCGTCGGCAGAGGAAACCAATCGGGTTAAACTAACTCCTTCGGATATGCTAATGGACTTAATCTCTTTTAAACTCTTATCATCGTGATGTTCAATGGCATCGAGCGTAATATCCATCTCACTAAGGGTAAATGTTGGATTCTCTTTGAAAAACTGTTCGCAGAATTTTTTGCTTGCCAAACCGTGCTTCTCACTCCTATCAACTATTAAACCAGTATCGTGAAAAAGGCTGGCAACAATTGCATTTTCAACGAAACTCTTGGCAAATAAAAATCCACACTCATTTAGCTCAAACATCAAAGCTTTGCATATTTCCCAAACCCGAATATGGTGGCCAACGTCGTGAGAAGGGAGATGAGTACCCACGTATAGAGTTGTTATATAATTCTTTATAGGTTTGTACCAAACCTTTTCAACACCAAGAATTATATCGGAAAGTAAAGTTGTACTCATGGGATTTATGCAAAAGAAAAGGCAGAAAGCTTTCGTTTCTGCCTTTCGAATGAGATTCAGGATTCAACTACACCAGCTGCTTTGCTTCGGTTTCTAAAATATCATTTGCAAGCTCGAGTATTGTGGTGTCGTCCAAAGTAACAATTCCGCCATCGGGTCCCTGTTCGTAATGGAAACCTACAGATTCGCCTCTAAAGTAATCGGTTCCACCAAAATAATTTCGAACGGTTTCAACGTTAAGATTCAGCTTTTCGGCAATGTTCTGCATCGATCCATCAGGGAGTTGATCCTTTATCCTCCTGAGTTCATTAAATGTGATTGTTTTAGTCATTTCTCTGAAGGTTTACGTATTAAAATATTTGGTCTAAATTTACAAACTTCAATCTGTATTAAAAAATTTTTTAGCGGACAATAATGAAATAATTAACTTTTATTAACCATGCTATATTGCTTCAAATACTTGTAAACACAATAAAAAATACTCAAAACCCGACTTTGAGTTTTGAAAAAATATTTTATTCCTTTGT
>DAOSWM010000064.1:0-16432 GCA_035380045.1 Tenuifilaceae bacterium | reverse complement strand
AGGGATGACGAGCAAAAGCCAGTGGATTGTTGCTGAGGGCAGGAATCCCCATTTCTGAAGCCATCTCTGTGTACATTTTGGTTTCGGAGAGGAAAAATCCAAACTTCTTTGAATTTGGCTTGTTCGAAACCCAAGGGTACTTAACTATGGAACTTAATGCTGGGTAGCTTAGTCTGAATCCGCCTGCTCGTTTTCCTTCCTGCTGCTGGGTTAATAGTCGTAGAGCGTTGGCATTCCCTTCAAACTGAGTTAAGTCGTTCCACTGCTGTTCGTTAAGCCCCTCCTTTAACGAATTTTCATTTTCACGAAAGAACGTACGGATAGAGTCCTCTCCGCTATGTCCGAATGGTGGGTTGCCCAAATCGTGAGCTAAGCAGGCCGTTGAAACGATGGTAGGAATCTGCTCAATTAGCATCTTCGATGCGCTTGGTTCCTGCTGCTGAATAAATCCAATTACGTTATTTCCCAGGCTACGCCCAACGCTCGCTACTTCTAAGCTATGGGTAAGTCGATTATGTACAAAAACGCTTCCAGGAAGCGGGAATACCTGTGTTTTGTTTTGCAACCTGCGGAAGGGTGAGCTGAAAATTATCCTGTCGTAATCGCGCTGGAAGTGCGAACGCGTATCGTCCTGCTGGGTCGATTTTTTTTCTGAACCTATTCGTTTAGGACAAAGCAATTTGTCCCAATGCATCTTATCTGCCATGGTGAAATACGTTTTGAAGAATATACAAACCGCAGGTTTAGTCGGTTACCAGGTTTGTGATATTGTTGGAGATTTTAAGAATCTTGTACACTTCGCCCTGCTCGTCCTTAATTGGGGTGTAGGTTTCCTGGAAAACGAATGCTTTGTTGTTTACAACAAACTTGTTGATTTGTTTATGAGGGATGCCATTTCGCAAATCGTTCCAGAACTGGTCGTACTCCCTTTTCTTTTCTGGACTCATATCGAGTTTGCCCGAATGGTGGGTACCCACAACCTCATCGCGGCTTAAGCCCAGGAGTTCTAGGTAGGCATTGTTAATTGATGTTATGTAACCCAGCGGGTCGTACTCAATTACAAAGCTGGAGTTGTTAAGCGCATCGATGAAACTTTGCATCTCGGCCGATTTGCGCATCGATTCTTCCTGTGTTGCCTGAAGCTCCTCCATATTTTGGCGCATCTCCTCTTCCTGTGCCGACATCTCTTCGGCTTGTTGTTGGGTTTTGGCCAGAAGCTGAGCAGTACGAATATTTACCTTAACTGACGTTACTGTTGACCCAATGCTTTGAGCTACTTTCTCAACAAATTCAATTTGGTAGTCCTCAATTTCATTAAACGATGCAATTTCAATTACTCCAAGTACTTGCTCTTCAATAAGAAGAGGTACAATAAGCAGCGACTTTGGGTTGCTGCCACCAAGCCCAGAAGTAATCTCTATGTAACCCTCAGGAATCTCGGTAAGGTATATGGTTTTCTTTTCTAGGTAGCTTGCGCCAATAAGGCCTTCGCCAACTAGCACGTGCTTTTGCTGGTACTTAAACCGGTTGTATGCAAAGGCTGCGAAAAGTTCAAAAATTGGGTTGTCCTTGTCGTCATCATTGAAAAGGAATAGCCCGCCCTGGTTAGCTTCGAGGTACCGAACCAGCTCCTTAATAATTGAGCGTGATAAAAGGTGAAGGTCGTCGTTATTCTGGCGAAGAATTTCGCCAAACTTTGCCAGCCCTTCGTTAGCCCATCTGCGTTTCATGTCCTCTGCCTTCCTCTTTTGCTCTTCATCGTGTGCATCTCTCAGGCTGCTACGCATGTCGATAAGAGCCTTGCCAAGAATATCTTCGTTACCAAGAAGTTGGAATTCTGAGGTTAAGTTACCTTTGCCAATTTTTGTCGCAAAATCAACTTTTTGGTTTAACCCATCAATGGAAACGTTAAGCGCTTCAGCCATTTCTCCAATTTCATCCTTTGATTTAATGTTCAGCTTCATATCATCTGCTATATGGCCTTTTGCTATACGCTTTAAGCTTTTTGTAAGAGCAAGAATTGGGTCGATAATTATTCGGGAGCCAAAGAATATCAATGAGCTGAGAAGTAGCAGGCCAAATACTCCAACAACAATTGAGATAATGAAGTTTCTGTTTGCCTGAGTCAGAATGGTTTTATGCGGCACAATAATGGCTAAAGACCAGGGCATCTCTGTTTTGCCTACTATTATTGGTGAGAATGAAAAATATGATTTAACGCCATTAATATCATACGCAACAAAGGAGTGTTCCTCTCCGTTTTTAATTTTCTCAATTGCATCGTACCGATTTAGAATGCTTTCATAGTCAGCAAGAATGCTTTCGCCAAGTTTTTCCTTCAGCGGGTGTGCGGCATAATGAAGGTCGTTTGAAACAAGGAAAGCATAGCTTCCTTCGAAAGGTTTTATTTGAAGAACAATTGGATGGTACCTTTCAAGGGTAATGTCAACTCCAACAACGCCAATATACTTGCCGTTTTCAATAATCGGAGAAATTAGGCTTGTCATTAGCTGCTGGTCAAACTCACTGCCAGTGTAGCTGTAAAAGTAAGGATTCTCGATGCTCTCCTTTGCTTGCCTTTTAAGTCTGGCGTACTCGGGAGGGTCGCCGTTCATGCTTTTCAGGGAAAAGTTACTCTTTATCTGCTGTCCTTCGCGCCAGTATTCAGCAACGTAACGACCGTACTCTTTTTTGTATGTTGGGTCAATGTGACTGAGTTCCCAGCTATCCCAAATTGCGAGAAATAGGGGGTTGTCTTTAATTACCTCCTCGTACATTCTGGCGAAAACTTGCTTCCATTCCTTTTCGGGCATAAGGTTATAGGAAAGCACCGACTGCGAGAGGGTTCGCATTACGAATAAATCTTTCTCAAGAAGTGACTTAATGTCGGAAGCGTACTTTTGGGCGGTTGTGTTAGTAACGGTAATGGCGTCGTTAAGAGCCGCCTTTCGAGCCATTAAACTAATGTAGCCAATGGCTATGGAATAAATAATGAATGAAAACCCAATTACAAGTAAAAGAATTTTTTGCTTTAACGTTAACTTAACTTTCATTAGCCAAAGCTTTTGGGGATTCCCCTTTGTGTATAAATAATTTATATTGGGTTTTAGTTACCCTAGTTGAACCCTTGGAGTTTTCGTGGCCGCGGGGTGATGCACATAATTGGTATTTTCAGGGGCTCTTTTCCCTTCTGATCAACGTAGTTGTTATACTTGTCGGCCATTATTAGAATTAGGTCGGCGTCAATATTACTGGCAAATTTAAAAACTTCATCGCGGAAAGAGCTGGTTCGTTTTGCTGTTTTAATACCGTAAATAATTTTATTACCATCAAGCATCTTCTTTGTGAAGTATATGTTGTTGGCCATATCCTTCTTCTTGCCCTCGTCACTAATAAAAGGTTTTATTAGGTTGATGTTACACTTGTAGTACTTGGAAAGGTATATAATCCAATGGAGGGTTTCTTTGTATTTTTTATCGTAATCAAGCGGAACCACAATCTCAATATAGTGAGTGTGAGCCGGTTTATTCTCTGTGATTATGAAGGGTATGGAAGTGCTTTTAAGAACAATGTTTCTTAAAAATTTGCTTGGTTCATAAGTTTGGTTTGAATAGGAGTAGCTAATATTCGACACGATAAGGTTCACGTTCGCAGTAACAACTATGTCGCGTAGTAGGGGTGTAGGTTGACCTTCGAGAACCATTGTGAGTGGCGTTATTCCATAATCGTGTGAAATTTTTTCAGCAACCAACTCTAGTTTCTTCTTTTCCTCTTCGATTTCAAGCATGTTGTCATGCTTCGGTTTAAGGTAGGCGAACCACCATGGCCTAGGTATTATTCGAACTAGAAGAATATCGTTTTTAGCAACATCTGCTAGCTGCATTGCGTGTAAAAAAGCATTTTCACATCCTGGGGTAAAATCCCATGGCACAAGTACTACCTTTTTTGTAGGCTCCATACTTTTGGTAATTTTTAAAAAATAGCTATAAAAAACCTCGTTAAATGTAATAATTATTATTTAAAACGAAACAAAACTGGTCTAAAAAATACATTTAATTATTTTCCATCCACCTTTTTAACTTGTCAAGTTGGCTCTGTTTATTTACATTCCTAAGCCTTCGAGCGGTTTTTGTAAAGTAGTGATGTTTGTCTATAAATTTGATTTGCAACTCATTCCATTCCCTTAGAGTGCCAATCTTTCCATGTTCGTGTAGCTCCTTGTAAAGCATGTTTGATACAGGAATAAAGTCGGGACGTCCAAGGTAGTCCAGATCGGCATCGCACATAATTTCTTCAAGTAAGTTTGTTGGTTGTGGAGGAAGTTTTGTAACCATAATTAGTTGTGAAATTATATCGATTTGTTTCTGGCTGTACTGGTATTCAGGAAGTATTTCTCTAATTAGTTTTACGGCCATCTCTTCATGCGTGTCGTAGTCAATTAAATGCCCTGCATCATGAAAAAGGGCAGCAGTACGTAGTAAAAGTAATTCTTCCTTTGAAACATTTTCTGAACGACCAATGAGTTCTACCTGAGTATAAACGTCGACAGTATGCTTTAAATTGTGGTAGTATAATTCTTTGGGTAATCCCTTTTCTAGCTTTTCGAGTATGAAATCTTCTAGATCACCAAGTCTGATGAGTTGTAGCTGTATGAAGAAATCGTGGTTTGGTTTTAGCCCCTGCATCCCTTCCGAGAGGCTAGGTTTTATGCCGTTCACGAAGTACATTTGTATATCACCTTTGTTTTTTACGGGCATCTTCCCTCTGTAGGTACAAATAAAGTAGTCCTTTACAAGCATGTACGTGTTCCCTGATATGTTAATTTGGCCAACCTCTCCCGATGATTCCATGCGGCTGGCTGTATTTACGGTGCTCCCCCATATGTCGTAAGTTAGCTTGCTCCTGCCCACAACGCCTGCAATAACTGGCCCAGTATCAATGCCTATTCGAAGTTCCCATACTTTAGCTTTTTTCGAGCTGTTCGATGTGATACTCTTCATGAATTGCATCATTTCAAGCGCAGCAAGAATGACCTCAACCGGGTTGGTGCGGTTCTTTTCAGGAATACCTCCGGCGCACATGTAGGCGTCGCCAATTGTCTTGATTTTTTCTATGCGGTACTTCTCTACCACGGAATCGAAGTAGAGAAAGAATTTATCGAGCTGGTCGATTAATGTTTCGGGGTTTGTTTCATCGGTTATTCTTGTAAAACCTTCAATGTCGGAAAAAAGTACAGTAACCATTTTAAACCGTTGGGTGTTTACCTTCCCCTTTTCTTTCAACTCCGATGCAGTATCGTGTGGAAGAACCCTCGCTAAAAGGTTGTCAGTTTTTTCCTTTTCTTTCACTAGCTCCTCTGTTCGCTTGTTTATTAAACTTTCGAGTTTAAACCTAACTTTTGCGTGAATGTATGAACGCCAGCTGAGCACCATATACAAACCAACAAACGCAAGGATTAGGAATGCTACAAACGCAAATTTGGTTTCGTAAAAACGTGGGAGAATGGTTAGCGGAACAAATGTTTTATTCGACTCCTCTCCTCCAATGTTCATTGTTTTTACCCAAATTTTATACTTCCCATACTTTAGCTTGCTAACTTCTCGCACGTTATGAGCAGACCAGCTGGTCCAACATGTGTCTAACCCTTCAATAAATGTTGAGTAAAGAACCCGGTCATTTACCAACTCATTGTTTGAGCATGTTAGGGACGATAGATTTATGGACACATTGCTAACCGGCGATTTTTGTCCTTTCAGGAGCAGGGGGTTGTTTTTTGTGAAGTAACCATTTTTGTAGAATACTCTGTTTTTTTTATTGGAGTATGAGATGCTGTGCACAGAAACAAAAGGTTTAGTGTTTGTTGCTGCTGGTTTTTTAAAATAATTAAGCCCAGAAGATGTTACAACCCAAATTGTGGTGTCGTTAATTATGCAGGCCTGTTTAATGGTTTCAGCGGAAGGTATCGTTCCAATATAAAATGTTGTTTCGAATTGTCCGCTTGTCTTTTGTTTTGCAATCCAAAGGGGATTATGTTCTGGAAAATCTTTTAAAGTACGTTTTAGCAAAAACAAGGAATCATTATTATCAAAGCCATATGTAACTTCAAGGTAAAGTTTGCTTGTTGTTTGTTGTTTAATGGTATTAGCCACTAGGTTTTTTTGATGTTCGGAGGAGTTCACCTTCCCTGTTTTAATAACTTTCTGGTTTTTTATGGAGTAAAAATTATTCTTACCGTATGCAATAATTAGTCCCTGTTCCTCTTTAAATAGGTGGATTTCTTCGTTTATACCTTGAATGCTAATGAAAGTAAGTTGCTTCTTGCTTTGTGAAATCTCAGCATACGACACCCCTTTTCTATGCCCACAGATAATTAGGTTATTATGAAAAAGGCAGTGGTTTGGGCTAAAATGGAGGTTAATGTTTTTTGAGAATTGTCCTGCATACTCGGGACGCTGAATCTTATGTATTCCGCTTGCCGAAAGAGCTACAATCTGGCTTGTCGATGGTACAAAAAAACTGCTAACCTGATCAAGGTTTATCGCTGCTGTTTTTATAATACGGGTTTTGTAGTTCCCCTCATCGTCAAGTATAAATAACCCTTCACAATCAGTAAGAATATACAACTCACCATTCTCATACGTTGCTTTTTTTACTACAAAATCAGCCGGTTGAAAGTTTGCACTCAGGTTCCCTGAACTTTTTAGCTGATAGTTGCTTACTTTACTTACCCATGGGTAATACGACTGAATTATAAAAGTTTGGTTGTTAATGGAAAAAATGTCGATGATTGGATTGCTTTTAAAATCCACCGATTCAATTATTGGTGTTGAAAGAAGGTTGTTGAGGCAAAAAACCCCCTTGTTCTCAATATGATAAAAGTTTCCGGTGTGATTCCCGTAAATACGAACGGGATGTTCAGATGAGTCGATATGTTTTAAGCCCTTCGAGAGTTCCCATATACCGTTGGATGAAGAAAAAATTATGTAACCTTCTTTTGAGCGAGAAAGTTGGGTTACTTGCTTAATTTTATCATGTTTTTGAAAAGATAAAATGGTGTCAACATCTATGAGGCCGTTCTCTCTATGTTTGAGTAATACTATGCCAAGTGAGTCGGAAATGCCAACTTCGTGACTACTAATTGAAGTTACACAAACATTGCCCTGAGAAGGTATTGTTTCCCAGTAATTTCCGTCGAAAATCCAAACATTCCGTGTGTTTGCGACAACCAGTTTTTCGGAACCTAAGGGTGTAAGGTAGCATGGATAGGATAAATTGTTGGGTGGGTTTACATGGGTTGTGTACGAGAAGGGTATAGGGTAGTTAGACTGATTAGTTGCAGATTGCACAGGTATACAACGTAGCGTGAAAAGTAGCAATAAAAAAAATAGATGCCTTGTATTAATAAATCTTGAAAAATTCATACCTTGTACCATCGTTTATAAGGCTGCAATCTAATCGAAAAAAATGAATTCATTACCTTACTTTCAAAAGATTTGCTGCTCAACGAAACAATTTAAGAAAAAAATACAAGAACCCACAAGGGGTTCTAAATTTTTACCTAGTTAATGGTTTAAAATTAGTACAACCAATGGAAAAAAGCAAGAGAACGATACTTGTCCCCACCGATTTTAAACAAGTGGCTGATTATGCCCTCCAACATGCGATTCGCGTATCGAGTGTAGTTGGTGAGGATGTTACCATGTTTCATGTGGTTCCGAAAAAAGAAAACATGGAAGCTGCACAAATGAAGCTGGAAACGTTGGCAAAATCAACTAATGAAAAGTTTGGCGTGCTTCCTAGGTATTTAGTAGGTGTTGGGGAAATAGTGAAAGAAATCGCTCGTGTGTCCTCGGAATTAAATGTAAGTATGGTTATAATGGGTTCGGAAAGCATTAAAGGGAAGGTTGATTTGGGTCAGTACTGGGCATTGAAAGTAATTACTGCTTCAAAGGCTCCCTTCGTTACCATTCAGGAACCACCCATTAACAAAAGGTACGATGAGATCGTTTTTCCAATTGATTTCACAGTTGAAAACAAGGAGAAACATTCGTGGATATCATACTTTAGCGATTATTATGTTTCACGTTTTCATCTAATTAAACCAAACGTTTCCGATCCGGAGCTGGTGGCCAAGGTTGATTTAAATATGGCTTCGGCCATAAAATGTTTAGATGAGAAAGGAGCTCGTTACCAGATTTACACAGTTGAAGGACAAAAACCCTACGCCGAAGAAGTTCTTGATTTGGCTGTAAATATTCGTGCTGATTTAATTGTTATAATGACAACTCGAAAGCAAGAAGATGGAACCTTTGTTGTTGAACCCCATGAACAGTCAATTATTGCAAATGCAGGACATATTCCTGTTATGAGCATAAATCCAAGGTAATCCATCTTATGACTCACACAACCAGGGAGCTGGTTTTTGCAACAAACAATCAGCACAAACTTTATGAGGTTGGCCAAATTCTTAAGAATACCTACCAGCTTAAATCGTTAAACGATTTGGGGTTCATCGATGAAATCCCTGAGGATTTTTCTACCCTTCATGAGAATGCCTTGCAGAAGGCCTGGTTTGTGTCCAATAAGTTTGGGGTAAACTGCTTTGCTGATGATACTGGCCTCGAAGTTGAGGCACTAAACGGTGAACCAGGAGTTCATTCAGCACGTTACGCTGGCGAGGAGAGAGACCCAGCACAGAATATTGTGAAACTGCTACAAGAATTGAAAGGGGTAGCAAGCAGGAAGGCTCAATTTAGAACCATTATCGCATTAATTTGGGATGGGAAGGAGTATCTTTTCGAGGGAACGGTAACCGGGCAGATAATAGATGAATTTCGTGGGCACGATGGCTTTGGATACGACCCAATCTTTTTGCCCGATGGGTACTCACAAACTTTTGCCGAAATGGAACTGTCCCTTAAGAACAGTATTAGCCACAGGGGGAAAGCCATACGTTTGCTTACCGATTTTCTTCTGTCGAATATCGGCTAGCTGGTATATTAAACAACTTAAATATTTTTAATGTGTTCTATACTTTCCAGTAAAGAAAAAAGTTGTTTATTAGTGAAATCAAATTTTTTCCTGTAATGAGATCCATTCTTCTTATTGTGGTTTCTTTGTTTGTAGTGAAAGGTGCCGCTGGGCAAATACCTGTTGGTGCCTGGCGCGACCATTTTTCATACAACAAGGGAGTAGCAGCAACTGCTTCCCCCGAACGAGTTTATGTAGCCTCCACCAATGGCGCATTCTGGTTTAACCCAACCGAAGGTATAATAGGGAAGCTTAGCAAGGTGGATGGCTTAACCGATTTGGGAATTAGCGCAATTGGTTACTCTCAGCTACACAATGCGTTGCTGGTTGGGTACCAGAACGGGAATATTGACATTGTTCACAAAAATTATGTTGTTAATTTGCCATACATTTTGGAGAAACCCATGCAGGGTTCTAAGTCGATTAATCATTTTTTCTTCCGCTCCAACGGGGAAGTTTTGGTTTCAACCAGTTTCGGTATTGTTCTACTAAACATTGAAAAGGCTGAGATAAAGGATACATACTACATTGGCGAAGGAGGGAGTGAACTTGTTGTTTTCCAGACTGCTGAGCATAATGGGCGAGTTTATGCTGCAACTAACTTTGGATTGAAAAGCGCTAATGCAAACGATCCACAAATTTTTCATTTCCAAAGTTGGACGCAAGAAATTGGGGTGCCTGGCCCAGAGTATGAGGTGAAGGCTGTTGTTGGGTTTAACGAAAGTTTGGTTATAGTACAGGCTGCCGATACCGAAGATTCTTTCAGTGTTTACGTAAGTACTGGTTATGGTTGGCAGCAGCTGGGGGCAACGCATTCGTTCTTCAAAAGTTTATCCGTTACCAACAATCGCTTGGCGGTTTGTGGCCGACAGGCTGTTGAAGTTTACCAAAGTATAGATGGACCTGTGTCATACGTGCATGGTTACCAGGGATTCGATCGTTTCTCGCCAAATTTCACCATTGTAGATGCTAACGGTGCTATTGCCATTGCCGACGATAACTATGGCTTAATGTACAATACGAATGGAGCCTGGGCAGAAATTCGCCCCGATGGCCCAGATAATAATAACGTTTTCCACGTAAGCCCCTTTAACGATGATATTCTTGTTGCCCGGGGTGCGCGAACCGATTCCTGGGGAAATCGTTGGTATCCCTTTTCAATTCACAGATTTTCAGGAAACGAGTGGACAACGAAAAGTTACCCCGACTATTTCGATGCTGTTCGAATTTTACCAAATAAGCTTAACTCCAGCGAGTTTTTTATGGCAAGCTGGGGCAACGGTGTAGCGCTGTTTCGCGATGGCGAATTGTTGGAAATGTACGGGCCCGAGAACAGTTCGCTGCAGTCAATAATTTCTGGACCATACTGTCGAATTAGTGGGCTAGCACAGGATGCAGATGGAAATCTTTGGGTGGCAAACGGCGCCGTTGCGAACCCAATTTCGGTTCGGATGGTTGATGGAACATGGGTTGGTTTCCCGTACCAGAACGAAATAAGTTCCGACAGGCTGTCGGATGCAATGTTCTCGCCTAGCGGCGACTTGTGGGTGATAATTCCTGCCGGGGGCGGTATCTTCGTGCTAAATCCCGGTGAGAACTTGGAATCAGCCAGTGATGATGATCACAAGAAGATTAAGTTAACCGATTACGAAGGCAACCTTCTCCCCAACGAGATTCACAGCATGGCATTCGATCGTGAGGGTTACCTTTGGGTAGGTACAAACGAGGGCGTGCTGATTAGCTACAACCCCGAGCGAGTTTTCGATTCGGGTTTCTATGCCCAGCGTATAAAAATTCCCGATGTTATTGAAGAGTTTGCTGTTTTCCTGCTTGAGCAGGAGGTGATTACTTCAATTGCGGTTGATGGCGGGAACCGGAAATGGTTCGGAACCGCTCGCTCCGGGGTTTACCTTCAGTCGGCTGATGGGACAAAGCAAATTGCCCATTTCGATACTGATAACAGTCCCTTGCCTTCCAATAACATACAGCATTTAGCCCTTCACCCTAAAACAGGAGAGCTGTTTATTGCAACCGACAAAGGGCTGGTTTCGTACCGAACCGATTCAACTGAACCCGAGCGGGTATTCGGTAAGGTTTATGCTTTCCCTAATCCGGTTCGTCCGGAATATCAGGGCGATATTACAATAACCGGCTTGGTTGAGGAGACTATCGTTAAAATTACCGATGTGGCCGGAAACCTCGTTTATGAAGCCCGAAGCCAGGGAGGACAGGCAACCTGGAACGGGAAAAATTTTGCTGGGCAAAGGGTTTCGACTGGTGTTTACCTGTTTTTTTGTTCCGATTCAAAGGGAGAACAGTCGGCAGTTGGAAAAATTCTTTTTGTTAAGTAGAGACGCCTTTTACGAAATTCATAAGAACTAAATGCTAAACAAGACAAGGTCAATAGCACTGCATTCCGTCAGGTATGGCGAGAGTAGTATTATTGCCTACTTGTACACATTGGAACATGGGCGAGTAAGCCTTATGGTGAACAGAGCGTTTGGCAAAGGGAAAAGCAAATCGGTTTACTTTCAGCCCCTAAACCTGCTCGATGTGGTTTTCTATCCTTCAAAGGGACACGGACTTGGCCGGCTAAAGGAGGTTTCGAGCAGCAGTTTACACAGTACGCTTCAGTTCGATAACATAAAACGTGCTGTGGCGCTTTTTATTGGTGAAGTAATTTATCGTACGTTGAAGGAGGAGGAGAGCAATCCGCCCCTATTTGGGTTTCTGGAGAATGCGGTAAAAATTCTTGACCTATTAGAAGATGGCGTGCCAAACTTCCATCTGGTTTTCCTTTCGCAGTACTGCAAGTACCTTGGTTTTCATCCCAACGGGGAGTATAGCATTGAAACGCCCTACTTCGACTTTAAGAATGGTAGCTTCGTTACACATGAACCAAACCATCCAATGTGGTTTGGAGCAGAGAATGCCCAACTTTTAACAAAGCTGTTGAAAACATCGTTTAGTAGTTGTGGAGAAATTAAGTTGAATCATTCCCAGCGAAATGCGTTTGTTGAGCAAATGTTACACTACTACACGTACCACATGGATTCGGCCCATGGTGTTCGTTCCCATGCAATCCTGGCTCAGGTTTTTCAGTAGCATATTTTTGTTGAATGTGGCATAAACTTTGACCAAGGATTTCCGAGAAAAACTTCTGTTCCGCTCAATTTTGCTATTTTTGTACTGATTTTCACACACAAATTCATGATTAATAACCCATCAGTTGCAACCAATATGGAGATGGTATCGCATTTAGCAAAAATTGCGAACCAGCCCGATGCCATAAATTTAGCTAATGATTTTAGCGATTTCCCTTGTCAACCCGAATTGTTAAATTCGTTGGTTTGGCACTTAACCGAAGGGCGAAACAAGTATGCTCCCTCTGAGGGGGTTTTCGAGTTGCGCGAGGCTATCTCCGAGTACTACAAGTTCCATTTCAACTATTCATTCAATCCCGAAACTGAAATAACCGTTACTGCAGGTGCCATTCAAGCAATATACACTGCCATTTCGTCTATTATCAAGGAGGGTGATGAGGTAATTGTTTTCGAGCCTGCCTTCGACACCTACGTTCCCGCCATTGAAGCTCGTGGTGCCAGGCCAATCTATTTCCCTTTACAGCATCCTGATTTTTCCGTTGACTGGAATGCTTTTCCAAAGCTGATAAACAGCAAAACCAAGGCAATAATCATTAACTCCCCGCATAACCCAACCGGGAAAGTTTTATCATCAGAAGACTTGGCTCACCTTCAAAGAATAGTGAATGGCACAAAAATTCTAATTGTTAGCGACGAGTCGTTTATTGAGTTGGTTTACGATGGTACATCGCGCTCAAGTATTTGTAGTATTCCCAAGTTGGCTGAGAGATCGGTAATCGTGGGTTCTTTAGGAAAATCGTTGTGTGTACCAGGATGGAAAGTGGGTTACTGCATGGCACCGGAACCTGTAATGGCCAGATTTAGAGTGGCACACAGGTATCAGGTGTTTTCTGTTAACCTTCCAATACAATTGTCCCTTTCCGATTACCTGCATGGGAAAACAACTTGGTTCCCCTACAGGAAAGAGTTTCAGGAGAGGCGGGATTTATTCAACGGCCTTATGACTGATTCGAAGTTTACTGTTTACCCTGCACAGGGAGGATACTTTCAGGTGCTTGGATACGAAAATATTTCCGATAAGAGCGATGTTGACTTTTCGTTGAAATTAGCACAGGAAAATAAAATATTGGCTCTGCCAATGTCGTTCTTCTACCACGATACGTTCGATAGCAAGCAGCTCCGGATTTGCTTCGGAAAATCGGAGGAGGATTTGAGGAAAGCAGCAGAAATACTAAAATCGATTTAGCAAGCGGTAAAAAAAACAGTAGCATATGCTTATAATAAAATCACTGGTAAGGTGGCTGAACACGAAGCGATTACACCAAATCGACCTGTTTCGCCGATTCCCGCTTGAGGTTCAGGAGGAAACGCTCTTTAAGCTGCTCGATAGAGCAAAAAATACTGAGTACGGCAAGAACTTTGGTTTCGAAAGCTTTTCAAGTATTTCCGATTTCCAGAGGAACGTCCCGGTAATCAACTACGAAGGGGTGAAGTCGTACGTTGAGCGGCTCCGTAATGGCGAAACCAACCTGCTGTGGCCTGGCGAAACGAAGTGGTTCGCAAAATCGTCGGGCACCACCAGCGACAAAAGTAAGTTTATTCCTGTTAGCAACGATGCGCTGGAAGAGTGCCATTTCCGTGGGGGGAAGGATGTTCTGGCTATCTACAACAATTTATTCCCCGAGAATGGAATATTTTCGGGGAAGGGTCTAACCCTTGGAGGAAGCCACCAGATTGACAACTACAGCAACGAGTCGTACTACGGCGATTTATCGGCAATTCTTATCGAGAACCTGCCCTGGTGGGCTGATTTTATTCGCACGCCAAGCCAGAAAGTGGCGTTAATTCCCGAGTGGGAAAAAAAGCTGGCGGAGCTTACCTCGGAAACCCTAAAGGAGAATGTTACGAATATTGCTGGCGTTCCCTCATGGAATCTGGTGATGATTAAGCATATCCTCGACTATACCGGCAAAAGCAATCTGCTTGAAGTTTGGCCTAACCTTGAGCTTTTTATTCACGGAGGGGTTAACTTCACTCCTTACCGCGACCAGTTCCAGCGTTTAATTCCTTCGCCTAATATGCATTACATGGAAACCTACAATGCCAGCGAGGGTTTCTTCGCCATTCAGGACGATCCCTGCCGGAACGATATGCTCTTAATGCTCGATTACGGTGTGTTCTATGAGTTTATTCCAACCGAACAGCTTGGAATGTCAAACCCGAAAGTGTATTCCATTGCCGATGTGGAGGTTAACAAGAACTACGCTATGCTTATAACAACAAATTCAGGCCTATGGCGATACATGATTGGCGATACTGTAATGTTTACCTCAACCTTCCCGCATAAAATTGTTATTACCGGAAGAACAAAACACTTCATAAATGCATTTGGTGAAGAGCTAATAATTGACAATGCTGAGAAGGCGCTTGCCGTTGCATGCGAAAAAACAGGAGCATTAATTCGTGAGTATACTGCTGCCCCAATTTATATGGATGAGAATGCAAAGGGCGCCCATGAGTGGCTGATTGAGTTTGAGAAGGAACCAGCGGATTTAACCTTTTTTACGTCGCTTCTCGACAATGCCCTGTGTTCAATAAATTCCGACTATGAAGCAAAGCGATACAAGGGAATTACCCTGGGACCTCCAGTTGTTCATAGCTTAAAAAATGATACTTTTTTTCACTGGATGAAAAGCCGTGGAAAACTTGGTGGGCAGAATAAGGTTCCCCGGTTAAGCAACAATCGTGAGTACGTTGATGCGCTGCTTTCAATGAATGCTAACTAGACTCAATATGAGGAAGTATTTGGTTTTGCTATGTTGGTTTTTGTTGGTGGTAGGATTGCAAACTGCGGGTTCACAGCCTGCCATGCCCGTTTTTGATGGAATTGATGGCTACTGGTACATTGACGGTTCATCGGTAAAAAAAATGGATAGCCAAGGAGAAATTCTGGCTACCTACTCCAATATTGCTCTTGGTAACCCCTCGTTGGTTGATGCAAGTGACCCTTTTCGGGTAATGGTTTTTTACACCGAAACCCAAACGGTTGTAATCCTAAACTCAAACGCATCAGTGGTTGGAACTCCCATTAATCTAACCGATTTCGGATTGGGTGAAATTCCTCTTGTATGTAGGAGCTCTCGGGGTGGTTTCTGGATTCTTGATATCACGCAGGGGCAAATTATGCACTTTAGTGAAACGTTTAAGCCAACAAGCATGGAAATTTCGGTTGGTTCTGATTACCAGTTTTCACCAAAATCTTTTCTGATTGAGCATAATGGAACCGTTTACTTGGGAAGCATTGGGAAGAATATTTCCAGATGGGATTTGTACGGAGCTGAATTAGAATCGGTAGATGTTAGTTATGAAGCACTTCGTTTTGAGGGAAATTACCTGTGGGTAAAGAAAAACGATGAAATTGTGCGAGTGAATTTAAACGAAGTTGAGCCTGATGTAAAATATGCTTGTCCCTGCAATGCCCTGCCCCTTAGTGTTCAAGGACAAACCAAATGCTTCGATGGGGCATCCTTCAAATTGTGCAAAAAAATCGATTAGCCAACGGTGTAAACTCCGTTATGTTTTGTATTTTTAGGTTCTCATAAAATCTAAAAATATTCGAAATTATGCATATAGCTGTTGCAGGAAACATTGGCTCCGGAAAAACCACTCTAACCCGTTTGCTTGCTCGCCACTACGGATGGAAACCCCACTACGAGGATGTTGACGATAATCCGTACCTCAACGATTTTTACGAGGACATGCAGCGGTGGAGCTTCAACCTGCAAATCTATTTCCTGAACAGCCGGTTTAACCAGATTGTAGATATTCGCCGCTCCGGCGAGAAGGTGATACAGGATCGTACAATTTACGAGGATGCGCACATTTTTGCTCCAAACCTGCACGACATGGGCTTAATGTCGACCCGCGATTTCGATAACTACGAAAGCCTTTTCCATTTAATGTGCAAGCTCATTCAACCACCCGATTTGCTGATATACCTGAGAGCAACAGTTCCAACCCTGGTAAGCCAAATTCAGAAACGGGGCCGCGATTACGAGAAGAGCATCCGCCTCGATTACCTGCAGCGCCTTAACGAACGCTACGAGGCATGGATTGGGGGCTACAAGCACGAAAAAATGCTGATAGTTGAGGTCGATAACCTAAACTTCTCTGAGAAACCTGCCGATTTGCGCTTTGTTATCGAAAAGATCGATGCGCAGATACACGGTTTGTTCTAAATAATAAAGGGTGCAATTTTGATATGCACCCTTTTTGCTTTTTTCCTGTTGACTATTTAA
>DAOSWM010000063.1:15532-16693 GCA_035380045.1 Tenuifilaceae bacterium | reverse complement strand
CGAACCGAAAGCAAAACTCCCAATACCATCGGCAGTTGCTCCTGAACCAAATGCGTAGGAATCGATTTGGTTTGCGCTGGCTCCATCGCCAAAGGCGAAAGTGTTGTCGGTATTTGCAAGGGCATTCTTTCCAAATGCGCTTGAGTACTGGCCTAATGCCTGCGATTGGTAGCCAAAAGCTTGCGAGTAGTTGCCTTTGGCAATATTCTTGTAACCCATTGACATTGAATTCTCGCCAACATCATTGGCATTACTAATATTAACCAAACCAGCCATAAAGGCATTTTTTAGGGGATACCAGAGAATTCTCGGTTCGTTGGTAATTGTTTCAACCGGGTTGGTAGAAACGTTGAAAAAGTTTGCGCGGGACTCATTCAACTTACTTTGAGTTAATCCGCCTACAGCAAATCCTCCTTTGCTTCCTGCTTTTGAAATATTATCGTTTACATAAATTCTTGAACTATCGCGAGTAATTCTAAAAAACTCTTCCCTTTCGCCCTTCGATTGGGTTAACCCGCCAACGGCAAACCCGCCTTTACTTGCTGCTTTCCCCTCAACCGTGGCTGTATCAATATAAACCCTAACACTATCGGGCGTTACACGGAAATACTCCTGGCCTGCCTTGCTTTGCGTTAAACCACCAACGGCAAATCCGCCCTTGCTGGCTTTTGAACCATCGTCGCTGGCAACATACATACGCACTCCCTCCTCGTAAACTGCAAAAACAACTTCGTTGTTACTGTTACGAACAACAAACAGCGGAGCATCAGGATCGGCTACCGGTTCACCAACCTGAACGCTGGTTCCGATAATTGAACCCGATGATTTGATGTCGCCTGCCACATGCAACTTTGCAGAAGGAGAAGTAGTTCCTACTCCAACATTATTCGAATTAACATGTATTGCACTTGAGGCAGCCCAACCAGAGCCATTATTCACGAGAATTTGGCCGGAATTACCTGAAACCAATGGACCCTCTGGCCCCTGGGGGCCAACCAGTGAAACACCGGTCGATGGCCAAGCACCGCTGGCCTTTGGACCAAAAATTTCATTTGTTGAAGTGTTAAGGTAGAAATCACCATCGACTCCCACATCAGAAGTTGGATTAACCGTACCATTCAGAATTGTTTTCCCATCAATACCGGGATTCCCCTGAGGACC
>DAOSWM010000063.1:0-15432 GCA_035380045.1 Tenuifilaceae bacterium | reverse complement strand
CCCTGAGGACCCTCGTTGCCGTCAACGGCAAAAAGTGCTAAGGGCACTGATTGAAGCCTGGTAGTTCCCAGCTCAACGAAACTTTCATCACCCGTTAAATCAACTTCAACTTTTAGGAAAAGTTCTCCCGACCAGGGAATTATTTCAAAATCCCCTTCAGTTAGTGTCCCCTCCCCAACAACCAATGAAACTACTCCCTGCGGAGATGTTGAGGTTTCGTGATGTTCAGAGTAATAAATATTGGTTCCTTCAGCATCCTGAATTGTTAACAGAACCCCTATTTGCTGATTACTAACAGGTTCACCATCGGCATTCCTAACCACGGCCTGATAGCTGAAACCTTTTGCATTTTGAGCCCAAAGGTTTGTAGAAAGCAGAACCATTGTCAAAAATAGTAGTACTTTTTTCATATATTAAGAGTTTGAAGTTTAACCAAAAACAATTTATAAAGATATAAAAAACCTAGCGATTAGTAACTTAAAAAATTTCTGAATTTAAGTTTAATTGAACCAACAAAATTAGAGACAACCCATTTAAAAAGGGGCATTTATAGTTGATGCTGAACATCGAGCTTGCCTCAATGTTCAGCATCAAGTAAAGAGTTAATTTTGCAGAACTTGCTACTTAACCTTCGACTTTAGCTCCTCCACTTCGGCTTTTAGCTGTTCAATAACTTTTTGCTGCTCCTTTATTGCCTCAACTAAAACTGCTGTCATTTCAGCATAGTTCACACCTTTGTAACCATCCTCAGGATTGGTAAACACCAATTCGGGGACAACCTTTTCAACCTCCTGCGCAATGAATCCAATTCGGTTACCCATTTCGGGTTCCGATTTCCACGTGAAGTTAACACCGCGCAAGGAAACCACTTTTGCAAGCGAACCAGCAAGAGTGCTAATGTTTTCTTTCAATCTAATATCAGATGTGGCAGTAGTTAATGTACCATCGGAAGTACGATTCACAACCCCAAAATAAGCTCCAGAACCAATGGAACGTACTCTCACAGTACCATTCACATCCAACGTTTGGGTTGGGTTGGTTCCGTTTATTCCAACCCTATCATTATCAAACTCACCATAAATTAGGTTAGAAGCACCTATTCTAAGCCTGTTCGATTCTGTTCTTGGAGAAGTATTTATAGCTTTCCCTGCATCTTTACCTATAAATACGTTATTATCTCCATTTACCCATGCCCCTGCTGTTCGTCCAACATAAGTATTATTATCTCCATTTGCTTTCTTAGCACACTGATCCCCAATGTACACATTATATGTTCCCGAACCGCCTGAAGAGGCTACCAAAAAACCAATCATGGTGTTTTGGTGCCCCACAAAATCAGCTCCTGCACCATTCCCAATAAAAACGTTCCTATAACCATCAGCCCTGGTACCACTACTATTACCAACCGCAACTATGCTTGATATTGAAGAATACTCAGTATTTTTAATACCCTCACCAGCATTTGTACCCAGGAATATACAGTCAGACACGTCGCTAGAACCTTCTCCCAAACTCACTCCAGCATTTTTCCCAATAAAAGTTGAACTATAAACCGGAATATTTGCTTGCATGGAAGTAAGTGCATTATCGCCCATAATTACCGAGGATGTAATTGTTGATGTAACATCATGGGCAATGCTGTTTCCTATGGCTACGTTTTGGCTCGATCCGGTTGTACTCTCACAGGCTCTGTTTCCTAAGTAAACGTTCGAGCCACCTGTTATACTTGACTTACCAGCAAAATAGCCAATAAAGGCGTTATTGGTACCTGAGGTATTGCTCTTACCCGATTCGTTCCCGATAAAAATGTTAAAGCTGGCATTATTGGTATAACCAGCCTGGTAGCCTAAAAACACATTGTTTCCACCTGTTGTGTTACTGAAACCACTCTCGTTACCTATGAAAACGTTGCTACTTCCGGTTGTGTTTAACTTCCCTGCATTATACCCAAGAAATGCGTTGAACTGCCCACTCTGATTGCTTCTCCCTGTTTCCTTGCCAATAAATACGTTGTTGCTTGCGTTATTTGTGTAACCACTTTGGAACCCAAGAAAAACATTATTCTCACCTTCGATATTATTTTTTCCGCTTTCGTTCCCAATAAATACGTTACTTCCACCTGTTGTATTCTCCAGTCCGGCATTGTATCCTAAGAAAGCATTGTATTGCCCAGTAGTATTCAATTTCCCCGACTGAAACCCAATAAAGGTGTTATAGTTTACAGTATTTTCTGACCCTGCGTAGAATCCTAAAAATACGTTGTTGGCTCCCGACACATTCGACATCCCGCTATGGTCGCCAATAAACACGTTTGAAAACCCTATGGTATTCGACATGCCACTTTCAACCCCCATAAAAACGTTGTGGTATCCGCTGGTTGTGCTATAACCTGCTCTTGAACCCAAGAAAATATTGTTTATCCCAATATCGTTACTATACCCGCTGGCGTAACCAATAAAAACGTTGTTCTCGCCAATGGTATTCGACCAGCCAGCACCATCACCAATCATAACATTTAAACTTCCCTCGGTATTACTTAGCCCTGCTGATGTACCCAAAAAAACGTTGCTTTCGCCACTGGTATTTTTCTGTCCGCTTTGGTTACCTAAAAATACGTTGTAGTTACCAATTGTATTGGTTTCCCCGCTTTGAACACCTATAAACACATTTCGATAACCACCCAAATTGCTGTAACCGCTACGGTTTCCCAGAAAAACGTTTTCATATCCGGTTGTGTTTGAGTAACCGCTCTCGTTGCCTGCAAACAGGTTCAGGGAACCAAGGCTATCAGCCGAATTTCCAATATTACTAAAACCTGATTTGTACCCCAGAAAGATGTTGCTAACGCCATCAGTGGTTGAGCGTCCTGCCTGGTAGCCTAAGAAAGAGTTATATACACCGGTAGTAAGCGAAGCTCCAGCTTCCTGGCCAATTAAATAGTTCTCGGGAGTAAGCAGCATAAAGTTATGCGGATCAACCTTGCCCTGTGTCAATCCTCCAACTGCGAAACCTCCCTTCGAACCCGTTTTGGAATCGGTATTTACGTAAACTCTAGAACTATCGCGTGTAACCATCAGGTAGTCCTCCTGAACTCCCAATTTCCCTTGGGTTAGTCCACCAACAGCAAAGCCTCCCTTGCTTCCGGTTTTTGCACCGGCATCATTATCAATGTAAATTCTAGCGCTATCGGCGCTAATGTAAAGAAGGTCTGTTGGTAACGCCTTGCTCTGGGTTAACCCGCCAACCGCGAAACCCCCTTTCCCAGCCTTTGTTGGGCTCGACATATCCACATAAACCCTCGTGCTATCGGGAGTTACCCGAAAGTACTCAACTTCTCCTTCCTTACTCTGGGTTAATCCACCAACGGCGAAACCTCCCTTACTACCTTTTGATTCTTCGGAATCAACGTAAACTCTAACCCCAGTTTGATAAACACCAAACACTATCTGGCCTTCACGATTTCTTACAACAAAAATTGGGTCTTCGTCGTTGGCCTCGGCGGAACTTACTACTTCTAAATTTTTATCGAAACCTAAAGCTTCGAGGCTGGTAAGCGAAGATTCACCTGTCCATAGCGCCACTTTCCCTGCTTCTCCCGAACCATATAGAGATGCACCAGAAGTATTGGGAGCAAAAAGGGCGTAGGGTACAGACTGTAAACGAGTTGTTCCCAACTCAGAGTAATCGGTTCCGCCTGCCGCATCAACCTCAACTTTCATGAAAATATCTGCGCTTCCCCAGGGGATGTATGCAAATGTTCCATCAACGACTTCTCCATCGCCCACGATAATTGAAACAACTCCCTGAGGGCTTGTTGTAACCAAATGGGATTCAGAGTAGTGCACGGTTGTTGCATCCTCGCTCTGTAACGTTATTCGTAACCCTACCTGCTGATTAGCAATAGGTTCCCCATCGCCATTTCTCACAACTGCTTGATAGTTGAAGCCTTCTGGTGGCTGTGCTGATACTATAGTTGCAAGGGTTACACCAACTATTAGCATAGCTAAGTTTTTATTAATCATTTTTTTCATGGTAACGAATTTTATAGTATAATTTTACAAGTTACAAAAATATGGGGAGTATAATCAATTATTTAAGACTGATTTTGATAAATAAATTGCATGCTTACTGAAATGATTATGAACATGGAATATAAGTAACACTAGACGCCTTGAATGAAATCCATATCTTTTTTCCCTGCTCAATTTTTAACGACTCAACAGAGTCGCTGGTTAGTGTTGCGTGAACAGGCACACCAACATCAATAACAACATCTATACCAAAACGCTGTGGAAATAAATCAACTACCTTCCCCAAAAAAGAGTTATGGGCGCTCGAACTAATAGGGTTTTCGGAAATTGTAATTGAATTCTCAGGAAACATAATATAGCCGTATCCTATTTTTTGCGAAAGAACATGAAATGCAACTTCACTGTTCACCTTGGCTAACATTATATCGCCATGGTTGGTGGGCAGAAGGTTTGCCTGAAAAAAATTTCGAATTCCACCCAAACTTGCCACGAACGATGACGCAGGCTTCGAGAAAACACTCTCAGGAGTTCCTGTTTGCTCAATTTTCCCGTTATGCATAACCGCAATTCTATTGCCAAGGGAAATGGCTTCCTCGTAATCGTGGGTTACGTGTACAATGGTTTGCCCGCTTCGGTTGAGTTCCCGAAGTATCTTTCGTGCTTCAGCCTTTAGCTCCACATCGAGCGAGGCCAAAGGCTCATCGAGCAGAAGTACCCTTGGTTTTTTTGCAAGGGTGCGGGCAAGTGCAACCCGTTGCTGCTCTCCTCCGGAGAGCGTTTTGGGGAAACGGTTGAGCAGATGTGATATTGCGAACCGTTCTGCCAATTCAACCACTCGTTTTGATATTTCAACATGCGGTAACCCGTTTTGCTTAATTGCAAAAGCAATATTCTGCTTAACAGTCATATGTGGGAAAAGTGCCAGATCCTGAAAAACTAAGCCAACGCTCCTATCCTGAATTGAATGGTTTGAAATATCTTCTTCAGCAAGAACTATTTCCCCCGAATCGCACTTCTCCAGCCCGGCAATAATTTCAAGTAGCACCGATTTACCAGCACCCGAAGGGCCAAGCAGAATGAAGTAGTCGCCCGCAGATATTTGTAACGATATATTCTGCAACGTGAATTCGCCCAACTTTTTTGATATGTTTACAAGTTTAAGCATTCTCCTTGTTTTTTGAAGACAACAACCGTACTACAACAAAAAGCACCAAGCTTACCAGGATGAAAAGCAGGGCTACAGGGCGGGCATACTTTAAGCCGAACGAGTTGAACCTATCGAAGATAAGAACCGGGGCAACCATTGGGTGGTAGGCCACAATTACAACCGCTCCAAACTCGCTCATTCCACGGGCAAACATCATAACAAGCCCCGAAACAATGCTTCGCCAAGCCAGCGGTAAAGAAACCGAGAAGAAAACCCTGATGGGCGAAGCGCCCAAATTGAGCGCCGCTTTTTCCAACCTTACCGGAACCGACGCAAATCCATCGCGGGCAGCATTTATTAGGAAGGGAATACTTACAAACGCCATGGCGAATGCAATGGCCAGCGGACTTCCCACCAGATTTAAACCAAAAAAACCGGCAATCTTACCCAGTACAGAATCACGACTTATAAAACCCAGAATTGCAATACCTGCGGCTGAGTGCGGAATAACAATGGGCAAATCGATAATCCCAACAACAACCTTTTTCAAGGGAAAATGTTTTCGGGCCAGAAGGTACGCAAGAGGAATTGCAAGAGAAGAAAATCCCAAGGTTGCCAGCAACGAAACCCAAACGGTAAGCCAGATGCTTTGCTGAACTTCTACCTCGGCAGCTGTTGAAAAGAATGAAGCCAACGGTGTTGCAAACGCCATCCCCAGCATGGGTGCAATAATAAACAGCAGCAGAACTCCGCCCAGCAAAGCGAAGAGGTGCTTTACTCCCAAAACCTTTCTACTCATTTTTCTTAACAGTTTTCATAACCGAAGTTGAAACAGCCTTCTCATTCTTAACAATTAGAGGGGAAAGAACGGGCATTCCACTCCGTTCAATCAGTTTCAACCCCTTCTCCTTTTCAAGGAAGAATTCGGCGAACTGCTTTGCCAAATCGGCGTTGGGTGCGTTATTCAACACTGTAAACCCGTAAACCATGGGTTCACCAACAATGAGGAGCGTGTCGCCGGGTGATGAACCCCTAATTTTCAACGATGCAGCAGCATATTGTTCCTCCATGGATGCTGAGCCAAGGTTTATTTCATCGGGTAGTCGCAGGTAGTTAAGCCCGTGCTGAATGGCCACCGAACGGTACAAAAAAATGTAATCGATGGCCCCGGTTTCCAAAAGGGCAATTAGGTCGACCTCCTTGGGGCGAATAAACCGGTTGTCTTTAGCTTCAAAACTGGACGTAAGACCAGAAGAATTGTAGAACTGCTCGGCAAGTTTAAGAGTGAGAATTGTTCGATAACCACACGGGTCGGAGTTGGGGTCGCTTCGCCCAAAATACACTTCTGGATTTAGCAGAATTTCAATCCAGTTCTGCTGGTTGATTTCGTTGCCAAACTTCGATTTGGGAGTGTAAACCAGGGTTAACTCGTTGCCTGCAAAAAGAATGTTCCAGCTAGCAAACTCAGGAATCAGCAGCTCATCAATCACTTTATAATCTGCTGAGAACATTAAGTCGCACTCTCGGCCCAGCTCGGTAATTTTTCGGGCGCACTCAACGCTACCGGCGGCTTCGAGTAAAACCTTCACTTCAGGATTTTCGACCATAAAACTATCGGCAATGGCCTTCAACGGTTTCGAAAGGCTACCGGCATGAAATATGGTAATGGTATTGCTTTCACCTACCTTATTACTTCCTGTGCAACCAAAAAAAAGGACTAATGAAAGGAAAACGAATACTTTCTCAAAACGCATGGGCTGATTCTTGGTTATGTAAAAAAATCATATCGCAAAATATAAATTCGACTAGAACAAGCATTTGATTGACAAAAAACTAGTCGTTTATTTTATTCCAGAATTCCTTGGCAGCATCATGCATTAGGGTGTCGATTTGAATCAGGAACTCCCGGTAGGCATCTATCAACTTTTTGCCTTCGGCATTAAGGACCGTTTTTCCACCCTCCTTGCCTCCTCTGTGCTTCTCAACAACCGGAAAACCCAGCCTCTGCTCAATTTCCCGAATATTCCCCCAGGCCTTGCGGTAGCTAATCCCCAAATTTTCAGCCGAAGCTGTAATGCACTGGGTTTCATCGATGGAAAGGAGAAGGTCGAACTTCCCTCCGCCAACAATGTCCTCGCCGTTGATATTCTCAAGCCAAACCTTGTGCTTCAGAAAAATATCGTAGTACTTACTACCCTTTCTTCCTGCCATAGCATCAATATTTCCAACGAAGATACAAAAAATCGCAGCTCAACAGCAACGGCTAAACTACAGTTTTTCAATTTTGTTGACTTTCTAGCATAAATTATGTTCGTAAGCATGTGCCATTCCTACGGTTTTTTTTAATAGTTTTGTGATGAAAAAAATACTTGCAATCATGAAATTTCAAGCAGAAATAAACGTTATGCCGCTAAAAGCCCTGCTCGACCCACAGGGGAAAGCAGTTGGAATGACCATGCACAACATTGGTTTTAGTGAGGTTGCCAACGTTCGCATTGGCAAGCACATTACCTTTGAAATTGAAGCTCCCACCAAGGAGGCAGCGCTTGAACGGGTAAACGAGGCATGCGCAAAAATCCTTACCAACCCGGTAATGGAGGGTTACGACTACAAAGTAGAAGAAATTAAGTAGGATACTTACTTCGCTTCGAAAGTATCTTGCTCGCCCAAAATATCGGCCTGCTTGCGGATTGATTCCTTGTGAACAAGGCGTAGCAGGCTTTTTACATACTCATCATTTAGCCCTAACGATTCCCCGAACTCAACCCGCGAGCGAATCATGGCCTCCCACCTGCGAAGCTGCATTACAGCAACATTATTCTTTTTCTTGAATTCCCCAATTTGCTTAACAATTTCCATACGTTGAGCCAACAGCTCAAGCAGCTGCTGGTCGAGCGAATCGATTTTCTCCCTGCTCGCTTCTAAAAAATCAATGAATGACGGGCTTGTTGGCGATTGTTTCCGAAAAACCAGATTCTCAAGAAGCTTTTCCAGCTGTGCTGGAGTTATCTGTTGCTTGGCATCGCTTAGGGCAACTGTTGGGTTTATGTGGGTTTCAATCATCAATCCATCCATGGAAAGGTCGAGCGCTTTCTGCGCAATTTCGGGTATTAGCGCCGGTCGGCCTGAAATGTGACTGGGATCACAAATAACTGGCAACGTTGGTAGGTAACTTTTTAGGTCGATGGGAACCTCCCACTTGGGATGATTCCGGTAAACCGATTTTTGGAACGGCGAAAATCCGCGGTGGATTGCGCCCAACTTCTTTATTCCAACCCGCTCGAACCGCTCGATGGTTCCAACCCAGAGTTCAAAATCGGGATTTACCGGATTCTTCACCAGAACGGGAACATCAACCCCGCGAAGCGCATCGGCCAGCTGGTCGATGGAAAATGGATTCGACGATGTTCGAGCGCCAATCCACAGGATATCAACTCCGTACTTGAGCGCCAGCTCAATATGCTGCGCTGTGGCAACCTCAACGGCAAGCTTCAAACCCGTTTGCTTTTTGGCTTCAACCAGCCATTCCAACGCTTTTTCACCGGCACCCTCAAAACTTCCGGGACGCGAGCGAGGCTTCCATACGCCAGCCCTGAAAACATTAACCCTTCTGAGTTTGGCAATTTCCGTTGCAGTTTCAAGAACCTGATATCTGTTTTCAGCGCTGCAGGGACCTGCAATTATTAGCGGTTGCTCAAACCTTTCGGGAAACCACGACGAAATGGGAAGAATGCTCATTTAGGTTATCAATTACTTTGCAAAGTTACCACTTTCGGAATAAGAAGTCCCTCTGTTACTAATAAAAAAGGGGCTGTCTCAAAAGTTCATTGTGTGACTCTGTGAAGGATACTGAAAAACTCTGTGAAATTTATAATTTATTGTATCACAGTGTAGCTCAGCGGAATCACAGAGTTCCACAGAGTAGTAAATCTAATCCTTTTTAACTTTTGAGACACCCTCTTCTATTCACTATAAGTTTTCCTTAACGTATCGAGTTAGCAAGTTGTACAGATGCTGCCGTGCGTTATTCCCATAAATGCTATGGTTCCTGTCGGGGTATAGCATCATGTCGAAAGGTTTGTTTGCCTGAATCAGCCTCTCGGCAAGTTCCATCGTATTTTGCATGTGCACGTTATCGTCGCCGGTTCCGTGAACCAGAAGTAGTTTCCCCTGCAACTTTTCAGCATGGTTTATGGGCGAGTTATCGTCGTAACCGTTTGGATTCAGCTGAGGCAATCCCATAAAACGCTCGGTGTAAACGCTGTCGTAGTAGCGCCAGTTGGTTACCGGAGCAACCGCAATGGCCATTTTAAAAACCTCGGGCGCCTTAAAAAGGCAAAGCGACGACATGTAGCCTCCGTAGCTCCAACCCCAAATTCCAATTCTTTCAGGTTCAACATACGGAAGAGTTTGTAAATACTTCGCTGACTCAATTTGGTCGATGGATTCGAAGTAGCCCATCTGGCCGTAGGTCATTTTCTTGAACTCTTCACCACGACCACCGGTTCCTCTGCCATCAACGCAAACAACAAGGTAACCTTCTGAAGCCAAATATTCATCCCAGTCGATTCCCCAGCGATTTACAACTTCCTGTGAACCTGGACCGCTGTACTGGTACATTAAAACTGGATACTTTTTTGTTTCATCGAAACCAAGCGGTTTAAGCATATAACCGTTCAATTCAATATCCTCAGAGGTTTTGAACGTGAAAAATTCTTTAGCTGGAATCTCGTATTCAGAAATCCTACTTTTCAGCTCTTCGTTCTCCTCAAGGTTACGAATTAGCTTGCCCTTCTGGTTGTGCAGCGAAACCACGTTGGGTATGCTCACGCTCGAATGAAAGTGAATAAAGTACTTGAATCCGTTGCTAAACGAAGCAGAATTTGTTCCTTCAAGAGTTGAAAGTTTTGTGTTTTTTTTGCCATCGAAACTCACTGAGTAAACCGCTTTGTTCAACGGCGAATTGTCGAGCGCCTGGTAGTAAACAAGCCCCTTTTTGCTGTCGACACCATAAATTTTGAAAACTTCGTTTTCACCAGTTGTTAACTTTTTGGCAAGCGTTCCGTCCATATTGTAGAGGTAAACATGATTCCTACCATCCATTTCGCTTGTAATTACGAAGTATTTCCCATCATCGGTAAAAGTTAGGTAGTCGTCGGTTGGCTCCTCAATGTAAAACTTATTCTCCTCGGCGTACAGCACTTTTGACGAACCCGTTTTGGCATCGGCCAAAAGAATTTCCAATTTATTTTGAAGACGATTTAACCTTATCATCGAAAGGGTGTTTGCATCGGTTGTCCAATTAATACGGGCAATGTACTGGTCGGTTTCCTCTCCGATATCCATTTTAGCTGTATTTTCCGATTCCAGGTCGTACACATGAATGCTAACAATTGAGTTGGCCTCGCCTGCCTTTGGATACTTAAAGGCGTAGTTTTCTGGGTACAACTCGTTGTTGAAGTAGGTCATGTTAAACTCCTTCACGTTGGTTTCATCGAAGCGGAAGAAGGCTAACTTTTTGCCATCGGGCGACCACTGCATTGCAGTTTTTAGCGCAAACTCCTCCTCGTAAACCCAGTCGGCAGCACCGTTAATAATGAAGTTGAACTTTCCATCGCTGGTTATTTGTTTCTCCTCGCCAGTTTCAACATCAACAAGAAATATGTTGTTGTCACGAACAAATGCGATGGTTTTCCCATTGGGCGAGAAGGTTGCCAACTGCTGCAAACCATTCTCCGAAAGCGGCTTAATAGATTTGTCGGCAATGGTGTATATAAAATAGTTAGCCTTATAGGAGTGGCGATAAATGGGAACCCGCTCGGTTTCCATAAGAATCATGGTCTCGTCGGGGCTAAGCTTGTACCCGGTGAAATGGTCTGGGTCGGAAAGTTCAGCCTCCTCAAAATCGAAGAGTACCTTCTCCTGCTCACCGGTTTTGTAGCTGTACTGAACTATTCGCTTCCGGGCTTCGCTAACGGTGTAACTTTCACCACTTTTCATAGAAACAATACCGTAAACCGATTTCTGGCGAAAGGTGCCAAGCGAGGTAATATCATCAATTGTAATTTTTTTCTTTGCATCCTGACCGAAAGAAATGAGCGCAAAGCCAGCCAACAGAATGGCAAGCAACAATAATTTGGAAGGTTTTCTCATAACGAAAATTTTTATGTAAACTTTACTAATTCATTTTTTTTGAAAAATACTAAACTTTGATAACTCAGCAAGCATTTCGTTTAAAAACAAAAAAAGCGATGGGAAATTCCATCGCTTTAAATTCTACTTTTAGCCGTCTGACCACTTTGAGCGGTCGGACGGGTATAGAAATAAATTACTTCTTCTTAAGGACAGTACTGAGCACCTTATCCTTATCGAGCTTCTTGGTGCAGAAGAACCAATCCTTGCAATCGAGGTCGGAGCTCTCCATCCTCTCCTTGGCCATTCCGCATGAACCTGCGGGTGAAATAATCACGTCATCGCCCGGACGCCAGTCGGCTGGGGTTGCAATTTGAAACGCATCGGCAGTTTGCAGCGCAACAACCACGCGGTAAAGCTCATCGAAATTCCGGCCCAAGCTGAGCGGATAGTAAATTATTGTGCGAATAATTCCGTTAGGGTCAATTACAAACACAGCACGAACGGCCTTGGTGTTGCTTTCGCCCGGCATCATCATGCCGTACTTTTTGGCAACCTCCATGGTGATATCCTCAATTAGAGGGAACTTCACCTCAACATCCTTCATGCCCTTGTACTCAATTTTCTCCTTAATTGTACGCAGCCATGCAATGTGGCTGTACAGGCCATCAACTGACAATCCAACCAGCTTTGTGTTTGCCTCGGCAAACTTATCTTCCATGGTGGCAAATGTCATAAACTCCGAAGTACAAACCGGAGTAAAGTCGGCCGGATGGCTGAATAGGATTACCCAGCTTCCCTTGTAATCGGCAGGGAAATTAATTTCGCCCTGGGTTGTTACCGCCTTAAATTCAGGCGCTTTGTCGCCAATACGTGGCATTGTAAAAACTTGATTTTCTTCCATTTTTGTTATTATTATTTGTTAAACATAAAAAATTACAATTTCAATTTTCTGAGTTCCTCCTTCATTCGCTCAATATCGGTCATCCAAGCTTCAATATCATCCTCGTGCTCAATTTCTTCGGCAAGGATTTGGGTTGCCATTTGGTGAGTCATGTGGTCCTTGCCTGCGGTCATGCTGGCAATTTCGTTATACCTGCGAATGGCGCAACGCTCGCCTTTCAAATTCTGTTCAAGAATGGCCTCGATGTAGGGATCGGTTGGTGCGTCGTAGTCGCAACCGGCTTTCTTGAACCAATCCTGCGGATGCAGAATGGGCGTGCCACCCAGCTGGATAATACGATCGGCCACCATCACTGCGTGGTTCAGCTCCTGATCTGCATGCAGAAGAAGTTCGGGTTCAACCTCGCTGCGCATTGGGCCCTCCATTACACGGGCACCAATCCAGTACTGGTAAAAAGCCAGCCACTCTTCTGCTAGCGCAGCATTTAAAATTTCGATAAGTTTTTCAACATCTACAGATGCGATAAGTTTTGATTCTTTTCCCATAACAATTCGGATTTAGGTTGGTTTATGATTTTTATAGTTACCAATGATATGTAGCTTAAGCTCTTTAATATCAAATTTTGGAATCCTTTTTTTCTTAAAATATTCATTTAGTAGCTTATCCAACTCCTCATCAACGTAATCCTCAATTATGTCGCATTCCTCGCAGTATATATGATGATGCTTACACATTTCGTAGTCGTATCGCGTCACATCGTTATCGGTTTTCACCTTCTTAAGAATCCCTTTATCCACAAAGGTTTCAAGCGTTTTATATACTGTACCCACTGCAATGTACGGATGGTTTTTTCGTACAAAATCAATAACCGACTCCGTGTTTGGATGATTTCTCATCGTAACCAAAGCATCCATTACTGCTATTCTCTGAGGGGTTACCTTCAACCCTTTCTCAGATAAAATTTTTGTAAGCTCAACCACTTCCATAGAATGAATACTTGTTAGGAATTATTCTTATTTAGGAACAAAGGTACAAAAAAAATGTTCAAAAGTCAATAGAAAAAAGGTATAATTAGCTTAATTTTAATGTGAAGCGCAACTGTCACAAAACCCATTATCTAACTAAATACCAACGCAATGCCAATAGTACGGATTGATATAATTGAAGGAAAAAGCAACCTTTACAAGCAGAAAATGCTGGATGTTATTTACCATGCAATGGTAAAATGGATTGGCCTTCCAAAGGGCGACAGGCGACAGATATTAACAGAGCACAGCCCTGCAAACTTTGAGCACAAGGGACATTCTGATTTCTATACGGTAATAGAAGTAACCCTGATAAAAGGGCGGAATTTTGAGACAAAAAAGTGTTTCTACCGCGATGTTGTTGGAAATCTTTCGCAGGAACTTGAAATTCCGCCGAATGATATTACGATAATCCTCAATGAGCAACCTGCTGAAAACTGGGGAATAAGAGGCGGAATACCTGCCTCAGAGATTTTTGGAAACTACGCTAACGATGAACCACCAAGAGGTTAAATCGGTTGAATGGGTAATGGAACGCAGAACTGTCTGTTGGCAGGCAAGTTAAACGGATTTATCGGATTGGTGCAGATTCTTTTAACCCGTCTGACCGCTCAAAGCGGTCGGACGGATAATAGTTAGTTAACTAAGCGTTGAAAATCCTCGCCCGATGGATTTTGGAAGATGCGAAGTTCAAACTCGGGAACCACCGACAGTACATGGTCGAAAATATCGGCCTGAACGCCTTCGTAAATAACCCACGCTTTCTCTGTTGAGAAGCAGTAAATTTCAATCGGAATCCCCTGCTCCGTGGGCTGTAGCTGCCTAACCATAAGGGTTGCTCCTTGATTTATTTTGGGGTTATTCTTAAGGTAGAACTCCAGGTAACGCCTAAAAATTCCGAGATTCGTCATTCGCCGCCCGTTAACCGGCATGGTTGTATCGTAGCCCATTTTAACATTAAACTCCTCAATTTCCTTTGAGCGCTGCTCAATGTAATCCTTAACAAAATGTATCCGCTTAAGCTTCTCAATTAGCTCAGGAGGACAGAACTTTACGCTGCGCATATCGATGTATATGGAGCGTTTTATTCGTCGGCCATCCGACTCCTCCATTCCCTTCCAGTTGGTAAAACTTTCGGAAACCAGCGCGTAGGTTGGAATTGTGCTAATTGTTCGATCCCAGTTTTGAACCTTCACCGTGTTGAGCGTAATTTCAAGTACCGTTCCATCGGCCTTACGGCTTGGCATTTCAATCCAATCGCCGGGCTTCACCATGTTGTTGGCCGAAACCTGCACCGATGCAACCAACCCAAGAATTGTATCCTTGAAAACCAACATGAGAATTGCGGCAGAAGCGCCCATCCCAACCAGCAGGTTCATTGGGTTTTTATTGAAGAGTATTGAAATGACAATAATTCCCCCAAAAATGTAAACTACAATCTTTAGAAGCTGAACGTACCCCTTTATGGGTCGGGTTTTGGAAACCTCAAGCGTTTGGTATATGTCGTGCATCGCATCGAGGAAAGAGCTGAGCACAAGCACACACACAGCAGCAATATAAATGTAGGTAAACTTCTCAACCAGAAGTGTAATTGAGGGGCTGTAATCGTAGAGCGCAACTCCAATAGTAAACTGAATTACCAGAGCCGGAGCCAGATGGGAAAGTTTTCGAAGAACCTTCCTTTCAACCAGGTAATCGTCCCAAACGCTTTTTGTTTTTCGGCTAAGCTTAGTTAAACCAGCCACAATAATTTTTTTTGTGATGTAGTTAGCAAGAATTGCAATTACAATAATGGCAACTATTGAAATGGCAACCTTTGAGAATTGGGCCAGCTCGGGTGTAAGTCCAACAGACTGCAACCACTGCTCAAAATTTTCCAGAAACGGGTAACTTTTTGTAACTCTTTCTTCAATAACTTGTTCAACCATAACTATTTATTTTATTTTCCATACAAAACTAGCAAAAATAGTGCAAAGGGACAAGTTTGGGAGGGGACATCAGTTGGCAGTTGGCAAACTGCAAACTTCTGACTTATGTCTTTTGCGGGAGCGACGGAATGACTTTCCATCGTCCGCTCGTTCTTTTGCGGACATGGAAACGTCAACAATTTACCAGACGTTTCCATGTCCTACGGACGATGGAAAGTCTTCCAATCCTACGGAAGTGGTAAAGTAAATGGGTGAATTGGTGAAT
>DAOSWM010000062.1:0-17420 GCA_035380045.1 Tenuifilaceae bacterium | reverse complement strand
TGTATCAAAAAATTGATTCCTCACTTCGTTCGAAATGACATTGTTTTTTCGAAGCCCACAAAAATTATTCGTTGTCGTTTCGAACGAAGTGAGGAATCTACAAAATCAAAAATTTAAACAGTTTCTTAGTGTAAGCCTTAATTTATTTCTACTCGTAAGCTCCTTTTTTTATGGCTTTATATTCTTTGCTCATAAATTCTCCCATAGCAATCGTATACTTTATTTTGAGGTCTTCGTCGAAAAGTAGAATGTCGGCATCGTTTCCCACTTTTATTCTCCCTTTTTGTTTGAGTTTTAGAACATCAGCAGGATTTGAAGTTACTACTTTGAGCGCATCCTCAAAAGGAATTCCTTCCTCCTTTACGGCATCAACAACCTCACGGAGGTTAGCGTTTGGCAGTCCCATTTCGAGCTGCTTCAGCTCGCCGGTAACAGGATCGAAGTCGGGGAGTGAACCGCACGCATCCGATGTAAAAGTTATGTGTTCCAGCGGAACACCTGCCTCTGTTAACAATTTTATGCATTTTGAGGGTTTAATCTCGTACTGAGGGAAGTATGGGTAGGAGCTAGTGGTGATATCAACCCAGCCCTTTTTCCCATACTCTTTGGAATCCTCAAAAATGTAGTTGTTCCTGTTGCAATGTGTTGGGAAAAACTGTTTGTAGTTAAGCTCGCTTTTTGCAACAGCATCGTGAATAGGCTGAAAAGGATTTTTCGCATCACCCATGTGAATGTTAATAATGCCGGCTTTACCGCCAAGCATTCCGCCAACGCGGGCATGTTCTGTAATTCGTATTAGCTCTTCGGTTGTTGGAACTGATGAGCGATGGTCGGATATGGCTACTTCGCCCACACCAAGCACCTCGTCAATTATTGCTATATCTTTCCCAACTTCGCCTGTAATTGTTGGAGTAGGTACTTGGTATGCACCAGTGTAAATCCATGCCGAAACGCCTTCTGCTTTCAGGGCTTTGGCTTTCATAAGTACGCTTTCAACGCTGCGGGTCATACCATCGGTCCCAAGGCATCCAATAACCGTGGTTACTCCGCCATCAATGAGCATGCTTAGCTGCAATTCGGGAGTTCGGGTTGCCGGGCCACCTTCACCACCTGCTCCGGCAATATGTACGTGAGCATCAATAAATCCAGGAGTTAACTTTAATCCCGTTGCATCAATTACTTCACAAGTGATTCCCAATGGTGGTTCTATGGAATTTTCAATGGCCACAATTTTTTTACCTGCAAGTAAAATGTCCTTTTTCCCAATGTATTCGGGTGTAAAAACCTCAGCGTTCTGTATCAATATCATAGTTAAATGTAAGTTTTGACTAAAATGAACAGTTGTATTCGAAGAAAGGTTCAAAATGTAAATTCAACCATGTTCTACCAAGTAAAAATACGTTTTTTGTATCATTTACCCTTAAAATAATGCTGAAGTAATTCGTTGGTTTAGGGGAATGTTTTCTAATTTTGCGCATCGAATTCAAAAAAAACAAATAAAATGGGAAGAGCATTTGAATACAGGAAAGCCCGTAAAATGAAACGTTGGGGCAATATGGCAAGGGTTTTTACCCGGTTAGGTCGCGAAATAACAATGGCTGTAAAAGCAGGAGGTCCCGATCCGGATAACAACCCGCGTTTACGTTTGCTAATCCAGAATGCTCGTTCCGAGAATATGCCCAAGGATAACGTAGAAAGGGCAATTAAAAAAGCTACGGATAAGGACCAGAAGGATTACAAAGAGGTTTTGTACGAGGGGAAAGGCCCTCACGGAATTGCCATAATGGTTGAAACAGCAACCGACAATCCAACCCGAACCGTAGCCAATGTTCGCAGCTACTTTACCAAGTACGGTGGTTCGTTGGGTACCACCGGAATGCTCGATTTTCTTTTTGATCGCAAGTGCTCATTTCAGGTAGAGGCAAAGGAAGGAGTTGATTTGGAAGAGTTAGAATTGGAGCTAATCGATTTTGGTGTTGAGGAAGTTTTTGCCGAGGATGAAACAATTATGATTTTTGCCGAGTTCACCAACTTCGGACCAATTCAGAAGTATTTGGAAGAGAATGGTTTTACTATTCAATCGTTTAGGTTTGAACGAATTCCTACCGAAACCAAGGAGCTAAATGAAGAGCAGCAAGCTGAAGTTGAGAAGTTGCTCGAGAAGCTGGAGGAGGATGAGGATGTAACCAACGTTTTTCACAACATGCAATAGTATAAGGAGCTGTCTCAAAAGTCTTTTTATCTGATTTTCATCACTTTTTCACCCTTGATCCCTGAAGGGAAAGTGCTGAAAATCAGGCTCCCCTGCCTGCCCTGTCTGCCGATAGGCAGGCGCAGGCAAGCTTTAGGGTAGGGGTAAACCTGATTTTCAAACTTATCCGTTCGCATTTGACTTTTGAGACACCCTCTTTTTTCTCTGTTACCCCGGAAAAATTAGTAGCGGAATATCGGCCTCGGCCAGCATCTTACGCGTAAGCGATGGGTCGAAGAGCCTTGCAAGCATGCTGCGTTTGCGCATAGTTAGCGCAAAAAGGCTTATGGATTTTCCTGCAATGTAACCCTTAAATGCTTCAACCTTATCCTTGCCTTTAATCAAATCGCATTCCAACGGAATTTTCTTTGAAACCTTTGAGAAGTAGTCTTTCATGCTGCTAACCTTCCCTTTAATGATTGGGTTTTCAACATCGTCGGTAACGCTTGCGCAGAAAATGTTAACCTGAAAACCAGACAGAATGGTGATTAGCTTTCGGATAGAAATGGAATCGCTGTCGTCGAATCGGGTTGCGTATAGAACATTCTTAACCTCACTAATATCCTTCAGGTTTGCTTTCTCGGGAATAACCAGCAGAGGTATGCCAGTTTCGTTAACAACTTCGGTAGCTACGCTACCAACCAGCTCAGAACTTCTGAAACCTTCACTTTTGGTTCCCATAACCAGCATGGCAGGTTTGTACCTTCGGCACATATCGATAATGCCGTAGCTGGCAAAACCTTCTCGGAGCGAGTAGCCTATTCGCAGCTTCTCCATGCCATTCACATCAGCAAATTTCCTTAGTTCATGGTAGAATTTAAGCAGGTGCTCCTTTGCGTTCTTTTGGAGAATTTGGTAGCTAATATCTACGTCAATCTGAATACTGGCTGCATCGGTAAAAGGAATCATGTCAACAACCGGTGAGTTGAACACATGGAGTAGTTTCACTTCTGCGTTGTAAACGTATGCCAGTTTTAAGGCGAAGTATGCCGCATTTTTTGAATGTTCAGTAAAATCAATTGGGACTAATATTTTTCGTAGATTACTTTCACTTTTGGTTGGTTGCTCAAATGCAGCAAGGAGTTTTATGGCTTTCTCAGCATCGCCTTCGCTAATTTGAACCTTCACGTTATCGGAAACATTTGGCTGAACCAAATTTACGTTCTTTAGGTAGCACTTAATGCCATTGGATTCTAGAAAGCTTTGCAGCACAAGTGCGCTGGTGTAATTCTCGTTCGCAATTACAATTAAATTTTCGTCCATGGCTTTGTGGTTTAGGTTTCACAGGTAATTTACAAAATTCTAATACTCGGGTCAAGAAATTGGGATGAATTCTTCTCTCTTTTTGGTTTGGCGCTTAAGTGATTGAAATCCAGGTTTATAATAATATATTCTTGCATTGGTTTTATACGTGAAAATTCTTTATTTACTCTTCGAAAAATTCGATTTGCATAGTAAACCATTTGCTTTTAAAAGCACAAAAACCTAGTTTTGCTATGTGGGAGTCGGATAACGCAACTCTGCAATTCGCCCATAATTTCTTTTGTTAACCTATCTGCTTCCTATATTATAGCAGAAAAATATTGCAGCTATGCATATTGTCGACATTATCATTTTTACTATTTACATGCTTTTTGTGCTGGGAATTGGCTACTACTTTCTTAAAAAGAATAAGAGTGCTGATGATTACTACGTTGGCGGGCGGCAAATGGGAAGTTTCCATGTTGGACTTTCGGTTGTGGCAACCGATGTGGGCGGAGGTTTCTCAATAGGGCTTGGTGGCTTGGGTTTTCTTATGGGGCTTTCGGGCTCATGGATGCTTTTTACCGGATTGGTGGGTGCCTGGCTAAGCGCTGTGGTACTTATACCCAAAGCAGGAAAGCTTGCACAAAAATTGAAACTTTATACTTTCCCTCAGATTTTTGAACATTTTTATAGTCCTAGAGTAGCGTTAATGGCAGGCATTATTTCGGCTATCGGTTACATAGGTTTTACCAGCTCGCAAATTTTGGCTGGAGCCAAGTTGGCTTCCGCATCGTTTCAAAGTCTCGATATGCACACTGCACTCGTAATTATGGGTGTTATCGCGGTGGCATATACCGCAATGGGAGGGATGAAAGCGGTTATATATACCGATACTTTCCAGTGGATTGTTCTAATGGGAGGTCTAATTTTTATAGGTATTCCGCTCGGATACCAATCCGTTGGAGGGATTGATGCCATTTTAGATACCCTTTCACACGATTTTTTATCGCTAAGTAACGTGAGCTGGCAAACTTTAGTAAACTGGGCGGTAACCATAATTCCCATTTGGTTTGTTGGCATGACTCTTTACCAGCGTATTTACTCAACCCGTACAACCAAGGAAGCACAACGAGCCTGGTTCATTGCCGGAGTATTTGAGTACCCGCTAATGGCGTTTATGGGCGTAATCCTCGGGTTGTTCGCCCGTGTTGGTTTTGAAAATGGTATGTTCGAGTACATTGGATTCGGTGCGGGAAGTAACTTGGATGCCGAAATGGGTTTGCCGTTACTCCTTCGAACGGTTCTTCCAGTTGGCTTAATGGGATTGATGATGTCCGCATACTTCTCTGCGGTTATGTCTACAGCCGATAGCTGCCTGATGGCTGCATCGGGGAACGTACAAACCGATATACTCCGTAAATTCTTTAAGTTGCCTGAAGGGCAAAAAGCAACACTAATTGTTTCTCAAGTAATTACTCTTGTAATTGGAGTTTTGGCGTTACTGCTCGCATGGCAAATGCAGAATGTGTTGGAGTTAATGCTTTACTCGTATGCTTTTATGGTTAGCGGACTGTTTATCCCGGTTCTGGGAGCGTTCTTCTGGAAACGGGGTAGCACCATTGCTGCATTCTGGGCAATGCTGGTTGGAGGCGGAACAACACTTACCCTTACCATACTATCGGTTGAACTACCCTTCAACCTCGACTCAAATATTTTTGGTATTACGGCTTCTCTAGTACTATTCGTTGTTTTATCATTTATTTTTCCTGGAAGAAAGAGCGAAACCGAATAATTATTTTGCGTAAATTTGCTTTTCTAGAAAAAGTGTTTTTTATTTGCAGTTGACAAAAATTTGAAAGAATGTTTTCATTCAATAATATTTCTTGGTGGTGGCATCATAGTTTAATCTCTCAAACGGGGGCATTAACCTAGGTTACTACTATTATAGTATACAAGGCCGCAGGAATCCCCTGCGGCCTTTGTTTTTTTAATCAATTTATTAACAGCATTTTGAAGTACTTTTTTCTGATACTAATTTGGACATGGCGTTGGCGGGGCTTCCCCGCCCATCAACAGCATGCGCCCTACGTGGGTGCTGT
Source organism: Tenuifilaceae bacterium (assembly GCA_035380045.1). GTDB lineage: Bacteria > Bacteroidota > Bacteroidia > Bacteroidales > Tenuifilaceae > DAOSWM01. The sequence continues at coordinate 11,825 of DAOSWM010000062.1, read as the reverse complement.
GTGCAATGCTATAATGTGCACGGAATGAATAAGTTATTTTTTTAAACAATCCAAATCAGTTAAAATCAGAAATCATGGAAACAACAAATATCACAAAAACTCAGGTTGAGGTAAGTCCGTTAGAAGGAATGTTAAATAATGCCAATGGTATGTATGGTGAGTATGGAGGAGCATACGTGCCGCCGGTTCTTGCCGAACCGCTTGCTAGGTTAGCAGAATTTTTCGATAAGGAAACAGCAAAAGAGTCGTTTCAACGTGAATTTGTTCACTACCTTAAAACTTACGTTGGCCGACCATCACCTTTGTACTACGCAAAAAGATTGAGCGAGCATGTTGGTTCAATAATTTACCTCAAACGTGAGGATTTGAATCACACCGGTGCACACAAGATTAATAATACCGTAGGACAAATTATCCTTGCAAAACGGATGGGAGCGAAGGAGATAATTGCCGAAACCGGAGCCGGTCAGCATGGCGTTGCTACCGCAACAGCAGCAGCGCTTATGGGAATTCCTTGCAAAGTTTTTATGGGAGCGATAGATGTTGAGCGTCAGGCGCTAAATGTTCGTAGAATGAAATTGCTGGGAGCCGAAGTAATTCCAACCGAAATGGGAACCAAAACGCTGAAGGATGCCGTTGATGCTGCGTTGGGCTACTACATTGAGCATCCCAATTCGTACTATTTGCTGGGTTCGCAGGTTGGACCGCATCCGTATCCACGAATGGTTGGATATTTCCAGAGTGTAATTGGACAGGAAGCACGAACCCAAATTTTAAACGCCGAGGGGCGTTTGCCACAGTCGATTTTTGCTTGCGTTGGTGGTGGCTCCAATGCCATCGGACTCTTTTCGGGTTTTCTCGATGATGTGGAAGTAACGATTTATGGTGCAGAAGGTGGAGGAAACGCAACTCTTGAGAACACCGCTGCAACCCTTTCGATGGGTAAACCGGCAGTTTTCCAAGGAACATACTCTTACTGCTTGGTTGATTGTGAGGGAAACCCCATTGAATCGCACTCCATTGCAGCCGGGCTGGATTATCCGGGAATTAGTCCGCAGCACGCGTTTATGAAGGATTCTGGCAGAGCCAACTATTTTCCAGTAACTGATGCTGAGGCAGTTGATGCTTATAATCTGCTTTCTCGTTTCGAGGGAATTATTCCGGCAGTTGAATCGAGCCATGCAGTTGCGTTAGCAGCAAAGCTGCTAAAAGGTAAAGGGGAACTTTCAGTTGTAAACCTTTCGGGTCGAGGCGATAAGGATGTGGAGAGGGAGTTTGAATAAAGTTTGGGAAAATTAAAATGAAACTGTTTTTTTTTAATAATATTGCCTGATTGATTATTTGTAAATCAGGCAATATTTTTTGTATGATTAAGCTATTTAAGTATATTGAAATTGCAATTCTATTTGTTGGATTACCTCTGTTATTTCACTTCGACGTAATTCCAGGACACAAATCTTTGCCTTTGCTTGTGGTTTTCTTAGCAACTCTTGCGTATTTAATTTTTTCAAAATCATTTAATAGGAAAGAGCTAGGATTTAACGGTTACAATGGATGGAAAGGATTACTTATTAGAGTTTCAATTGCTTCAATTATTATTCTTGCTACAACTTACATTTTTTTACCCGAATACCTATTCTATTTACCTAAACATAATCCATTTATTTGGTTGATGATTATGATATTCTATCCATTGTGGTCGGCCTTTACACAGGAACTAATTTATCGGTCATTCTTCTTTTTTAGATATAAATCAATTTTACAAAACCGAACGGTTGGTATAATTCTTAATGGTCTGCTATTCGGGTTTTTACATTTCATTTTTGGTAACTGGATTGCTGTTGCCGGAGCAACGGTAATGGGTACAATTTGGGCAGCAACTTACGAAAAACACAAATCGTTGATGGCTGTTGCCGTTGAGCATGCAATTGTGGGAGATTTGTTGTATACAATCGGGCTAGGTTACTTCTTTTATGTTCCCGATTTTTAAACTCAATGTTTGTTAACTTTGTGAAGAGTTTAAATTGGGATTAGGTTCAATGAGAAAAACTGTTCAGAAAGCAAAAAAAATACTTGGCTTTAACCGAAACTTAATTTTTACCGGATTAACCAGTTTCCTTATGGACACATCGGTTAAGATGGTTTACTCGGTGATGCCCATGTTCCTAATGTCGATTGGCGCATCAAAAATTAGCCTGTCAATAATTGAGGGAATTGCAGAAAGCACCGCTTCGCTAATAAAAGCTTTTTCAGGATTCTGGAGTGATAAGATTGGAAAGAATAAACCCTTTATGATTCTCGGTTACGGACTGTCGGCTGTAATAATTCCTTTATATACTTTTGTTTCAACTCCGTTGCAGGTTTTATACTTGCGATTTGCCGAACGTTTCGGCAAGGGAATCAGAACTGCACCGCGCGACAGCTTAATTGCTGGATCGGTTGAGAAGGGAAAGTCGGGTAGGGGATTCGGTTTGCAAAAAGCGATGGACAACAGCGGAGCAATTGCCGGGCCTCTCGCGGCTTTTATTTTACTTTCGTTTCTTCCGGGTAACTATCGATTCATTTTTCTACTGGCCGGAATCCCTGCCATCCTGGCAATATTTACGATTATTTTTGGAATTAAGGAAGCGCGAAAGGATAAGAATGATCTTTTTACAAAATTCCGATTTAAGGATTTTCCGGGACGATACTACTTTTTCCTAGCCATTGTTTTCGTTTTTACGTTGGGAAATTCCACCGATGCGCTTTTACTGGTAAAAGCAAACGAGGTTGGAGTGAAGGTTGCGTTTATTCCATTGGTTTACCTAATTACAAATACAGTTTCAGTGCTAACTTCAATTCCGGTTGGTTCGCTTGCCGACAGAATTGGTAAGGAAAAGATTCTGGTTGCCGGATATATAATTTACTCGTTTGTTTACTACGGATTTGGAGTGACAACAAGCACTGGCGCCATTGTTTCGCTGTTTGCACTTTACGGTTTGTACTCAGCATCAACCGATGGAATTCAGAAAGCAATGATTTCTGATTTAATTGCTAACAACAGGAAAGGAACCGGATTGGGAATTTACAACGCTTTACTTGGAATAACCTTGCTGCCTGCCAGCTTAATTGCCGGATTTCTTTACGATAATTTCAACTCAAAAATACCCTTCTTTTTTGGCGCAGCCTGCGCAATTATCTCAGCACTTTTGATGTTTGTGTTTGTTGTTACAAAAAAGAGAAGTCATTAAAATACAAAAAGCCACAAAGACTCAAAGACACCAAGTAACACCAATTTTTATATTGATATTTCTTGCTTTGTGAACCTTCAAGACTTAGTGACCCCGCCTGCCGTCGGGCAGGTTAGTGGCAAGTATTTCAGTAGATTTACTGTTAGAAGTCAGCGTGAAAGTTATAGTTTTACGCTTAATGTGTTAAACTGTTTACAAACTTACGTTCTTCGTCAATCATCATTGAGCGTGTTTTGCCTACAGGTTCATCTTCAATTAGCTTATTTATGCTAATGTATTTTTTTACGTTGTTTTTGTATTCTTCAGTTTCGGTAAACTTTCCAATCCAATATTTGAACTTTGGAGTTACAATGTTAGCGCAGAATTCCACGGATTCTTTAAAATCTTTATCAAACGTTTCTGCTTGAATTATCTGGCTAAGATTTTCATTTGGTATAAACTCAATTATTTGTGCGTTTGCAAATGCTGCTGCGTAAACTTTTTTTATTGTAGTTTCGATATCATTATTTTCAAACATTGTCACAGCCCATGCAAGGTGAAATTCAGGGAATCCAATATCATCGCTAAACTCTTTTTCAAACCACTGAAAGTATTTTTTAGCATTCTTATAATCCTTGATTTTTATATACAGCAATGCAATTTCATACCTAAGCCCATTACTATCCCTGTATTGACCAAATCTCCGTTTTTCACTCGAAAGCTTTAGCTTAAAACTTTTTATTCGCTTTTTGATGTTTTGTAACTGTTTTTCAGTCATTAAAGTATTTTAATGTATTTAGGTTGATGTGGGTTTTCGCACAGGATTCAGCCTTAATAGCAAATTCTATAAGAAAATTGGTTATAGAGAAACATTCTACTGACAAATTGGTTTGTAATAATATTACGCAGTAATCCGTATTATTGCCAGTTTTTTTCAATTATTTTTCATCCCAGAATTCAGCACATCTTTCCTGTTCAGCAATTCTAAGAACGGAGAACCCTAGCTCAATTGCTTTGCTAAAATCTTTGCATCCTTGCTCTTCTTCCCCCAATTCGTAGCGAGCCAATCCGCGAAGAAAATAGGCATTCTTACTATTCGCATCTAGAGCTATTGCTTTATTGCAATCAGAAACAACTCCTTCTAAATCGTTGGGGAATCGGGTTCCTGCCCTGTTAATAAAAACTCTTGCATCCAAAGTGTCATTCAGTAAGTATTTGTCAAAATCGTCCTTTGCTTGTTTTATCATACCTGTAGCCAAGTGTACCCTAGCTCTACTCAAGTACAAATCGGGGTTTGGCGATTTCTCAATTTCTTCGTCAAGGGTCTTTATGAAATCCTTGAAATTGGGTTTTGTCCAAAACCCCATGGTTGTTTTTACTCTTCCGCCACATTCGTCATCAATCAAATCAATTGATATGTAGTACTTCGATTGGTAAACCAAGTATTTCCCAACGCCTTGACACATTTGCCCTTCCTTATCAATAAGTTTCAAGGTGTCACCTGACAATTCATATTTTGCAACCACATCAACCGTTTGGTCGTTTCCAAAATCACCTTCAAACAAACCGTTGTTTTTAAAATCGAAGCATACAGGACCTGTCTGTCCAACTTTAACCCATTTGCCAACTAGGGAATTATCAGATTGTGAAATTACCTGCTCAGCTTGTTTATTTTTCTGATTACATGCATAAAAGAATCCGATCACGAAAATTAAAAGAATCAGTTTTGTTTTCATTCTATTTTTGGTTTTGTTGTTGTTTACCTATACGAAAATGTGCTGCCGCCCAAAAATTCACGCAGAATTGATGTTGGTGGAATTTCATCAGGTGGAATGCTGACAAAGTAGCTTAGGAATTTTATTAACCGAACGGCCTCGGCGTACTCCGGAACGTTCATGGGAACCTCACGGATAACCGGCTCGGCGTAACTTTTCAGGATTCCCAGCTCGTAAAGTAGCGCCGAGTTAAACATTACATCGGCCTCCTCCTGGAACGGGAAAATATTGTGATCCTCACCGCGCCGAACGCTGTCCCAGCGTGAAATGGTATCGAGTGCGCTGTATCCGCGGTAGCGGTGGTCGCGAATAATCCTGCGGATTAGCCTGTTGTCGGTTGTTGGAATCCTGTTAGTCCCGTCAATGGATAGCGATGTTAACGCTGATATGTAAACCTTAAATTTCTTTTCGGCCTCAATTAGCGGAGTTAAATCTGGGTTGAGCGCGTGGATTCCCTCAATAATTATTATTCCGTTGCGCTCAATTTTTAGCTTGGTGCCATCGAAGTAGCGTTTCCCATTTTCGAACGAGAATTTTGGAAGCTCAACCTCCTTACCCTCCATCAGCTGAACTAAATCGTTGTTAAAGTAGTTAATATCCAGCGCATGCAGCGACTCAAAATCGTACTCGCCATGCTCATCACGTGGAGTGTGCTCACGGTCAACGAAGTAGTTGTCAAGTGAGATGGTGTAGGGGCGCATTCCGGCTACTTTTAGCTGAATAGCTAAACGTTTCGAAAAGGTAGTTTTGCCAGAGGAGGAAGGGCCTGATATAAGCACAATTCGTACGTTATCCTTTCGGCTGTAAATCATATCTGCAATTTGAACTACCTTACGTTCGTGAAGCGCTTCGGAAATTTTAATCAGCTCGCTGGAGTTTCCGGTAAGCACCTGCTTGTTGATTGCTGCCACGTTTCCAACGCCCAAGATATCAACCCAATCCTTGTATTCCTGAAAAATATCGAACATCTTGTCCTGAATCACAATATCTTCCAGCTCATCAGGGTTTTTGCGCTTTGGCACCATAAGCAGCATTCCCTGGTAGTATTTCACCAAGTCGAATTTTTTGAGGTAACCGGTTGAAGGAACCAGACAACCAAAGAAGTAGTCGGCCGTACTATTCAAATAGTATACAGAAGTGTAAAGCGTTGAGCGTGTTTCGAAAAGTTCGGCTTTCTCCTCATCGCCTAAATTGCGGAAAAGTGTTGCAACATCCTTGGTAAGAACCTTATCGCGACGAAAAGGTAAATCCTGTTCAACAATTTCCTGCATTTTTGCACCAATCTTGAAAATAAATGGAAGTTCGAGCGGTGATGGACAACCGTCGATTTCGCAGTAAAATCCTTTGGAAACAGCATGTTCAATTCGAACCCGGCTTCCGGGAACCAACTCCTTCACCGCTTTCTGCATTACAAAGAAAAGGCTGCGCTGGTACATCCGCATTCCGGCCGGATGGGTAATATCGATAAATCGAATGGTTTTGGGCGAGTAAACTTCGTAGTCCAACTCTTTGAGAACATTGTTCACCATGGCTCCCAAAACCGGATGTTTGAGGTTATGCTTTACTTGTTGTGAAATTTCGAGCAGGCTAAGGCCCGGTTTCAGCTTCCGGCGCTCGTTAATATTTTCGCATATTATCTCTACTTCTTTTCTCATAGGGTTCTAAATTGGTAGTTAGTAAAGATAGTAAAATTGATAAATCGGCCTACTTTCACAGGAATTTTTACTTCGAAAATTTTACCCAGTGTACAGTTCCTGTATTTACAAATCCCAAGGATTTTACCAGATTTGATGAGGCAATATTTGTAGGCTCAACGCTTGTGTAAGGAATTCTGTTTTGCGATCGTTGTATTTTACAGAGTTCAACCATTAAAGTTCTGGCAACTCCTTTTCTGCGGTAATCATCAACAACGTGGAGCATTCCCATTGCACCGTCGTCGTGGAAAAGTGCCCAGCCAGCCAATTTTTTTGCATCGCGAAAAGCAGCTCCAGAGCGACAAACTATTTGCTCCTCGATGTACTCTCTGCTGGTGAATGCTTTGTAGTTCGAGTGCTCAAATATTGAGTAGGAATCCTCAGGAATTAACCGTTCAATTTTAATATCGATGTTTGGAAGTTCAACTTCGTTTGGAAGATAAAACTTGTTGCACGTTAGAACCCAGTGGATTTGAAACTGACTTTTAAGTCGAGTGAGTATCCAATCGGGAATTATTGAAAAGAAATGATTTCCTGTGCTGAGCTCATCGGTGAACTTATCAAAATCTTCCTGCGAGTTGCAATGTAAATACCACCAAAGCTCATCGCTTTGACCGGAAATCATGGTTGAATTTCCGTATTCTTTTATCTGCAGCGGAGTATGTTTTTCAAAAAAACCAAGAATATTGAGATTAGTTATTGGTTCCTGATATAGAATTTCCTCAATATTTTTGGGAAGATTTGTTTTGAACATAAATTTAGCCTTGAGTTTCCTTAAGGATTTGGAAAATCTGATTGATTTTGCTGTCCATATCTAAATTTCCATCAACCCAGTTTATTGGTATTCCTTTACGTTCCATTCCCCGGAACCAAGTCATTTGCCGCTTGGCAAACTGGTGAATGGCCGTATTCAAACCCTCAAACATTTCGTTGTACGAAATTTTTCCGGTTACATAGTTTGTTAACCATTTATACTCCAAACCATAGTAAACCAGCAGGTTGGGTTCAACCCCTTTGTCGAGAAGTTCCTTCACTTCATCAATCATTCCCTCGTTTAGCCTTTGCTTTAGGCGCAATGTAATTCGTTCGCGCTGCTGAGGCCGAGGGAAACGAATACCGATGTTAATATTTCTGATTTCTGGATACGAGGTTTCTTTCTCACCAACCCGTGCGTAGTGTTCCTCAATTTCAATGGCACGGGTAATGCGTTTCCGGTTATCAGTATCGGTTGTGTTGTGTAGTGATTTGTAAGATTTTAGAATTTCCTCCAGCTCCTCCATGCTTTTCTGAGCCAGCTCTTCGCGAAGCGAAGGATTATCGGGAACAGCAATAAGCTTGTAGCCACGAATGGCTGCCTCGATGTATAGCCCCGAACCGCCACAAAGAATTGGCAGTTTCCCTCTCTGCGAAATATCGTTGAAAGCATCAACAAAAAGTTGCTGAAATTCGTAAACGTTGCACTGGTAGCCGGCATCAAAAACATCGATCAGGTGGTAAGGAATTTCTTTCCCGTTCACAGTGTAATCCTGAATGTCTTTTCCCGTTCCCAGGCTCATTCCACGGTAAAGTTGGCGGGAATCGGCGCTAATTATTTCCCCATCAGTTCTGTAGGCAAAATTTGCGGCAACCGATGTTTTGCCTCCGGCAGTGGGTCCCAGAATGGTAACTAGGTTATACTTGTTTGGATTCCAACTGTTTTCACTTTGGCTCATTGCTATCCTTCGGGTTCTATAACGCAGTAATTATCAAATAATTTTTGTTAATATGGGTCTAAAATTAGCTATTTTTGCATACAATTTTAACTACAAAAAAATAAGTTGACCAAATAGATGTTTAAACTTTTTCTAGATATTATTCTTTCTCCATCAAAGGCCTGGAAAGCATTTGACCTTAGTTGTGTAAGTCAGAAAAGAGTGCTGCTACAGTTTTTACTTCCTTTGCTAGGCGTAACATCTGTGCTAACGTTTTTGGGGGTTCTTCGAATTCCGGGGAACACATTTCTTGTAGCTCTTCAGTACCTGCTTTTCAGTTTTGGTTCTGGTTTCCTGGGAGTAGCCATTTCTGCCTACTTCGTAGCCAAACTTTCAGCCTCATTTAAGGGCGATGGCAGCATTCTGAATTCGCTGGTAGTAGTTTCATTCTCACTGGCAGTATTCATTATCATGTCAACCTTAGGAAAAGTTATTCCTTCGCTTGGGCTAATTTTTGGTTTGCTCGGTTTGTGGGGAATATACATTTTTGTTGCAGGAATTAAGCCAATTCTTTCGGTGCAAGGTGAGCGTATTGCAGGATTTTCATTAATTTCGCTGCTCGTTATTACATTGGTATTCTTTTTAGTTTACATTGTTTTAGGGTTATTTCTAAAAATTCCAGTAAATCTGTAGCTTTTTATTATGGGTACGAGTAGTAAAGTGTTGATTAAAAACAAGAAGGCTTTCTTTCAGTTTGAAATAATTGAAACCTTTACTGCCGGTATTGTGCTAACTGGTACCGAAATTAAATCGCTGCGCCAAAGTAAAGCAAGTTTGGTTGACGCATACTGCAAGTTTGTAGAAGGGGAACTGTGGCTAACCGGAATGCACATTACCGAGTACAATTTTGGAACCTACAATAACCATGAGCCCAAGCGCGACAGAAAGCTTTTGCTAAACAGAATTGAACTTCGAAAATTGTTCCGCAGCTCACAGGAGAAAGGCCTAACCATTGTTGCCCTGAAGGTTTTTATTAGCGAGAAAGGGTACGCTAAGGTTGAAATTGGTCTTGCCCGTGGCAAGAAGATGCACGATAAACGAGAGGACATTAAGAAGAAGGATAACAAGCGCGAGCTCGACAGGTTAAATCGTTTTAATAGGTAACACGTTATTTTCCCATTTCTTTTTTTGAAATTTTTGCTTACCTGTTACGTTATTTTGCTATATTGAAATAAAAATAGTATGCGAAAAATTGTTTCGGCTACAGCAGTTATTCTTTTTATACTCATTCCATTTACTGGTTTTGCGCAACCCTCCGATTTAACCATTTCAGATAAGAAGGCCATTGCAAACTTCAATTCTGCTCTGGAAGCCTACGACCGTTACGATTACTACAAGGCTGAACTTTTTTTAAAGGAGGCGCTAAAGCATGAGGAGCGATTCATTGAAGCATACCTTATCCTTTCGCAGGTATACCAGGAGTGGGGCAAGCCCGAGGAGGCCATTGTGGCAGCAGAAAGCGCCGTTGCAATTAATCCCGATTTTTTCCCCCTAGTTCACTACAACTTGGGCAATATGCTTTTTGCGAGGGGAGAGTACGAACGTGCTACTAGCTACTACACCAAATTTTTAGGTTACCGAAATAGCCGGGCAGAGAGCATGGAGTTTGCAAAGTTCCGGCTTGAGTGCTGCCGATTTGCAACTTTTTCAAAGAGCAATCCGGTTCCCTTTGAACCGGAAAACTTGGGAACAAACGTGAACAGTAACATGGACGACTACTGGCCAAGCCTTTCGGCCGATGAGAATACGCTGGTTATTACCGTTAACATGCCTAAGGATACCAACTCAACCGAAGTTTTCAGAAATAGGCAGGAGGATTTCTACTACTCAACCCGCGATGCGGAAGGTAACTGGATGCCAGTTCGGAGTTTAGGTTACCCAATTAATACACCGGTGAATAACGAGGGAGCCCAATCGTTAAGTGCCGATGGTAATATAATGTACTACACATTCTGCTCGGGAGTGTGCAACCTTTTTGTATCGAAACGTGAAGTGGATGGAACCTGGGGAAAACCCCGAAAACTTCCCGAGCCGGTAAATTTACCCTACAGCAGCGAGAAGCAACCATCCATCTCGCCCGATGGGCGAACGCTGTACTTTGTAAGTAACCGTGGAGGAGGAAAGGGGAATTTTGATGTGTGGAAAACAACGCGTTTGGATGGCGATAACTGGAGCGACCCCGAAAACCTTGGCGATTCCATTAATACTCCGTTTAACGAGCAGTCGCCCTTCATACATTTCGACAACCAAACACTCTACTTCTCGTCCGATGGCCACGTTGGCATGGGCGGGCTCGATATTTTAATGTCGCGGAAGCTGAATGATACTACATGGACTATACCTGTTAATTTAGGTTACCCAATAAATACGCACCGAAGCGAGGATGGTTTAATTGTTAACGCTCGGGGAACCGAGGCTTACTATTCCTCTGACATTGAACTTGAGAAGGGTCGCGATATTTACATGTTCAAACTTTACAAGGAGGTTCAGCCAATTCCCTCATCGTACATGCGGGGGAAAGTTACCGATATTACAAACGGACGGCCACTGGAAAGCAGCTTCCATTTGGTTGATATTGCCACGGGCGAGGAAATTATGCGCTCCGAAACTTCGTACAGCGGAACGTTTCTGGTTTGCTTACCTACCAATAGAAGCTACGCATTCTTCGTTTCCTCACCGGGTTACCTTTTCCACTCTGAGCACTTCGATTTTTCGGGGGTTCACTCGGCGCAGGAACCGTACCGTAAAAACTTTGGGCTCCGCCCAATTCGGGTTGGAGAAGTTATGGTTATGCGTAACATTTTTTTCGAAACCGATTCGTATGAGCTGAAGAGCGAATCGGTTATTGAACTGAACCGTTTGGTAGAACTTCTGCAGAACAATCCCACCATGCGCATTGAGGTTGGTGGTCATACCGACGATGTTGGTGCAGATGACTATAACCTGAATCTCTCCGATAATCGAGCGAAAGCAGTTGTAGAATTTTTGCAATCGAAAAATATTCCCACAGAAAGGTTAACATGGAAGGGTTACGGCGAAACAAAACCTGTTGCCGATAACTCAACCGACGAGGGAAAAGCCCAGAATAGAAGGACGGAAATAAGGGTGGTTGGAATGTAAATAAGTGGTTTTAAAAACATGATACTATCTGCAGCTGGTATTTTATATAATTCTGACGAAAGAATTCAAAGTTTTTTTTATTGTGATTTTGAAGTTCATTTCAAGGGGCTTTTTTTTACCTCAGGAAAGAGGGCAGGAAAAGAAAGTATTGAATTTATCCTATCAGATTTTTTATCAAATGGTAATATCGATTTTTCTTCAATTTACGGAAACTATTTTATTTACATAATTGATAAAAAGAATAATAAACAATACTTTTTTGTTGATAACAGCAGC
>DAOSWM010000061.1:2376-17443 GCA_035380045.1 Tenuifilaceae bacterium | reverse complement strand
CCAAATTTGGGTAAGTAACCTAAATGTTTTAAATAATTTAATTCAAAAATGAAAACGGTTATTCTTGCCAACGGCAAATTCCCCAAGCACCAAAAACCTTTGCAAATACTAAGACAAACAGATGTAATTGTATGCTGCGATGGAGCAACAGCGAACCTAATTAAATTTGGGATGGAACCCACCGCCATTGTTGGCGACTTGGATTCGCTTTCGGAAGAGTTAAAAGAAAAGTTTCGCAACCGACTTTTCCATAATCCCGACCAGAACACCAACGATTTAACAAAAGCCACTTTATGGTGTGAGGCAAACGGGTACAAAAACATAACAATACTTGGAGCAACCGGACTTCGCGAGGACCACACGCTAGGGAATATTGGACTTCTCACTAGCTACGCAACAAGAGGGCTAAACGTTGAAATGGTAACCGATTATGGAGTTTTCACGCCAATTTGCAGAACAACAAAATTTCAAAGTTTTTTAGGTCAGGCAGTATCCGTTTTCTCACAAAATAACGAAACACTAGTTTCAACAAAAAACCTTGAATACCCCATAAAGAAAGGCAAACTTACCGAATACTGGATGGGAACGCTGAATCGCAGCTTAGGCGATTGGTTTGAGGTTGAGCTGGATGCTGGTTCTCTTATAATTTTTCAATCATTCTAACCAAAACCTGTTCATATTTTCCTCATTATTTTTGAACAAATCGTTTCGTGTTATGGTTTAACTGAGTAGGAATGCTATCCAGTTTTTTTTTCGTTTTTATCCGACTTATTAAATCAATCTTACTAACTTTACAAAATCAACACAAAACCATGACACACTTAAAATCAGGCGATAAAGCACCCGTTTTTGAGGGAATCGACCAGAGTGGGAACCCAATTAGCCTTGCCGATTTCAAAGGCAAAAACATCATTCTTTACTTCTACCCCAAGGATAATACTCCCGGATGCACGGCTCAGGCCTGCAGCCTGCGCGATGGATATGAAGAGTTGGGGAATTTAGGCTACCAAGTTGTGGGAGTAAGCCCCGACAGCGAAAAATCGCACCAGAACTTCATCGCCAAGTACAGCCTGCCATTCCCGCTCGTTGCCGACAAGGATAAGGTAATTGCAACCGCCTACGGCGTTTATGGCGAGAAAAAAATGTACGGAAAAACAGTGATGGGAATCCACCGAACCACATTCGTTATTGATGGGGACGGGAATATTGTTGAAATTTTCAAAAAGGTTGATACGAAACAGCACGTAAAGCAAATAGTGGAGAAATTACAATAAATTAAAATCATACTTATCAAATGGAAAACAAAAAAACTGATAGCAAAAACCTCAAAGAAATTAGCAAGGAAAAGTTGAAATCGCTTCAACTCACAATGGATAAAATTGAGAAGGATTACGGCAAGGGAACCATAATGATGATGGGCGACAAAGCGGTTGTTGATGTACCAAGCATTTCGAGCGGTTCCATAGCGCTTGACCATGCGCTGGGTGTTGGTGGATACCCCCGGGGAAGAGTAATTGAGATATACGGCCCCGAATCGTCGGGAAAAACTACGCTGGCCATTCACGCCATTGCCGAAGCCCAAAAGAATGGCGGTTTAGCCGCCATAATCGATGCTGAACATGCATTCGACCGCACCTACGCCGAAAAGTTGGGTGTTGATGTGGAAACCCTTATCATCTCGCAACCCGATAGCGGCGAGCAGGCCCTCGAAATTGCTGACCAGCTTATTCGTTCCAGCGCCATCGACATTATCGTAATCGATTCGGTAGCAGCACTTACGCCCAAAGCTGAAATTGAAGGCGAAATGGGCGAAAATAAGGTTGGGCTTCAGGCCAGGCTCATGTCACAAGCCCTGCGTAAGCTAACTGCAAACATTAGTAAAACCAACACTTGCTGTATATTCATAAACCAGCTACGCGAAAAAATTGGCGTTATGTTCGGCAATCCCGAAACAACAACTGGTGGGAATGCTCTAAAATTCTACTCGTCGGTTAGGGTTGATATTCGAAAAATATCACAGATTAAGGATGGTGAGGATGCATCGGGGAACCGTGTTCGCGTAAAGGTTGTAAAAAACAAAATGGCTCCACCTTTCCGCAAAGCGGAATTCGATATTGTTTTCGGCGAGGGAATCTCTCGTACCGGAGAAATTGTTGACCTTGGGGTTGATTTCAACGTAATCAAAAAAAGTGGCTCGTGGTTCAGCTACGGAGAAACCAAACTCGGGCAAGGCCGCGAATCGGTTCGTCAGCTACTGAACGATAACATTGAGCTGGCCGATGAGCTTCAAGCCAAAATATTTGAAGCCCTTAGGAACGGGAAGTAGTATACCAAAGAATTTAAAAATCTGCCGAACACTGTTTGTTATGTTCGGCAGATTTTTTTTTACCAGTTAGATTCCCCTTTCCTCCGAGAGAATAAATACATCCTCAATAGCTACTCCAAACACTCGCGAAATATCGTAGGCTAGCTTCAACGACGGATTGTACTTCCCCTTCTCGAGGAACACAATGGTTTCCCTGCGAACATTCACCCTCTTTGCCAAATCGTCCTGCGTTAGGTTGAACCTGGCCCTGAACTCTTTAATTCTATTATTCACCCCTTATCCCCCTAAAGTTAAAGAATAGCCATGAGGCTGCAAAAACAACCCCCATTGCCAGAATTCCGGAACCCATAAGCACTTCTACATCCATTTGTACTCGATCCTTAATGTAAATCATAAATACCCACAAGTACAGTGAAATAAAGTAAGAAAGTGCCGCAGCTTTCTGCACCAATTTTTTCGAAAGTTCATCCTCTGTGGGTTCTCCACGCTTCTCACTTGAGAGACGCTTGTACCCAACAAAGACTGCAAAAATTAATAAAACCAGAATAACTCCAAAATGCAAGTTCTCCATTATGCTGGTTTCATTAAAGTTGTATATCAGCCAGGCCAAAGTTGATACTACTACCAGCCCAGCAATCACAAATACTAAAGTTGATTTTTTCATAATCGAATCTGTTAATGTTATTTAATTCTAACACAAAGTTAGATATATTTAACATTAATGTCAAGTTTTTTTAAAAAATAGTTCTACCATGAGTTTAATGGATCGCACATTTTCATTAATAAAATTGTATGCTCCAAAATTAAGCAAATCATTAGCAGTTTAAAAGATGATGATAAAAACACAAAGACTATATTATTGCACTCTTTATATAACGTGAGTTCGATGTAAGAGACAATTTACATTACCTAACGGCTGGGGATTGGTAAAGGGCAATAGGTTGAAATAATTCTTTGTACTACGCCTTGAAGCAACAAAACAGCAAGAAAACTAATTTATTTACTGTATATCAATGTTTTAACAACCCATTGTCATACACCGGTAAATTTCATGTTTTTATGTTTTTCAGTAGTGTCCGATTAATTTTATTAGCATAAAAAAGATTCTTCGATACACTTCGTTTCTCTCAGAATGACAGTTAATTAATTTTTATTTTATAGGGGAAGGGAGGGGTTGGTGGCGGCCAAGCCGCCACCAACCCCTCCCTTCCCCTAAGAACATACAACAAACTGTCATTCTGAGCGAAGCGAAGAACTTAGCGCAGCCTGCCTTTGTCGGCAGACAGGTGATCTCACCGAAGGTAATCTTATTAAATTCGTCGGACACTAGTGTGTTTTTTTTAAAAAAGATATACTTTAATGACGAAAAAAACAGATGTGCTTACATTTCGTCATTAAAAATAAGTTTTGCTTGTGCATAACACAAAACAAGAAAAACATAAAAGTTATTAAAAAAAAACAAACCTTTGGTTATCAGCACAAAAAAAGGTTCTGGAGTTAGCATGCTAACTCCAGAACCCCTAATATGACAAAGCTCAATTATATCAAACCTCTCTTTTTAAGAAGAGCATCGGGTTTTGGATCGGCGCCGCGGAACTTCTTGTAAAGCTCGTCGGCGGGTTCGGTTCCCCCTTTTTCAAGAACAAACTTGCGGAATTTCGAAGCAGTCTCCTTATCGAAAATATTTCCGGTTTCCTTGAATGCCTCGTAGGCATCGGAATCGAGAACACCTGCCCAAATGTAGCTGTAGTAACCCATGGAGTAACCACCTGCAAAAATGTGCTGGAAGTAGGTGCTACGGTAACGGGGTACAATCTCGTCAATTAATCCAATACGATTCATGGATTCCTTCTCGAATTCTCCCGGAACAATATCCTGCATTTCGGTAATGCTATGGTAGTCCTTATCGAGAATGGCTGCTGCCAAAAATTCACCGGTTATGAAACCCTGGTTAAAAGTTCCGCTGGCTTCCATTTTCTGGATTAGTTCATCGGGAATTGGTTCGCCGGTTTCATAGTGCAGGGCATACATTTTTAGGAACTCAGGATCGGTGCTCCAGTTCTCCATTATTTGCGAGGGCAACTCCACAAAATCGCGGGGAACGTTGGTTCCAGCAAGGCGTGGATAGGTAGTATTCGCCAGTAGTCCATGCAATGCATGGCCAAACTCGTGGAAGAATGTTTGTGCCTCATCAACCGAAAGCAGTGCGGGTGTAGTGCCGGTTGGCTTAGTAAAGTTGGTAACAATGGTAATAACGGGAGTAATAAACTCTCCTTCAGGAGTTACGTACTGGTCGCGGTAGCTGGTCATCCATGCTCCTCCACGCTTGCTTTCACGAGGGTAAAAATCCATGTAGAGAATACCAATGTGGCTTCCATCCGCTTCCTTCACCTCGTAAGCTTCTGCTTCGGGATGGTACAAAGGAACATTGGTTAGCTTGGTGTACTGAATGCCATAGAGCTTCTCAGTGAGCATGAAAATTCCCTTCTTCACATTCTCGAGCGAGAAGTATGGCTTAAGCATCTCCTCATCTAAATCGTACTTCTCCTTACGGATTTTTTCGGTGTAGTACCACCAATCCCACGACTGAAGCTTTAAATCCTTTCCATCCTTCTCCAACATTTTCTGAAGGTCGTACGCTTCGGCCTTTGCTCGTTTCAGGGTAGGTTCCCAAAGTTGCATCAGGAAGTCGTTTACTTTTTCTGGAGACTTGGCCATGTTCTCCTCAAGAATATACTCTGCATGCGATTTGTAACCAAGCATTTGAGCACGCTCAAGACGAAGCGGAACTATTTGGCTAACTATTTCGTTGTTATCATTCTCGTTCCCGTTGTTCCCTCTCATAATGTATGCTGTGTGCATTTTCTCTCGCAATTCACGGTTCTCGGCGAACTGTAGGAAAGGAATTAAACTGGGATTCTGCAAAGTGAAAACCCATTTCCCTTCCATACCTCTGCTTTTAGCCTCTTCGGCAGCACCGGCAATAACGCCATCGGGCAAGCCGGCTAAATCTTCCTTGTTATCAATCACTAGCTGAAAAGCGTTGGTTTCGGCCAGAACATGATCGCCAAATTTTAGGCTAAGCTTCGATAGTGCCTCGTTTATTTCACGGAAACGCTGCTGTTTTTCCTCTGGCAAATTCGCTCCACCGCGTACGAAACCTTTGTAAATTTTTTCAAGAAGCATTTGCTGTTCGGGGTTCAGGCTCAGCTCGTCCTTCTTATCGTATACAGCTTTTATTCTTTTAAAAAGGTTGGGGTTAAGGTTAATATCGTCCTTATGCCCGCTAAGCATTGGAGCAACGCGCTGCGAAACCGCCTGAAGTTCAGGGCCGGTTTTGGCTGTTGTTAACGGGTAAAAAACGCTTGAAACCTTGCGAAGCAAGCCGCCACTATACTCAAATGCCAGTATTGTGTTTTCAAAGGTTGGCTCTTCGGTGCTGTTAACTATCGCATCAACCTCCGCTTTTTGTTGCTTAACTGCCTCTGCAAAGGCAGGTTCAAAATGCTCAACCTTTATTTTATCGAACGGAGGTACGTTGAACGGAGTGTTAAAATCGGCAATAAGCGGATTTTGGCTTTCGTTCTTGCACGAAAACATGGCCAGAAAGATTCCTGTAGAAACCATAATCAGAAATATTTTTCTCATAGTAATGAATGTTATTGGGTTTATAATTATAATTTGTTCGCGTATACCAGCAAGAAATTGCTTTCAGTAAAAAAATGCAAGTTATAAAAAAAGTGGTACAATTCGATTCACTAAAACCGCTTACTTCTTATAACCGAACTCATTAAATGAACTATTTACAATGGATTCAATAATCGGACAAGCTGTTTCAACTTGCTCAAAAAGAGCCAAGTATTCAATATTTCGCTGTGAATCAACAAATGGAGAGGCAACAATCCTTGATAAGAAAAGCTGGCTTTGTTTGGCACTTTCCCAAATGCGAACTATGGCGTTGAGGTGTGCCTTTCGGTTTCGAACAATGCCCCCTTTTCCAACAAACTCCCTTCCCACTTCGAACTGAGGTTTAATTAGGGCAATCACAAACCCATCGGGTTGGAGGAACTTAGTGAAGTAAGCGAGAACCTTTGTTAGAGAAATAAACGACAAATCGGTTACAATAATGTTGAACGTTCTTCCATCAACATCATCAAGGGTTAGGTCGAAAATGTGCTTGTTCTCAATGGATACAACTTTGGGGTTTTGGGAAATTAGCGGTGAAAGCTGCTTTGTTCCAACATCAATTGCGTACACTGTTTTTGCTCCGTGCTGAAGGGCGCAATCGGTGAAACCTCCGGTTGATGCTCCAACATCGAGAACATCCATTCCCTGACAATCGATTGAAAAGGCCTCCAGCGCTTTGTGAAGCTTTAGCCCACCCTTGCTAACGTATGGGTTTAAGTTTCCTTCTGAAACTGTAACTATATCGTTTTCTTTTACATCAAAGGCCGGTTTGCTTATAATTTTTTGGTTAACCAAAACATTCCCGGCAGAAATATTGTACTTGGCCTGCTCGCGCGATGCGAAAATGTTATTCTGAACAAGGTAAATATCGAGTCTCATACGTTTTGCTGAATGAACAAAAGTATGGTTTTGGGTTTGCAAACCCAAATTCGTAGCTAATTTTGCCGAATGGAAAGAATGAACGTAACACACCATATAACTTCCGATGGGTCATCAACACTGTGCTCCAACAAATTTGGAGTTCACTACCATTCGCAACATGGCGCAGTAACCGAGTCGCAGCATATTTTTATTGATGCCGGTCTCAAAAACATTTCGATTCAAGGGAAAGTCAACATTCTAGAAGTTGGCTTTGGAACAGGACTTAACGCTGCATTAACAGCCTCCCATGCAATTTCGAACAGCTTAAAAGTTTCGTACACTTCGCTGGAACTTTACCCGCTAACAGCCGAAGAGATAAAACTGCTGAACTACAATACCATTCTGCCAGAACCAACTTCAGAACTCTGGCAGAAGGTTTGTGATTGTTCGTGGGGAAAATCCGAAAAGCTAACTGACGAATTTGAGATTCAAAAACTGCAAACCGACTTCACAACCTGGGTTCCCAATTCAGCATTCCACCTTATTTACTTCGATGCTTTCGCTCCCAACGACCAGCCCGAGATGTGGGAACCCAAACAGTTTAAGAAAATATTCGATGCCATGCACCCGGGAGGAATTCTTGTTACGTATAGCGTAAAAGGTGTGGTAAAAACCGCTTTGTCATCGGTTGGCTTTGTTCTTGAACGCTTGCCCGGCCCACCGGGCAAAAGGCACATGCTACGAGCACAAAAACCTTGTTAAGTAGTTTAAATGATGTTAAATGCGAAATAAAGTTGGCTTTTTTCATCCCATTTGACACAAATATTCCATATATTCGCACCATTATTTTATAAACAACAAACTAACATTAAACTTAGTATGAAACTATTAAAATCACTAGTACTTGGATTTATTGGTATTTCAATATTCCTAACCAGCTGCTCACAGTCGAGTTTTAACGTTGACCTAAAAACCGATTTAGATACCATGAGCTACGCCATTGGAATAAACATGGCCGCTAATCTTAAACGTGGTGAAATTGAGGAGATTAACATTGAAGCTTTTGCAAAGGGACTAAAGGATGCTTATGATGAGAAGGAAGGTGCAATGACCAACGAGGAAGCAATCGATTTTCTAAACAACTACTTCACTAAAATTCAGGAAGTAAAAGCAAAAGCTGCGCTTGAAGAGGGCGAAAAGTTCCTTGCAGAAAATGCAAAACAGGAAGGCGTTGTTGTTGATTCAACCGGCTTACAATACAAAGTAATTGAGGAAGGTACTGGCCCCATGCCAACTCCTGAAGATATGGTTAAAGTTCACTACCGCGGTACCCTAATTGATGGAACCGAGTTCGATAGCTCATACGGCAAAGATCCCGCGCAATTCCAGCTAAATAGAGTAATTAAAGGTTGGACAATTGGTCTTCAAAAAATGAAGGTTGGTGCAAAGTATATGTTCTATATTCCTGCAGAATTGGGCTATGGCGCAAACCCACGTCCAGGTGGAGCAATTAAACCAAACAGTGTTCTTATTTTTGAAGTTGAACTTTTAGATATTGTTAAAGAGTAATTTTTTTGTATTTTTGACATTACATAAATACTAAAACTAAACTCATGGCTTACTGGGTCGGGTGGATTAAAACCTACCCGACCTTTTAATTTAACAAAAACATGGAGATAACAGGCAAACTGCAAAGCAAACTTCCACAGCAAAGCGGACAAGGCAAAAACGGAGCGTGGGTTAAGCAGGAATTTATTCTTGAAACCCAGGAGCAGTACCCACGTAAGGTGTGCATTTCGCTTTGGGGCGATAAAGTTCGAGACCTTGAGCCCATTCAGCCGGGAGAAACGCTAAAGGTGTCAATAAACATTGAATCGAGAGAGTTTAATGGGCGATGGTACACCGATGTTAGGGCATGGAAACTTGAACGTACCGGTACATCTTCTCAAGCACAAGTTCCCGATGCTCCCCCAATGCCAAGTAACGATGAACTACCTCCGTTCCTCGATGAAGAAAACTCGGGTAATGATATGAACGATTTACCTTTCTAGAAACCGAAATATAAATGTACGTCGAAGAGGGTGTCTCAAAAGTTAAATAGGATTAGATTCACTACTCTGTGGAACTCTGTGATTCCTCTATGATACACTATGATACACTAAATTATTAATTCCACAGAGTTTCTCCGTGTCCTTCACAGAGTCACACAATGAACTTTTGAGACACACTCTTTTTTACTCATCGAATAACTTTCCAAGGTTAAGCTGAACCCCAACCGAGAAAATAAAGGGTTGGTAGTTAAAAGCCACATCGTTTGATGTTAGAAGAAAAGAAAAACCTGTTTGTACAATAAATTTCACGTACTTGTAACCAACCTTTCCTGTAAGAACCGGTTCAACAAACATTGCAGAGGCATTATCCGAATTCTGACTGAGGTTAACATAAACAAACCTCGATGCGAAGCTTCCATCGAACACGCTGGTGGTGGCACCTATTGCAGGCTGAAGGAAGAACCGTGTTGAGTTCACTCTGGCTTTTGAAACCCACAGTTCGTTGTCGTACTCTGCTTGTAAGTTCCCTGCACCAAAACCTCCAAAAACTTCGAAACGACCTGCACTTCCAACTTTAGTGAAGTAACCACCACCAAACTCTACAAACTGGTGCTTGTGAAAATCATCAGAAGAATCGGATGTTCGGTTCGCAAAGCTTCCGTTTACCATTAAACCAATATTATCGGTTAGCGCATATGCAACCTGCGGATCGAAACCCGAAATACCAGTATTCAATGATGCCTGAAACTCACCCTTATTGTTCATTAATGGTGTGTTTACAACGTTTGGAACGTATGCGGTTGCGCATGAAGAAAACAAAAGTGACAAAAGTATAAATCGCTGGATGTTAACTATTCGCTTTTTCATAACTATTTTAAATTCTTTGTCCTCAATTATGTGATGCAAGTTACAAAAATCAACTAAACAGAAGTTTTAATTACTGCTTAATTTTACGTAAACCAAGCATGCTGTAAAATTTTAGCTACTTTTACTTTAAAATAAATGCACTTTTGTATGTTCGAATTACTAAGGGGGATAGATACCGCACGACTAAACTTCTCTGAAGGTGGGTTACTTTTTATGAACATTACACTGGCTGTAATTATGTTTGGAGTTGCCCTCGAAATCAAGACAGACCACTTTAAAAATATTTTAAACTATCCAAAATCGTTTATTTTGGGTTTTGGAGCCCAGTTTCTAATTCTACCTGCGCTAACGTTTCTGCTAGTTATCATTATTCGCCCACCAGCTTCAGTAGCAATGGGTATGATTTTAATATCTGCTTGCCCCGGGGGCAATATCTCCAACTTCATATCTTCGCTTTCAAAAGCGAATGTTGCGCTTTCGGTTAGCCTAACAGCTGCGGCAACCCTTTTTGCTACAATACTTACACCCTTGAACTACTCAATTTACGGAAACCTGTTCGTAGAATACTCCGAACGGGCCCTTCATTTAAACATCCCCATTGAAATTGATTTCTGGCAAATGGCGCAAACAGTTTTTATTCTGCTGGGAATTCCTCTTATCCTCGGAATGTGGGTTGGGCATAGGTTCCCCGTTTTTACTGCTAAATACGTAAAATCTATTAAAATTGGATCTGTAATTCTTTACTTGATTTTTATTTTCGGTGCTCTATATGCAAACCTCGGCCATTTTGGGAGCATTATTATACCAATTGGTATCCTCGTTTTACTATTAAACGCACAAACCTTATTCTCAGGATTTCTGGTTGGAACCATCGGGAGAGTTCCCAGAGCCGATAGAAGGACGTTAAGCATTGAAACTGGAATACAAAACTCTGGACTAGCCTTGGTGCTCATTTTTAACCCAAAACTTTTCGACGGGAACGGGGGAATGGCATTTATGGCCGCCTGGTGGGGAATTTGGCAAATGATTAGCGGACTGCTGCTTGCATGGTTGCTCTCACGAATTAAAATTCCAAAAACCAAAGAGGCTATGCTTCTTGTTGGAGAAAAAAATCAAAAGAAAGAATAGGTTAACTGGCTACTCGGCGGTCTTCAGTATTGATATGAGAAAAATTATGAAACCAACTATTTACTTTATCCTTTTTGCGATGGTTGCAATTAGTTCGTGCCATGAAAACACCCCCGAGAAATTTGAACAGGAAATTATTAATGCAGATAAAACTTTCTCGGACTACTCGGTAAAGCATGGGCAAATAAAAGCATTCTTAGAATTCGCTGCCCCCGATGTTGTTCTTCTTAAACCCAACATGTTCCCCATTGTGGGACACAAAGAATTGGCTAAGCACTATATAAATAAAACCGATTCATCTTTTGTGTTAACCTGGGAACCAAAGTTTGCCCGAGTAAGCAAATCGGGCGATTTGGGTTACACCTATGGGTACTGGGAATTTCATATGAAATCGAATCCGCAAAAAATTGAGCGGGGAACCTACGTTACCATTTGGCAACGCCAAGAAAATGGCCAATGGAAGTTTGTTCTTGATACCGGGAACGACGGGTTGGGCGAGTAAATATTCAATTTGCTCACTTACAATGCATTTTTTAACTTTGCAGCCCAAAATGGGATGGAGTAATGAATTGTTTAGTTGAAAAAAAGGATGTTCACGAAATAGAACCGGCCAACATTGTACAGCAAACCAGCTTTTGGGCAAAGGTTAAAAATCAGCAGGGATTAGAACCGCACGCTTTCAGTTACAAAGTTTCCAGGGATCTAGTGTCGCCCCACGAAAAACCAACCAAGAACATAAACGACGATTTACTGATTCTGATTAGAAACATTGATAGTAAAAGTTGCTTTGCCTACGTTCCTTACGGCCCAAAGGTAGAACCCGAATTTGAAAACTACGGAGTTTTTCTTGAAGAATTCTCAGAGAGCCTGCGCCCTCTTCTCCCCAGCAACTGCATTCTAATTCGCTACGATTTACCTTGGGAAAACCAGTGGGCTGCCGACGAGAGCTACTTCGACAGAAACGGTCAATGGGAAGGGCCTCCTCCTGCAAAAAACCAGGAATTTAGAATAAATTTCAACACCCACAACTGGAATTTGCATAGAAGCCCGAGCGATATTCTCCCTACAAACACCTTCTTCTTAAACCTTGCGCAATCCGATGAGAATCTTCTGAAACACATGAAACCAAAAACCCGTTACAACATCCGTCTTTCGGTTCGAAAAGGCGTGTATGTGAGAGAGTGCGGGATGGATGAGTTGGATAAGTGGTACGCACTTTACGTTGAAACATCGTTACGCAATAATATTACCCTTCACAACAAGGAGTATTTCTACTCGGTTCTTTCAAATCGGAACAATAATTTTCCGGGAAATATTCACATAAAGCTTCTAATGGCCGAGGTTGATGGGATTCCGCTTGCTGCTATGTTCTTAATTCTTTCTAAAAATCGGGCAACCTACCTTTACGGTGCTTCCTCAACCGAGAAACGCAATTTTATGGCCACCTATGCGCTTCAGTGGGAAGCGATTCAAATTGCACAAAATTCGGGTTGCAAGGAGTACGACATGTTTGGAGCCGCTCCCAATGCCTACAACACTCATCCTCTCAGCGGGCTATACAGGTTTAAAAGCGGATTTGGTGGAAACCTTTTCCACCGCATGGGCTGCTGGGACTATCCATTGCTAATTGATGAGTACAACGTTTTTAGAGCACAAGAAGTTAATAACCAGAAGTATCATAACTACTAAGAAACTGTTTTAATTTTAGTTGTTATTTTTTGCCATGGCCTTTCTGGTTCATCGTTAAATACACGAATTCATCCTTCTAATTCACTCGATCGGAAGATTTTTCCATTATTCATTTAACTTTTGGTAATATATTTGTTGTAGCTACCAAAATTCATACTATTTAGCATGAATCGAAAAAAACGAAATCCTAATAATTAAAAACTTTACTTCCATGAAAAAAATAATTTGGTTACTGCCATTAGCTGTACTCCTCGCTTCCTGCGAATTTGCAAGTGATATTAACATGATTGAAGGCGAGGGTGAGGTTATTACGGAGGATCGCTACGTTGGCGAATTCACAAAGGTTGAAAGCCAAATTGCCGCCGATGTTGAGATTATTGAAAGCGATGAGCCCGGAATCGTAATATCAGCGCAAAAGAACCTGCTTCCGTACCTCGATACCGATGTGAGAAGAGGAACCCTTGAAATTAGCTTTGGCGACTACTCCGTGGAGACCGATAGCACAATAGCTATCACAATTTTCACTCCAAGTTTGGAGGAGTTCTCGCTAACCGGCGTTGGGAATATTGATTCTCAGCTACCATTAAATTCAATAATTTTAACCGGCGTTGGAAACATTGTTGCTCATGGAGCAACCGAAAATGTTAACGTTAGAATTACCGGCTCGGGGAATGTTGACTTATACGATATGCCTGTTGAAATAGCTGAGATTAGCATTACCGGAGTTGGGAATGTAAAAGTTTTTGTTTCTAATTTACTGGATGTAAGTATTTCGGGAATGGGAAACGTTTACTATAAAGGAACCCCAACCATTTATTCTTCCATCACGGGAATTGGTCAGGTTGTTGACAGTAACTAATAGCATTTTTGAACATTCCTGGCAGTTTTTCTGTTTGTAAAATAAAAATGCCATGGCGTTCACACTACAAATAGGAGAAAAAGCACCGGATTTTAATCTTCCGGCAACTAACGGCAAGAGTTACAAGCTAACCGATTTCAACGAAAAGGTTCTGGTTGTTTTCTTCACATGCAACCACTGCCCCTACGTAATTGGCTCCGATGAGGTTACCCGAAAAACTGTGGAAAAGTACGCCCCCAAGGGCGTGAGGTTTGTTGGAATCAACTCAAACAGCCGAAAAACCTACGAGGAGGACAGCTTCCCTAACATGATAAAAAGGATGGAGCAGGAAAAGTTCCCCTGGCTATACCTGTACGACGAAACGCAGGAAGTTGCCCTAAAATACGGAGCGCTGCGAACTCCACACTTCTACGTTTTCAACGAATCTCGTGAATTAATTTATATTGGACGAGCGGTTGATAATCCACGCGATTCATCAAAAATTTCAGTAAACGACTTGGAGAATGCGCTCAATGAGCATTTGGCGGGGAAGGAAATTACTGTGAAAGTTACAAACCCAATAGGATGTAACGTTAAGTGGGAGGGAATGGATAAACATTGGATGCCTGCTGATGCCTGCGATTTAATCTGAAAATTTCTGAGTGAAACCCTGACTCAAAGTCAGGGTTTCACTATATTCTACTCGTAGTTCTCTACTATATAATTTACTGTTGGAACTTTTTTATTCTCAGCTATTATTATATTATATCTTCTTGCTCTTGCGTTTACTATATAATTTGTTGCTACTCTTTCACTTACTGTATCTTCTCCATTTGCTGCGTTTGTAATTCCATTTGTTCTCTTAACTATTTCTTTTACAAATCCTGATCTGTTCCCAGCAATTGTTATACTTCCACCTTTTCTTACTACATCTCCGTTGCTTGCAGCAACTTCTATTGCATCGGTGTTGTTTACTCCGTCGCTCACGTTCCATCCTAGTACTTGTGGGGAATCGTTATTGGTGATATAGTCGAAGTCAAGAAAAACCTGGTTGCTACCAAATGTGAATGGACTTTCTACAAAAGTTATTTCTCTTTCGTTGTTATAGTAATCTCTTTCTATTTCATCAGCCCAAGTATAAATGTTTGCAAGTTCTCCTGGTGTAAATGATCCTGGTACTAAGTAAAACTGATCGTTTAGTCCCATTGTGTTTCTAACGTTTGCTGCACCTGCGCCAAGTGTTTGTATTTCATTTCCAGTTACATAAACACTATCTTCTTCTGTTCCTGTTTCCTTTCCAGGTACGTGCATTTTTTTATGGTCTAAGTAAAATAACCATGTTTGTTTTTTATCAAGTTCAGTTATGCTTCCATTTGCTGGTGTTGAGTATTGTACGTTTGCATATGCTACTTTTGTGCTGTCTGTTGCTTTTTCATATCCTGCAAACATTTTTAGTTCTAGTCCTGCTGGTACGTTTTCAAAAGTAATTTTTCCAGCTGCGTCACTGACACTTTCTGCATAAACTCCACCAGCTGCATATTCTAGTCTTCCTTTTGCTCCTACTGCTGGACTATTATCTTTGTTTAGCATTTCAAAGATAATATCCTCTACTTGGTCATA
>DAOSWM010000061.1:0-2276 GCA_035380045.1 Tenuifilaceae bacterium | reverse complement strand
TTCTTTTTCTGGACTGCTTTCTTCAACCAAAATCATTTCTAAGTTGTGGTTTCCATTTTCTGTTGTTGTTGTGTCTCTTGTTATGTATCCTGTAAGACTTGATGTTATGTTGTGACTTAGGTTTGCTTCTTTGCTGTCATAAACATTTGATTCAAAATTTCCTGTGCTTGTTACAAATGTAGTGTCAATTAGTGTTCCGTTTATTCTAACTGTAGCCCCTGGTGTTGTAACTCCCATCCATTTGTATAGGAATTTTTGATATAGACTCATATCTATTCCTAAGTTGTTTCCAGCATAAGCTACAAATGTAGTGTCCTTGTTGTAGTAGTTTGTTTCTTCTGTGTACATTCGTATGTTAAACTCGTTTGTTGTTGTGTCCATTTCAAAGCTCCATACACCGTTTACTGGATTTGCTATTCCTAGTTCTCGTCCGTTTTCATCTTCTATGTGTATTGGAGCATTTCCTTGTCCCCCAAAAATAAATGGCCATCTGTTTTGTTTCATTACAATGTTGTATTCATTGTCTGTTGGTCCAACTCTTAGTGTTGTGTCTATTGTGTCAAACCAGCTTTTCATTGCTTTAACTCTTATATCTATTGAGTCTATTACTTGTTGTCGTGAGTATGAGTAGTTATAGCTTACTTGACTTGTTTGTGTGTCGTCGTCTACTATAAACTCCATTGTTACGTCGTCTTCGCTTATTGTTCCTGATAATTTGAATTCGTTTGGATTTAGTTGCATGCTTATTTCATGACTTCCTGCAGTGTTTGTTTGTGTTGTTAAGTCTTGGTATCCCCATGCACTTCCTTTTATACTTACTTCTTTATTTTCGTCTTTGCTGTCATAAACTCTACTTGCATAGTAGTTTTCAACAACGTTGATTAGTGTGTCTATTCCAACACCTGTTATTTGTATTTTTTCTGCGTTAGTTGGTCCTTGCCAGCTGTATAGAAATTTTTTATCCAAAGTCATATCTATGTTGTCATGTACTCCAAAGTATAGGCTGCTTATTAGTGAATCTTTAGAATAGTAACCTTCTGCTTCAGAAATTATTCGTATATTATTTAGGTTTACTTTTGTTGTGTCAAATACTACTTCCCAATTTCCATAACTTGAACTTACTGTTTCTATTGTGTTTTCGTCTTCTCCCTTTACTTTTACTGTTTGGTTTCCCGGTCCTTTTAGTGTGAATTTTGGTCTTAGGTTGAAGTTTGCTACTTCTTGATCTTCATCTAGTGTTAGAACAAAGTCGTCTATTGATGTTGTGTTTTCTCCTGTTATGCTTATTTGTATTTCTTTGTCTTCTGCGTTAACGTATGGTTTTGTTGCGCTTGGGTTTTTTGCTATTGTTATTGAGTATTTTCCTTCTTCGTCGCTGTTAAGTACGTGGTTTTCATTTCCGTCTTTTATTTTTAATTCAAATCCTTGTGCGATTATGTTTTCGTCTCCTATTGTTATTTGTCCTGTTGTTGTTGTTTCGTATTCAGGATATGCAACCATGGTTGCGGTGTGGTAGAACGTGTTGTTGGTTTCGGGGTTGATAAGCACATCGAACGAGGTGTTTTCGATACGTGCCAGGTCGTTGTCGGAAAGAATTTGGCTGTACGATACGGTGAAGTTACTGCCGGCTGCGCTCGCCAATTTTGCGCTTTCCACAGGGCTTGCAGGCTGATATAAATCCGACGGGCCGCAAATATTTTCGCCCGTTTTTACCACTTTTGCGGAGAGACCTTTTCTGCTGGCCGTGTGCAGAACCAGAAAGTAAATTCCGTTGGGCTGGCCGGAGAGGTTCACGTAGAAGTTGCTTTCCTGAGTGAAGCCCTGACTCGAAGTCAGGGTTTCACTATTACTACGTAAGCACAGCACTTTTTGTCCGAAAACATTCAGCACATCGAGCCTCACGGGATTTACAAATGCGCTAACCGCGATGTTAAAATCGGCGTAACCCGGAATATTTGTAACGCAAAAATATTCCTGCGGAGCATGAATGCCGGCCACTCCGGTTGTTTGGAAGGTGAACTGCACGGCTCCGTTGCGAATGGTATCGGTAAAAACCACCGTGGCGTTTTCGGTGTATGAAATGGTGGTTTCAACATTTTGGGCAGGACCGAACCCGTTTACATCGAGGTTTATGGTTCCGTTGTAGCTGGTTTGGGCGAACGTTACTGCTGCCGCAAAATTTACAAACGCTGTTAAATAGAATTTTACTGATATTTTTCTATTAAAAATCTTCATTTTACGATAATAATTTTAACAGACTAAAAGTAATAATTTTT
>DAOSWM010000060.1:0-17493 GCA_035380045.1 Tenuifilaceae bacterium | reverse complement strand
TGCAAAAATGTTGATAGTGTAGCAGTTTTCAGAGAAAATAAAAGCCCTCCGATTTTTCGAAGGGCTTTATATAATTGATTACAGAACTACAACTTGCTCAGTTCAATTATCGTTTCAACTGACCATTCAACCCCTTCAACATCCTCCACTTCGGTCCATTCTCCAACTATTTTTTCATCCTCCTTTGTTGTTAATTTCATTGTAATCGAACCATCATCATCTGTAACTGTTAGATTATCACCTGATAATGCCCAAGTAAATGTGGCTCCAACATCATCAACTCCTGACCCACCTTCCTTAAATTCAATCCAACCTAAGTTCGTTTGAACTGAAGGATTTGTAAGGCCTGGGAACTGAAGTAAAATATCTTCAACATAGATTGATGTTGTGGTTTTGTCGATATTCCACTTTCCAATTAGGAAATCCTATTCCTTTTCACAGGAAGAAAAAGCGAAAGCAAACAAGCTGAGTAGAGCAATAATTCTAAACTTTTTCATGGTAAAATAGTATTAGGGTTAGTAAATAATTTTCGAACACACTAATATAAAACATTAATATTTATCAGCGCCCAATATTTGAGCAACGAATAAAAAATATAGGTGAAATAACTCAATTTCTATGCCAGTTAGTGCTAGTAACAATGAACAAGAAAAGGAATTTATTTGTTATTATAATAACAAACGGACTTGATTATGAAAACAACAAAAAACACTTACGAACAATCTGAGAGAATTATAGCATACTGGCTAAATCGAAATTCTTTGTATTTACTGAGGATTAGTATTGGAATAATATTCCTGTGGTTTGGTTTCCTGAAATTTTTTCCGGGGCTTAGTCCTGCCCAGGACTTGGCCATTGATACTATTGCAGCCCTAACCTTTGGCTTAGTAACTCCAAAGTTTATAATTATTACTTTGGCAACATGGGAAACGGTTATTGGCTTAGGTTTCCTTACAGGAAAGTTTCAACGTATAACTTTACTGTTGCTATTTATGCATATGTTGGGAACTTTTGCCCCAATGCTTATTTTCCCGAACGAAGTTTTTACAAGAGTTCCGTTCGCACCAACGCTTGAGGGGCAATACATAATAAAAAACATAGTAATAATTAGCGCTGGGCTTGTAATTGGGGCAAAAGTGTACGGAAAACAAGCAGATTAAAAAAATGGAATTATCTTTATGGCAAAAAAGGAGCGAATATGTTAAAAAGTACCTTCTATTTGCTAAAAGTAAAGGGTGAAATTGTTGGCAAGGACTACATACAGATTCGTTCCAGCGACATGTTGCTACTTTCGAACTCGAGATGCAAACCACCCTACGACAGGTTAAGCAAATTTTTTAATAAAACCTTAACCGAAGAAAGCATTCAAAATATAGTTGATAAACTTGAATTTGGAAAACTAACTAAACTTGAACTCTAATGGCCCTCGACACCATAATTCAATTCAAGAACGTTTCAATATTTCAGAATGACAACCTGATACTTTCAAATGTTTCGCTGAATATTGAAAAGGGACAGTTTATATACCTCATTGGCAAGGTTGGAAGTGGGAAAACCAGCCTCATTAAAACCATTAATGCTGAACTTCCGTTGAAAACCGGGGAAGGCACTGTTACCGGATTCGACCTAAAAAAGATAAAACGTAAGCAAATCCCCTACCTGAGAAGAAAGATTGGAATCGTATTCCAGGATTTCCAACTTCTCAGCGATAGGTCGGTAAACGATAACCTACTTTTCGTGCTTAAGGCAACTGGCTGGAAAAACAAGCAGGCCATGAAAGAACGAATTGATGATGTGCTTGATAAAGTTGGGCTTAAGTACAAGGAGTTTAAGATGCCCCACCAGCTATCGGGGGGTGAGCAGCAACGTGTTGTTATTGCCCGGGCGCTCCTGAACAACCCCGAAATAATTTTGGCTGATGAGCCAACCGGCAACCTCGACCCTGAAACTTCCGATGAAATTATGAAAATTCTATTCGATATTGCTGCCTCCGGACGGGCTGTAATAATGGCAACTCACAACTACAGTCTTCTGAAAAAGTTCCCTTCAAAAACCCTCAAATGCGAAAAAACAAAACTTGTAGAAACTGAACATACTGCCGAAATTGATTTTGAGAGTTTGATGGAGTAAAAGGGATAAAGGATAAAAGGATAAAGGTTGGGAAGAATTATTTGAAGAGGCTAATATTTGCAGGCAGATTATTTATAACTAATTGTGCATATGCACACTCCGAAGCTCCATAGCCCTTGTAGAACGTTGCCATTTTTTCGTTCTCGGCATCTCCAAAATCCAGAACTAAGTGCTTCTCAGAGTGATGATGAATAACAAAATCGAAAATTGAGTGCAATGCATTTATTGTGGTTCCTTCCTCGCTATTCGCTGAAAGCAAAAAAACTAGTTTGCCGTTGGATCTTAAGAAAAGCGCTGCAGCGCAAAGTTCATTCCTGCTTGTGTATGCGCCGTAAAGTTCACCTGTTCCATTCGAAACCGATGTTGAAATTATTTGCATAATCATTTCAATATGCCTGGACTTCAAGGCATTGTTCTTTTCATTGCGTTTCAACTCTAACATCTGAAAAGCACTTAACCCCCGAATAACCTGCACACTATTTGCTACGGATGATGAAATGTTGTTTCGGGTTACTACTGAAAATCGACCTGAAATTTTTGAATAATCTTCAATTAAATCAAGGTGAAAGGTTTTACGCGGAATGGTTTTGAAGCTATTGGCTTCAATTTTCAGGTAGGTATTTAGGTTCAAATTTAAATAACTATACCTTGAAGCTGCCAGATTGAGGAAACGTTTAAGCAAATTCCAGCTAAGTGGCCCGACAGAGAAGAGTCCTAGTTGCTGAGCAAACGGTGGTTGGTATAGGTAATTGTACCCATATTTATTCCCGAACACTAACGGAAAAACCGCCTTGTAATCCTCGCCAACAAGTGCATCCCAGTCAGTAGCAACTATATCGAGGAACCAGGAGTAGGCATACACAATTCCGTTCACGGAATGGGCAATGCACCTATCCCACTTTTGGGTGTCAATCTCATTTCTCTTTAGGTAACGAATCTCCAATTTCTAATTCTGTTGTGTAACTATCTTATCAACTATTTCGCTAAAAACATTCTCCCAGCCCTTCCACTCATTAACACCCGAAAGCGACTCGTTGTGCCAAACTGTAACGAAAGTCCCTCCTACTTCTTTAACTTTCATGGCAATCTCAATGGTTTTATCGACAGCTAATTCTTTTGATAAATTTTTCCCTTCGAGAAGGGCGCGATCCATGACTTGAAACGGAACTATCGAGAGAGAGAGTTCCCTATTTTCAGTCAAATCAAAAAAGTTGAAGGGATGGCATGTTGATGCTCGAAAACCTACAGTAGATGAGTAACCCATTGAATAATCGGATTTAATTCCTGCTTGAACCAGTATTCTATAAGTTTCAGGAAACTTAACCCGTAAAAAGTGCTGGCGGCTCGAAGCAACCTCGTTTCGACAAATTGATTTTAATCTAAGAATTTCACTGTTTACACTATCATATGATAAATACGAAGCGAATGAGGGATGTACTCCAACATTAAAGGTTGAGCTAATTTTCCGGATAAGTTTCTTTACCCGAGTTCGTTTTAAGGACACGTTTTTATCGTATCGCCCATACTTCCCCCCCAAAATGAACCATATAGTTTGCGGAAAATGCTTTAACGTTTCAAACAAAAGTAAGTACGTATCGAACGGATCCTTTGAAAATCCAAAAATAACTCTTAATCGTAGGTGTAAGTCCAGAATATTTAAACTTAAAGTTGATTTTACGATTCCGGCAAGTGATCTAAAAAAACCTTTATGCTTGTAGGCAAAAGCGTTGTCGATGTCAATTGTGGGTAAGAACTTAAATGGTGGTAGAATTATCTGTGCGGAAGGAAACTTCTGCTTCAAAATTTCACCAAATTCAACAATCCACAAATCTACAAGAGGAATTTCGAGAAAACCATTCCAGTATGCAACACTATTCTCAACCCGAAACCGTTTGTACTTATCTGCCTCATGTGGCAGGTATTCTTCGTAACGAGAAATCAGGAAAAAACTTGCTGCGAAAATATCGAATGGAATTTCATGGGTGTTATCGGTCGGAAAAAAAGCAGGCAGATTGCGCCAGGTAAAAAAATCGAACTGCTGGCTTTCTATTCCTTCCTCAAAAAGGAGTTGATGAGGAATAACCTGAAATGAACCTAAATTATTTTGGGTAGAATAATTAACTACCGGACCGCTGAACGAAGATACATAACTTTTATCCTGAGTAAATATTACGTCAAAACCCAGAATTTGGGAAAGAATGTGATTAAAAATATAGGTTACCCGAGGGGTTATAACCTCTGTATAAACCAGAATTTGCATTCCATGGCTCAATTTAGGTTGATAAATATATCAAATTTAATAGAATTTAGGTTGATTTAATTTAAATGATTATCCGCTTTGATTCCTGGCAAAAAAGATAGTTCAGAAAATCAATTTGTTTACCCCTAACCCTAAAAGGGGTAACTTGATTTTCTTCAATAGCTTTAGGGACAGGGTAAATGAGGAAAATCAAGGTCAATTTATTGGCATCAAAACTGATACTCATATTAATTTATATCAGATTACAGAGATTCTTGCAGATTCAGCAAATACAGGAAAATCATCGTTATTAACTTTAAACAAAACAATGACATTCAATTACATATGTTACAAAAAGTTCTACTACGAGTCAATTTCAACAACTGTAATTCCTGCTCCACCAAACTCAACATGCTCATCGTGAAAATTCTTTACGTACGGAATGGTTTTTAGGAAATTACGGATTTCCTGCCGGAGAATTCCGTTTCCTTTTCCGTGGAGAATTCGAACTCGTCCGATTCCAATCATTGCTGCTTCGTCAACCAAATCCTGAACGGTTTGCAGCGCCTCGTCGGCACGGTAGCCACGAACATCAATATCCGATCGGAAATTCAAACGTTTTTTATTCAGATCAAATCCAGCGCCGGTTTGCGGTGAGCGAACCGTTCTTTCCACCTTGCGGAATTCTGTAAGGCTTATCCGCTCCAACCTGTCGAGTTTAATCGTAGTCATCATGCTGCCAAAGGCAACCACCGCATTTTTCGGGCTAACCTCCATAATTTCGCCTGTAGAATCCTGACCTTTAATTTTCACCTTATCGCCCTTCTCAAATTCCTTCGGTTTTTCGGGTTTTGGTGCTGATTGAGGTTTTGCTTCGCCACGTTTCAGCCGCCTTTCTTCGTTCCGTTTCTGGCGCTGGCGAATCTGTTCCATCTTCTGCTCTACCGTTTCATCCTCCTCTATTTCGTTGCTTTTAATTTTCAACTTCAAATCCTCAACATCCTTACGAACTTTTAAGGTTCGTTCTTTATCGGCAGCAGATTCCTTTATTTCACGGATTGTATTCTCAATAATTTTATTTGTTTGCGACAAAATTGCTTCAGCCTCATCCTTCGCTTTTTTAAGGATTTCCTTCCGCTGATTTTTTATTGATTCCCACTCCGATTCCAACTTCTGCTCGTACTCCTCAGATTTTTTCCCGGCAATTCTGATACTATCGCGTTTCTTCTCCCAGTATCGTTTATCGCGCGAAATTTCTTTCAAAAACTTTTCGGAACTCATGTAATCCTTCCCCGCTTTATCCTCGGCAAGTTTCAGCAAATCTTCGGGCAAACCTATTTTTCGTGCAATCTCAAACGCAAAGCTGCTTCCGGGTTTCCCGATTTCTAGTTTAAAGAGCGGTTCAATTCTCCCAACATCAAAAAGCATAGCACCGTTAACAATTCCTTTGTTGCCAGCGGCAAAATGTTTAAGATTTGTGTAGTGAGTAGTGATAACTCCAAATGCACCAACTTCGTTGAATTTCTGCAGCATCGATTCGGCAATTGCGCCACCAACCTGAGGTTCAGTTCCCGCACCAAACTCGTCGATAAGGATTAGCGTTTTTGAATCGGAATTTTTCACAAAAAATTTCATGTTAAGCAGGTGGGAACTATAGGTGCTTAAATCGTTCTCAATGGATTGCTCATCACCAATATCAATTAAAAGTTTGCTAAAAATTCCCATCTCAGAATTTTCGAGAACCGGCGGTAAGAATCCGCATTGCAGCATGTACTGCGAAACCCCTACCGTTTTTAGGCAAACCGATTTCCCTCCGGCGTTTGGGCCGGAAATTAGCAGGATATGATCATCGGCCTTTAACTCCATATCGAGCGGAATTACCTCCTTGCCTTCACGCCTTAGTGCAAGCATTAGCAACGGATGAACTGCTTTACGCAGATAAATTTTAGGATTCTCGTGTATAATTGGTTTTGCTCCCGCTACATCTGCTGCAAACTTTGCCTTTGCATGGATAAAATCAATTTCTCCCAGAAAATCGTATGATTGCAATAATTCCGGCAGGTACGGGCGAATCGTATCGGAAAACTCAACCAGAATTCTGATAACCTCGCGGCGCTCATCGTACTCAAGCTCACGAATTTCGTTGTTGATTTCAACAACCTCAACCGGCTCAATAAAGAAAGTTTTTCCGGTAGCCGATTCATCGTGAATAAATCCTTTAAGCTTACGCTTGTTGGCAGCGCTAACGGGAATCACAATTCGTCCTTCGCGAATTGAAGTTTGGGCATCGCTATCGACAATTCCCTCGGCCTGCGCCGATTTTAGAATCGAGTTTATTCGTTTCGAAACCGAAGCCTGTTTCGAAGTAATTTCACCGCGAATTCTTGCCAACTCAGGCGAAGCATTATCCTTTATTTTTCCGTACTTATTTAGAATTGAGTCAATTCTTTCGGCAACAAACGGGAAATACTCAACGCTTTTTGCAAGCTCTGTAAGTGACGGGTATTTTGGTTTTTCGCCTCGCTTAAAGAATGAAACCAACGCTTTAATTGCATCCAGCGATTTTCGAAGAGTGAACAGTTCGGTTTCGTCCATCCACGATCCTTCGCGCTTAATCCGCTCAAGGAAAGGAGTTGCATCAGCATAACCATCAACAGGGAATGAATCCTCCATCTGGTAAATAGTTTTCATTTCCGAAACCTGCTCGATACGTTTTGCAACTTCGTTGAAATCGGTCATAAAGAATGCCTCAACGGCTTTTCTTTTCCCAAGCGCACAAAAACACATATCGCTCACCTGACTGCGAATCCGGTCGAAACCAATTTTCTCTTCGAAATTATTTGGGTAAATATTCTGCATTTATAATACTAATAAAACCTTCTAAAAATGAATGGCAAATGTAGGAAGTCGAACGGCAAATGGCAAATGTTTTTCTCAACAGAAACTACATTGTTCAATTGTGTTCATGTTAATTATTTTAGATTTATGATTCAAAACTAATTATCTTTATTGAAGTTTAAATAGTAATTATCCTTTCTATGACACATTATCAAGAACTAGCTGTAATTATTCTAGCATTTGCAATTGGCATAACTTACCTTATAAAGCTCAGAAGTTACGATGCCTACCAAAGGGAACCCTTCAAAAAGTTACTCCTTGTTATGGTGCTTGGCGGAGCTATTTCTGTTCTCGCATCGCTTTTTCTATACAAGTTTGTAAATGTACGCTACAACATCATCGATGCAATTTTCAAAATTGGTTTCATTGAAGAAATATCGAAGCTGCTGGCGCTGGCAATCGCCCTCGATTTCATAAAACGAGAGTTCGACGAGATTGTTGACGGGCTAATATACATTTCAGCCGTTTCGCTTGGTTTCTCTGTTATCGAGAACGTTTTTTACTGTTTCAGCGCCGAAGCCCCTTTCACACTGCTCATTACCCGTTCAATTTTCGCCACAGTTGGTCACATGTCGTTCTCGGGATACATGGGAATTGCATTCTTTATTCACAAGAAGATTCACAAGAACTATCTCGGACTATTCCTTTCCGTTGCCCTTGCCTCACTGGCTCATGGGCTATACGACGGTTTCCTTTTCCATCAGAACTTCGCGAACTACTTCTACCTTCTATACATCGGACTGATTTTTCTGCAACTTTGGTTTCTCCGCATCGCACTTAGCTACTCGGCTTTCAGAAAATCGATGTCACAAAAAATCTTTGAGCCAACAAACAGAAAGGTTGAAATGGATTGCTTAACCTGCAAAGGGAAGGTAAACTGCAACGAGCTGGTTTTCGGAAATATTGTTGCTGGACACTGCGAAACCTGCAACAGTTTTATCTTTAAGAAGAAATACATATCGCGGCTCTTTAAATACTTCAGACCACTGTTTCGTGTAAGGAAATACTATAGAATTATTCCCCGAAAAAACCGAACCATAGTGCTTGATAAAGAGAAAACGATTCTTCTCAACCCAAAAACCAAAATTCTATGCGCGCCAATCCACACCCTAAGCGATTGGTTAAACGAGAATAACGAGAAGGATAAGCAGAAAATCCTGAGAATTCCAATAATCGGCGTTACCCTTAAATACCTTGGGGTTAGATATTTGGCGAAAAAATAAGAAAAGCCTGCTCGAATGAGCAGGCTTAATATTTTAAATGAATTTGCTAGCTACACAATTCCGGCAAAGCCCATAAATGCAAGAGCAAGAATTCCGGCAACCACCAAAGCAATGGGAGCGCCCTTCATTCCTTTTGGCAAGTCAACCAAATCGAGTGACTCACGGATTCCGGCAAAAACAATCAGCGCTAACGCAAAACCAACTGCATTTGCAATGGCAAAAACAACGCTTTCAAGAAGGTTGTACTCATTCTGAATAACCAGAATTGCCACACCCAAAATGGCACAGTTTGTTGTTATTAATGGTAGAAAAACTCCTAACGCTTGGTAAAGCGAGGGGCTAACCTTCTTAAGAATAATTTCAACCATTTGCACAAGCGCAGCAATTACAAGAATGTATGCTACGGTTTGCATGTAACCTATGTTAAGAGGAATCAGCACGTAGTGCATTAGCAAGTACGTTACAATGGTTGCAATGGTAATTACAAAGAGTACTGCACCCGACATGCCAACCGAGGTTTCAACCTTATTGGAAACCCCAAGAAACGGACAAATTCCGAGGAACTTTGCCAGTACAATATTATTTACAAATATTGCTGATATTATGATAATTACATATTCCATGGCTTAAGGTTTTTTTAGTTCTTCTTAGCAAGTTTGTTCATAATGGTAATAAGGTAACCCAACGCGAAGAATGCACCCGGCGCCAGCACAAATACCAGCATAGCATACTTATCGGGGAACAGGGTTAGGCCAAAAATCTTTCCGCTACCCAGAATCTCACGGGTAGCACCAAGCAAAGTTAGCGCGAAGGAAAAACCCAGACCCATTCCCAATCCGTCAATGAATGACGAACCGATAGTATTCTTCGAAGCGAAAGCTTCGGCTCTTCCTAAAACTATACAGTTTACTACAATAAGAGGGATGAATAATCCCAGCTGAGCATGAAGCGCTGGTAAAAATCCGGCCATACTCAAATCAACCATTGTTACAAACGATGCAATAATTACAATGTACGAAGGAATACGAACCTTCGCTGGAATTACGTTCTTCACCAACGAAATAACAATGTTGGCCATTACAAGAACAAAGGTGGTTGCTAACCCCATTCCCAATCCATTTACTGCGCTGGTTGTAGTTCCAAGTGTGGGACACATTCCTAAAAGAAGAACGAAAACGGGGTTCTCCTTAATGAAACCTTTCGTGAAATTTTTTACCTGATTCATTGGGCTCCTCCTTCCTTCATATATGCGTTGTAGGCTCGTAGAACGGCATCACAGAATGCTCTGGAACTTATTGTTGATGCCGTTATTGCATCAACATCACCGCCATCCTTTTTAACCATAAGTTTAAAATCAGCAGGGTTCTTCCCTTTGAACTGAACGCTAAAATCCGATTTAGTTGACTCCATTTTATCGCCAAGCCCTGGAGTTTCCTTGTGGGCAATTACTTCAACAGAATTAATTGAGCCATCGGGTAGGAATCCCACCATCAGGTCAACCTGTCCGCTAAACCCGTTCTTAGAAAAGGTTTGAATTGCCGTTCCAACCGCTACTCCGCCTTTGGTTGCCGGATAAAAAGTTAGGATGCCTCCATCAACCTCGCGGGTAAACTTTTCGGTTGAAGGCTGGTTGTCGAACTCAGGCAAAACCTTGCTTAGTGCAACGTTAATCTTCGCTGTTTGTGCGTTATCAATTGGCCCCTTGGTAAAGCTGTATACAAACCCAAGGCAAGCCGATGATAGTAAAGTGACAACAAAAAGCGTCAATGTCATATTTTTGAAATTCGATTCTTTAGCCATTTCTCTTCACCTCCTCTCCGAAGCGTTTTGGTTTCATATATCTATTGATTAAAGGAACAAATGCATTCATTATTAGAATTGCAAACGACACTCCTTCGGGGTAGGCACCCCAAACTCTGATAAGAACCGTAAGCACACCGATTCCAACTCCAAACACCCACATGCCTTTGGGATGCATTGGCGAGGTAACGTAGTCGGTTGCCATATAAATTGCGCCAAGCATTACACCTCCTGTTAGTAGGTGGAAAATAGGATCGGCATTGGCTTCCGGGTTAATTAACCAAAGGATTCCAGTAAATACGAAAATGGTTGACATAATGGAAACGGGAATGTGCCAGGTAATAACTTTTGTGAAAAGCAGCCAAACAAAACCAATTAGCAGCGCAAACGCTGCAATTTCGCCAAGGGAGCCTCCCATGGTTCCCATGAAAAGCTGCATATGGCTAGGTATTTGCTCAGCCAGCTGCGACATGGAAGTTCCTTTGCTCAAACCTTCCTTTACAATTGCCAGAGGTGTTGCTCCAGTAACCGCATCGATGTATGACATTCGCGATTCAACGGGCAATGGCCAGCTGGTCATTTGAACGGGGAACGAGATGAGGAGAAAAACTCGCCCCACAAGAGCCGGGTTGAAAGGGTTGTTTCCTAACCCACCAAAACTCATTTTCCCAATGCCAATTGCAACAAGCGCACCAATTACTACAATCCACCAGGGTAGGTTGCTGGGCAAATTAAATGCAAGAAGCAGCCCGGTTAGTATTGCAGAGCCATCGGTTACGGATGGCTTTACCTTTAATAAGTATTTTTGAATAAGAAACTCAAACAGAAGGCACGATACAATTGCAACAGCAGTTACAACAAGTGCCCCAACGCCAAAGTAGAAAAGGGTTACCGCAAGCGCTGGAACCAGTGCCAGCACCACATTGAACATCAACCTTTTGGTTGACTCCCCGCTATGGACGTGTGGTGATGGTGATACGGCTAGTAGTTTATTCATTATTTATAAGGTTTTATAGCTTTAATCTAGTTTTTGCGTGCTCTTATAATTGCGTTCACTTCCGCCTTACCAAGGCGGATATAGTCGAGCAATGGTAAATTTGCCGGACAAACGTAACTGCACGAGCCACACTCCATGCAATCGAGGGCTCTTTCGTTCTCAAGATTTTCGAACATCTTGCGCTGGCTCAACCTGTTTAGTAAGTATGGTTCAAGCCCCATAGGGCAAACAGAAACACACTTACCACAACGGATGCAAGCAGGTTTCACCTCGCTTCGCATCGATTCTTTTTCGGGGAAAGCAATTACTCCCGAAGTTCCCTTTGTTACAGGAGCGTCAGTGGTGTTCAACGATTTTCCCATCATTGGGCCACCGTTCACAACCTTGCCTGTATCTTCAGGTAATCCTCCAACTGATTCTATCAGGTGTGAGATTGGAGTTCCAATACGAACCATGTAGTTAGCAGTTTTGGGAAGATTTTTACCGGTAACGGTAACAACCCTTTCGATAAGTGGTTTGTTTTTTTGAACCGCTTCGTAAACAGCAAAGGCAGTACCCACATTATGAACAACCGTTCCCACATCGATTGGTAAACCTCCCGACGGAACCTCACGGTTGATTAACGCCTTAATTAATTGTTTTTCACCTCCCTGCGGATATTTCACCTTAAGCGCGTAAACCTCAATTCCTTTGTATTTTGCGGCAACTTTTTGAAGGTGGCTAATTGCATCGGGCTTGTTGTTCTCAATTCCTATGAGCGCACGTTCAACACCAAGCGCCTTCTTAAGAATCAGAATTCCCACCATCAGCTCATCAGCTTTTTCTAACATTAGCCTATGATCTGAAGTTAGGTAAGGCTCACACTCTACACCATTTATAATAAGTACATCGGCTTTCTTCCCTTTGGGAATTGAAAGTTTTACGTGCGAGGGAAAAGTTGCACCACCAAGGCCAACTATACCCGCTTCGTTAACTTTGGCAATAATTTCCTCAGCGGATAAATTGATATCGGTTTTCAGATCGGCACTTCTGTCAATTTCAGGTAACCACTCATCACCTTCAACGGTAATTGTAACCGCTGGGCGCTTATAACCAGTTGAATCAAGAACTGCATCGAGCGATGCAACTGTTCCTGAAACCGACGAGTGAATGTTAGCAGACACAAAACCTGAACTCTTGGCAATAACTTGCCCAACAAGCACCTTGTCACCTTTTGCCACAACTGGTGTTGCTGGCGCACCAATATGCTGAGAGATAGGTATTATTACCTGCTTCGGCAACGACAAAACTTCAATTGCCATGCCGGCAGACATTTTATTTTCCGGAGGATGAACCCCGCCTTTAGAGAAAGTTTTAAGCATACTCTAATATTTTTGGATATTGAATTCGAATGTTGATTTGTGAATCATAATTCGAAGTTCATATTTTATTACTCTGTTTTTTCTACCTGTGGTTCTGCCTCAACCTTAGGTTTACGAGGCGGGAAGTTTAACTCAAGAATTGCTCCCGTTGGGCATTCCTCAACGCACTTCCGGCAAAGTTTACACTTACTATAGTCGATGTAAGCCAAGAAGTTTTCAATCACAATTGCATCGTGAGGGCAAACCTTAACGCACTTGTTACAACCAATGCAAGCAACCTCACAGCTCTTCTTGGCAATACCACCTTTGTCCTTGTTGATACATGAAACAAAGATGCGCTTGCTCTTAGGTCCTTTCTTGCGCAGCTCAATAATAAGTTTCGGGCAAGCCTTTACGCAGGCACCGCAAGCGGTACATTTCTCCTCGTCTACTACTGGAAGAAGAGTTACAGGATCGATGTAGATTGCATCGAACTTACAAACATCAACGCAATCGCCCAAACCGAGGCAACCAAACTGGCAGCCCGTGTCGCCGCTGTAAAGGGTAGATGCAATTTTGCACGATTGTGCTCCGTTGTAGGTGCTGGTTCGGGCTCTGTGATCGGGGGAACCCGAGCAGCGAACCACGGCAATCATCGGATCCTGCGCCACGGCATCCTTCCCAAGAATTGCTGCTGCTGCAGCGAAGGTATCGTTTCCACCAACCGGACAGAACAGCGACGAAATATCATCGGATTTCACAAACGCTTCCGCAAATCCACGGCATCCGGGGTATCCGCAACCTCCACAGTTTGCTCCAGGAAGTACAGCCTCAACCTGATCGATTCGGGGATCCTCGTACACCTTAAATTTTTGGGCAACGAAGTATAGAACTACCGCCAGCACAACGCCGAGTGCGCTAAGCATTAAAACAGTATAAAGAATAATTGAATAACTCATGCTATTCGAGATTTATAAAATTGGTTCAATATCGAAATTAAAACTACGTGAAATTTTATCTCTAAGTAGGTAAAGTACAAAATAGTAGGGAACAAGAGCCGAGATTGAGAAAAGACCAGATTTCAACTCCGAGAATCCCATTGAATTAAAGGCAATAAGCAGGGTAACAACCAGCATGAATGGGATTAGGTAACCGAGGAATAACGCTTTAAAACCCATCGATTGCTTTAAGATTACTTTAACATCCTGTCCGAGAATAAAACCATGATTAGGTTTTGTTACAGCAACAGTTTTTTCAGCAGTATCGGCCATACCACACACTCCACTCGCATGACACGATGCACAGGCTGAGTGACTTATAATGCTAACCTTAACATCGTTGCGTGTAATTTCAACAACTTTCCCTAGATGATCAACCGTTTTTTGCTTATGCGACATGTACAGCAACCGTTTGAAAATTGACTACAAAAATAATTTTCTTTGGCTACCGATGTAATAATAGTTGAATGGTTGTTGTAATTTAAAATGGTTCTAAACTATATTGCCCCGAATTATTTTACACTTGGTGTTTTGCTAATTTTCAAGTAGCTTTGCAGGCAAACTATAATGAATGGAAGGAAATACTAAAGATTTGGTTTACAGTCGGAACGTACTTGAATTTGCAACAGTAGCCAAGGAATTCTGTGCGTTTATTGAAAATATTCAGAATTTAAAGAGGAAGGCTTTTATAAACGCCTCTGCAAAGTTATTACCATTACTTTACTATAAAACTTCGCTCCTTCCACAAACCGAACCCCTTTACGAAGAGGGAAACCGGAAACATGTAACCGAAGAGCATTACGAAAACATTAGACTTGGGTTAAAATCATTCCTAGGCGAGCATGATGAATTCCCCGAAATTTTTGATGAAAGAATATCAGAAATCGACGAGCAATTTAATGCGACCTTATCGGAATACTTGGCTGATATTTACCAAGATTTGAAGGATTTTACCTTGCTGTACCAGAATGGTCAACCCGAAGAAATGAACGATGCCCTGTGGGAATGCCGTTTGAATTTTGAGGAGTACTGGGGAATCAGGCTAGCTAACTGCATTAGAGCAATGCATATACTTAACTATACCAACATCGATTTAGAAACCGAAAACGAGGAAGAAACAAAAACCTCTGAACACGATACCAGCAGCTGGTTTATTACCCAGCGGCAGAAGGATATGGAAAACGATTTATAAAATGTACGCCGATAGTATTGACAACGAAAGTGTAGCGCAACTTCCCCGCATATTTTACGAAGGTCAAATTGTGGTGATAAACTCAGAGGATGAGATTAGACGTTGGCTACCCGAACTACTGAAGGAAAAAATTATTGGTTTTGATACCGAAACCAAACCATCTTTTAAAAAGGGTGAATCAAACAGCATTGCGCTACTTCAACTAGCAACAGAAAAACTTGCACTTCTTATACGTGTAAAACACACTGGTTTCCCAAAGGAACTAATCAAGCTAGTTGAAAACCCACAAATTTTAAAAATTGGGGCAGCAATTCACGATGATTTAAAGTCGATGAGCAAAATCGCAAAATTTAAACACGAAGGGTTTATCGATCTGCAGCAGGTTGTTCCAAACTATGGGATTGAAAACCTAAGCGTACGTAAAATGGCTGCCATTGTACTTGGGAAGAAAGTGTCAAAATCGCAGCAGCTCTCGAACTGGGATGCTCC
Organism: Tenuifilaceae bacterium; assembly: GCA_035380045.1. Lineage (GTDB taxonomy): Bacteria > Bacteroidota > Bacteroidia > Bacteroidales > Tenuifilaceae > DAOSWM01. The sequence goes on along the minus strand of DAOSWM010000060.1, from coordinate 2,187 downwards.
CTCGCTCAGCGAAGCGCAGCAGCAGTACGCTGCCATTGATGCCTGGGTTTGCCGCGAAATATACCTTAAACTTATCACCAGCAAAATTTAAAATGCAATACCCACAAATAAACCTAAAACCAGGCAAGGAGCAATCGCTCCAGCGGTTTCACCCCTGGATTTTTTCCGGTGCAATTAAAAGGCTTCCTGAGAATTTGAACGATGGTGATATTGTTGAAGTAAATGATTCTTTTGGAAACTACATAGCAACTGGCCACTACCAAACCGGATCGATTGCAGTGCGAATCTTCAGCTTTGAAAAGGCTGACATTGATGAGAACTTTTGGCTGAATAAACTGGCAATGGCGCTGGAAGTAAGAAAGAAGTTGGGACTATACCAGAATCAGGAAACCAATATTTTCAGGCTGGTTCATGGCGAAGGCGACAGCCTACCCGGGTTAATTGTTGACATTTACGGCTCAACGGCCGTAATTCAGGCTCACAGCGCAGGAATGTTCCGAATCAGGAAAACAGTTGCTCAGCAAATCATCAAACTCCTAAACGGGACAGTTCTTTCTGTTTACGATAAGAGCAGCGGAACCGTATCGGGAAAGATAAATGAAGAAATTAAGGATGAGTATATTGCCGGCCCACCAATTAACGAAGTTGTGGTTGAGCACGGCAATAAGTTTAATGTATCGTGGGAGGAAGGACAAAAAACTGGTTTCTTTGTTGACCAGCGAGAGAATAGACTCCTGCTTGAGAAATTCAGCAAGGGGGCATCGGTATTAAACACATTTGGTTATACCGGCGGATTCTCTGTTTACGCCCTCCGAGGAGGAGCAGCAAAAGTTGTAACCGTTGACAGCTCACAAAAAGCCATCGACCTCACCAACAGGAACGTCGAGCTAAACTTTGGCAAAACCGACAAACACGAATCGGTTTGCACCGATGTTTTCACCTTCCTGAAAGATAATCAAGAAAAATTTGATGTAATTATTCTTGACCCTCCTGCCTTTGCAAAGAATACCCATGCGCTACGAAATGCGCTTCAAGCGTACAAAAGGTTGAACGCTGCTGCGTTCAGGTTGCTAAATCCCGGAGGAATCCTTTTCACTTTCTCGTGCTCGCAGGTTGTAAGCCGCGAAAACTTTCGCAACGCAGTTTTTTCAGGTTCAATTATAGCAAACCGTCAGGTTCGAATCCTACACCAACTAACCCAACCAGCCGATCACCCAATAAACATCTACCATCCTGAAGGCGAATATCTTAAGGGGCTAGTACTTGAAATCAATTAAGTATTATACCTAAGTTTAGTATTTACCTCTGAGAGTTTCATGCGGTTTTTCCTTAAGTTTTTAAAGAGAATCGAAAAAACAGAGAGAAATTCATTTACAAACCACAAATAAAATTACTATTTTGGTAATTAAACGACTAATCATACACATTCAACCAAAATAAGTTTACCTAGTTACTTTTTTTAGAAGAAGCAAAAGGTCCATCCTCCAGCTAAAACAAATCTTTATTCTAAATATTTAAAAAAATTAAAAAGCCTAAGACTAAGCCTTACAAATCATGGAATACAATTCACGAAGGCTATTCGAACGGAAGGGTTACACTAAAAATTGTGGTTACTTGCACTCCCAATAACCAGGTTCGACCTTTTGGCATGCCAGAAAAAAATGAACGGAAAGTTTGTTGTTCCACTTCGTGTTTTGGCTGAGGTTAAGGCTTTTACCACAAAAAAATAGTAAATAAGTTACTATGACTTTGGAATTATTTCTGGAACAGGAGTACGCAGTAAATGACCTGTGGCTATAACTTCTCCTGCTGGTGCAACACCTAAAGTGGAGATAACCTAAGGAGATGTGTAGTATCCTTATAAAACTTTATCTCTGGATGTGGCAATATTAATAACGCAATGAAGGAAGTATATGGAATATTTGGCATCAAAACCAAAACAATGAATCATTAGGTTTGGAGTTTATACCATAAAAGAAATTGATGATTCATTTGTTTACCCTAATGTTTACCCCGCCCCAAAAACACCAAAGGCCTGCATTTCTGCAAGCCTTTGATTTTTAGTTAGTCGGGGTGAGATGACTCGAACATCCGACCCCTTGCACCCCATGCAAGTGCGCTAGCCAACTGCGCCACACCCCGAACTATATTTATTTAAAGAACTTTTTTACTCATTGTAACCCATGC
>DAOSWM010000059.1:13746-18044 GCA_035380045.1 Tenuifilaceae bacterium | reverse complement strand
TGCTTAAACGCATTTTCGATTATTGAAGTGAATAAGAAGGGCGGAATAGTTTTATCGGGGATAGCTTCGGGTAAAGTTAGCGTAACCGATACTTTTTCGCTGAAGCGAAGCTTCATCAAGTCGATGTAACTCTTTAAAAATTCAACTTCACGCTTCAGCGTAGTTTTTTCAGTTTCGGTTTCGTACAGAAGATAGCGCATCATCTTCGATAACTTTATAATCGATTCCTTTGCTTCACTAGTGTTGATATCGACCAGCGAGTGGATGTTATTAAGCGTATTCATAAAAAAGTGCGGACTCACCTGGTTCCGAAGCATTACCAGCTGGTTTGCAACATTTTCCTTCTCAAGTTGAACTTTTTCCTGTTGAACTTCGGTCCAACGAAGCGTTGAGCGCAAGCCTGTATCGAAGCCAACAATCAGAAATGAAAGAATCAGAAAATTTGCGTATGGCGGAATTGGTCGTGGAACATCTGGTTGCGGAGGAAGCGGACGAGCAAATCTTTCACCAATTAGCGGAGGCGGATTTTGCTGGATTAACCTTTGATTCATCAGAGCATTTCTTCGAACTTGATCTCTGTCAATCAGATTTGCATGAAAAAAGAAAAGGCTAATTGTAAGAACAGCAATAGTCCCCAAAACTGAAAAAATATACCTTCCCTGTTTTTCGCGGAACAGTAAAAATGGAACTAAAAAAAATCGATTTATTACGAAAAGAATTGTAAGCGGAATCAAAGTTTCGAGTTGCTTCGAAATACTTCGCCAAACCGGAAGCTGGTTGTCCTCCCTGAAAAGAATTGGTGTTGACAATATCACCAGCCACACAAAGGAGATAAGAAAAACTTCCGTGAATTTCAGTATCTTTTTATGGTTTTTCATCCTTCCTTTGCTTTTAAAACATTGAGCAATTTAGCGATAAAATATCAAAAATTGATTCAGTTGTTATTCAACTATTCAAGATTAATTGCCGCATTGTACCGATCGTTAACATGCTGCTTAAGTTGAACTAAAGCATCATCGAAATCGGTTAATCCATTCTGCAGGAAAGTGTATCCGAGCTCCTCCTTCCCCACCGATTCGCGAATTAACGATGAATACTGGTTGTACTTCGATTCCATTGTTGCAGGATCGAAAACATTCTGCACAAATTCCTTGGTAAATTGCTTGTAAACATTGTAGTACACTTCATCGGAAGCAATGTAGCTGATTAGCGGCCAATTATTGTCAACATCGCTCAGATCGATTGAAATCGCACCCTGCATTTTCCCTTCCTGGAGCGCCTCGTTGTTATCCCACGGAATCCAAACAAATTTTTGGGAAAGCGGATCGTTGTACAAATAGTAGTTATGTGTCATTCTTCCATATGTGTCCCAATTCTGTATTACCGTATTGGCCGCAAGCCATTTGAGATACTGTTCCATATCCAAAATCGATTCCAGCTGTGAGCGCCATTCCTCAGGATTTGTTGTTCTGTCTGGATTATGAATTGCTGTATATAGGTTTTCCACATCCGACCAATCGCTGAAATCTTCGTTGGTTTTTTTGTAAAAATCGGTTGTATTAAACGATCCATATGCAAAAGTTGCTCCTCTGTTCTCCGGTTTATATAAATTTCCATCGTTGGAAATGAATTGGGTTTTTATTACGGTATTATCAACCTCTTCAACCAAAGTGTACAGTCCAAAATACTGCGATTCTCCGTTGAAGTTGATGTACAATTCGTAAAACGATGTATGGGCAGATGGAACGCCAAACTCTCTAAAAAGATCAGCGGTAACCTTCTCGCGCAGCTCCGATTTGTCATCAAAATTATTGTTCAGGTTTAGCTGCTTAAACCCGTAAAATCGTTGGTTTTTAATGGCGGGATACGTATCCTCAAACTCATCGAAATCCAGCTTGAACGAAAATTTTCTGATTCCCGACATATAGGTCGATTGCAAGCTGGAATTCCCTTTCACTCTGATTCCAACCTTGTACCACTGTTTTCCGTCAAAGAAGAAATCGCAGGGAACCCAAATCGGATCGAAAGTTGTGCCCATCGGCTGACCCGGACCGCCATGGGGCATACTTGCCAAATCGGCAAGAATATCGTTCCAATCATCCGGATCAATCGTAATATCGATGCGTTTCACCTCGCTCTGTGAAAAAACTATTGAATAGTTTGGATCAACAGAGTTGCCATGAGTTTCCTCTGCCCACTCGGGGGTTTCAATATCAATAACGGTTATTTCCTCCAGGGATCTCTCGCAACTTGAAAACAATGTCAGCAGAGAAAAGAAAAATAATTTAACACAAGATTTCATAAAAATAAATATATGAATCATTAACAAATTTGTCTTTTATTTTCTCATTTTCTCCTTACGTGGAGGTCTCTTTTCGTTTTTAATTTCCTGAAACTTTACCTTCTGTTCATCGGTTAACTGCGATTCAACTTCCTTTTCAAATTTCTGCTTTAATGCCTCCTTTTCCTCACGCATTTTTTCTCTTTGAGCATCGTGATTTCCCATTTGTAATTTAACCTCTTTAAAATGCGCAAAGTGAAGTTTCAGAATATTTTCCTTCTGCTGTTTTGTTAAGGATAAGTCCAACGCCAGGTGTTCAACCTGCCTAACAATTTGTGCTGAATCTGGTAGCATCGGTGGGCGTTGTTCATCGCGACCTTGCGAAAAGACACTTAAAAAAGACAACATTGCAATTAAACCAAGTGTCAACTTTTTTGCTTTCAAATTCATTCGTGTTTTCATGACTTCAATTTTTTTGTGGTTTCTATTATTGAAATATCATACAATTAATTTCCAACATTTCTTACAAGCCGAACAAAGTTGTTTATACGAATTGCATCGCCCTGAGGGCCGAAACCGTAAGGGTAAATATTCGGATCGCCTTCCTTTGGATCGCTACGCTGCGCGCCTGCGCCGTGAACATCAATCCATTCACCGAACATGTATCCAAGCGCCCTGCCAAAACTCACATATGCTGCGCTTCCTCCGGGAGTTGGCGAACTATCGGCGTGGGTTGTGCTAGTCCAGTAGAATGCGAAATCGGCCTGACCTGCCTCGTTCTCAATTTGGGTGCAACTGAATAACGGATCGATTGCAGCTGTTCCGCTGGTTGAAGGCGAACGTGAATAATCAACAATACTTTGCAGTTCTTTGGAATCAGGAAGTCGCCAATCAGAATATCCTGCAAATTCAAAATTTTCTGCATAGGATAGCGCATTCTCCCACGAAATTGGAGTGCCACTATCTTCTTGCATCCACATCAATCCGGTTGCGTTATCGGTAATTGTTCCATCGCCATTATCAGCATAATCATTAATGCCATAAGTTGTGTTTCCTCGCACATAAAGAACATAGAACTGTTTCCCTTCGGTTTGTCCGGGCATCGGACTGGTTGGGTAACCTTTAATTCTCCCGTCGGCAAAGTTTACTCCAAACATGGTTTCGTTCCCATCCATTGTTGTGCTAACGTACAGGGTTGATGTTGCAAACTGCGCATCGATAATTCGTTCGCCCGCATCGATATCGCCGTAGCCAAAATCGAAAAAATCAGTATCAATAAAGGGAGTATTTCCATCTGTTGATTCTGGAGAAATATCTTTACCACTAAACATTATTAGCGAGTATTGCTCTTTTATTGTTGGCAATCGCCAATCGGTGTATCCGGCAAGATTGAAACTTAAGGCGTTGGCTACGGCTTCGTCGTACGACATTTTATCATCGTAATCAATATCGCCGTCGCCATCCATGTCGGGACTTTGTGTCCACATCAATCCGGTTACCAAATCGGTAACTGTTCCGTTGCCATTATCCTTATACGATGGAGCATTCCCAATGTAAGTTGCATTTTGGCCGTAGAATGATTGTCCAGCAGATGGTTGGCTAATTTCGTCGCTATTATTGTAGAAAGTAGTTTGGTTTGTACCAACAATCGGATAACCGGTAATTGATGGTAAATCATCATTATTACCGTCATTCGGTTCTTTTTCACATCCTGTTGTACTTAGCATCAGCATTATCACTAGCGATAAAACCGAAATTGCAGTTCGAAAAAATTTTAATCGTTCCATTGCTGTATTTTTAAAGTTACTTACTGCAACAAATGTAGCTGTCGGATTATCTGAAGCGCAAAAACAATCAACCGGGAAGAATTTTTTATCAGCAGAATCCGTTTTTATTTCATCAAAATCCAAGTACTCAGTTGGCAATTCTCAGTGGGCAGTTTGCAATTTTGTCACACTGAGCTGCGATGCCCTGAGCATAGCCGAAGGGTCGAAGTGCAATCATTCAACTTGCCTGC
>DAOSWM010000059.1:0-13646 GCA_035380045.1 Tenuifilaceae bacterium | reverse complement strand
TGCGATGCCCTGAGCATAGCCGAAGGGTCGAAGTGCAATCATTCAACTTGCCTGCAGCAAGCAGGTCATTCAACCATTCAACATTCCTCTTTTCTGTCCACGAACCACACGAATTATCACGAATTATGTCAGTCGCTTCGCTCCTTTTCACCACAGAGTAACTCGGCGCAAACACACTTGCCTGCGCCTGTCTAACGATAGGTAGAGCAAGCAGGGTATAACAGAATGGTTAAAATCATTCAATCACCCAATCAGTTTGTGACAGGCCTCTTGTGACAAAAAAATCCGTGTAAATCAGCTAAATCTGCGCTATCTGCGTTCCATCTTTCCTAAACCCGACGTTTCCATGCCCGCAAGAGTACGAGCGGACGATGGAAAGTCAAAAGTACGAGCGGCCGTTTGCCTTGGGTAGTTAAATTGGAAAGTCTTTTTTTCTGCTGTGCCTACAGTTGCTATTGTGGTTCAAAAAATTAGCGTAAATCCCTGCCTGAGCTGCCGCTTCGGCAGGCAAGCGTCTATTCTGCGTCCTCTGCGTTCCATCTTGTTTCAAAAAAATCAAAGTCTTCAGTAATCAATATTTTCTTACTTTTGTTTAGTACCACAAAAACCTCAGGCAATGAAACAAAAACTCACACAAATCCTAATTATAGTAACGCTTACACAATTTTCGGTTATGGCACAGGAACCAACCCGCTACATGGAACCTCCAAAAGAACTCAAGGATATTATTGAAGCGCCATCGTTTCCGGTTCTCAGGATAAATCCAACTAAAACTTTTGTTGTTTTAGCTTACCCGCAGGAAATGCCTGATATTTCCGATTTGGCAAAACCCGAACTTAAGCTGGCCGGCGTTAGAATCGATCCAGATAACTACGGAGAAAGTCGTGCCCGCTTTTACGATAAGTTGATTTTAAAAAAGATTGAAAGCAAAGAGGAATTTCCTGTTTCAGATTTACCAGAAAATGGTAATATTAAACAGTTTCGGTGGTCGCCCAATGGCGAGAAGTTGGCAATTGTAGTTTATCAGGATTCAACCATTGAACTTTGGGTTACAGATGTTGCAACCGGAAAATCAAAACTTTGGGCTAAAAATCTCCACGATGCGCTGGTATCCAGCCCAGTAGAATGGTCGCCCATCGGGAATTCAATTTACTTCGCATCAAGAGTTTTATATAGAGAGCCTTTTCATCAGCAATCGAAACTACCTGAAGGTCCATCGGTTCAGGAAACTTCCGGAAAATCTGCGCTTGTGCGCACCTATCAGGATTTGCTAAAAGATCTCGACGATGAGCGAGCATTTGAGCACTACGCAACCAGCTGCATCATGATGGTAAAGGAGAACGAGGAACCAACAATGATTGGAAACCCGGGAATAATAACAAGTTTCGAAGTTTCACCTAGCGGCGAATATATTCTTGTTGAACAAATTATGAGACCATTCTCATACGTTGTTCCGTACTACCGGTTTCCAACCTGGGTTGAAATTTGGACCAGCGAAGGGAAACTTTTCAAGAAGCTAGCCGAAACTCCTTTGGCAGAAGAAATCCCGCAGGGATTTAGCGCAGTGCGAACGGGGCCACGAAATTTCCAGTGGCGCGCAGATGCTCCGGCAACCGTTGTTTGGGTTGAGGCACAGGACGAAGGCGATCCGAAGAAGATTGCCGAAATCCGCGATTTACTGTACAAACTCGATGCTCCATTCAAGGATAAGCCAACTCCATTCCTCTCGTTAAATCTGCGGTATGCAGGAATTACTTGGGGCTGGGATCAACTTGCAGTTGTTTACGAGCGTTGGTACGACGGGCGCAGATCAGTTACCAGCTTCTTTAACCCATCGAACATTGAGGAACCAAAGGAAGTTATTTGGGACAGATCGTGGCAGGATTTGTACTCCGATCCCGGACGATTCCTAATAGAAACAAACGAACAAGGATTCAACGTTTTATTAACAGACGATAAAAAAAACAAACTTTTCCTTTCGGGTCAAGGCGCTTCACCAAAAGGAAGCTTCCCTTTCTTTGATGAGTTTGAAATCAGCACGCAAAAACCAAAACGAATTTGGCAATGCGAGGATCAATACTACGAATATTTGGTATCAGTTTTGAATATAAAAGAGAATAAAATCCTTACCAGTCGTGAGTCGGAAGCTGATCAGCCAAACTACTTTATTAGAGACACGAAGAAGAAAAAAATTGCAGCGTTTACCCAATTCCCGCATCCATACCCACAGCTAAAGGATGTTCAGAAAGAGCTGGTTAAATACACTCGTGAAGATGGAATTGAACTTTCGGCAACACTTTATTTACCGGCAGGTTACAAGAAGGGTTCGAAAAAATTACCCGTTTTAATGTGGGCTTACCCCGAAGAATTTTCTGATCCAAAACTTGCAAATCAGGTAAAGGATTCGCCATACAGGTTTATTCGTCCAACCCGACTTTCACCTGTAATGTGGGTTGCACGTGGATACGTAGTTCTCGACAGGATTGGAATGCCAGTTGTAAAAAAGGATACGCTTGAACCCAACGACACATTTGTTGAACAAATTGTTGCTAACGCAAAGGCTGCTGTTGATTTTCTAGTTGATCAAAACATTGCCGATCCAAGCAGAATTGCAATTGGAGGACATTCATACGGAGCATTCATGACTGCCAACTTGCTAGCACACAGTAATCTGTTTGCAGCCGGAATTGCCAGAAGCGGAGCTTACAACCGCACGCTCACTCCATTTGGTTTTCAGGGTGAAGAACGAACCTACTGGGAAGCACCCGAAGTTTACAATAGAATGTCGCCATTTATGCACGCCGACAAACTGAAAACTCCTATTCTTTTCATCCATGGTGAGGATGATAACAACAGCGGGACTTTCCCCATGCAAACCGAACGAATGTACTCAGCAATAAAGGGACACGGCGGCACCGCCCGAATGGTAATGCTTCCGTTCGAAAGCCATGGATACCAGTCACGCCAATCGGTATTACACACTGCTTGGGAAATGGATACGTGGTTAGAGAAGTGGTTGAAGGGAAAAAAAACGAAATAACCAACCCAGTTAAAAAAAGTTAACCAACCCGTTAAAAATTCATTTATTCGCAACATACTGTTAAATTTGAATCGAAAATAATTTTGAATTGAAGCAGTTTACAGCGATCCTTTTCCTTTCACTGGTCTTACATTCAGCCGGTCAGGCTGCTGGTAGGGATACAATTCCCGTTATCCATTTCCAGCTGGTTGATGCCGTGAACGGCAATCCGGTGCCATTGGCACACGCCATGAACCTCGGACAACGGGTTGGCACCACCGCCGACATGTTAGGCTACTTCAAAATACCGGTTTCTGTTGGCGATACGCTACTTATTAGCGCCCTTGGTTACCACGAAATGAGAATCCCATCGTGGGGGCAGTTTTCTTCCGATTCGCTTTACTTTCCCATAAAACTGGTTCCCCGAATTTATGAAATTCGCGAAGTACGAATTACCCGGTTTGGCTCGTACCAGCGGTTTATTCGTGAAGTTGCAAGGATGGAGCTGCCCAAATCGGAGCAGGAAATTATGCAGGAACGCATTGAGGTGTACTTCCAGAAAGCCATTAAGCAGATGGACCTAAAAAATCTACCTCAAACAACCAGCGGGTTTATGTTTGGCAAGGACTGGATAAGCCTGCAGAAGGAGAAAATTGAGATGAAACGGCATGAGGAGATAAAATGGGATATAATTCTTAAAAAATTCTCGGTTGAGCAAATTAACAAGCTAACAGGACTCGATGAGATTGATGCCATTCGGTTCATGGAATTCTGCGATTTTACAGAGGGCTTCCTACTGATTGCCAGCGAGTACGAGGTACACAAAAGAATTTTAGATAAGTTTGAGGAGTACAAAAAAACAGGTTCTTCATCTGAAAAAAATGCAAGAAACTAAACACCTAACCGCTCCCACAAGGAGCGATATTGAAGCTGCATACCAAACGGTAAAGCTGTATGCCCACAAAACTCCGGTTTTAACCTCAAGGTTGGTTAACCAAACGCTGGGCTGCGAAGTTTTTTTTAAGTGTGAAAATTTCCAGCGCGTTGGAGCATTCAAGTTCCGTGGCGCATCGAATGCCATTTTTTCGCTTTCCGATGAGGAAGCAAAGAAGGGTGTTTGCACGCACAGCTCGGGGAACCATGCTGCAGCTTTGGCTCTGGCTGCTGCAATTCGAGGAATTCCATCGTACATTGTAATGCCTGCTAACGCCCCTGGCGTTAAAAGGAAAGCGGTTGAGGGTTACGGCGCAAATATTACCACCTGCGAGCCAACCCAAGCCGACAGGGAGCGAGTTCTGGAGGAAGTTAAGCTGAAAACCGGCGCAACCTTTATCCATCCGTACGATAACTTCAACGTGATTTGTGGACAGGGAACTGCGTCGCTCGAGCTTCTCGAAGAAATTCCAAATCTCGACATTGTTGTTGCTCCAGTGGGCGGTGGCGGACTTTTCTCGGGCACACTTACCTACACGAAAGGATTCAATCCAAATATTTCAGTTTACGGAGCTGAACCCATAAATGCCGATGATGCGTTCCGCTCGGTTCGTGATAACACGCTGTATCCTTCGGTAAATCCAAATACCATTGCCGACGGATTAAGAACTTCATTATGCCCTTTAACTTTCTCAATAATTAAAAGGTTAACCGATGGAATACTAACGGTTTCGGAGGAGTCGATTGTTAAAGCCATGCGCTTGGTTTGGGAGCGGATGAAAATAGTTATCGAACCCTCGTCGGCAGTACCAGTGGCGGCTATAATGGATAATCCGAAAAAATTTGAGAAGCGGAAGGTTGGAGTAATTGTTTCCGGAGGAAACGTTGAGCTGAGCGAGCTGCCATTCTAATTACTACTCTTTAGGGGCAAATCAATCATAACCACTGTTCCCTTCTCCTCAACAGAATCAATATTCAAAGTTCCCTTGTGCTCCTGAATTATTTTGTAGGCTATGGATAAGCCCAATCCTGTGCCCTTTCCCGGATCCTTAGTAGTAAAAAACGGGTCGGTTATTTTAGGAAGATTCTCCTTGCTAATTCCACAACCCGAATCGGTAATTTCAACCGTAACATGCTCCTTGTTCCGCCTCGTTTTAATAGTAATCTTCCCTTCATCCTCAATTGCATGAATGGAGTTGGTAAGCAGGTTCAAAAAAACCTGAAGCAGCTTGCTCACATTACCTTTAGCAACTACGCTACCGGAGTCAAACTCCTTAACTATTTCAATTCGGTTTTTGTACTGGTTACTCAGAATTATTAGGCTGTTATCAATAATGGAGTGAACATCGCATTCCTCATTGTACGAATCGTTACTGCGGCTAAAAAGGTTCAACGCTTTAACAATGTCGCTAGCCCGTTCAACCCCGGTTTTAATAATATTTAAGTACAACAGCATATCGTCTTTATTACACTCACTGGGATTGGTAACGCACTTCTCAATGCCGCTGTAACCGCCCATAATAAAGTTTAAGGGGTTGTTTATTTCGTGGGCAACGCCCGCTGATAGTACTCCAAGCGAGGCCATCTTTTCCGATTGCACCAGCTTCAACTGAGTATCCTTTAAGTGTTCGAGGGTTGATTTTAGCTCCTGATTTTGTGTTTCAATTATGGAGTTACTTTGATGGAGCTCCTCATTTGTAGCTATTAGCTCCTCGTTTGCTGCCTCAAGGTCGGCTGACCGTTCAGCAACCAAACCCTCCAAGTTTTCACGATGCGCCTGAAGTTCAACATTCTGCTCCTCAAGGTTATCAATTAGCTTATAGAAAGTTTTGTTGAACCTGTCGACAATAATCAATACAGCATATGCAATAATTACAAGTATCGATAAATTTACCAACCAGGAACTAATATGCAGATTTCTCTCATTCAGGTCAACCGTTAGGCTGAACGACTGTGAAACAAACTGGTACGCAAAGAAAACGTAAACCAGAATAGCAAGAACAGAGTAGAAAACAATACGATTAAATTTAAAGGCAATAAGAGAGAAGAATGGGATTAACACCAAAAGAGCTTTGGCTGTTGAGTATGTGCCAAGCTTGTAAATATCGATGAAGCTAAGAACAAAAACACCCAGAATAACTACAAACGATTTAAAATTTTGTGATAGTTTCTGACGAAACAGGTAAACAATCAGAAATGTTAAGATGGTAAAAAAGTTCAGCAGATAGTTGATACGAACTTCCGACTCATAGAAATTCCGTAAACTTAGCATGAAGGTAACTGTTCCCAGTATTGTTCCAACCAGCAGAGTAACATTAAAAATATGATTCTTAACGTCAACTATTTCGTCGTACTGTTTAATCATTTCTTTTTGAATAGATTATTAAACTTGGCAACAAAAATGCCTTGAATACAGGACTTAAACAGAAAGGCTCGATGAAAATAAAACAATTTGAACTTTAAATTCTTACAACAATAAATATACAAAATTTACCTTTAGAACAATCTTTGCACTAATAATTTAACTTAAAAGGATTATGAATTATGGGATTATTAAAAAGTGTTCTACACCAAACTAAATTGGTATCTTTGCAAAAAACATAAAGCTATGGCAACAAAATACATTCCGTTTGAAGTAATTGAAAAATTCAACATTGAAGTAATGGTAAAGGCCGGCATCCCAAGGGAGGATGCAAAAATTGTGGGCGATGTGCTACTGCAAGCCGATAAGCTGGGGTTCGACTCACACGGCGTAAACAGGCTAAAACCCATTTACCTCGACAGGATTAAGGATGGCATTCTGAATCCGGTTACAAACTACGAAATTGTAAAAGAAACGCCCACAACCGCAGTTATTGACGGGCATAACGGTATGGGACACGTAATTTCGTACAACGCTATGAAAATGGCCATTGAGAAGGCCAAAAAGTTTGGCATGGGCATGGTTGCCGTTCGCAACTCAACGCACTACGGCTTTGCCGGCTACTACCCGCTAATGGCCGTAAAGGAAAACATGATTGGAATTACCGGAACCAATGCCCGTCCATCCATCGCTCCTACTTTTGGGGTTGAAAATATGCTGGGAACCAATCCGCTTACTTTTGGAATGCCAACCGACGATCCGTTCCCATTCCTGCTCGATTGCGCCACCTCAATTACGCAACGTGGCAAAGTTGAACTTTACGCCCGTGAGGGGAAAAACCTTCCGAAAGGATTGGTAATTGACAAGAACGGTGAGAGCAAAACCGATTCGAAGGAGGTTCTTGAAGATTTAATTGCCGGACGCGCTGCGTTCTGCCCTCTTGGTGGAGTTGGCGAGGATACCGGCGGATACAAGGGATACGGTTACGCAACAGTTGTGGAAATTCTTTCTGCTGCCCTGCAGCAGGGTTCGTATATGAAAATGCTTCTCGGATTTGAAAATGGTAAAAAAATTCCCTACCCGCTAGGCCACTTCTTTATTGTAATTGATATCAACGCATTCACTGAACCGGATGATTTCAAGAAAACTGCCGGAAATATTCTTCGTGAATTGAGAGCATCTGAAAAGATGCCGGGGCAGGATCGTATTTACACCGCAGGTGAAAAAGAGTACGATACCTGGATGTTTAGAAAAGATAAGGGAGTTCCGTTTAACGAAGGTTTGCTTCAGGAATTCAGGGGAATGTGTGATAAATACGAGTTAAAAGAGTTCTTACACCATTTTGAAGATTAATACACATTCCAGAGAATAAAAAAGCCCCTGATTTTTTTCGGGGCTTTTTTTATACAATTTCCTAAATTCTTTACTCTTTAATAAACTTCACAACAGCCTGCCCGGTTTTTGCTTTAACGCGAACAAAGTAAATTCCGTTCACCAGCCTATCAACCGGAATTTCAAACCTGTCACTATTTGGCTCAAGAACATCGAGAATTCGTCCTGAGATATCAACCAGAGTTGCCTGTTCAATAATCTGCGGAGCAGAAAAACGAACCAAACTACGTGCTGGATTGGGGTAAACCGAAACCGCAAAATTTTCAGCATTTGGATTGGTTGATGTGGATGGCGATGCATCGAAAATTTCGGTTTGGTAAATTTTGCCATCCTCAATATTCTGAACAAAAACCATTGCCCTTAACATTTCGGTTGGAATTCCCTCCGGAATAGTTGTGCTCATTGTAAATATTTCGGACTCGCCCGATTCCCAATTTTGCTTTAGCAAAGTTCCTCCTGGATCGGGAACAAAACCACGAAGCACGCTGTAGAATTCATCTTGACCGTTAAGAGGCGTAGCAACATCCGCAATTTTCTGAACGATGGCACAGTAAAGAACCAAATCCTCATCGGCAAAATCGTCGAGCATGGTTATTGTTGCCTGCAAATTAACTGATGTTCCAACGCTACCTTCCACCTCAATCTTCATCCTTGGATCCTTGAGCATTTCAATATTTAACATAGGTTGAATTGACGAAAGGTTGGCCGAAGCAAAAGAATTTTCAGTATCGCCATTAACCAGCGCGTAAGGAATTTGAGAAACTCCGTAGAAAAGTTCTCTTGATGACGGACCTGCCGGATAAAAACTATAGAACGGATCGCCCACAGGGCTTGAAGTATGGTAATGGATTGCCGCAATATCGCGGTAGTTACTTGTTTCAATACTTCTCATGGTTGAATTTGCAGAAACAGTAGCTGATGTTGTTGCATTCGTAAAGTACTCAAGCAACAATTTCTGCTCACGGTTTCCAATCCAAATATCATCAATTCCAAATCCGTAGAAGTCAACAGTAGAGTTACCATCGGCAGCAAATGCAATTCTAAACCTAACATTTTCGGCTTCTCTCACCATATCGAGGCTATGGCGTGCACTTACCCAATCATTTGTATTGATACTCCAACCTGTGAGCTGGTAACCGGGCTGACTCTTAATTGAATTTGAATTGTACCAGTTGATTCCTGTATTCACATCACCAATAATATTCCAAGTTAAGCCGTTATCAATTGTATACTGAAGTACAGTTCCATTACGGCCAACCTCGTTCGCCGACCAAAGGTTAAACTTAATCATTGGTTTTGTGAGTGAGCGTAAATCGTAGCAAGGGCTAATTAGCTGCGAATGTTCTGCAAACTGGTCTGCATCATTAACCCCAATAAACCAAGTATTAGCGCCCAATTCAGGCTGATTAATACTTCCGGTTGGGGTTCCAAACGCCCAGCTATACAGCTGGTTTTCTTCATTTTCGTCAACGGGGCCAGCCGACCAGTAAGATTCATTATCCTCAAAATCTTCAAAGTAAATTTGATTTGATAACTCAGAAATTGCAATTAAAGGTTGAATATGAAGAACCTTTTCTATTGAATCCTTGCAACCATCCTCCGATTCCACCAGAAGTTTTACTGTGTAATCTCCAACCTCAAGGAATTCATGACCAAACTCTAAACTATCAGACACTTCGGTCAGTTCAACTCCATCAACAAACCAGGTAAGGTGTTCAATATTAACGCCACCATCTGAAGTACTTGTAAATTCGGTTGCACTTCCATTAATACACTCATTCACCCAGCTGAAGTTTGCTTCGGGTAGAATTCCAACGTTTATCACCTTTGTTCCTGTTGCACTACATCCTTTAACTGTTTCAGCTTCTAAAGAAACCAGTTTAGAACCGGGAGTTTTATACAAGTAATCTGGCTCAAACTCCTCTGAAGTTCCTTCGCCAGCACCGAAACTCCAGTGCCACGATACCACCTCATCAATTGATGTTGTGTTGTTAATAAATTCAATTGGCTCATCATTTAGATTTGAGCAAACCTGGACTACGTCAATGCTTACTTCAGGCAGTGGATTAATTGTAACCTGCACGCTGCCCGAAATAGAACAACCGCTCAATGTATGCGTATAAACTATTTCGTTAGTTCCAACATTAGCAACTGATGGATAAAATTCATTGCCAACAATTCCACTTCCGCTAAATGTACCTGGCTGAGGTGTTCCAGTTAGAGAAACAACATCCTCTCCCTTACAATACTCCATGCTGGGCCTAAAACCAAGAATTGAAACTTCACCCAAGTCAATAACCTCAATTATTTGGGAAATATAAAGCAGGGTGGTTCCATCTGCACTGCTGGTGTATTTGTAGAAAATATTGTGTTCTCCCTCTCCCGCTTCGGCTGGGTTGAAGTTTGCTTTATTGGCTTCGGTGTTGGTAATCCCCGGCCCTTCAAAATAACCGGGTAATCCGTTGGTTGATGAACCCGAAATGTTAATTGATTCTCCATCAATACAAATAGTTGCAGGCAAACCGGTAATTGTGGCCGAAGGGCCAATAATAGTTACCGTTTTTGAGATACTATTCTCACAGCTATTCCCATCGGAGTAGGTGTAAGTAATTGTAACCGGGCCAACACCAAAATCAGCAGGTCGGAACTCATTCGCAATAACACCCGTAGCAGTTGAGAAAATCCCCCCACTTGGTTCTCCAACTAGAGTAATATTGGGGTCGTCAATATTGTAGTATGTTGGAAGTTCAAAGGAAACCTCGGGAAGTGGATAAATCTCAACCTGAACGGTTGTATCGCTTTTACAATTAGATAAATCAGAAGTATACTCATATGTTACTTCATAAATTCCAACATTTTCTTCAGTTGGTCTTAAGTTTGCAAAATCCCCATCTGGTTCAAACGCTATTGAAGTACCTGAGTAGCTGAAAGCACCGCCTCCAGAACCATGTGAAGAAAAACCACTTATCTGTATCTTAGCGGCATCCTCACAGTAACCCTCAAGCAAATTCTGAATGGTTACCTCGCCAATTGAATCGACCAGCACTTCGGTGTACACTTCGTATGGAGTTCCAACAACAGAATACCGGTAACGAACTACATCCTCTCCATTTCCAATTGCTGCAATTGGATATTTCGCCTTATTTGGTTCGTACGACTCAATCAAACCAAGCCTATCGCTGTAGAATTCTCCAACAATGGTTCCATCAACAATTGGAGTACATTCCATCAGCACGGTATCGGTTGAGTAGCAATACTTCTCTTCAAGACCAGAAATAACCTCATCGGCTTTTATGATACGCGTTGGTTTCTCGATGCTATTTGAGCAGCCAGTGGTTTGGTTTGTATATGCATACTTAATGTACAAATCACCTGGGGTAAAGAGGCTTGGTTTCAGAATGCCATTGTTGTGAATAACCGTTCCGCTGCTGAAGGTTCCCCCTGTTGGATCGCCTTCCAGCTGAACATCGCCCTCGTCAAAATTGTAGTTATCCCTAATTATAAAGTCAACATCGGGAGTTGGGTTTATTGTTACCGACTTCTGAATTAAGTTCGATTCGCAACCCGCAGGTGAAGTGTAGTAGTAACTTACCTGGTAGGTTTGATTTACTGGAGCTTTACTCGGCTCAAACAGAGCAATGTTTGAGTTTATTACTGATGGAGTAAATGCTTCGGATGGACCCGAGAATGAAAAATGCCCGGTTCCTCCACTTGGATAATAATCTATTGCAGTTAGTGAGACATCGTCAGCATCCTCACAATATTTTGTTAGGAGTGTAATAAAATTCGTGTTAACACCCACCGAGTCAACAGCAAACGATTTTTGTGCCTGGAATGTGCTGGTTCCATCGATGTACTTGTAAACAACCGTATGGTTCCCTGCAATAAGGCTCGATGGGTCAATGGTAAGTGAATTTCCTGGAGTATTTTCCGATTCAAATTCGAACCATCCAGTGGTACCAATCGGGTTAAAACCGGTAATTGTAAAAGGATCGGCATAATTACAGTAGGACGACTCAAGATCATCAATTCGTGCACCACCGCTTGTAACAACTACATCATCATCAATGGAGTTAGTACAACCATTCCCATCGGTATATGTGTATGTTATTGGAATGGGAGAATCGTAATCATTCGGATCAATAATCTGTGGGTAGAACCAGCCATCGGCTCCAACACCGTAACCGCTGAAATGAGCAGGCAAGTCACTAACATAAAGGGAAAGATCAACCTTCGTCTGATCCTTATTAAATGGAGATGAAGTTACATCAAATGTTAATGGAGGTAAAGGATTAACAGTTATTGTAGCATTTTGAGTTGCTGTGGTTGTATAGTTGCCATTTACATCGGTAAGATTTACCAAGGTGAATGTTCCGCTTTCTGCATTAACAACATAGGTTACATCATTAACTTCAATTGGACCAACAGTTGAAGTTCCATTGTTATATGTTAGCTGGAACGGAGTTGCGCCCGTTAAGTTGAAAGTTATTGGAACGGTAGTTCCATCGTCACATTTGGTGGTGGTTCCCAAAATTTCTGCACTCGGACGAGTTGCATAAATGCTCCTGTTAACAGAATTATAAGGAACTGCAACGCTAACGTTGCCTACACCATCGGTTAAGGTAACATCGCCAAGTTGCGCCGGAACAGGACAGTCTGTATGACCTGGTTCAACTTTATAGGTTGCGGTATATATTGAGCCCGTTCCGTTTGGAGCCCAAACCAACGGTACACCGTTGTATTCCTGAGGATTAACAATCAACCCAGTCTCTGGGGTAGAAGACAAAGTAACAGTAAATAAAATAGTACTATCAATCAGCAAATTATCGGTTCCTTCAGCATCGCTGGTAACACTACCTATTACCGGAAGCTGTGTATCGATGGTAAGTGTTCCCCCATCAACGGTTGCCGTTGTGAATGCCGGGTTGTTGAAGTTTCCAGCAAAATCCTCCAGCTGAAGGCTAACTGGTAAAGTGTTTACAGCATTCTGCTGATTGTCGGCAGCCTCAACATTGTAGGTTACCTTGTACTGGTTGTTATTCTGGTTGTTAAAAGTTAACGCTCCCTTACCGTTTACTGAAACTGCGTACTCATCGTAAATATCATCATTGGCAGTTATGGTAACATCGAACGAGTCGCCCAACTTGTACTCACCTGCAGGAACTGTTGCGGATGAAATTACTGGCGGGGTGCGGTCGAAATAAATGCCAGATATTTCGCTAACCATTAGGCTTTGGTTTCCAGCAATATCAGTAGCAGTAATAGTATAAGGAATTAACCTTTCGGTTTCGGCTGCACCCAGGGTATGGGTTGCAGTCCAGGTAGTTGGTCCACCAGAAAGGGTTGCGCCTACTCCATTTATAGTTACAGTTGGTGTATTTACCGATTCGCTTGACGTGAATGTGATAGTAATGATATCGTCAACTTTTGAGAACGTTCCAGATGTATTGCTGGTTGATACAACAATATCAGAGAATTGGGGAGGAGTTTTATCAAACGTTAGGTTAGTGCCACCAAAATTCAGCTCGGTAACCTGAACGCCGGCGTTTCCTGCTAAATCATCAAAATCAATGGTAAAAGTAACTGTTCCTTCAGGATCATCGTCGTCGGTGAATGTGTAGGTGGCAACCCAAACCAAACCATCGCCCGAATTTGCTACTACAGGATTTCCATGGATTGAAACCTGTACATTCTCAATCTCCTCAAGTGCAGTAAAGTTCAGGTTTGCTTTTTTACCAACTCGTACTAAATTATTTTGAGTTTGGTTTGAGGTTATGGTAACCGGGTTTAACGTTGGCTCGCTGTTGTCGTATTCTATTGAAAATTCGGTGGCCATTGCATTCGAATTTCCTGCCATATCGGCACACACTCCGGCAGCAATATTAACTGTGTAAGTTGCTTCAGCAGCAACATCTAGGTTGAATGTAAATACTTTATTGT
>DAOSWM010000058.1:16085-18672 GCA_035380045.1 Tenuifilaceae bacterium | reverse complement strand
AATTGGCGACCAGTGCTGGATGCGTGAGAACCTTCGCGCAACCACATTTAGGGGAGGAGAACCTCTTGAATCTGCTACTTGGACAGATATTGAAAACGTTGGTGGTTACTGGGATGAATCAACAGATAACCTAAGTTATTCCGTTGAACACTATGGATACACTTACAACTGGGCAGCAGCTAAAAACGATAATATTTGTCCTGTTGGATGGTACATGCCTGAGGCGAGTGATTGGCAAATTCTAATCGATTATCTTGATGGTGAAATGGTTGCCGGAGGCAAGCTGAAGGGAATACGAATTTACGATGCAATGAACCCCGATAACCAGCCATACTGGTATGAACCAAACCAGAGTGCTACCAACGAATCTGGATTTAGTGCCTATCCTGCTGGTACCGCATGGCCTGGCAATAAGGGCAAAATGGGTACTTACTTTGGTGAACATGCATACTTCTGGTCGAAAACAGAAGGAGCAGATATGGGGGCTTTCTTACTTCAGTTAACTTCAAGTAGTGGAGAAGCATTATTAAATGAACAGGCTAAATCGAATGGTTACAGCATTCGCTGTTTATACGCAGAGGGTAAGCCAAGGTTAAAAACAGGTACTCCAGAGGTAACTGGTACTACAACGGCAATAACAGGCGGTACAATTATTGACAATAATGAGTTAACACTTACACAGGTAGGTGTTGTCTGGAGTACTGAACCCAACCCAACAATTGATGATATCAATGATGGTAAAATTTCAGAAGAATATTCAACTAATGAGTTTGTGATTACTGTAACAGAATTATCGCCAAATACTAAATACTACCTAAGGGCATTTGCCACCGATGGTACAATTGTTGGATACGGAAATGAGTACTCATTTACAACTTTTAACAGGTCGTTTACTGATTTAGATGGAAACTCATACTATTCCGTAATTATTGGCGAACAGGAGTGGATGACTAGCAACCTTCGTACTACCAAACTTTTAGATGGAACACAAATGCAGAAGGTTGATTGGTCTTCAGAAGAAGGAGCCTACACATGGTGGAATGGTAGTACCGCTCAAGATTCAATTGATTTCAAGGATTCACATGGTGCGTACTACAGTTCCAGTGCTGTTATGAGCGATAGAATTTGCCCATCAGGTTGGTACGTACCTACCGCAGAGGATTTCCAAATATTAGTAAACAGTTTCGGCATAGAACCGTACGAGGTTGGTAGCTTATTGAAATCACCAAGAACGAATCCCCCCTATACTTCACCAGCATGGGTTTTTGATGAATGGTACCTTCCAAATACTAACGAATCGGGGTTTAGTGCTCTTGGTACCGGATACTACGATAGCGGAACCTATAGTAACGATGGAATGAATGGTAGATGGTGGTCCAAAACGGAAGCAAATCCTTTTAAGAAGAATCTCAATCTGGTTGAATTAAACCTTAGCTACAATAACCACGAAGCATATATTGAAGAGTATGCAAATAACATGTCGTTTGGTTTAAGCGTTCGTTGTATTTCAACTAAGGATTTACCTAGAGTTAAAACTAGTATCCCTAAGGATATCACCACAACAGCTGCTATTGTTGGAGGAGAGGTAATTGATGATGCCGGAATTGAAATTACTGAAATTGGTGTTATTTGGAGCACAACAAATAATGATCCAACGTTTGAGTCGTCATACGATGACTTTCAAACAACAATGGGTACATTGGGCGAGTTTGAACTCGAAATAGGAGGGCTTAACTCAAATACAACCCATTATATAAGGGCATACGCAACTAACGGAACCGGAACCGCATATGGTGATGTTGTTTACCTTACTACGTACAATCGTTCAATAACCGGCGCTGATGGCGATTCCTATTACACAATTATTATTGGTGGACAGGAATGGTTTGCCGAAAACCTGAAAACTACCAAGTATAGCAACGGAACTGCTATTAGTAATACATGGCAAGCCGGTATTGAAGCGTATGCATGGTTTGAAGATAACCAAATTTATGGCGATACAACCGGCGCCCTCTACAACTGGTATGCAGTAAACGATGGAAATGGTTTATGCCCCACTGGCTGGCGTGTTCCAACCGATATTGACTGGAAACTTCTTGAACTTCAAATTGGAATGAGTTCAGATGATGTGGAAAGCACAGGCGATCGTGGGGATGTAGCATACAAGCTAAAACAGGCAGGGCTTTACGGTTGGGATCCTAATAATTCGGATGCTACAAATGAAACCGGATTCTCGGCTCGTGGAGGAGGAATGCGAACCCAAATTGGTGATTACTACGATTATGGATTGTACGGCTACTTCTGGACAAGCACTGAGTATACCGCAGGTTACTCCTATGTACGTTCTTTAATGAATAATTACAATTTAAATTCATCCATTTCACGATTAGATATGAATCAGGATGTTGGGCTTAGCGTACGTTGCATTATCGATGATGGAAAACCAACTGTATTCACAAATCCAATTACTAGTTTCACTCATAGCGATGCCACTGGAGGGGGTAACGTTATCTCAGAAGGAGATTTCCCGGTAACCGAGTTTGGGGTTGTTTGGGATGTGTCACCAAATCCTGAAATATCTTCCGAT
>DAOSWM010000058.1:0-15985 GCA_035380045.1 Tenuifilaceae bacterium | reverse complement strand
AGCAGAAATTTATGCCCAACAGGTTGGCATGTTCCAACACAGGAGGAATGGAACGATTTAATCACCTATATTGGAGGTGAAGATGTTGCAGGTGCTAAGCTCAGGTCAACAAGAACCGAACCTGATGATCACCCCCGCTGGAACTCTGATAATATTGAAGCATCCAATGAAATTGGTTTTAGCGCTTATCCCGCTGGGTATAGGTTTGAAGACGGTAACTACTATGATTTTGGAAATGCTGCGATGTTCTGGACTTCTTCTGAAGCAACCGATGGTTCCAGCTGGATGTACTTATTATGGACTTCGAATATATTTATTACCAAAAACGATTACCATCAACGTTCGGGTTTCTCAGTTCGTTGTGTTCAGGATTAATGCCAGTTGCAAATATTTTTTGTGAAATAAAAATACATAACCGAAACAACTCAAAAACATACACATATGAAGCAATTAACCACAACCCTGTTAGTAGTACTTGCAATAGTTTTGCAGGTTATGGGTCAGTCACCACGAAAATTCTCGTACCAGGCCGTTGTTCGTAATGCCGATGGTACAATAATTGCCAACCAGGAGGTTGACATAAAGGTAAGTCTGCTGGTAAGCGGCAGCGATGAGAGTGCTCTCTACACCGAAGTCCATACGCTTACTACAACTCCACAGGGGGTTGTAAATATGGTGGTTGGCAATGGAACCGAGCCCACCGGAAGCCTCGACGATATTCCATGGGCCGATGGAAATATCGATATTCAAATCGATATTAAGATGGATGAAGCAGCCGAGTTTGTTACCATGGGAACAACCCGAATTCTGGCAGTTCCGTACGCACTGTACGCCGCCACAGGAACTCCTGGCCCTCAGGGGCCACAGGGCGAACCCGGTATTTCACTTCTTTGGCTGGGAAGCCTCGATGCTGCCCCAGCTGACCCAACTTTAAATCAGGCTTACTACAACACTGTTGATAAAAAATCGTACGTGTACGATGGAACACAGTGGACAACACTTGCTCAGGATGGAACCGATGGCGAAGCCGGAGCCGATGGCGTTGGAATTCTTTGGAAAGGAAGCCTCGAGGCTGCTCCTGCCGATCCAGTAATTAACTGGGCCTACTACAATACAGTTGATAAGAAATCCTACATTTATAATGGCACCGAGTGGACAATTTTAACTCAGGATGGAGAGCAGGGTCCAGTTGGTCCGCTGGTTGAAGGAACTGAAGGGCAAATGCTTATGCACGATGGCACCTCATGGGTGGCAACAGGTAAAGTGATGCTAACCGATGAAACTTTTGAGGTAAGAGCCGAAGCGGGTCACAATCCAGAGCAGCCAATATTCGCTGTTTACACCAGCGAAAGTAAGCTGGCTTTTGCTGTTTATGAGGATGGTACACGAGTTTATGTGGAGGATAGTGGTGCTAAATCGGGAAGTAAAGGAGGTTTCGCCGTAGGTGGTTTAACTCAAAATAAGCAGGAAGTTAACTACTTCATTCTTGAGCCCGACAGCGTAAGGTTCAATATTGTTGAGGTTCCAAGCAAATCGGGCAGCAAAGGTGGTTTCGCAGTTGGTGGGCTAACCCAGAATAAGTCGGTAACCAACGATTACATGAATATTAACTTCGATGAAGCACGTTTCACAATTCGTGATGATGCTAAGAGCGGCTCAAAGGGTGGATTTGCCGTTGGTGGTTTAACCCAGAATAAGTTTGGTGAATCAGATTATTTTATGGTAAATGCCGACTCAACCTACATTCAGAATACCTTGTCAGCCATGGGCGATATGGTTGTTTCTGGAAGTATGACAACAGGTGGAGTAGTAGGAACCTTGCCAGTTAAAGATGTTGATGGAAACGAGTACGCAACCGTTCGTATTGGGAATCAAATTTGGATGAAACAAAACCTCAAAACAACAAAATATGCCGATGGTACTCCCATTGAACTAGCAAACTTATTGATATATGGTGTTTCTGATGATGCTGATACCCTAAATATTTTTGGCAGGCTTTATACAGAAGCTGCTGTTTACAGCCCAACAGGTGGTGGCGTTTGTCCAACCGGCTGGCATGTGCCAAACTTCCTCGACTGGACGGAGTTGCTAACTTTTGTTGGTGGAGCTGATTGGGCTGCTAATGCTGAGGTTACCGGACAAAAACTTATGGAGAAAGGTACCGTAGGTGCTACCACTGGATATTGGATGGAAGACAATTCTGCAAATAACATTTCTGGGTTCTCTGGTCGTCCAGGCGGAACTGCTTATTTTAGTGCAAGTTGGTTTTATTCGGAGAAAGGTTATAGGGCATACTGGTGGAGCATTGGTCAAACGCTTGCAGAGTACTATACACTCGATGGAACTGGGATTTCAAGCGGTGAGGCTCCCTTTGGTCAAGCATTTTCAGTTAGGTGTATAAAGGATAACTAGTTGTTTTATAATATTTTTTGTATAGATGGGTTGGAGTTTTTCAACCCATCTTGCTTTTGGAAACCTTGAGTTTTTTTGAAAAAGTGATTTTATTAACATAACTTTATCCCGAACTAACATTTAAAGTAAACTCAATTATGAAAAATTTTTATTTAATAGCAGTAATTATTCTCGTAGTAAGTATTGCGAATGCACAGGTGCCTAATAAGTTTTCATACCAGGCAGCATTGCGAAATGCCGATGGTACTACCATCGAGAATCAGGAAGTGGATGTAAGAATCAGCCTTTTAGTTGGAACCATTGAAGGAACTGTTGCCTATTCCGAAACCCATGCAGCTGAAACAAATGAGCAGGGAATAGTTTCATTGTCTATTGGAGATGGGAACGTTTTATCTGGCTCGTTCAACGATATTCCTTGGGAAGAGAGCGTATTCATAAAAATTGATATTAAAATAGGTGAAGCACCCGATTATGTTACACTTGGAGCTTCACAAATTTTATCGGTACCCTACGCCCTTAAAGCAGGAAACGCAATTTGGGGTGAGAGTTCCAATGGACAAACAGTTATGAGTAATGGTGACGCATGGGTTCCCACGAGCCAGGTTAATATGAACGCTAATACAGTAAATGTTGCAGCGCAAGCAGAAAGAGATGTTGAGCAACCAATATTCACAGTTACCAATTCTAACAACGAAGTTGTTTTTGCTGTTTACGAGTCGGGTGCAAGGTTTTTTGTTAGTGGTGATGACCAAGCTAAGGGCTCGAAGGGTGGATTTGCCGTGGGAGGCTTAACCCAGAGCAAAGAAGAGGTTAACTACTTCACGCTTCAACCCGATAGCATTCGCTTCAACCTTGTTGAACCGGTTTCCGGTAAGTCGGGTAAAGGTGGATTTGCAGTGGGAGGACTAACACAAAGCAAGCAAAATACCGACTACTTTGTACTTCACCCCGATAGCGTTAGGTTTAATATCGTGGAAACCACTGATTCAAAAACCGGAAGTAAGGGTGGATTTGCCGTAGGCGGGTTAACCCAGAATAAATCGGAAACTAACGACTATTTGAACATAAACTATAACGAAGCACGATTCACAGTAAGAGAGGATGCTAAATCCGGTAGCAAAGGAGGTTTTGCAGTTGGTGGTTTAACCCAATCGAAGCAGATTGATGATTACCTTACAGTAAATAGCGACAGCACCTATATTTACACTAGCCTTACAACCACTGGCGACGTTAATGTTGCAGGTAACCTATACACAGGCGGAACAGTAGCTTCTCCTCCTGTAGATTACTATGGACATACATACCAAACCGTTCAGATTGGGAATCAGGTTTGGATGAAAGAGAACTTGCAAACCATTAATTATCAAGATGGAAGTTCGATAAATACATTCAACGATGTGTTTGATTACAATTTAGATCCAGCGAATCGTGAAACATATGGGCTACTTTACTCGGCAACTGCAGTACAATCGGCAATGGGGCTTTGCCCGCAGTATTGGCATGTTCCAAACCAGAACGACTGGGAGGAACTCTTCGCATACCTTGGAGGGGAATGGTGGGGTGAAAACCCTGATATTATCGCAGAAAGGCTGATGGAAGTTGATTTTTGGGACTTTGCACCTGGTACTATTTCGCCTAGTAACCTCTCTGGTTTTTCGGCTCGTCCCGCTGGATTTGGGACTCTTCCTGTTACAGCTGGTGACCCCACTTTTGCCGAGCTCAGGGAAAAGGCTTACTTCTGGACCAGTGGAGATGGCATTGGTGACCCGTTAACTGGTGCATATATAATTTCTCGAGTTGTGGGTTCAAGCCTCGTTTCAATCCCTGTTGCAAATTTGGTGGGTACAGAACTGTATTCGGTTCGATGTGTGAAGGATAATTGGAAATAATTGTTGAAAAATACAACGTTTATTTGGGTTATCTTTACTACTTTTGCAGTTCAAATTACAAACAAATTATTATTGAGCTATGGCTAATTTAAGAAACTTAAAGAAGGATATCGATTACCTTGTGAGCGAGGTTGTTTCCGATTGCTACACATACATGTACCTACACGGTGAAGAGAAAAGAGAACAGGTTGTCAAACTTATCGAAGAGGTTGTTTATACTCGCAACGATCTTTTCCGCAGGGCAAATAATCCGGATAAATCCTTCGACAAAAAGCAGCTAAAAAAACACTATAAGGATATCTATAGCGATTTGTTAACAAACGTCGACAATGCTTTTTCGCAGCTAAGCGAACTTACAAAATAGCATTCCTTTGATTAATTATTCAAATGGTTTTCATCCAATTTTTCGGATGAAAACCATTTTTTTTTAATAGGAAATACTTTTTTTGATTAATCACTTGGTATTATTGTTGAATGGCATGTTTTGTGCGCTATCTTTTTCACATTTTGTGAAGGTACTGTGATTTCGATTTCTTATCTTTCACACGTTTTTTTAATATTTAAAATACTTGTGGTTATATAAATGAAGTTTTGTATTCGTAAAATACATTCAAATTCATTGGTCGTAATTTGCGTGATGGCTACCATTCTGGTTTCGTCGTGTAGTATTACTAAAAATATCCCTCCACAAAAGTACCTGCTCGATAAAACCACCATCAAAATTGACGATTCCAAGCAGAAAACTATTAGTAGTAGTGAACTTGATAATTATATACGGCAGAAACCAAACAAAAGAATCTTATTGTTTCGCTTCCACCTTAGAATGTATAACGCTGCAAACCCTAGTAAGTACACAGGTATTCATCGATGGTTAAAAACTATAGGAGAGGAACCCGTTATTTTAGATACATTTCAAACAGGGCAAACTACCCAGAATCTTAAACAATTCCTTGAAAACAAAGGTTACTACTCATCCACCGTTAAGGATTCTACTATTTACAGGAAACGTCAAAGAGCCGAAACAGAATACAATATAACCCTTGGCAAACCATATAAAATTAACGAAATTCGTTACATTATTGAGGATACAACAGTCAGAAGTTATGTGCTTTCTAATATTGATAACTCCCTTATTAAAAAAGGAGTAAGGTTTGATAAGGATATTCTTAACGATGAAAGGAGGCGTATTGAAGAAGGGTTGAAGGAGCAAGGTTATTTTTACTTCTCTCGTGATTTCATAACCTTCACTGCCGACACTGCTCTTGAGGGAACAAGGGTTAATCTCGATATGAATATTCGTAATCGTTTTATTCGTAACCAGTTCGGAGACAGAATTGTTCAAGAGTATAAAAAGTTTCAGGTGAGTAAAGTGTACATTTATCCAAATTACGATCCCATAACATTCTTCAACCTTAAAGAGTCGAACCAACTTGATACAATACTATTTCATGGCAACTATTATATATACTCAGGGAATCCGGGCATTGACCTAAAGGTGCTTCATAGAGCAAGCCTTATAGAGCCAGGACAACTTTACTCCGAGAGTATGGTTACCAAAACGAGGAATAATTTGAGTTCCCTGCGATTATTCCGTATGGTTAATATCTTTTTTGAACCCGAAGGGAATGGAGATGGCGAGGTAGAGGCTAGCAACGACCCATTCCTGTTTTTTAACGAGCAATCGATGGAGCAAAAACCAAAGTTTGGGAAGTTGAACTGTCACATTCAGCTAGCTGCTCACACGCTGCAAAGTTATCAGGTCGATTTGGTTGGTACTACCTCTTCTTCTGATTTTGGTGCTGAGGCAAACTTTAACTACCAACATAAAAACCTATTTAAGGGTGCTGAAATTTTTGACTTGAAACTTCGGGGAATGTTTGAACTTATTCAGCAAGCTCAAATGGGAACCTATGATCCTGCTTTCGAAGTGGGAAGTATGGTTGGCTTCAGCTTCCCCCGTTTTTTAAGTCCCTTTTCAGGGAAAGAGTATATTACTAAATATGCGCCGAGTACAAAGTTGTCTGCTTCCTACAACTACCAAAATCGCCCCGATTATACTCGAACAATTGCTGGGCTTAACTTTGGGTACAGCTGGAAAAATGAGCGGAATGTTACTCATAGCATTACCCCTGTTGAAATTAATATTATCAATATTTTTGAGATGGATACTACATTTCAAAACAAAATTGAAAACAATGCTTATTTGCTTAACAGCTACCAAAATCAATTCATTACGCTAACTGGATATAACTTTATTTTCAATAACCAGAAGGAGAAAAAAAATATTAATTACACCCTTTTTCGATTCAATTTTGAGATTTCTGGGAATATCCTGAATGGTATTTATTCAACATTCTCTGAAAAGAATCCTGGAGAGGCATACCAGATTTTTGGAACCGATTTTTCTCAGTTTGTCCGCACTGAACTTAACTACACGTTCCATAATGTGATTGATAAAAACAACACGTTTGTTTACAGGGTTTACAGTGGTATTGGGTACCCTTATGGTAATTCAAAGGCGTTGCCTTTTGAGAAGAAGTTTTTTTCAGGTGGCGCTTCGGGAGTGAGAGCATGGCATGCCCGAAGCCTTGGCCCCGGTACTTTTAGCGATACATCGGTTGTTTATCCAAATCAAACAGGCGATATTAAGTTCGAAGCAAACGTTGAATATAGGTTCAAACTTTTCTGGATGCTTGAAGGCGCCCTTTTCGTCGATGCTGGAAATATTTGGGCTATAAACCAAGCCGATGAGAGACCCGGTGCACTTTTTAAGTTCAACAGTTTCTATAAACAACTCGCGCTAGGAACAGGGTTGGGAGTAAGAATGAATCTTGGTTTTTTTACCGTTCGACTTGACATGGGAGTTAAGGTGCACGATCCGGCCGTGAACCTAAAAATAAATGATTCTAATGAGGCTACAAACTGGATCCCGTTTCAACGCCCGTATGTTAGGGATGACTTTGCATTTCAGTTTGGTATTGGATACCCGTTCTAGCAATAATAAAAATGGAAGAGTTGCTCTTCTCCTTCTTAAAAATATTGTATATCTCTACTTGACTTTTCCTTTTATTTGGGCTAGCTTTGTTTTTTACCACAATCATAAAAACAGCAGCTATGAACTTCAATGGTATTTTTGAACTGGTTGGCGATAGAGCGAAATATCTATTCGACCATAAGTGTGAAACCTTCCCAAAAGAACAACTTCATCTTCCGGGTCCCGATTTTATTGAACGAGTAGTTTTCAATTCGAACCGCTCTCCTCAGGTGCTTCGCAGTTTACAGTCGATGTTTAGTACCGGGCGATTAGCTGGCACTGGGTACCTTTCCGTGTTGCCAGTCGATCAGGGGATTGAGCATACGGCGGGTGCATCTTTTGCGCCAAATCCTGCATACTTCGACCCTGAGAATATTGTGAAACTGGCAATTGAAGGTGGTGCCAATGCGGTTGCTTCTACATTTGGAGTTCTGGCATCAATTTCACGAAAATATGCCCACCGCATACCCTTTATCGTTAAGCTGAACCATAACGAACTTTTAACATACCCTAACAAGTATGACCAGATTATGTTTGGTTCGGTCGATGAAGCATGGAATTTAGGGGCAACAGCTGTTGGCGCTACTATATACTTCGGCTCAGAGGAGTCGAACCGACAGATTATTGAGGTGGCAGAGGCTTTCGAACAGGCTCACCAACTTGGAATGGCCACCGTTTTATGGTGTTACCTACGAAACAGCGCATTTAAGAAGGATGGGGTTGATTACCATGTAGCTGCCGACCTAACCGGTCAGGCAAATCATTTGGGCGTTACCTTACAAGCCGATATTATTAAACAAAAACTTCCTGAGAATAATGGAGGCTTCAGGGCTCTTAGCTTTGGAAAGACAAATGATAAGGTTTACACAGAACTATCTTCTGAACACCCCATTGACCTCACCCGTTACCAGGTTATTAGTTGCTATAACGGCAGGGCAGGGCTCATTAATTCTGGGGGTGCTTCAAGCGGGGCCAGCGATTTGGCTGAAGCAGTGTACACGGCCATAGTGAATAAACGAGCAGGTGGAATGGGACTGATTAGCGGACGAAAAGCTTTCCAAAAACCAATGGCCGATGGAGTAAAAATCCTAAATGCAATTCAGGATGTTTACCTGTGCAGCGAGATTGACATAGCATAAAATTGAATTAATTTATTAAGAAAATGGTTGCGATTGTTTGCAACCATTTTCTGTTTATTTCTGTTCGATTTCGAACAGGGTTGTGTAGAAATGGTACAAGTTATTTTTTGCCGAAGATTATTAAACAACTTCATAAAGAGCAGAAAATCAGCGAAATAAGATTTATTGGCACAGCGGTTGCTTTCTTCTGAACAAAATACAAAAACTATGATTAAAAATTACTTTTTAATAGCAATTCGAAATATCAAAAAACATAAAGCCTATTCAACAATAAATATTGTTGGTTTAGCAATCGGTATGGCTTGTAGCATTCTTATTCTCCTGTGGGTGCAGGATGAACTACGTTTCGACAAGTGGCACTCTAAGTCGGAGAGAATGGGAAGGGTTTTGGTAAGGGTGATGACAAATGGCGAACCTTACGAGGTTGCTGTAAACCCAGCAGCCTTAGGTCCCAATCTGCAGAAAGATTTTCCGGAAATGGAAAGTGTTTGTCGGTTTAAGAATTGGGGAGAATGGCTTTTCCTGTATAAGGATGGGGAATTTATTCAGGCAAATAGCGGTGCTATCGACTCAACCGCTTTTGATATTTTTGATTTTAAGTTTTTGCTTGGCAGCAAAGAAAAAGCACTTACAGATCCTCACAGTTTAGTATTAACCGAAGATTTATCACATAGAATATTTGGTGATGAAAATCCTATAGGGAAAGTACTCGAAGTAAAGGATCGAGGAGTTTTTAAAGTTGTAGCAGTTATTGCTGATGTAGAACATTCACACTTTGATTTTGATTTCCTTTTCCCTTTTCAGGTTATTAAGGAGGATGGGGAAAATATCGATGAAATGGGACAGGGATCATATAACTTTGCAATATACTTCCTGTTGAAGAATAAAAATCTTTTCTCGAGTGTTGATGAAAAGTTGAAGAATTCTCTGAACAAGTTCTCAGATGAGAATACAACCGAACTTTTTAGCCAAAAGTTTAAAGATATTTACCTGCATTCAAATTTTGCCTACGATTTTATTTTTAAAGGAGATATTACGAATGTGATAACTTTTTCAACGATAGCTTTTTTGGTGTTGATTATTGCATGCATCAACTTCATGAACCTAACCACTGCTCGTTCGAGCAACAGGGCAAAGGAAATTGGATTACGAAAAGTGGTTGGAGCTAAACGCAGTAGTGTTATTTCACAGTTTCTCAGCGAATCAATTTTAATGTCGTTTGTTTCCTTCATTATTGCTCTGGCAATAGTTGGCGTGCTTTTGCCTAAATTCAACGAACTTTCCGGAAAGGAGTTAACTCCTGCAATGTTAATCGAGCCATCAATAGTTCTTATGCTTATTCTAATTGCTTTAATCACAGGAATTTTGGCAGGAAGTTACCCGGCATTTTTTCTCTCCGCATTTAACCCAATTAAAGTTTTAAAGGGAAAGCTCAGTAACGGTGCAAAAAGTTCTCTTTTTAGAAAAGTATTGGTAGTAATCCAATTTACGCTTTCGGTTGCGCTAATAGTTTCTACAATTATGATATCTAAGCAGATGAGGTTTGTCAAAAACAAGGATTTGGGTTACAACAAAAATCATCTGGTTCATATTGCAATGAACGGAGGAATTAGGAAAAACTTCGAATCACTAAAACAGCAGCTTTTGCAGAATCCCAATATAAAGGGAGTTACCACAAGTCGTGTGCTACCTGTTTACGCTTGCCCATCAACCTCAATAAATGAGTGGGAAGGGAAAGATGATGATAGAGAAATGACCATTCACTTTTTCCCTGTTGGTTACGATTTTTTCGAAACCATGGAGATTTCAATGGTTGATGGAAGAACCTTTAGCAAGGATTTTTCTGCCGATACTGTTAACTCATTTATTATAAATCAGGAAGCTGCAAAGCAGATGGGGATGGAAAATCCGGTTGGAAAAACAATGTCACTCCATGGAACTTCGGGGTACATTATTGGAGTAATGAAGGATTTTAACTTCAATAATATTCGGAATAAGATTGCACCTTTGGTGCTGTTTATGAATCACAACCAGGCGAGAATTTGTTTCGTTAGAATTAGTGAAAATAATACTCAGGAAACGTTGAGTTATATTGAGGATGTTTGGAAGCGCTTTGAACCCGATTACGATTATAATTTTCGTTTTATGGATGAATCGCTCGCAAGACTTTATCGTTCTGAGCAAAGAAGCAATACGTTAATAAATTACTTCTCAATTTTTTCAATATTTATTTCTTGCCTAGGGATTTTTGGCTTAGCCTCGTTCATGGCCGAACAGAAAACAAAAGAGATTGGAGTTAGAAAGGTTCTTGGGGCTGATATCCCGCATGTAGTTAGAATATTCTCTGTTGAATTTACAAAACTTGTCCTTATTGGTAACGTATTGGCTTATCCCATTGCAGTTTACGCAATGAACAAGTGGCTTAGTAACTTTGCTTACCACACGAATTTAACTTGGTGGATTTTTGTGCTGGCTGCAGTTATTTCATTCACTTTAGTCCTTATTACAATTGCATACCAATCGTACAAAGCAGCTGTTAAAAACCCAGTATTAAGTCTTCGATACGAGTAGAAAAAAATCCCTCGAATATTTTCCGGGGGATTTTAAATTAGAAATATCAAATTATCTACTTGAATTTTGTGTCAGTTTTAAAGAATGATATGAGTTCAAGTAGCTTATCGGTCTTTTCCAAGAGAGTTTCTGATAAACTCTGCAACTCCTCCGACGATGCAGCATTCTTTTGGGTTACTACATTGAAATTCTGAATATTAGTGTTTATCTGGTCGATGCTTGAGCGTTGCTCAAACGATACAGCCGTAATTTCCTGTACGAGTGATGCTGTTTTTTCAATATCAGGGACAATTTTGTTAATTCGTTTCTCAAATTCTTCGGTTTCTCTTTTGGTTATATCGGATAGGTTAATTATCTGGTCGGCCGATTGACGGCTTCGTTCAGCAAGTTTCCTTACTTCTGCAGCAACTACAGCAAAACCTTTTCCTGCTTCCCCGGCACGAGCAGCCTCCACGGCTGCATTAAGAGCGAGGATGTTTGTTTGAAAGGCAATATCGTTTATTACCTGAATCTTTTCGGATATTTCATTTATTGAAGCGAATACATTCTTCGATGATTCGCTTAGGTGAACCATTTCTTGTGAGGCAGCATTCGATAGCTTTTCGGTTTGGCTCGAATTGTCGGCGCTCTGATGTACCGAGGAGGCAACCTCCTCCATGCTCGATGAGAGCTCCTCGGTTGAGGCTGCCTGCTCGTTAGCTCCTGTACTTAGGCTACTGGAACTGTCGGTAAGGCTTCCCCCAATTTCGTTAAGAATTGTTGAAAAATTATGAATTTGCACTATTACCGTTTTAAGCTCGTCGGCAAGAGTATTTACGGAGCGTCCCATTTCTGCAATTTCATGGTTTTGTTTCAATAAACCACTATCAATATTAATATTCAAGTCTCCGCTAGCCATTAGTTTTAGTTTTTTATTCAACTCATCGGCAGGCTTCTTAACCAACTTTTTAGCCACCGTGTTTGCGGCAAGCAACCAAGCCAAACAAACAGGAACCGCCCATGTAACATGAATGAAGCCAAGATAACCTACACAAAATGCAACTATTGCAATTCCCATACTGGCAATAAAAGTTGCCATAGCAGTATAAAAAATGATGGTCTTCCGGTACAAGAACCAAACAACACCGAAACCGAAAGGTATCAGTGCGAATACTACGAAAAGAGTAAACTGAAGGATTGGATTCATGGTTTTCTTTTTATGTCCGATTATAAAAATATTAATTGTTAGCGGATTAACAAAACATATTGAAATATTTTTTTAAACTAACTTTGCGTAAAACAACTATTTTTCTGAAATTGGCTTCCGTTTTTAAAAAGATAACCGATACTAAAAAAGTTCTATGGCAAATCGCGACAGTTTTGGAAGTAAATTTGGGATTATTGCAGCTGCGGCGGGGTCTGCAGTTGGATTGGGAAACATATGGAAGTTTCCATATGTGGCAGGAGAAAATGGGGGTGGAGCGTTTCTGGTTATTTACCTTTTTTTCGTGCTTGTAATTGGAGTTCCAGTTATGATGTCGGAATTTGCCATTGGCCGGAGAGGCCAAAAGAATGCTTACGGTTCCTTTAAGGCTCTGGCTCCAGGAGGAAATTGGCATTTCGTTGGTTTTATGGGGGTTGTGGCAGCATTCTTTATTTTAGCTTTTTACAGCGCTGTTGCAGGTTGGACTCTTGAGTATATCGTTCTTTCAGTTAAGCATAGCTTTGCCGGGCAAACTCCTCAGCAGCTGGAGGAGAATTTTGGAAATTTTTTGGCAAACCCAATTCGCCCAATTGTTTGGCAGCTAATATTTATGATTCTTACGGCTGGTATTGTTCTGGCGGGAATAAAAAAAGGAATTGAGAAGTACACCAAACTACTAATGCCGTTACTGCTGTTTCTCATTATTGTTCTTTGTATTCGATCGGTTACATTACCAGGGGCAGGCGAGGGGTTAGCATTCCTCTTCAAACCAAACTTCGATAAGGTAACGGCGAAAACGGTGCTGTACGCTCTCGGGCAAGCCTTTTTCTCGTTAAGCTTAGGAATGGGCGCTTTAATTACTTACTCATCCTACTTCGATAAAAAAGAGAACTTAGCATCAACGGCAGTTGAGGTTTCTTTGGCCGATACTCTAATAGCCATTCTTGCCGGTGTAATGATTTTTCCTGCGGTTTTTGCCTTTGATATTGCTCCAACCTCAGGGCCAAGTTTAATTTTTATCACCTTACCCGGCATTTTTCAGCAGCTTCCCGGGGGCGATTTTTTTGGAGCAATATTCTTCATCCTGCTGGCTGTAGCAGCGCTAACTTCAACTATCTCTCTGCTCGAAGTGGTTGTTGCCTTCTTCTCTGAGGAGCTGAATATTACCCGAAAAAAGGCTACTTTTATTGGAACCGTGGCTATTTCGGTGCTTGGGGTTTTTGCATCAATGTCGTTTAGCACGCTCAGCAATTTTACAATTTTTGGGAAAAATATATTCGACCTGCTCGATTACGCTGCTTCGAACATTATGCTTCCGTTGGGTGGTTTATTTATCGTACTCTTTGTTGGATGGTTTGTAGGAAGAAAAGTATTAAGGAGCGAACTAACCAACGAGGGTAAGCTGAAAGCATCATACTATCCTGCTTTCATATTTATTGTAAAATTTATTGCCCCACTTGCAATTGCAGTTATTTTTATTTACAGCATTTTCTGGGGTGGACTAGGATAGTAATTTTTACGTTGAATGAGGTTTATACTGATTTGAGGCTTTACCTTAAAACAAGGAAGTAGAGTATGTGGAGACAGTGGCTATCTTTTTCTCGAAATGAACGCTTTGGATTGGTGGTCCTTTTTGTGTTAGTATGCTTAGCTGCGGTTTTTCCTTACGTTTATCAGGTTTTTTTCTTTAACGCTTCACCGTTGGCACACAGCGAAAACTTCCAAAAAGTTGATAGCTTTTTCACTGCCCTTCAGTTTGTAGAGGCCGAACCCCGCTCAA
Organism: Tenuifilaceae bacterium; assembly: GCA_035380045.1. Lineage (GTDB taxonomy): Bacteria > Bacteroidota > Bacteroidia > Bacteroidales > Tenuifilaceae > DAOSWM01. Next base: position 1,977 of record DAOSWM010000058.1, on the reverse strand, counting down.
ATTTTTCAGTTTTAAAGGAGGAAGCCCCACTAGAAATAACGTGCGATTTATTTGTATTCGACCCAAATACAATATCAATTACCGATTTGGAGAGGTTGGGTTTTTCCAATAGGCAGGCTAAAGTAATTGACAACTACAGGAAAAAGGGCGGCGTTTTTAGAAGAAAGGATGATTTTGCCAAGATGTATGTAGTCGATTCATCCATGTTCAGCAGGCTACTCCCATACATCAGTATTCAGCCAATTCCCGATTCTTTACAGCTTGCTGTAAGCAAAAGTGTTGAAGATGTTAAAGTTCAGGAACCGTTACTTATTGAACTTAATTCAGCGGATACGTTGGAACTTGTTAAAATAAAAGGGATTGGGAAGAGCTACGCCCGCAGAATTGTTGCCTACCGCAACCTCCTTGGGGGCTTTGTAAACAAACAGCAGCTACTCGAGGTTTGGGGGCTGAACCAGGAACTTTTCAATTCAGTAGAACAAAATATTTCAGTTGACTCCAATTTGGTACAAACAATAAACCTTAACCTTGTTGAGTACGACGACTTAAGAAAGCATCCTTACTTAAGTGATTACCAAGCAAAGTCGATTGTTTACTTTCGTGAAAAACAAGGAAGTTTTTCCAGTGCCGATGAAATTGTTAAAAATAAGTTGGTTGACAAGGTTACCTTCGAAAAGATTAAAAATTACCTAACCGTTAACTAGTTGCTAATCGGTGTTTGTTAAATAAATCCAATAAAAAAGTGCCTAACCACATTATTGGCTAAGCACTATAACCTCCAACAATAAAAAGCTGTTTCTACCTAACTTTCAGTTTTTTTATACACAATGTTCCTTTCTTTCAGGTAGTTTATAATATACTCAAAACACTCCTTGTTGCTACCAATGAGTTCGGGAGGGAAAACTCCCGGTTTTTTGAACAGTCCGTTGGCAATAAGGTTTACTGCGGCAGTGGCAGTGTAACCGGTAGTTCGTGCCATCGACCACTGTTGTGTTTTGGCATCGTACTCATCGTACAAATCGTAGGTTATGGTAGTTGGTTTCCCATTATTCTGTCCCTTAACTATTACACGCATAACTGTAAACTCCGGCTCATTGGGGAGAAGTTTCCAGTCGCTAAATAGAATTTTAGCAGTAAATTCCATTGGTACAATGGATTTTTCTCCGCTTTCAATCGGTGAATTCGAGAAAAACCCCGATGCTTTCAACGCTTTAATCAAGTCGATGTGTCCCGGATAGCGAAGAGTCTTCTCCTTCATGTTAGGAATATGCTTCATAGTTTCCAGAATTGAGCGTAGCCCGTCGGTGTTAAAGCCTTCCAAATCGCCAATATTATCGAACCGGAAAAGTTCAGGCTCGCTTAAGGCTGGTTTCGTAATTAGCTTTCCATTCTCAACACAACGGGCTGGCCGCGTGTACTCTTCTAGCACATCAATAGGGGAGAAGGGAGCCTTGTACTGAAAAGGATAATTTCTGAACTTGGGAAGTCCGCCAACCATGTAGAAGAATTCATCAATTTGCATCATAGTATTGTAGTAGCCAAGAATCACGTTTGGCATTCCCGGAGCAACTCCGCAGTCGGTTATCACGGTTACGTTCTTTTCTATTGCCTTTTGGTTCAGTTCCATAAAATCCTCAGGCATAAACGAAATGTCAACCACATTCTTGCCGCAGGCAATGAGGGTTTCAATGGTTCTGTATCCCATAAAACCTGGTACAGCAGACACAACCAAGTCGAAATCGTTCACAAGTTCATGAAGCTTACTAAAATTGCTCAAGTCAATTTGAATTACATTAACTCCATGCTTTTTTACTTCAGAAAGAGCAATGCTGCTTATATCTGCTGAGGTAACCTCGTGTTTTTGGCTCAAATCGAATGCTATGGCGCGACCAACCATGCCAGCACCCAGTACAATTATTTTCATACCTATTTTTATTTTAATTTTCAGATTGAAAAGTAGCAAAAAAGTTGCTGAAT
>DAOSWM010000057.1:15586-18927 GCA_035380045.1 Tenuifilaceae bacterium | reverse complement strand
AACCTACGGCAAGCCAGCAGGATTAGCTTTCACCCAAACCTAAATACAGCTTCGCTGGTAATTCCCTTTGAGGGCTTTGTAAAATACCTCAACAATTCAGGGAATAGCTACGAATTCCTTGATCTTTACGATTAGAAAATACCACTACTTTTTAGCTGCATCGGCCTCGAGCTTGGCTGCCTCGGCTTTGGCTTTATCGATGATTGCCTGCGCTTTGGCATCGGCTTCGCGAATTACCTTTTTGGCAGCATCGTCGCCTTCCTCCCGAATTTTATCGGCGGCTTTCTTGGCAACCTGAACCGCTATAGGTCCTTTCCCTTTGGCCTCGTTCTCAACTTTTTTGGCTTTGGTTTCAGCTTCCTTCCTAATTTTTTCAGCGAGCACTCGTGCATCAGCACGAATTTTTGCAGCTTCCTTCTCGGCATCGGCAATCAGCTTATCGGCTTGCTCCTTCGCTCTCCTGCGAGCCTCCTCCTTACCTTTATCAACCTGCTCTTCAACCACTTTCTTCACTTCCTCCTTTACCTGTTCCTTCACGTCCTTGGCCTCGCCACCCTCGGTGGCAATTCTAACTTTAGGTTTTGTTGAAGTTCCTGTGATTAGTAGGTTCAGTTTAACTACATCGCTTTGTTTTACGGGAATACCAAGTTTTGCTGCCTGCTGGTTAACCAAATCGAGCGCTTGGGATGCAGCACCTAACTTTGAGCGGGGCATCTCAATTTTTGCCTTGTAGTTAATGGATTGGTCGAGACCCAAATCGCCGCCAATATTCAGTTTAATGTCCTTAATTCCTGTGTCGAATGGCTTAATGGTAATCTTTCCATCCTTTACGCTGATATCGGCATCAAAGTCGTTTAGCTTCGGATTACTGATGTCGCTGTTTTTCAGCGCATCGCCAACTTTTGTAAATAATGGAGAACCGGAAATTGAAATATTTTTGGAGGCGAATCTGCCGTAGGCATTAACCGATGGGAGAATTGGACTCATGGTTTTGTCGAGCAGAGTTTTGAAAGTAAGCTTTGTGGAAACGTTTCCTGCTACATGTTTCAGCTGGGGAGCAATGCCCTCAAGCATGCTTAGTGAGTTGAAGGTTGTGGGAATGTCGAAGCCACGAATGTCCATTAAAAAGTCGACGGATGGTTTTTTGATGTTCTGAGTATTGTACTCACCTGAAAGATTCATGCTACCTTTAAGCATGTTGAGGTTAACGTTTTTCATTTGTACCTTTCCGTTTCGAACAACTACTTGCCCCCGGAAATTGGTTATTTCGAGTTTATCGTACAGAATTTTATTTAAGCTGGACGAAAGAACAAAGTCGATGTTTTTGGGAACTTCTATTACGGTCATTTCTTCGGATTCCTCCTCAACAGTTTCTTCACCTTCGGTTAAAAACTCGTTGGCATCGATTAGTGAAGACTTTAGGTTAAGCGTTCCCTTTACTGTTCCATCGCTGAATACGTAGGGAATAAAATTTTCGAGGCGACCGCTCATTTGAAGGTCGGTTTTGCCAATATTCGCTTTAAAAGCGGAGAGTTGAACGAACTGTGGGCTAAACCTCATTGATGCCTCCGAAATTTTCATTGCCTTCGGCAAATCGGGACTCTCGAACTCGAAGTTTTTCAGGTTCAGCTGGCCATTCGCCTTGAACTTTTCGTACTGCTCCTTTTCGATGTACGACATGCGCCCACCAAAAACGATATTGCTCTCAAGCAGCCCAGAAATTTTCATATCCTCGAGCGGAATAACGTCGGCCATGCTATTAAAGTCGATTTTACCTTTAAACGTCCCGTTCAGCTGCATGTCGCTCATGGGAGTTCGAATGCTAAGGTTCATGTCGAAAGGATTTCCTGCCATATCAACATGAAACTTCGAAACATCAACGGTTGTTTTGTCGTCGTTTACGCCATCGTAGTAAATTTTAGTAGCAATGCTGATGTTTTCAGCCGATTTGGGAAGGTCGGGGTACTGGAAGCGTGCATTCTCAACCGTTAGGTTGATATTGGCGCTGGGCATTGTTTTTTCGGTCATTGTTCCCTTTACCCAGCCATTGAGGGCAAGTTTCCCCTCAGTTTTCAAGTCCTTAAAATCGGTCATATAAATTGCCGGAACCATTGAGAGCAGTGACTTGAACGATGTGTTTCCTGTGGCAAACGTAACGTCAACATCAATATCATCGGATGGCATGGCCACCTTCCCGTCGAAGTTAAGTTCAATCTCGTTAATCTTCAGAGTATTCTTTTTAAATGCGTAAACGCTATTTGCCAAATCGGCACCAATGGTTGCATCGAAGCTAGCCGAAGCATTCTTCATGTAGCGAATGCCATCCATGTAGAAGTTGATAATACCTACGGTAGTCTCTATGTCCAAATCGCTGTAGTCCAGCCCCATGTTACCCGAAAGGGTAAAGTTGAGGTTCTCCACATCTGCCTTCATGTTCGACTCGTAGTCGGTGTAGGACACATTAGCTTTTCGTATTCGAAACTTCCGAAGAGCCACCCGCATTTCAACGGGTTCGCCGGAGGTTTCCTCCTCCACTACCTCGTCGGAAGGAGGTACAATGTCCCAGTTTGCCTTGCCGTTTTTGGCAATTATGGCGTTCATTACTGGTTTATCGAGCAGGATTGATTTCACCTCAATATTCTCCATTTTTAGCACGCTAACAATATCAACCGTAACGCTAAACTCATCGAAAGCTACCAATGTTTCGCCCTCGAACTGTCCGGTTCCCACTACGCTTAAATCGGTTAATCCGATGTACACATCGGGAAATCCTCTGAGAATAGACACCTTAAAGTCGTTGAATTCAACCTTTGCGGTAACCTGCTTGTTAATTTCCTTTTTTGCAATTTCGAGAAGCTGGGGTTTAAAAACAATGGGAATTACTATTGCTGCTATCAGAACTAATGCTATTAGAGAGAAAATAGCGATAAGTAACCACTTTATGAACTTTTTCATGATTGTGAACTTTTTGTTGGGAAATTCAAATTTACGGAAAAATGGAATACAATTCCAGTAATGCAATTCTTGTTACCAATAAAAACGATAGAAGGAGTTTACTCATTTCTATCACCAAGCTGCTTTGATATGAACAAAAAGCGAAGCATAAATAGCATTAATACAGGGAAAAGCACAGTTTGCAGGAATCGAAAAAAGAAGTAGTTAATGTAGTTTAAGTGTATTAAAACAGCCAAAACCACAATAATGGTAATATCGGCGAGCATTAGCAAGTTGCTTGTTCGGGGTGAAGAAAAAAACTTCGGGAACCCTTCGTTCTTAATGCTTTCAGCCACCTGACGAATGTAAAAATACAGACACAATGTGAACAGGACAGGAGAAACAAC
>DAOSWM010000057.1:0-15486 GCA_035380045.1 Tenuifilaceae bacterium | reverse complement strand
CCACCTGACGAATGTAAAAATACAGACACAATGTGAACAGGACAGGAGAAACAACTCCGAAAATTAGCAGCATAACGTGAGAGCTTAGAATGCCAAAGCTGTACAAACTGCCACCAAGAACAGTAATTAGTATGTTTGTAGAGAACCCTCCGGGTGTACCCACAAGGTTTTTTACCCAGTATGTAATTATATGCTCGTTTTTCTGACTTGTCATAAAAACTATGCGTTAGCAATCAGGTAACTAAGATATGCAAAGTAAATAATTAGCATGGTAACACCCTCTTTCCTGTCGATTTTACGACCAGGGCCTGCAAATGCAAAAACAAAAAGCAGAATGCTGGCTAAACAAACAACCAGAATGTCGACATTTGATTGCGGATAGAAGGGCAGGGGTTTTATAGTTCCCGATACGCCCAATACCATGAAAATGTTGAAAATATTTGAACCAACCACATTCCCAATAGCAATATCGGAATTTCCTTTGTATGCAGCCATTACTGATGTTGCGAGTTCGGGTAGGGACGTTCCAATGGCAACTACGGTAAGGCCAATTAGCGCATCGGAAACACCAAATGCCTTGGCAATGGAGGTGGCTGAATTAACAATAAATGAGCCCCCAAGGTATAAGCCACCAATTCCTCCCAGCACCATAAGGGTTGACAGGTAGTACTTTCGGTGCTTAACCTCTGCGGTTAAAGGAAACTGATCGGATTTTGAGGAGAGGAAGGTATAGTAAAGAAAAATTGCAAAAAAGGCGAGTAAAACTAACCCGTCAGAGCGAGAAATTACTGACGATACGGTTCCGTCCAGCAACTTATCGTTTGCCAAAAGGAAAAGAGCCACTGCAGCTAGCAGGCTAAATGGAATTTCAACCCTAACGGTTTGGCTCTTCACGTTTACTGGTTTAATTAATGCGGCTAAACCCAAAATAAGAAGAATATTAATGGAGTTGCTACCCACCACATTGCCAATGGCCAGGCCGCTGTTCCCATCGAATGAAGCGATTAAATTCACCACCAGCTCGGGGGTGGAAGTTCCAAATGCAACAACTGTTAACCCAACCGTTAGGGCAGAAACTCCCAAACGGGTGGCAATGGACGAAGCCCCATCGACCAACCAGTTAGCGCCAAATATTAGAATAACCAAACCAACCGCTAGAAGAAGAACATCGAGAAGCATAAGCTGAAATTTTAGCGTAAAAGTAGTAAAAACCCGAAGGGAACGAAAACCCTCCGGGTTGAAATATTAGAATACTAGGTGAGAAAAGTTCTACTCAAACTTTGTGTAGTGGCCAACCAGCCTGCCATTATTGTACTGAACCCAAACGGAGCAGTAGGTAGATCCGATTGTGGTTTCACCAACATGTATTTCATACCCCCATTTCTCACTAGGATTAAATTCAACAAGTAATTGTTTAGGTGAACTTGCGATTCCAGCATCCCCAGCAACTATTGTTCCCTGTTGCCCTTGAAACCAGTAGGATACTTCTGGACCTTTTGGAGTTCTATCCTCAAACCAAATTCTATTGTTTGTCGCATCCCATGTCAAAGCATAAATTCCATCTCCAAATGTAATAATATCACCATCAGAGATTATATTAATTATTCCCATTGACATCCCCGTTCCTGTAACCTTTGTGGCCAACCCATCGCTCAACGCTTTTTCGGTTGTTGCCTTAGTTTGGCTTGTTCCATCGTATGCGTCGCTTAGCTGAACAGCCCCTTTTACCGATGTTGTTGCATCTGCAATTGATATTGAGGTGGTTCCGCCAATAACCTGTCGGGACGATGTAACAGAAATTGGTCCAGTTCCCGATAAATCACCCTTGGTAAGAGTTGGCTCTGCGCCAACATTAGCCGCTGAAAGGTTTACTCCATTAATTTTGAAATTGCTGCCAGAGCTAATATTTACATCTCCATTAACATCAAGTTTGTACGAAGGAACTTTACTTATCCCAACATTTGCATTGAAACGAAGGATGCTATTATCAAATTCTCCATAGATAAGTGCTGAAGTTGAGCCACTGCTCGAATTATGAATAAAAAGCCTATTGCTTGCAGGAGTTTCAACCGTTCCTATTAAGGAGTATCCTGCCATATAACCGATAAGAATATTTCCACTACCCACATCTAGTCGTTGTCCGGCTTTACAACCTAAAATAGTATTTTGAGAAGTAACATAGCCAGAGTGATAAGAAGTGGGATCCCAAGCTCCTCCCTCAGCAGCACAAATTCCAACAATTGTATTCGACCAACCATCTTCGAGCATTGCACCTGCATTCGTTCCTATAAAGGCATTCTCTTTACTGTTTCTAATCTTATTACCTGCATTTATCCCCAAAAAGGAATTGTAAGAACCATTATTACCCAGTGAATTTAAACTATAGCCTGTTCCAGTACCAATCATTAAATTATAGTTTTGATTAGTATGATTAAACCCAGCATTCGTTCCTATAAACATATTATGTTCCCCCGAAACGAAATTTTTTCCAGCATTCAGCCCAATAAAAATGTTATCATTTCCACTAGTAACTTTTCCAGCATTTAACCCAATAAAAATGTTTCTGTTCCCATTGCTGGCAAGGCCAGCATTTTTCCCTATCATCACATTGTTGTTCCCGCTGGAGTTAGTAAAACCTGTAGAATCGCCAATAAATACATTACTTGAACCAATGGAATTCGAATAGCCGGCTATATGTCCAATAAATGAATTGTATTGTCCTGTAGTATTCAGGAAACCAGCCTGGTAACCCAGAAAAGTATTAAAACTTGCGCTATTGGTTTTACCTGCATTGAATCCTAAAAAAACGTTGTAATCACCAGAAATGTTGGTAAAACCTGCTTGATCGCCGATAAAAACATTCGATTCGGCATCGGTGCTATTGTACCCTGTTTGATATCCAATAAAAACATTCTTTTTACCAATTGTAGTTTTAGTACCAGCCGATTCTCCAATAAAAACGTTCTGTTCTCCTTGCGTAGCTTCTTCGCCAGCTTTACTACCAATATAAACATTCCCCCCCTTATCCTGATGTATACTACCCGCCTTGTATCCAATAAATGTGTTGTCGCTACCAGTGTTCATTTTACCAGCCTCAAAACCTAAAAAAGTGTTCCATATTCCATACTCGTTTGTCAATCCAGCTTGATACCCAATAAAAATATTTTCATCTCCTTCAATATTACTTTTACCTGCTTGAAATCCAATAAAAGAATTGAACATCCCAAGTGTATTTGAACTACCAGCCTCGTGACCAATAAAGTAATTGTCGGGGGTTAGAAACATAAAGTTATTCTCTCCGGTTTTCGATTGGGTTAACCCTCCAACTGCAAACCCACCCTTACTTCCAGCCTTTACAGGATCGGTGTTCACGTAAATCCTCGAGCTATCGCGCGTAATGCGCAGGTACTCCTCGCTTGGCGTTAGCTTGCTCTGCGTTAGTCCACCCACGGCGAAACCACCCTTGGAGCCGCTCTTGGCCGGGTTGGTTTCGATGTAGATTCTAGTGCTGTCGGCCGTTACGCGGAGCAGATCCACCGGATTCCCCTTGCTCTGGGTAAGCCCGCCCACGGCGAACCCGCCCTTGCTGCCAGTTTTTCCAGCGGTGGATGTGGTGTCGATGTAGATACGAACGCTATCGGGCGTAACCCGGAAGTACTCATCGCCTGCCTTGCTCTGGGTGAGGCCACCCACGGCGAACCCGCCCTTGCTACCTGCTTTGGCTACATCGCTGGCCACGTACATGCGTACGCCTGCCTCGTACACGGCGAACACAATCTCGTCGTTGCTGTTGCGCACCACGAACAGCGGCTGGTCGGGGTCGGGGATGGGTTCGCCCACCTGCACGCTGCTGGTGACCAGCTTCCCGCTGGCGCGGATATCGCCCACCACATCGAGCTTAGCACCGGGCGTAACGGTTCCGATGCCCACATCGCCTGAAGCAAGGTGCACATCGCTGGATGCTGTCCAGCCAGTACCATCGTGCAGCAGGATTTGCCCGGTTACTCCATCGGGGAGTGTTCCCATCCCGTCAATACCATCCTGAGCTAGAACACTCCATGATGTTCCGTTGTACACGTAGGCTACTCCTTCGGTGCTGTTGTAGTAGGCCTGGTTGGGTTGCGGGCTGGCAGGAGCCGATGGCAGGGAGCCCAGCCACTCCAGCGAGGTTCCATCGGCACCAGCCTCCCCGGTTTCACCCTTCAGCGATGCGATGAAGTCGGCCTCGGAGCCAGTATTGTCCTGTGCAAGCCAAACCTGGTAGGCCGAGAGGCCATCGGTTCCATCAGCGCCGGCCTCCCCAGTTTCACCCTTCAGTGAAGCGATGAAGTCGGCTTCGGATCCTGTGTTACCCTCGTTTAGCCACACTTCGTATGCCGAAAGGCCATCTTCGCCGGGTTCGCCCTGTGGCCCTTCATTGCCGCTTGCGGCAAAAAGTGCGTATGGTACTGACTGAAGTTTAACCATTCCAATTTCTGAATAATCATCCCCACCAGTTGGAGCGACTTCAATTCTTAAGAAAATGTTTTCTTCACTCCATGGAGTCGAAGTGAAATCTCCAGAAACAGCGGTTCCTCCCCCAACAATAAATGCGATAACTCCTTGTGGGGAAGTGTTTTGAGAATGGGTTTCGGAGTAGTAAACATTATTTCCTTCTTCATTCTGAAGAGAAACCCGAATCCCAACAGTTTGGTTTGAAAGAGGCTGCCCTTCTGAGTCTCTTACAACTGCCTGATATGAAAAACCCTGAGGGACTTGTGCCCAAACATGCAAGGATAGCATCAACGCTACGATGCAAAAAAGATTCTTTTTCATGGTGATTAATTATTAAGTAAAAACTCCCTTGTGAAAAGCAGGCAAAGGCAGGGTGATTGTGTTTTTTTTATCCTTTGTTATGGTTCTATTATTGAAGCAAGTTAAGAGGAATTATTTTGAAAGTCAATAAGAAATGGATAAATAATACATATTTTTACAAGTATCTTTCATCCTAGCTATACCTATGATTTTTTAGTAATTCGTTTGCTCAAATATTTTGTTCTCAGTTGCGTTCTATATTTTAATCCAATTTATTTTGGTATTTTGCTTTTAGTATCTTTGTGAAAAAAAGTTCCATTTATGAAATCGATTTTAGCTTCACTTCTGCTGACTACTATTATACTTGCTTCGTGCTCAAAGAGTGACATTATTCCAGAAGAGGATATGGTAAAAATACTAGTGAAAACTTTTATTACAGATGCAACCACAATCTCCCCGCATTTAGGTCAACCCATTTCAAAAAAAGACACCATAAACTATTATGCACAAGCTTACGAATCATTAGGTTACTCGGAGGATGTTTTTGAAAAATCGTTAGAATACTATGCCTGTAACCCCGATATTCTAAACGAAATACTTGATAAAACTATAAGTGAGCTGGCAAAGAAAGAAACGGAGATGGGCTCCCAAAATACTGAAGTTTCCAGCACAAGCAACGATCCCATTGCAAACTTATGGACTGAAAAGAATATGTGGTACTTCCCTGAGGATGGGAAACAAAATGCCATAAATTTTAAAATTCCTGTAGTTGGAACGGGGATATATATTATTAGCGCAGAGGTAAAAGTTTTCTCCGATGACGAGTCAAAAAATCCAAGAATGACCTCTTTCTTCTACTTCGATGATGGCTCACAAAACGGAAGCAGGACAAGCATAAAAAATAGGATGTACATTAAGGACGACCAGGTGCGAGTTGTTACAATTGAAAACATTTTAACTAACACGCAGGTTACTCACATTATGGGCTGGGTTATGGATCATTCTAATCAGGAAGGGGATTGGAGTAAACATGCAGAGGTAGCTAACATAACTCTCCGTTACATGCCATTACCCCCCTCGTTTGAAAAGAAAGAATCTATTATCGCAAAACCTAATAGGGACAAAGATTAATTTTGATTGCTGTAAAAAAAAACTTTTTTATATTGCATTAAAAGTTCTGAATAAAAGAGTTTCAATAAAAGAAGATGTGTTGTATGAAAACAAATAGAATTTCAAAAGTTGCCCTAGTATGCTTTTTAAGCATGCTTCTGGCAGGGAACAATACGTTCGGTCAGAACCGTGAACCGCAAAATATTTACCGCGTTGCGGTAAAATCAAGGTACGTTCTAGAGGATGGACAGCGAACCAAGGATTATTTTGCCATAAAGCAGCTAATTTCCGACTCCCTGGGTAGAATGCACACAGAAATTGACTTCGATTGGGAAACTCATTACCCCAAAAACTACCGTTGGCACTACTTCAACGGGCAAACAAAGTATAGAACCGATTTTTTCGTGAACGAAAAATTATCAAAAGTTGAAAATTATAAGTGGGATACCCAAGGCAAACTTACAGAACTAACAATTGAGAAAGTATTCCCAACCGACACATCAATAGTATTAAAAGAGACCTATGCCTATAACCCCGATGGAACCATAAAGAACATTACAGGCTATAACGAAAAAGGTAAAAAAGGTTTCAAAACAAAGCATAAGTACGACGACAAAGGAACAGAGATTCTACGAAAGGTAAAGGGGAAAAAAGCGGTTCCCTCCGATTCCATAATGTTCCTTTCAAGAGTTCCAGAGTACGATTCGGTTGGTAGAGTTGTAAAGGAAACCAAAGAAGTTGAAAAATTTTCGAGAGGGAAATCAACTTCAACATTCGCCTACACATACGATGAGAATGGCAATAAAGTGCAGCAACTTGAGATGGATGCAGCAGGAAATTTAACCAAGAAAATCGAGTTTATTTACCGAAAAGACAATAAAATACAGCAGATAAAAGAGTTCGATGCCAGCGATAAATTAATCGACTGGCAAGCCTGGCGCTACGAAATTTACAAAACCAACGATAGGCGTCAACGAGTTTTAGAATAGCCTGATTCTACTAAAGATTAAGGTGTTGCCAGCCAAGAGCCGCCGCACCTAAAACCGCAACATTCTTGTCCTGCAAACCCGAAGGAAGTATTTTCACCTTATTTCTGTAAATAGGGAAGAGGTTACTCTCCATGCTACGGCGTGTGGGTTCAAAAATTAAATCTCCTGCCTTGCTTAAACCGCCAAAAAGAAAGATAGCTTCGGGGCTAAGCGTGGCAACTGCATCGGCTAATTTAAGCCCTAATATTTCACCGGTACGTTCAAAAGCCTCACGAGCAATTGAGTCGCCCTCAAGCGCCTTTTGAGAAATTATTTTTGCCGAGAGGTCGTTGTATGTAAAACTCCTAAGTGAACTTGGCTCAATTGAAGATGCGAGAAGTTCGAAAATAGTTCGGCGAATACCGGGTGCTGAAACGTAGGTTTCGAGGCAACCCAACTTCCCACAGCCACATTTTCTGCCATTAGGGTCAACCGTTGTATGACCCAGCTCGCCGGCAAATCCATCGTGCCCCAGTACGAGCTTTCCATCAGTAACAATGCCACTGCCCAAGCCCGTTCCAAGAGTAATAATTATAAAATTCTTCATCCCTTTGGCTGCGCCAAAAAGCATCTCGCCTACGGCAGCTGCATTTGCGTCGTTTGTAAGTATAACCGGAACGTTGAGCCTACTCTCCATCTCGCTGCATATGGGCAAAATTCCTTTCCACGCCAGGTTGGGAGCATCAACTATGGCTCCCAAATTGTATGAACCGTTTGGAGCACCAATTCCCACTGCTTCAAGTCGATACTCACTTCCTAACTCCTCCGAAAGTGCGTTAACCGAATCAACAATTCTCAAAATATAATTAATAAATCCCCCTTCACCCTTGGTGCGAATGGTACGCTCAACCAAGCACTCGCCCTGGCTTGTAACTAATCCTATTACGGTGTTTGTTCCGCCAATATCAATTCCTGCAACTATTTTCCCCATTTTCTTGGAGTTTTTATAACGTCAATTGTTACAAATGTAACAACACAAATTTACTTTTAAAACCTACACGTAACTAAAATATGTAAGCTTTATACTATAAAAAAGTTTAACTTTCAGGACTGAAACCGTTCAGTTCATTCTTTTTAGATTAAGTATCTTTTTTCATCAATTACAATTTATGAAAAAAATTCGCTTTACACTCATTTTGCTGCTTGCTTCATTTAGCATTCTTAGTAGTTCCGCACAGGTTCGTATTGATTTGAGTAATGGTTGGAAATTCAGAAAAGTGAACACAAACGATGAATGGTTGGCAGCAAAGGTTCCGGGCTCCCTCCACTCGGATTTATTCAGGAACAATATTATCCCTGATCCTTTCCTTGGATGCAACCATAGTGAGCTAGATTGGATTGAGGAGAGCGAGTGGGAATACTCACTCAACTTTCCTTTTGAAGAGAACTTTGGTAAGTTCTGCAAGGTTTATTTGGTTTTCGAAGGCATTGATACTCATGCTGAAATAATACTAAATGGTGAAATCATCGGCAAAACAAATAACATGTTTAGAACATGGAAAATTGATGTAACCAACAAATTACTATCAGAAAACAATATTTTATCCATACAATTTTTCCCAGCAAAAAGCTACGTTGAAGAGCAGAAACAAAAGTACGACTTTGAACTTCCTGGTGGCGAATGGGCACATGTGAGGAAAGCGGCTTTTCAGTTTGGATGGGACTTTGCTCCCCGCCTTTTAACATGTGGGATATGGAAACCTGTTTACCTGCAAACAAATCTTGAAACTTCTCTTTGCGGGGGCAATATTACGGTTCAATCGGTTGACTCGCTCGAGGCAAAGTTAACGGCAAGTTTCAATACCGTATCAAACACCTCAAGGATGGTTACATTGAAAATTTATAATGCTCTTGGCTGGCAGGAGATAGCTAGCCAAAAGGTTGATATTCCGTCAGGAAGTCAAACCATTGATGTTCCTTTCAGCATTCAAAACCCAATTCTTTGGTGGCCAAACGGAGCAGGATCGCAGTACCTTTACGATATGGCTCTTGTTCTTGAAGCAGAAGATATAAGCCAACAGGTAGTTAGTCAGAAGGTAGGTATTCGTTCGATTGATGTTGTAAATGAAACCGACAGCTGGGGAACCTCATTCTTCTTTAGGGTGAACGGGAAACCAATTTTCATTAAGGGAGCAAATATTGTTCCCCCTAACAGTATAAACCCGAATATTGCAGAGCCCTGGGTTCAGCTTGCTAAAGACGCAAAATATTCCAACATGAATATGCTGCGCGTATGGGGCGGAGGAGTATATCCCCCTAACAAGTTTTTTGAATCGTGCGATAGTTTGGGCATTTTGGTTTGGCAAGACTTTATGTTCGCCTGCTCCATGTATCCTTGGGACGAAGAGTTTTTGAATAATGTACAAAACGAAGCAACCGAGCAGGTTAAACGGCTAAAAAAGTTCACAAGCCTAGCTATGTGGTGCGGGAACAATGAGGTTGACGAGGGTTGGCACAACTGGGGTTGGCAAGCCGAAGTTGAAGATAGTCTGAGGATTGTTGAAGTTTGGGACGGTTACAGGAAGCTTTTTCACGAAATTCTTCCGGAAATTGTGCGACAGAACGACTCAACCCGATTCTACTGGTCTTCATCACCCCAGTATGGTTGGGGTACAGATGAGAGTTTGGATCATGGCGACTCACACTACTGGGGAGTTTGGTGGGGAAAAGAACCATTCTCGAAGTACCGATTTAGGATTCCTCGTTTTATGAGCGAGTTCGGGTTTCAGGGTTACCCAAACATTAAAACCATTGAAAGGTTTGCGCAGCATAACTCCCCCATATCGGAGGAGAGTATTGAATGCCACCAGAAACATACAGAAGGGAAAGATATTATTGATATGTACCTGCGACGAGACGGTTTTGTTTCCCAAACTATTGAAGAAAAATCATACTTTAGCCAGTTAACTCAAGCCATTGGATATCAAACTGCTATTGAAAACCACAGGCTGGCTGCACCTCGGTGTATGGGAACCCTTTACTGGCAGCTGAACGATTGCTGGCCAGCCATTTCGTGGAGCGGCATCGATTTTTATGGAGGCTGGAAAGCCGTACAATACCAGGCAAAACGCTCTTTTCAACCGTTGTTGGTTTCACCGGAGTTTAGGGGAAGTAAGATTGTTGTTCGGTTAGTTTCTGACAATGCGTATCCGGTTGAAGGCGATTTGATAGTTACAATCTACTCTGAATATGGGAAAAAACTTGGTGTTTGGCGTGAATACATTACCCTTGAACCTAACGAACCCTTTAAGGCTATTGACGAAAAACTTTACGATGACCCATCGTACAACTTGCCAATGTTTGCCGTTGCGGAATTTATGGTTGACATCAATGAATCATACTACGGATTTGCTTCCAACACGAATTGGGGCGAGCTGAACCTACGAGAACCTGAAATAGAGTATGAGGTTATTAAATCAGGAAACCTAGCATTCATTGAGCTAAAATCCAAGCGACATGCTTTTTTTGTTGAGATTAGCAACGATAACGGAGTCCTTAAGTTTGAAGACAACTTCTTCCATATGGTTCCCGGTGAAAGGTATTCTATTGAGCTACTAAAAGGCGATGCTGAAGGAATAACCGTTAAATCATTGTGGGACTACCTTCAGGAGAAATAGTTAAAGTGCTTTTATCACCAAATTAAAGGTTTAGAACTTTAGTGTAATAAAAACTAATAACTAGATAATCAGCCATATCATCTGTATCAATTAGTTGAATTCAGCTTATAAAATATTGCTAAGTGTTGAAGAGCAAGGATAATTTTTGTCTATAAAACTGAATATAAAGACATCACGACATTCTTCCTGCTGTATTCTTCCAAAAAACTTTTGGTTTTTTAAATTCCTCTTGCAGCGTTTTCTCAGCTTCATTCGTAATGGAAGAAAACCCATTTTCAATTAACCTGCAAAATCCAATAATATGAAAACAACATTTGCACTGTTTACTATTTCCATAGCATTCACTTTTCTATCGTGTGAAAAGGAACCTGAAATAAACAACCTTACCCCAAAAGAGATTGCGCTTACAGCCCATGCACACCAAGTTATTGCAGGCAGCAACGAGTTTGGAATAGAACTTTTTACCAAGGTAGCCGATGATGATGGCCAAAACCTAATGTTATCGCCTCTTAGCGCCAGCGAAGCCCTTACCATGGTTCTGAATGGAGCAAGCGGCGATACCTACTCCCAGCTTATAAGTACTTTAAAGTATCCGGAAGAACTTTCAATTAGCGATATTAACGAGGCGTACAAAAGCTTGGTAACGCAGCTGCTTGAAGCCGACCCCAAAGTAAAAATTGCCATTGCCAATGCCCTGTTTCACCGTAATGACTTTATACCCAAACAAGCTTTCCTTGATATTATGTCAACTGATTTTGGCGCCCATATCGAAGGGCTCGATTTTAGCTCACCCACAGCGTTAGAAACCATAAACGGATGGGCCTACGATAATACCTACGGAAAAATTCCTAAAGTGCTTGATGAAATACCTGCAGCAGCAGTGATGTACATTATGAACGCTCTGTACTTTAAGGGAAATTGGAGCTACCAGTTCGATAAATCGTTAACATCAAGCAAACCTTTTTATCTCGATAATGGCTCAAACGTTGATGCTAGCACAATGACAGGAAACATTCAGGCAAAAAGTTACTATTCAAATAGTTTTTCAACAATTGAGTTACCCTACGGTCGAACCAATTTTGCAATGGATATAGTTGTTCCAAGCGGTTCCCTTGCCGAATTTTTCAATTCATTCACATACGATATATGGTCTGAAATTACTACAAATCTTGACAATCAGCCAGAAGGGAAAGAAACGATTGTTGAAATGCCAAAGTTTAACTTCTCGTACGAAAAAGTTCTCAACGACCAGCTTCAAAGTATGGGAATGATTGACGCCTTCTCTCCGCTTGCCAATTTCTCAAACATTACCGATCATTCAATTTATATAAGCTTTGTAAAGCAAAATACGTTTGTTGAGGTAAACGAGGAGGGAACCGAAGCAGCAGCAGTAACTACCGTTGAATTTGTGGAAACATCCGGTCCTGGTCCCGATGTATTCTTTATAAACAAACCGTTCATCTTCGCTATTCGTGAACGCACAACCAATACCATGCTTTTTATTGGGAAAGTTGAAAATCCTAACCTATAAATCATCAAAGAGTAATGAAAAGAATACGAGTATCAACAAAAATCGTTACTGCATTTGCAGCTATTTCTCTGCCATTGGCTTTGGTACTTTTTTCATGTGAGAAAGACCCCGAAGATACAACCCTAACTCCAAAGCAAATTAACCTTACGGCTCATGCACCCGAAGTTATTACCGGAAGCAATGAGTTTGGGATTGAACTTTTTACAAAAGTTGCAACTTCAGATGAGCAGAATCTGATGCTCTCCCCCCTTAGCGCAAGCGCAGCCCTTACAATGGTTTTAAATGGTGCCGGTGGCGATACGTATTCTCAACTTCAGGGAACACTAAAGTATCCAGAAGAACTTTCAATTAGCGATATTAATGAAGCCTACAAAAGTTTGGTTACGCAGCTACTTGCTGCCGACCCAAAGGTTAACATTGCCATTGCTAATGCGCTTTTTTACCGCTGGGGATTTGCAATTAAAGAACCCTTCCTGGATGTAATGTCAACCGATTTTGGCGCACATATCGAGGGACTTGATTTTTCCGACCCTTCTGCCTTGGAAACCATAAACGATTGGGCAAGCGACAATACCAACGGGAAAATCCCCGAAGTTCTTAACGAAATATCACCCGATGCTGCAATGTTTATTATGAACGCCCTTTACTTTAAGGGTACATGGAGCTACCAGTTTGATAAAGAACTTACTGAGGATAAGGAGTTTTACCTTGATGACGGTTCGAGTATAAACGTAAGTACCATGACCGGCGAATTGCCAGCAAAGAAATTGTACTACGATAACTTCTGGGTTATTGAATTGCCCTACGGTAGAACAAATTTTGTGATGGATATTATTCTGCCAATTAACACCCTGGCTGAACTAACTGGCACCTTAAACTATGATATCTGGAACGAAGTTACAACTTCTCTCGAAGAGCAAATCGAAGGAGTTGAAACCATTGTAGTTATGCC
Organism: Tenuifilaceae bacterium; assembly: GCA_035380045.1. Lineage (GTDB taxonomy): Bacteria > Bacteroidota > Bacteroidia > Bacteroidales > Tenuifilaceae > DAOSWM01. Next base: position 2,454 of record DAOSWM010000057.1, on the reverse strand, counting down.
AAAATTCAAGTTTTCGTACGAGAAGTACCTCAAACAGCAGCTGCAAAGCATGGGAATGATTGACGCTTTTACACCTTGGGTAGCCAACTTTTCGAATATAACCGACGAACCCATTTATGTGAGTTTTGTGAAGCAAAATACTTTTGTTGAGGTGAATGAGGAGGGAACCGAGGCTGCAGCGGTAACCACTGTGGGGTTCAACTATACCTCGGTAGGTCCCGAGATGTTTGTTGTTCAAAAACCTTTCATTTTTGCTATACGCGAGCGAACAACCAACACGTTACTTTTTATAGGGAAAGTAGAAAATCCTAACCAATAAATATTCGTAAACCAATGAAACAGATTCTAAAATCATCAATAGTTCTGCTTGTAGTTGCTGCCGCATTTTCTGGCTGCACCGACAGAACCATCGAAAAAGTAACCTTCGATGCAAACGTCCCTATATACATGTCGTTCGATGAATTTCGCTCCAGCTTTAAAAAGAGCGATGCTACTGAAATGAACCAAACAGGTAAAATTTACTTTAAGGACAACTTCCTTTTTGTGAACGAATACGAGAAGGGCATTCACGTAGTAAATAATTCCGACCCGGCGAATCCACAAAAAATTGCTTTCTATGAAATCCTTGGAAACGTTGATATCGCCATTCGTGGGAACATTCTTTTTGCCGACAGCTACATCGATTTGGTAGCAATTGATATAAGCGATGTAAACAATCCGGTTGAAGTTGGGCGAATTGAAAACGCATTCCCCGAAGTTGCTCCAGAGGGCGATATTTACTACTCCTACGCAAATGTTGATCGTTCAAAGGGAGTGGTTATAGGCTGGAAAGTAGAAACCGTTACCATGGAGTACGAGGTGGAAACGGGCGGAAGCTGGTTCTGGGGTGGAGGTGGTGTAATGCTCGATGGCGTTGGGGTAAACGGAGGTTCAACCTGGACCGGAGGTGCTGGGGTTGGCGGTTCTATGTCTCGATTTATGCTGAACGAGCAGTATTTGTACACTATCTCTTCAAAGTTTATGCTCAAAACCGTTGATGTTAATTCAGCGGCACAAATGGTTGTTGTTGATAGCGTTGAAACATTTAGAGAAATGGAAACGCTTTTCCGTATGAACGACAAGCTGTTTGTTGGAACAACCACCGGGATGATAATTATGACGCTGGAGAATCCGGCAGCACCACGCGAAATTTCATCGTACGACCACATAACCGCTTGCGATCCGGTTGTGATTGATGAGCAATATGCTTACGTAACGCTCCGAACCGGAACCTTTTGTGGAGGAGGCGATAACCTGCTTGAGGTAATCGATATTTCTTCCATCGAAAATCCCTACCTGGTGAAATCGTACCCAATGTTTAACCCGCACGGGTTGGGAATTGATGAAAACCTACTTTTTATTTGCGATGGCGATGCCGGCCTTAAAGTTTACGACAAAACCGACCCGATGGCAATAATAACAAACCAAATTGCACACTTCCCCGATTTTAACACGTTTGATGTGATTCCAATGAATGGAGTGCTGATGCTTATTGGAGCCGACGGAATTTACCAGTACGATTACAGCAACCCCGAGGAGCTTACTCTACTAAGTCACTTACCAATTGTTGAAAAATAGTATGCAAAAGCTGATTTTAATATTACTCATAGTTTCCTCCTTCTCTCTTTTCGGACAAAAGAGAGGAACCCAGAAAATTATTCTTAACGATGGTTCCCAAATTACGGGAACCATCGTTAGCGATTCAATGGGTATATACAAAGTTCAAGTTGTTGAGCCGCAAGAAATTATTGTAAATAAATCGCAGGTAAGCAACATAAAAACCTACTACATTTCTGAGCAGTTCAACCCATGGAATAAAGGTTACTTTATTCATTTCACTTCTAGCCTTCTGGCTGGGAAAAACGATTGGGGCGACACCTACACCATGAGTTTTCAAATTTCCAATGGTTTTCAGTTTTCAAAAGGGTTTAGTTTGGGCTTAGGCACTGGTATAGAAAACTTCGATGTCCCGCTTATTCCACTTTATGCTGATATCTGCTACCATCCGTTCAACAGGAGGATTTCACCAAATATTTACCTGCGAACGGGCTACAGCTTTGCACTGGTTGATGAGGAAACTATTTACTACACAACCGATATTATGTACAACGATTCGTACCCAAAAGGAGGATTCCTCTTCAATGCGGGCATTGGCTTAACCATGTTTACCTGGCACAGAGCAGCGGTAACACTTGGGCTAGGTTACCGCTACCAAAAGGTAACGGTAAGCCGATACAACTACTGGTGGAGTAGCACATCGGCTAGAGAGCAAGTGACCTACTTTAACCGGTTTGAGCTCAAACTTGGATTCCTTTTTAGGTAGTTGAGTTTTGAAATTATGCAAACTCATTTTGTGTATCTCCTTGAAACGTTCTTTGCAATAATTGGTTGAAGGACACATTAAATCGAACAAAA
>DAOSWM010000056.1:0-19942 GCA_035380045.1 Tenuifilaceae bacterium | reverse complement strand
TACGATGATGGTACTGGAACTCTGGTTGCTGGCATTTTCGACCCAGTTACCGACAGAGTTTTTATTAGCGGAAACTTTAGTAGCGAAGGGGATGATTACTGGCCAATCCCCGGCTCCGATGATACATTTGAGCTAACTCCCGATCCAAATAATGAATCATACAATCAGTTAATCTACACAATCAGCCTTGATTTAAACGAAGGGGAATTTCAGTACAAATATTTTATTTTCAATAACCAATCAGATCCTTGGGATTACGGTGAGTGGGAGGGCGGCCCAAACAGAGCAATCTACATTGAAAATGGTAACGACCAGAATGATAGCTGGGGAATTATTAACGCCAGCGATATGGTAATTTCTCAGGACCAAACAATAACAATATCAGCACCTGGTTTGTACAATATTAACTCCTGGACCTGGGATTTTGGAGAGGGAGCTATCCCTGCTCAAGCCGATGGGTACGGGCCCCACGATGTTAGCTACTCAACCGTAGGTTCAAAAACAATAACCCTGGCTCTTAACAGTGGAGAGTTCACGTACACAAAGGAGAATTTTATTGAGGTTGGGAACTCGCCAACAGTATCCGATGTAGGAGAAAACGAGCTGGGAACCACATACGCAGTATTGGGCTGTATTGTTAACCCCAATAATTTTGAAACAACAGTTAAGCTCGAGTATGGAGAAACATCGGAGCTTGGTAACGAACAAACATTGCCCGAAACCTACCTCGGCGATACAAACCATTCTATTGAGGTTACCCTCGATGGACTAACCGAGAACACCTCGTACTTCTACCGTTTTGTGGCCGAAAATATTTTCGGCCAAACCGCATCAGAGGTTACCGAGCTGAGAACCGCATGCACGTACACAATTTATGCCAATGTCCCTAGTGGTTCTCAAAACGTTTGCGGAGGTGGAACTTATACATATTCAACATCATCGGAAAATGCTGAAACATTCGTTTGGGAAATAAACCCTGAAAGTGCAGGTGCAACTGAGTCAACATCCGAAACCGCACAAATCAGTTGGAATCATACCTTCTCAGGCGACGCTCAGGTACGTGTTCGCGGGGTTTCAGGAACCTGTAACAGCGAATGGTCGAACTACCTTAATATTTACGTAAACAACACTATATCCGACATTGAAATTTCAGGTGAAACGGAAGCATGCACAACCTCTGAAATTCTTTACAAACTCAGCAGGGCTGCCAACGACTCCTACCAGTGGGAAGTTACTGGTGGCAATATTATTGCTCAAACCAACCAGGTAGCAACTATTCGCTGGAATACAAGCGGAAATAATCTTCTCCGAATTATTGAGGATGGAGAAGGTGGGTGCCCGATTTCCTCCACGCTTGAAGTATTAGTCAACTCATACGTTGCCCCAGAAGTACCCCAAATACACCGAAAGGGTTCAATTAACATTCTTATTTGTACAACTCCAAACATGGATTATAAATGGTTTAAAGATGGCAGCGTAATTAGTGGGCAAACCGGGCAGTACGTTGTTGCGCGAAACAACCTTGGCTACTACAACGTGCAAATTACCGACGATAATAATTGTCCAAACACCTCTAATCCTCTACAGGTTGATACCTACGCCATGGCAGAATCGGTGCTAAGTATTTTCCCCAACCCAACATCAGGCAGCTTTACAATTGAAGCACTGGGAGAAAAGGTTGGAGCAGCCACCGTTCGTATATCGAATAGCTTTGGGAACATTATTTTCGAACAAAAAGTAGAAAAAAATGACTACCTGTACCAACAACAGCTGAATATACCAAATCTTCCTCAGGGTATTTATATTGTTTCACTTGCGGTTGAAGGTGATATGCCAATTAAAGCAAAACTGACAATATACTGATTTTAAGATATATGATTATGAAATCAAAACTCTTCACAAAGCAGCTAGCCTCAATTATTGCAACAATGCTTGCAACATCGTTCACCGTTTTCTCCCAACCCTTGAGCGAAGCTCAAAAAGAAAACTTCCGCATTGAGGTTGAAAAACTAATGAGAACATACAATAATGCTGCGACACTTACAACCAATGAGGGCAAAATTGACCTAGAGAAGACTAAGATCCTAAAGGGAGTATTTATTGAAACTCCAAAGAACATAGTTTTCAACGATTTGCTGCCACAAAAGGTTGAGGGAGATAAGTATTTGAATCCCACAACCTACACACAATACGCAACACGATACTATCCCGAAGGGCTGGATGTTATTTTTGTTGTTGATAATATTTCAATTGAACCCATTCCTGTTAAAGGGGTTTATACTGCTATTGTAAAAACCAAAAAGGTTGTTAGGGGGTTTTATAGCAACAATAGGATTCACACATTCAATGGGAACCTCTTCTTTTATGTTCAGGCGAAACTAACAGGAACCGAGGTTTCAAATGTTGGAATATCATTTGTTGCCGATCCCGAAAAGCATGCTCAAATGCAGTCGAATAAAAGTTTTGGAGGCCTATATGCTGGGCTTAGTGGATCTTTCTCAAACAGCCTACTATTCAACTCAACAATTTTCACCAACGAAACCTGGGAGACAGCAAACGAAAGCAACATGCTTCCATCAATAGAAGTATTCTACATGATAACGAAAGGGTTCGGAATTGGAACGGGTATTCGAATTGGAACCTACTCAACTACTTTGAGAATTAACAACTATAACAAGCAGCTTACATCTTACGTTACTGATGATGACAACGACGAATACTACCCAATTTTCAACATCACTGAACTTGAGGAGTTAAATAAAATAAAAACCATTGACATCCCCATTTTCCTTAAGTTTAGGGGAGGAAAAGGGAAAACAGGATTCTACTTCGATTTGGGCGCAATTTACTCTAAGTTTAGAGACGCAACCTACACTCTCAACGGAACAGGAACGGTAAAAGGATACTACCCCGAATACAACGTCACGCTGGAAAATATTCCTGAATACAATTTTACAACTCAAAACTTTAATGCCACCGAAGAGGATATGACTATGCCCTCCAGCAACCTGTCTGTTGCTACATCAATGGGGATTTCTTTTATGGTATATCAGGATGTTACGTTGCGAATTGGAGTTAATGCTCTTTTCGGCCTTACCGATTTAATGTACTACGAATCTCGGCATCCATTGGATTTCTACGCTACCACTGGGTTAGAAGGGAACAAAACAAATATATTGAGCATGGGTGCAGAAATTGGAGTTTACTACCGAATTCTTGGTGGATTTTGAAACAGTTGTTTAATAAATTACGTATAATATACGCCTAAAAAAAACCTGACAGCATGAAAACGATACTAAAGCTACTGGGAGTGGGCCTGTTTTGCTTGGTTTCCGTTCAAGCAACTCGTGCCCAGAGGTTGGTCTTCTCAACCGAGAGCGGGAAAAATGGCATTGTCAATGTTAGCTTCAGCGATATTAAGGATAACACTTTTGATGTTTACCTTATTGTAAACTGGACAGACCTTGAGCTTAAAGCCACCAATGACAAACAGTCTGTTATTGGATTCGACCCAACCGGAATGGAGCTAAGCACACCATTCTTGAAGTTCATTCCAGGCATTGAGAGAGAAATAATTACATTTAATAATACTGTAACCTTAAAGTTTGAGTTAGATGAACGTTTTCCAGGAGGCGATATTTCGATTAAATTCCCATTCTTTGTTGCCTCGTCGGCAAATGCAGCTTCCAACCCAGGAAATCGCGAACTATTCGTTTTGGCGCGTCCTCGAACATTCCTTGCAGTAAACAAAATAGAAGCATCAAAACTAATCGATAAAACCCCACCCAAAATCGCTGTTGTTAGCCCCGAAGGTGTTGACATGGGCATGAAGCCCATAATTGAATCCGAAACCGTACGAGTAACCCTAAACGTATCAGACTATTCCGGGGTTGAGAAAGTAACCGTAAACAACCTTCCCGCTCAGCGAGTAACCGATTCTACCTATGTGGTTGATTTAATGCTGAAGTATGGCTACGAGAGTCCGGTTACCATTATTGCAGAGGATGCAAAAGGCTTAACTTCTCGCTCAACCTTCACCGTTGAAAGCCGAAGGCCTATTGGCGGAATGATTGCAACTTCTCAACCCGGAATCCAATCCGGGGCGATAGATGAGAAAAATATTGAACCATCTGATGTCGACATCAACATACCTCTGGTTGCAGGAGCCGATCCCAATCGTTACGCGCTAATAATTGGAAACGAGGATTACTCGTCGTTCCAACGAGGGTTAAAAACCGAGTCGGACGTTGCATTCGCCATTCACGACGCAGAAACATTTAAAGAGTATGCTAAAAATGTGCTAGGAATTTCGGAGGATAATATAATTTTCCGCAAAAATGCAACTGCAATTGAAATGCATAGAGCCATTAGCCAAATAAATACCATTGCAAAGGTAAATGAAGGCAAAGCCGAAATTTTTGTGATGTACGCTGGCCACGGTTTCCCCGATGAAAAAACGCAGGAACCCTACCTCGTACCGGTTGATGTGAGCGGCTCCGACTTGCAATTTGCCATTAAGCTAACCGATTTCTACGCCAAGCTAACCGAATTCCCAACAAAACGGGTTACCGTTTTTCTCGATGCTTGCTTTAGTGGCGGTGGCCGTGAACAGGGACTTCTGGCTGCACGTGCCGTAAAGGTTCGTCCTAAGGAGAATCCCCTAGCCGGCAACCTGGTTGTTTTTGCCGCTGCTTCCGGCGACCAGTCTGCAATGCCCTGGGAGGATAAAAGCCACGGCATGTTTACCTACCATGTTCTTAAACTTCTAAAGGAAACTCAGGGGAATGTAACCTACGGTGAAATGTCGGATTATCTTCGCACAAATGTTGGCACACGTTCAGTAATTGTGAACCAGAAGGAGCAGAATCCACAAACCAACATTAGCCCTAGCGTTGAAAAGAATTGGAAGGAGTGGAAAGTAAGGGAGTAGCCGGAACTTTTTCGCTGAAAAGAAGAGGGTGTCTCAAAAGTTAAAAAGGATTAGATTTACTACTCTGTGATTCCCCTGTGATGCATTGTGATACAATAAATCATAAATTTCACAGAGTTTCTCAGTGTCCTTCACAGAGTCACACAATGGACTTTTGAGACACCCTCTTCTTTTTTCTACTGACTCACTCGTTCGAGCCAAATATTTTCGTTAACATCGAACCTAATTAGCCCATACTTCGCAGCAAAATACGTTACCAATGGTGTAAGTGGATCTTTCTGAGTTACAACAGAAGAATAATCAATTTTTATCACACCGTAGTAGGTAACCCCTTGAATTGCAAGGGAATCAATGAACTCCATATTTGGTTTAGGTGTTGCTTCAATTTTATTCTGCAAAAAGTAGTAACCGAATCGTTCGCGCTGGTTCCACTCAATTTCCATAAAGGTATCCTCATCATCAGCACGCATGGTAACCATAAAAAAGAAATCGTTTAGAGATGAAGAGTAAGCAACGCCAAAGTGCTGGAAGTAGGCTTCGCCTGAAATGTAGTAGTAGAGGTGCTGCTCGTACCAGGTTCTGCTATGCATGTAGAAACTTTCAGTTATTCCGAAATTATCAACGAAACTGAAAGAGGTTATGGTAGTATCGACCATATAAATCTTTGCCTCGTCGCAAATATTGAAAGTTCCCTCAAGCGGTTCTCCACAGCTCGATAGAAACATGGTAACTACAGAAACTATAAATAAGCCCTTAATTCTGAACGGTGTATGTTTCATTGTTGCTCATAATTATTTGGAGTAACCCGCTGCTGTTGTAGAGTATCGACTGAGGTTTTACAACTGTTGAGTCATCAGTAAACATGTGAAAGTCGAACGGTTTTTCCACCACACATCGATAAACCTTGTTATTTAAAACAATCGAATCATAAAGAATTGCATCGGTATAGTCAAGGACAAAGGTTCCTGAGCTATCATAAGGAATACTGAGAAAGTGGCGATGGTTAATATCGAAGTGAACACCCATAGGGTGGTAATCGCCGTAGTAGCTCTCGTTAATTCTGATTCGCATGTTTAAACTTGGGTAAGTTGAGTTCATGTAAACACGCTTAACCTCGTACGAAAAGTAATCCTGCCCGCAGCAGAACCACTCGCAGAAATCGTAGTACCTTTCCCACTCGGTTTCAATGTTCTCAACATTTGCAACGAATTCGTAACCGTTGGAATGCATGAATATCACCTCCTGACCTTGGGTATATGGGATCAACGAAAGTTCCTCTTCAGAAAGATTATATCGAGCTACCTCTACATCGTCCTCGAAGCAACAACCCGAGAGCAACAGCAAAAGAAAACTAAAAAGAATTATTTTTTTCATAGTAAAAAAATAGCGCATACCAAAGATATGCGCTATTTTGAACATTTAATTGAACTATTCAAATTTCTTGAAAACTTCTTTAATTCTATCCATTGCTTCGCGTAGCTGAGCCTCTGTAATTACCAAAGGAGGAGCAAAACGGATAATGTTTCCATGGGTTGGTTTTGCCAGCACACCATTCTCAGCCATGGCAACACAAACGTCCCAAGCAGTTTTGCCGGGTTTGTTACGAATAACAACTGCATTTAGTAAACCTTTCCCACGTACTAGCTCAATCATATCACTCTTAATGCTTCTGAACTCGTCACGGAAAATTTTACCTAAACGTTCCGCATTATCAGTAAGATTTTCTTCTTTGATAACAGTGAGTGCAGCAATTGCAACCTTAGCTGCAATTGGGTTTCCACCAAATGTTGAACCATGTTCACCTGGTTTAATAGTTAGCATAATCTCATCATCGGCAAGAACTGCTGAAACAGGGAAAACACCACCTGAGATTGCTTTGCCAAGAATTAGGATATCGGGACGAATATTCTCGTGATCGCAAGCTAACATTTTACCTGTACGGGCAATACCAGTCTGTACTTCATCAGCAATGAAAAGAACGTTATTCTTTTTACACATTTCTGATGCTTTCTTCAAGTAACCTTCGTCTGGTACGAAAACGCCTGCTTCACCCTGAATGGGCTCAACCAAGAAACCTGCAACGTTTTTGTCTTCCAACGCTTTCTCAAGAGCAGGAATATCGTTGTATGGAATGGTTATAAAGCCAGGAGTATAGGGACCAAAATCGTTGCGAGCATCGGGGTCGGTACTCATTGAAATAATGGTGGTAGTACGACCGTGGAAGTTATTTTCACAAACAATAATTTTTGCATCGCCATCTTTAATACCTTTTTTCTTGTATGCCCACTTCCGGCAAAGTTTAATGGCTGTTTCGTCAGCTTCAGCCCCAGTGTTCATTGGAAGAACTTTATCGTAGCCAAAGAATTTTGTTACGTACTCTTCGTACTCGCCTAGTACGTTGTTGTAGAATGCACGAGATGTAAGCGTAAGGGTTTTTGCCTGCTCTACCATTGCGTTAACAATTTTTGGATGGCAATGCCCTTGATTTACAGCAGAGTATGCTGAAAGAAAGTCGAAGTATTTTTTCCCTTCAACATCCCAAACGTAAACTCCCTCGCCTTTCTCAAGAACAACGGGTAGTGGATGGTAGTTGTGTGCTCCGTACTTATCTTCACGGGCCATGTAATCGTTACTGGTCATTTTGCTCATAACTCTATTGTTTTGATTTATAATTATTTAATTCAATTACTCTAATTTTTAAAATCATCCACAATCTTAACTCTTGTTTTTCATTTTTCAAATAGTTTTCTCCTGATTGGCATTATGTTAAGAAACATGAATGCGAAAACAATTTACAAGAGCAAGTAAAACAGTGTAAATTCATTTTTTTTGAACCAAAATAAACTTTTCGTGTTTAATATTCAAACTTAATAAAATCAACAACATGAGTAATATAAACAAAACAATATTAAACAGGAAAAGTGAAATAGCGTTTGAACCTAAACCTATTACACAGGAGCAAATTTCATTGCTTTTTGAAGCTGCCCGATGGGCACCATCATCGTACAATGAGCAGCCCTGGCGTTTCTACATTGCCAGCAGGGCAAACATGGCTGCCTTCGAGAGCATGCTTAGCATACTAGCTCCGGGAAATCAGGAGTGGGCAAAGAACGCTTCGTTGCTAATCATATCTACAGCCAAGAAGAACGTTACCCGTAACGAAACAGAAAATTTTTATGCTTTACACGATACTGCGCTGGCAGAGGCTAACTTAGTTTTTCAGGCTGAATCCATGGGATTCTCCACGCACATAATGGGAGGGTTCGACAAAAATTTTGCGAAACAAGCCTTATCCATTCCTGACGATTTTATTCCTGTGGCAGCAATTGCGGTAGGATATAAAGGAACTATTGATAATTTAAGCCCCTCAAACAGAGAAAGGGCAACTGCTGAACGCGTTAGGAAGAGAATTGACGAAATTTTAGTTGAGGTGAAGTAAATAACGTGAGCTCGATATATGAAAGTACTTATTTGAAATTGCTGTTATTTTTCAATCTGTGCTAAATCAATAATGTAATAAGGTAGTAACTCAATGAAAAAATAGAATCTTAACTAAGAAACTGTTTAAACTTTCGATTTTTTTTTTGATACAGCTTTACATGACATAATTAAAAACAAAATTTAATCAGTTTCTAAGGTTAGCCAAAAATAAGGTTTTTAGTCGATATCAACCTTATTTCTCTTCAAATAACATAGTAACATAAAAAGGGAGACAAAAAAGGAACCTTATTACCTTATTAATCAGCGATTGATAATTTGCTCTTACATAGAACTCATGTTAAATACCCTACTCTCCGTCGTTTTGGTATGGAATAGTGAACGAGAAGCGTGATCCCTTATCGGGCTCACTCTCAACCCAAATACTTCCTCCGTGAACCTCCACAAAATCCTTACAGAGCATTAGTCCTAAACCTGTACCTTTCTCCCCAGCCGTACCCGAAGTTGTAACACCGGCTTCGCCGGTAAAAAGTTTTTCCTTAACATGAGGCGGGATTCCTACTCCGTTGTCGTCAACTCTTATGGTTGTTTCACCGTCAACCTGTTCCGCCGAAACCAAAATTTCGCCTCCCTTTCTACTGAATTTCACCGCATTTGAAATTAGGTTCCGAACAATTGTTTTCAACATGTTGGCATCGGCAACAAGCACTAGGTTGTCATTAATTTTAGTTTTTATGGTAACTTTCTTCTCATCGGCGGGGTTCACCACGAAGTAAATTTCTTCCTTAACAAGTTTGGAGAGTTTCTGTTCGGTTGGGATAAAGGTTATTGTACGGGTTTGCAGGCGCGACCATTGTAGTAAATTATCCAGCAACATATTACTGCGCATTGAGTTATCGTGGATAATTCGAAGGAAGGAAACAATTTCTTCCTTGGTGTAGGAATCAAATCGAGATATAATAATTTCAGAGTAACCGGAGACTGAATTCAAAGGGTTTTTGAGGTCGTGGGCAATTACTGAAATTAATTTATCCTTTATTTGGTTGGTTGCCTCAAGCTCGGTATTTTTTTCTGCAATTGATTGAGCTTGCAGCTCAATACTCTCCTTTTGTGAGATTATTTCATTATTTAACTGCGATAGTTTCTGGTTTGCAACTTTCAACTTGCGGTAAAAAATGTATATTACTGATGCAAAGCCAAGTATTAGTATAATGAAGCCAACGGATAGTAGCAAAAAGTAACTTTGCATTTTTATTTTGTGGCTGCTTGCTATTTGCGCTAAACGAAGCATTTCGTTCTCGTTCTCCTTGGCTTCGAGCTCGAAAACCGTTTGAAGATGACCCAACACTTCTGCTTTTTCAATACTAAACAGACTATCTTTTAAACTATTGGCCATTTTTAGGTATCGGGTTGCCTCGGGAAACTTTTTACGACGCTCATAAATTTCTGCAAGCAGAACTGCAGAGTTCTTTTCTTCATTCATTGATTCAATCTCCTGAGCTAAAATTAAGCTCTGCAGGGCGTAGTTAGTTGCCTTTTCAATATTTCCCAAATCAATGTAATCCTCGGCAATAAAACGAAGGGTATTAATGATTCCGTACTTATCGTTATGCTTTTGGCCTGTTTCGAGGGCTTTTAGATGATATTCAAGCCCCTTTTCGTAGTTTCCAATACGACGGTAAACGCTTCCGATATTGCTCTGGCTTGCACCCACTCCCCTATCGTCTTCATCTTCTTCATTTACATCCAGGGCCTTATAAAAATACTCGAGTGCTTTATCCAGCTTCCCTTCGCGGAAATAAATCCAACCAATGTTATTTAACAGTATCCCCAAGTTGGTTTTATAGCCGGTTTCATCCCTTTTTTCTAAGGCCTTCTCGTAAAATTCAAGCGCTTTATTGTCGTTGCCCATTTCGGCAAAAACAAAACCAATTGCGTTGTATGTTGAAGCTAACCCCTCCCGGTCGTTTATTTTCTGACGAATAAGCGATGCTTCCATTAAATCGCTAAGTCCGGTATCGAATTTACCTAGCACAGCCTTGGCTATACCTCGGTTGTGAATGGCCGATGCATTCCCTTTGGGATAATGGGTGTTTACGGAAAGGTTATATGCTTTTACAGCATACTCGAGCGAAAGGCGAGGATTGGTTCTGCGAAATGTATATGATAAGTTGTTAAACGAATCGATTTTGGCAATAAAAAGTGAATCAACCTGACTGCTTTGAGCAATAAAAGCAGGGCTGGATACTAAAATAGTGACAATTGAAATTATTAACCTTTTCAAAGTTGACTTTTATTCCATGTTACCCAAAAATAGAAAAAAAAAGTAGAGCAACAAATATTTTTTGCTGCTCCATTGGTTTTATCTATTTTTTGCTCTTCTAGATTTTAACTTTTTGTATTCCAAGCATATTAACCATCCAGCGTGGCAAGGGTTTTTCGGGATTTCGTTTCTTCAAATTAAGGTAAATACCAAACTTTTTGAGAATTGGAACCTTATGGGTTTCAACAAATTCGATTAGCGTTCCGTCGGGATCCTCAATGTACGAGAAGTGCCCAGCGGCTTCGCCCATATCGAAGCTTCCATCCTGATTGTGCTTCACGTTCGAGTTCACTGTAAACGGGAACCCTTTCTCGTTACACTCCTTCTCCAAGTCGTGCATACTGCTTATATCGAAGCAGAGGTGAATGAAACCCAAATCGCCCCAGAACCTATCCTGAAAAATCTTCCTGGGTTCTTCGCCCTCAATGGCTTGTACTAGTTCAATTTGCGCATTCCCCAGCAACTTGCTGAAGGCGCCCTTCCGTGGCTGAGAGTGAGCCAGAATTACCCTGCGAAATTTTCGGTTTCCACCGGGAAGTGAGGCAAAATCGGCGAAAATTTCTGTTCCATCGAACAGAATTGTATCGAAACCTAATATCTCTTTATAAACTGGCAGCGCCTTATCAATATCACTCGAACCAATTACCGCGCCGAATGTAGCTCCTGTTGGTTCATTGGGCTTATTAAACCAATTCTGGTTATTTTCAACTACGTTGAAGATGTTTCCAAACGGATCTTTTACGAATAAATGTTTTTGTCCGGCTGGATTTGTTGTGACCTCACCAAGAACCTCAGCCCCAATACTCTTAAAGTGGGTGAATGCCTTGTTCGCATCGGGACAAACAATTTTTGCAGAAAAAATCCCTAAATCGCCAAGCTGAATTTCGAACTTTGGTTCAAGAGGCGTACGTTTCGAGTACTGCCAAATTTCGAATCCTCCGCCACCCTGCATGTTTAGAGCAAGGGCTGCATGGCGTTGTTGTGGCTGTCCCCCTGTATAAGGCAGCATTAGCTCCGCCACCGTATCGTCCTCGAAAATCCGTACATCAACACCAAATGCTTTGATGTACCAGCTCCAGGCTGTTTTCAAATCTTTAACACCAACTCCTATCTGTTGTATTCCACTAATTAGTTTTGCCATGATATTTTCAATTATTTACTTTTAAAAACGTATACAAGAAAATTGATATCGAGACTAGGCTGGATCTACTCTCCCTATTACCTTAAAGAATATTTTTGGAAAAAGTCGTTTTATATGAACCATTAACAGCTCTTTCCCTCCAATTAACACTTCAGGTTTTTTTCTTTTTATTGCTTTAATATACTGCACAGCACACTCCTGTGCCGAAATTCCTGCGGCTTGCCCCGGACTAAGCTTCCCATATGGTGTTCCATCCTTATCAACCGCATTGAACGAAATGCTGGTTTTCACTCTACCCGGGTATGCGATTGTAACGCTTACGTTGAATGGTTTTAGTTCCAGTCGAAGCGTTTCGAAAAACCCCTGTATTGCATGTTTTGCTGCAGCATAGGCCGAACGAAGCGGGAAACCGAACTTTCCAGAAATGCTGCTGGTGGCAGCAATAAAACCTTCTTTGGCTTCAATCATACCGGGAAGAACAGCTTTAGTGATAATAATGTAGGAGAAATAGTCAATCTCCATTATCTTTCTATCCAGCTCCACAGACGTTTCGTAAGCCAAGGAACGCTGGCTAATACCACCGTTATTAATAAGTAGGTATATTGGACCAAAGCGGCTAACCACATCCGCCGCAATCTGTTCAACTTCGTTGGGATTCGACAAATCGAAGGGAATGGCTTCGCAGAGGGCTGTGCTTTTCAGGCAATTTTCCTTTACCTTGTTGAGCTCCTCCGGCTGGTTTGATGAAATAATCAAATTTGCCCCTTCATGGGCAAGTTGAGTTGCAATCTCTCGCCCAATGCCCGATGATGCTCCGGTAACCCAGCAGGTTTTATCTTTAAAAGTCATAGTAGGAATTCAAATAATAAAAAAGGTTGAAGATAAACTTCAACCTCTGCAAATATGGTAAAAAAAATGGTTACTCACCATAGTCTTTCTCCGATAACTTCTTACCATTCTCATCGTAAATAATCCAAACTCCCGATTTTTCACCCATACTGTAACTCATGTCGTACCGAAGGGTTCCGTTGTCGTCCCAAACGAACCATTTCCCATGTTTTTCTCCGTTCAAAAAGTTGGCTTCGGCAGTTTTAACCCCTTTCGGGTTGTAGGTTTCCCAACGGTTTTCCTTTACACCGTTCTTGTAGGTTCGTATCTCGTTTATTTGACCATTCTCAAAGTATGTGGTGTACTTCCCGTCGAGGTACCCATTTTTCAGGTTAATCTCAATTTTCACCTGACCGCTCTCGTACTTCTCGATGTACGAACCGGTGAAGGGTTGGTTTTCCTTATTCAAGTAAATGCCCTCTTCGGAAATGGTGAGCTGCGCCGAAACGCTTACTGCCCAAAGGGCAAAAAAACAAAATGCCAGTATTCTTTTCATTCTAAAATTATTATAAAGCAATTTTACTGATAGTTCCCTCTAAAACTGTACCAGAATACATTGCTGAGTTATTACAAAACTATAAAGCTTTTTAGTTAAACTTGTAGCTAACACCCATGCTGAATGAAATGCCCGGGTTCATGCTGTTGTATAGTTCACTGATTGTATTGTACGATTTGAAAACGCTTTGGGTTTTACTGTTAAGAATATTCGAAACCTTAAAATCAATGGTTGTATTTTTCTCCTTACCAAGCTTCTTGTTGAAGCTGAAGTTCAAGCTGTGGAAAGGTTCAATATAAATATCGGGATACAGGCCACCACCAACAATGGTGAGGGTTGAGCCTTTCACGTTGTAGAATAAACCGGCATCGATTCCATTGCTATTGCTGCTGTAACTTATTCCTGCATTAATTACATACGGCGATTGCCCCGCCATTTCACGGGTTTTCTCAATTACCTCGCCGGTACGCTCGAAGTTTAAACGGGCGTTGTACTCCACGTCGGTCATACTAATTTTCGATTCAACGTAAGTAACATTTCCGCTAATGTTGAAGTTGCTGAGAGCAGGTATAAAGTCCAAATCCTTACGCAGCTCAAATTCAACTCCGTAGAGTTGGCCATCGCCCACGTTCCGTGGTTGGTACTCGGTGCTTGTTTGCTGTTCGGGAATACGAACTAGCTCAATGGGATTGTCGAACTTCTTGAAAAATCCGCTTAGCGAAACCACTTCTCCGCGCTCCATAAAGAGTTCCCAGCGCAGATCGATGTTATCGATTCGGGTTTCGGTTAACTTTCCGTCCCAAGATGAGTAGGTAAACAAGCTTCCGTTGAAAATCCTGTCGGAAATAGGGTCGAGAATTTGAGCAAACGATAGTTCCTTGAACGAGGGTCGTGCAATGGTTCTTGAGTAGGAGGCCCGAACGTTCTGATTTTCGGTAATCGAAAAAATTGAGTTTACCGAGGGGAATAGGTCGAGCGAATTAAGAACCTTTTCATTATCAAGGTTCTGTCCGTTTTGTGTGTCGCCCATTGCGTAACGCTGGTCGCGCCCTGTGTGGCGCTGAACGTAGTTCTCGGCTCGCAGCCCAAGTATCAACTTAACGCTTTTGTGAAGGCTGAACTCGTTGGAAATGTAGAATGCAGTGTTGTTTACGTTGGAACGATAGGCGTTGGGGTTTGGGTTGCTATTGCCCGACTGGTAGTAAATTGCGTTTGGCCTGTTGGGGTAAAGGTTTATTAAATCGAGCACAGTTGCAGGGTCGGGGTTTGGCCACGATTGCGTACCGAAGAACTGAATATCGAAGAACAGGATTTCGTAGCTTCTGTACTTAAACGTATGGCTGGCGCCAAATTTCAGCTTAGCATCGTTATTAAGGAGCGTGTACTTCTTCTCAAAATCGATTCGTGCGGGAGCATTCAGTTCGTACAGCGAACGCCAAATTCGGGAAGGGTTTCCGGCAGCACCCGCAAGGAAAAGCGTATCAACCGAGCGGTAGGTAAAGGCAGTTTTTCGAATATCGGGATCGCTTGATGTAGAGAATGTTGGCGAAATACGCCAGTCAATTTCCCATCCCTTCTCGTTAAAAATATGGTTGCCGTTAAGCAGCATGTTCGTTAGCGAGCGCTGGTTGTACTCCAGGTTATCGGATGCTCCAATATAACCCGATTGGCCAATGGCTTCGCCATTCTCGTTAAGGCTAAACTTTCCGGCTCTGCTTTCCCCATTCTGAAGGTGCATAAGCATTAGCCGAAGTTTTGAGTAGCTGGTTTTGTAGGCAATTCCACCAAGCAGCCCCACAAGAACATTCCTTTCTCCAATTTCACCATTCTGTTTGAAGGCGTAGCGTAAATCGTAAATACTAGGGTCGGTATAGCGTTGGTACTCGCTATTTACCACTTCATCGTAGAATTTATAGTCGGATTTATGCGAAAGCGAAAAAATATATCCCAACTTTCTGCTATCGTTAAGGTCGCTGTTATCATTTTTTAAATCAATCTGATCGCCAATTGTGAAGCTTGCGCTTAAATCCATAAGGCTGGTTTGCCGCTTTGCGGCAAGTTCGGGGTTGAAGCTGCGCACAAAGTCAACCACCTCCTGCTCGGATGCACCACTAATTGGCGTTGGAATGTTTGACCAGCGAGCCTTATCGGGCAATGCGCGAGTTCCATCATCGAAACCAAGAAAGTCGGTATTCCCTCCACCATAGGTTAGGTAGTTTGGGTTGAAGTGCACCTGTGGGTTGAACGAGGTACTGAACGAAACGCTGGTAATTTTACTCTCTGGAAAATCCTTCGTTTCAATATTCAGAATTCCACCGGTGAAATCGGCAGGCATGTCGGCGGTAAAGTTTTTGCTAACAATAATATTATCGATGAGATTTGTTGGGAAAATATCCATTTGCAAGCTATTCTTATCGGGGTCTAACCCAGGAATATCGAGGTTGTTAAGCGTTGTTTTGGAGTACCTGTCGCCCAAACCGCGAACGTAAACGTACTTCCCTCCCTCAATGGTAACTCCGGTAACCCTTTTGGCTGCTTCCACAGCAGTTGCATCGCCAATTAGCTTAAATTTCGCAGATGAAATTCCATCGAACATAACTGCGGAACGCATTTTAAGGGTTTGAAGCGCAGTTTCGGTTGTTCGAACCGCCTGCGCAGTAACCACTACAGCCTGAAGTTCAACAGAACTTTCGTTAAGCTTAAGGTTCTCGAGTACAACCACATCGTTCTCTTTCACCACAACTCCATCAATTACTAAGGGTTGGTATGAAATAAATGATATTTGGAGGCTGTAGGTTCCCACGGGAACCTTAAGTGAGAACTTCCCATCAAGGTCGGTTGAAGTTCCGGTAGTTGTTCCCTGCACAACTACCGTAACCCCAACAAGCGACTCGCCCGTTGTTCCATCGAACACGGTTCCTCTAATTGTACCAGTCTGAGCAGATGTAGCCAGGGTAAAAAAAACGGAAAGAACAATAAGTACTTGCTTCATTTGTTTCAATGGGTTAAAATTATGCAAGGAAACGGACCAAATCGCCCGCTTCCTTTGTTGTTGTAGAAAAGAAAAATCTATTTTGCTCATTAATTATTTTTAGAACTTGCCAGCTTGTGAAGCCCATGTCCAACTTAGGCTGGTAAGGGTTGCTGTTGAGCTACCGCCAGCAGTTACTCCGGCAGGAACATCACCATTCACGTGGCTAGCTAAATCTTCAGCAGCAACATCAAGCATAATTCCCTCGAAGGTTACGCCAGCAGCAGTTACGCGGTTAATTTGTTGCCCTTCATTAATATCGGTGAAGAAAATGTTTTGAAGCGCAACGATAGAGTTGTTGTCAACGTTAATTAGGTCGGCCGAGAAACGCTCCAACTCAAAATCGTTGGCAATTACGTGACCGTTTTTAATGGTGTGACCAGCCTCCATTGTTCCTTCGGGACCATCGAGTTCGAAGTTATGGTCGCCGGGAGCGATAATTACGAAGTTATCGAGGGTACCTGACCACGACTGGTCGGTGTCAATGGCGTCGTCGCCGGTATTCCATACCACAACGTTGGTAACGCTAACTTTTCCACCAAAAAATTCGATTCCATCATCCTGGTTTGCAACAATTTCAATATTCTCGATAACAGTTCCCGAACCCACACCACCAAGGGTTAATCCGTTGATTTCGTTTCCTGAGCCAATGTTTGCACCACCGTGGCGAATAGAAACGTACTTAATTACACCAGAGTTATCGGCATCGTCGTTTCCACCGTAAAGTCCATTGGGGTCGGAGGTTGGGATTCCTTCGATTTGAACCTCGCTAACATCGCCATTGTCATTCGATGCAGAAATTTTGGCTTTGCCAAGAATTAGAACGCCACCCCACAATCCATTGATATCGGGGTCGAGGTTTGGACTTGCAAAAGTACCTGCTGCTACCAGCTCAGGAGTAATTTCATCGGCAATCGAAGTAAAAATAATGGGTTTTGCAGCAGTGCCTTCAGCCATTAGTTTGCCACCACGGGCAACAAGCAAAGCAGTTGCGTTAGGTCCCGTACCAGCTTCACCCTTAATAACGGTTCCTGGTTCAATGGTAAGAGTTGCACCGTTAAGAACGGTAATTCTTCCGCCAAGCTGGTAAACCTTATCGCTGGTCCAGGTTGTGTTGGTTGAGATGTTCTCTTTCACAACCACGTTTCCGGTATCAACGTCATTGTTGTTGTTCTCTTCAGGATCGCAAGCGGTGAATGAAAAAGCCACTCCTATACCAAGCATAAGAGCAAACGCCATTTTTTTGTAATCTGTTTTCATTTTCTTTGTTTTAAAGTTTATAATGAAGCTTTCTGAATTTTCTGATGGCAAAGCTAGAGGAACAAAAGCGTTAACCCGTTAACTGTTGTTTATGCAATTATTAACTTTACGTTTTCAATGTTAACAAATAGCTAATTATTAGCTATAACACCCATATAGTTAAGATTATAGTTATTTTTGAGCGTGATTTTAAACGACACACAACCTTTTTCATACACGAAAGCAAGCTATGGAGAACAAGGATTACAGGCTACTGCTGGTTGACGATGAACCCGATATTTTGGAATTCCTGAGCTACAACCTTCGCAAGGAGGGTTTTCAGGTTTTTACGGTTAGCAACGGTCGCGATGCGATAAGAATGGCGGAGGAAATTCGCCCACATCTCATTCTACTCGATGTGATGATGCCTGAGATGGACGGAATTGAAACCTGCGAGGAGATTCGTAAAAGCGAGCGCATTGGCAATACCATAGTGGCTTTCCTTACTGCCCGCAGCGAGGATTACTCACAGATTGCCGGGTTCGATGCCGGAGGCGACGATTACATGACCAAACCCATAAAACCGAAGGTTTTAATTAGCCGGGTTAAGGCGCTCCTAAAGCGAGCCGACGTGCAAATTGCAAAACCCGATAGCAAGTTTGAAGATGTTAAGGGGATTGTAATTGATAAGGAGCGTTTCGTTGTGCTGAAGGATGGGAAAGAAATTTCGCTCCCCAAGAAAGAGTTTGAGCTGCTTGCGCTACTCTACAGTCGCCCGCAGAAAGTTTTCTCACGCGATGAAATTTTCTCCACCGTTTGGGGAGATGACATAATTGTTGGCGACAGAACTATAGACGTACACATTCGCAAGCTACGCGAAAAAATTGGCGATGAGTACATTCGTACCATTAAGGGTGTGGGGTACAAGTTTGTTGATAACGATTAGTACATCGTAAACACAAAACATCCTCAACAAATAGTAAAACCCAGGTTACTTCTCCATCTTCTTTTGTATCGAAGCGTAGTACTCGTCAAGAATAGTTTGCATTAATGGAGAATAATAATACCTGTAAAAGTTTGCTCCGCTTGAGTTGCCAAACCCAGTCAGGAGTTTATTAATCCCCTTGCCACCGGCAAGTTTAGCAGTCCACATGGCTGCTGGGTTATCGGCAAAATCGCCGCAGAGGTAGAAGTAACGTGAATCAGTATTATGCTCAATAACAGCAGGAGTTACAGAGTTAATACCCAGCCTGCTGAACACTTTTTTTCCTTCCGCATTCACATCAATTTTTATATTAGAAGGAACCTTGTTTTTCCCTGGTGCAACAAATTCAAACCACTGGGTGTAGGGAACCTGCTGTTTAACTCCAAAACGTTGAGCTTGTTCAGCGCTGGTTTCAACGATTGGCATGCTTGAATTTAAGTGCTCGTCGAGCACAAGTATTTCGAGTAAGCCATCGTTATTAAGAAGAACTATCCCCGATTTTTTCACTGGCCAAACGCCCATGTGCTGCGATTCGAAAAGATTCTTCATCCACTCGGGTGGACCATCACTGGAGGTAACATCGAAAGTTGAAAAGTATTTTCCGCTCCATCCACTCCACCCAATGCCAAGCATTGCTTCTGTTTTACTACGAATAAGCGCATTTGTAGGAGTGCTAAACATATTGTACTCTCCAATCACAAGTTTACCATTGTCGAGCATTTTCTTCAGAAGAAGAAAATCGTTCTGGTTCAACCCCCCGTAAACCTTCTGCGAACGAATGGGTTTTGTTTTTCCCTTATACCATTCGAATGAATGAACCCCGTAACAATCAGTGTAGTATGCCACATCGAAGGCTGCGGCGAAACCATCAACCTCGTTTATGCGCACGCTCTTAAAATCGAAAACTTCGTTTTCAATATTAACCGGGAAGAAACCAAAGTAATCGGCTTTATTGGAGTAACTTTTACCATTCGGAAGCACATACCTGAAATGGTTTAGCAGCCAGGTAAAAGACTTGTGCTCGTGCCTGTCGTACTGGGTTACTGTTTTATCGAGGATATAAACGTTGAGCACCTTTTTTTCACTGAATGACCAACCTATTCGTAGAACCAGGAATGCCACGAATAGAATACTCAATAATACCACTAAAAACTTTACTAGCTTTTTCATTGGTAAACTATTTTTTGCTTATTAAACCGAAATTTACAAAAAAAAAGTAAGGTTACAAGTTTTCGTGAAGTTAATATTGTATTGCTTCGTTGAAACTGGATTGTTAAAAGGAGCAACCCTATATTTCACCAAAAAGACTAGAATCGTTTCTTTTCTCCCCAAATTTCTCGAGCATCAGGGCTAGAATAAAAATAAAAACTTCGCCTGAGATAAACCACAGTCTGGCAGCGATGGAAATGGTGGTAGCAAGTTCCAGCGGAATTCCAAAAGATGCAAGTCCAACCACAATTAACCCTTCACG
>DAOSWM010000055.1:10771-20340 GCA_035380045.1 Tenuifilaceae bacterium | reverse complement strand
CCACACCCCGAACTATATTTATTTAAAGAACTTTTTTACTCATTGTAACCCATGCAAGTGTCCCGCCAAAGGCGGAACCACACCCCGAACTTTTTTGCGGATGCAAATATAACCTCTTTTTTTCATTCTTAAAACACAATCATACTTTTTGTTCCAAAAAAATGAGCTAATTTTATGCTCCCTTTTCCGATGAACCATTTTACATTCGTTTTGTTTTATCAAATTGTATAATCATAAATTGAATTCATATGTCATTTTTCAAACCCATGGAAACAAAAGACAACGAGAAGGATTCTGCTAAAGCTCCTTCGTTGAAAGAGCACGTAAAGGTGCTAATTATTGGCTCAGGACCTGCTGGTTACACTGCTGCCATTTACGCTGCGCGTGCAAATCTTAGTCCGATTATGTACGAAGGAATCCAACCTGGCGGACAGCTTACCACAACCACCGAGGTTGATAACTTCCCTGGGTACCCTAACGGCATCACTGGCCCCGAAATGATGGAGGATTTGAAAAAGCAAGCCCAAAGATTCGGTACCGATATTCGTTTCGGAATTGCAACCACCGCCGATCTCTCCCAGCAACCCTACTCAGTTACTATCGACGGTGACAAGGTAATCACTGCAGATGCTCTAATAATTGCCACAGGAGCAACCGCTAAATACCTAGGACTGGAGTCGGAAGAAAAGTTCAAGGGACAAGGCGTTTCAGCATGTGCAACATGCGATGGTTTCTTTTACAAAGGGCAAGATGTTGCCGTTGTTGGAGGTGGCGACACTGCCACTGAGGAAGCTACTTACCTAGCCGGAATTTGTCGTAAAGTTTATCTAATTGTCCGTAAACCATACCTTCGTGCATCAAAAGCAATGCAGGATAGGGTTAATGCAACCCCAAACATTGAAGTTCTTTACGAACATGTCACTAAAGAAATAGTTGGTGACGACAGCGGTGTAACCGGTGTTCTGCTAGAAAACAGTAAAGGTGAAACCGTAAAAAAGGACATTACAGGTTTTTTCGTTGCTATCGGGCACCAACCCAACTCCGATATTTTTAAGGGTTTTATTGAAACCGATGATGTTGGCTACATCAAAACCATCCCCGGAACAGCTAAAACAAATTTACCCGGAGTTTTCGCCTGTGGCGATGTGCAGGACAAACATTACCGTCAAGCAATTACTGCTGCCGGCTCGGGATGTATGGCTGCCCTAGATGCAGAAAGATACTTGGGAACACGGGTTTTTTAAAAAGGAAAGGGGCTTTCGCCCCCTTTTTTTTTATGCCTGAACAACTTCCTCGCCGTAGTACTCACCTTTTTTCAATTTCTCGGCACATTCGGCAAAAGCTTTAATGGTTATTTCAACATCCTTCAGGGTGTGAACTGCTGTTGGAATCA
Source organism: Tenuifilaceae bacterium (assembly GCA_035380045.1). GTDB lineage: Bacteria > Bacteroidota > Bacteroidia > Bacteroidales > Tenuifilaceae > DAOSWM01. Next base: position 18,947 of record DAOSWM010000055.1, on the reverse strand, counting down.
ATCTTAGCAGAATTTGCCCTTTGGGAATAACAGGATAAACTACTATGGAACAGAATATTCCGTAATTCTCACGTAAATCCAAAACCATATTGGTAGCCTCAGGAACGCTTCCTTTCATGTAAACTGGGGTTACTGGCGATTGAGTTTTCCCAATGTCAAGTCCAACTTTCGTTAATCCATCCTGCAGTGCTTTCGAAACCCTTCTAAGGTTTTCTAAAAAATCTGGATGAGTCTGAATCAACTCTAAACGCTTTAGGGCACCAATAACCATTGGCATTGGTAACGATTTAGCAAAAATCTGCGAGCGTAGATTATAAGTCAAGTACATAACAATATCCTCATCAGCTGCAACAAAACCGCCAATTCCTGCCATACTTTTTGCAAAAGTAGCAAAGTAAACGTCAACCTTATCCTGAACTCCAAAGTGTTCACCAGTACCCGCTCCATTTTTACCCATGGTACCAAACCCATGAGCATCATCAACAAGCAGCCTGAAGTTAAATTCAGATTTTAAATCGGTAATCGCTTTCAGGTTACCTAAATCTCCGGCCATTCCAAAAACTCCTTCTGTGATAACTAAGATTCCTCCTCCGGTTTTCTCTGCTAATTTGGTAGCATGTCCCAGCTGCTTTCGTAGAGAGTCCATATCATTATGTGAGTAAACAAAACGTTTCCCAGGGAAAAGACGCAGTCCATCAATTATACATGCATGCGATTCAGAATCGTAAACAACCACATCGTTTCTAGAAAGCAACGAATCGATTATCGACACCATCCCCTGATACCCGTAGTTTAAAAGATATGCAGCAGGTTTCCCAACAAATGCTGCAAGCTTCTGCTCGAGCTCTTCGTGGAGCGAAGTATGTCCGCTCATCATCCTTGCTCCCATTGGATAAGCCATCCCGTACTTGGCAGCTCCCTCAGCGTCGGCTTTACGAACTTCTGGATGATTTGCTAAACCTAAATAATTATTCAAACTCCATGTTAAAACCTCTTTGCCACGAAACATCATTCGGGGATTAATTTCGCCCTCAAGTTTTGGAAATGCAAAGTAACCATGTCCCTGTTTTTGGTACTGACCAATGGGACCCATGTTTTTTCTCAACTTTTCAAAAATATCCACGGCTATTATTTTTATATGATTATATGTGTTTTATTGAAAATAATGGTGCAAAAGTAAAAATATTTTAGCGTTAGTCATATTGATGTAGCAATTAATAGAAAAAATTGAATTTTTAGAGTATCCTCCTAATACTGAACAAATACTTCATTAAACTTTTTTAACATGTTTTTAACGTTTTATAGTTTAAATATCGTGCATTTCAAAAGAATCTTACTAACTTTGCTCGCTTAAAAAATGCGATACAATAATCGCAGGTTTTTTTGGTTTTTTTAGTAAAACAAAAGCATTTAATCCTTTATGAATCGTAATATAGCATACTTTTTTTTAGCAATCATAATTCTTCTGACTTCATGTAGCGGTTACGATAAACTTCTTAAAAGCCATGATTACCCATATAAATACAAGATGGCTATGGAGTACTACGAGAAGCAGGATCATTATCGTTACACAGGCCTCCTCGAACAACTTGCGCCCATTTACAAGGGTACGCAAAAGGCTGATACCATTGAATTCTATATAGCTGAAGGGTACTACTACCAAGGTGACTACTTGCTAGCCGCCCACTACTTCGATAGGTATAGAAGAGACTACCCCCGCAGCGTTTTCACAGAGGAAGCTGAATTTATGTACGCCTACTGCTACTATAAGTCATCGCCTCGTCCCCTGCTCGACCAGGAAACAACCAATGCAGCAATTTCTGCTTTCGGTGAATTCTTAGCGAAACACCCTAGAAGTGAACGAATTATCGAGGTAAATCAAATTCTGAATGAACTTCGAAACAAGCTAATTGAAAAATCGTACCTTAGCTCTAAGCTATATTTTGATACCAAGGATTACAAAGCCGCTATTGTTGCGCTAAAGAACAGCGTTCAACAGTACCCAAATTCGCCACATCGTGAGGAACAGTTATACCTTGTCTTACAAGCATCGTACTTATATGCCGATAACAGTATTCCTGAAAAACAGAGGGAACGTTTTCAAAATACAGTTGATGAGTACTACTCTCTGGTAGGAGAATTTCCAGAAACCCAGTACTTTAAGGAAGCTGAAAGAATCTATAACTCCTCATTGAAAGCATTAGGAAACCAAATAAATCAAGAATAAACTATGGATTTTAAAAAAGTAGTCGCACCAACCAGCACCACTACCATCGATTTAAAGCAAATCGACAAAGAAACTGAAAACATTTACGAGAGCGTTGTTATTATTGGTAAACGTGCCAATAAAATTGCTGTTGAAATGAAGCAGGAATTAAACCGAAAACTCGAGGAGTTTGCATACTACACCGATAATCTTGAGGAAGTTTTCGAGAACAGGGAGCAAATTGAAATCAGCAAATTCTACGAAAGACTTCCTAAGCCTGTGCTCATTTCAACTCAAGAATTTCGTGACGATAAGCTCTACTTTCGCAAAAATATTTCCGACAATATAACTGAGCTGTAGTTGATACTTAAGGGAAAAAATATAGTTCTTGGCATTACAGGCAGCATCGCTGCCTACAAAGCAGCCAGTCTTACCCGTTTACTTGTAAAAAACGGTGCCCGGGTAAAGGTTATTATGACACCCCTTGCCAAGGAGTTTATTACGCCCCTCACTCTCGCAACCCTATCGAAGAATCCTATTCTGGTTGACTTCTTTAACCCCGAGAATGGTGACTGGAATAGCCATGTTGACTTGGGACTTTGGGCCGACCTCTACATTATTGCTCCTGCATCAGCAAATACTATAGGTAAAATGGCGAATGGTGTTGCCGATAATTTGCTGCTGACAACCTACCTGTCGGCAAAATGTCCCGTAATGGTTGCCCCAGCAATGGATTTGGACATGTACCAGCACCCAGCCACCCAACGAAATATTAAAACCCTCAAAGGTTTTGGAAACATAATTATTGAAGCGGCAACTGGGGAACTGGCAAGTGGTCTTAGCGGTAAAGGCAGGATGGAGGAACCCGAAAATATTTACCAGTTTATTGTCAATTTCTTTCAAAGGCAGCAAACACTCAGTAAAAAAATTGTACTGGTAACTTCAGGGCCAACCTACGAACCCATCGATCCAGTTCGATTCATTGGAAACCATTCATCGGGAAAGATGGGCAATGCAATTGCCCTTGAACTGGCAAAACGGGGCGCAACAGTCATTCTAATTTCTGGTCCAGTAAATCAGTTACCAACACACCCGAACATAAAGGTAATCAAAGTTACAACTGCCGAACAAATGTTCGAAGCTGCCACTAATGAATTCACGCATTGTAATGCAGCCATTCTGGCTGCCGCAGTGGCCGATTTTAAACCAGCCATCCAAAACGACCAAAAAATTAAACGAGGCAACCACAACCTTTCAATTGAGCTGATCCCAACTCTAGATATTGCCCAAACCTTAGGAGAAAGAAAAAAAGGAAACCAACTTTTGGTTGGCTTCGCGCTCGAAACTCAGAACGAAACAGAAAATGCTCAAAGAAAAATCGAAAAAAAGAATCTTGATTTTATTATTCTGAATTCATTGAACGAAACGGGTGCTGGTTTTGGTGTAGATACTAACAAAATTACCATAATCCGAAAGGATGGCTCGCATATCCCCTACCCACTAAAATCGAAAGATGAGGTGGCGAATGATATTGTTGACGAGCTTTCAAACCATATTAACAAACAATAGTTTTAACGCATTCACGTTAAAAGTAGCAAACGAAAGATGATGAACAAAGTAAAATATTTGATTCTATTCCTGCTACTTGCATCAACACAACTTTTTTCTCAGGAGTTAAGGTGTAACATACAAATAAACTCGCAAAAAATTCAAGGTACAAACCGCCAAATTTTTCAAACTTTGCAAACTGCAATATACGAGTTTATGAACAACACCAACTGGACCAACCATGTTTTTGGCCAGGACGAACGTATTGAATGTACAATAATGATTAACCTGAACGAACAGATTGGTTCCGATGAGTACAAGGGAACCCTTCAGGTTCAATCGCGCCGCCCAATTTTCAATGCTTCCTACAACTCTCCCATGCTCAATTTCATGGATAATAACCTGCATTTTCGATACCTAGAGTTCGATAAGCTGGAATTTTCCGAAACTTCTCACCTAAATAACCTAACCTCAACCCTGGCATTCTACGCATACATAATCATTGGGTTCGACTACGATTCGTTCTCTTACCTTGGCGGAACAGAATACTTTCAGAAAGCTGAAAAAATTGTGACAAATGCACAGAATGCTCAGGAACGTGGCTGGAAAGCATACGAAGGAAACCGAAAAAACAGGTATTGGATGGCCGAAAATCTTTTAAATGACAAGTACCGGCCGCTTCGTGAAGTTTACTATCGCTACCACAGGTTGGGGCTCGACAGAATGAGCGACAAACTCATGGAGGGGCGTGCTGAAATTGCAGAAACTCTCACAAACATCCAAAAAATTTATCGCGAGAAACCTGACCCTTACATGTTCTTCCTTCAAATCTTTTTCGATGCAAAAAGCGACGAGTTAGTTAATATTTTCTCCGAATCGTTCCCTACCGAACAAACCCGTGTAAGCAATATACTTATTGAGGTAGATAACGCTAACGCCAGCAAGTATAAGAAAATATCATCGGGTGGTGGATCCGAAAGGTAAACTTTTCAATACCATACATGCTTAAGCACCTTCACATACAGAATTATGCGCTAATTAACCACCTTGATATTGAGTTTAATAAAGGTTTAAACATAATAACAGGAGAAACTGGTGCAGGGAAATCAATCCTAATAGGTGCTTTAGGACTTATACTCGGGCAACGTACCGATACTTCCGTTCTGAAGGACAAGCACAAAAGCTGCATTGTTGAAGCATTGTTTGAAGTTGGCGGATACAACCTTCAACCATTCTTCGAAGAGAACGATTTAGATTACTACGATAGCACCATTATTCGCCGACAAATAAATGAGGCCGGAAAATCTAGAGCCTTCATCAATGAGATTCCTGTAAATCTTTCTGTAATTAAGGATTTAGTAGGACGAATTATCGACATCCATTCGCAGCACGAAAGTTTACTCCTGGCCGACAGCTCATTTCAGCTTACCGTTCTCGATTCGTTTGCCGGAACTACCAGCATGGTTAACAGCTACAGCCAAAACTACAACATATACAAATCTCTGAAGGTTGAACTCGAAAACCTCAAGCAAAAAGAGCAGCAGGCAAAAGCCGACTTCGATTATCTTCAGTTTCAGCTGAACCAACTAATTGAAGCCAAACTCACCGAAGGTGAACAGGAGGAGCTGGAAGAGGAGCAGCAGAAGCTATCGCATGCCGAAGAGATTAAGTTTGCGCTGCAAATGGCTGCAAATCTCCTCAATAGCGAAGAAGCATCAATACTTGGTATGCTCAAGGAAAGCATATCATCCTTATCCAAAATTTCGGAGTTTTTTCAGCCTGCGGCTGAACTGGTTAGCAGGCTAGAAAGTTGTAGGCTTGAACTAAAGGATATTTCTCAGGAAACCGATAGCCATTTCGAAAAAATTGCCATTGATCCGGAGCGTTTACAATGGGTAAACAGCAGGATCGATACACTTTTTTCCTTGCAGCAGAAGCATCGTGTTTCATCGGTAAATGAACTCATTTCTCTTCGAGAAAAGCTGCAGGAGGATGTTGACAAGATAGCGAACTTCGACACATTGATTGCCAAAAAAAGCGAGCAGCTGAACACTATGGAAGCTGAACTTTTAAAGAAAGCCAAGGCAATTGGTGAGGAGCGTATAAAAAAGAGTCCAGATTTGGAAGTTGAAATCCAAAAAATGCTGAAGGAACTTGGTATGCCTTTCGCATCGTTTAAGGTTAGTATTATTGAAACAGGCAACCTCCTTCCCACTGGAACCGATAGGGTTTCATTCCTATTCTCCGCAAACAAGCAAATTTCAATGCAGGAAATATCAAAGGTTGCTTCAGGGGGTGAACTTTCAAGATTAATGCTCAGCCTCAAATCGTTAATGGTAAGAACAAGGGAGCTTCCCACCATAATTTTTGATGAAATTGACACCGGCGTGTCGGGCGAAGTAGCCGATAAAATGGGAAATATTATCAACCGTATTGCCACAAAAATGCAGGTTATTAATATTACGCACCTACCACAAATTGCGTGCAAAGGGCAAAATCATTACCTTGTTTACAAGGATAACGAAACCGAAACATCAATAACGCGGATCAAAAAGTTAAGCAGCGAGGAGCGATTGGTTGAAATTGCTAAAATGCTTAGCGGAGAAAAAATTACCGATGCTGCCATTGAGAACGCCAAGCACCTGCTCACAAGTAGATAACTTACGTTACATTTTACTCTTTATCGAACAAAACAAGTTTAAATTTTGTTTTTATTAGTTGTATTTTCACAAATCAAACTTTGCAAAACCAAACACACTATGACATTCAATTTACTAAAAGGGAAGAAAGGAATTATTTTCGGGGCACTAAACGAGAGTTCCATTGCATGGCAGGTTGCAAAGCGTGCCTACGAAGAGGGAGCCGAATTGGTGCTAACCAACACTCCTGTTGCCCTTCGGATGGGAAACCTAAAAGATTTTGCCGAGCAAACTGGCTCCCTCCTAATTCCTGCCGATGCCACCAACATATCCGATTTGGAAAGCCTTCTAAAGCAATCGATGGAGCATTTTGGGGGAAAAGTTGACTTTATTCTCCACTCAATAGGTATGTCGCCCAACGTTCGCAAGGGACGAACCTACGATGATTTAGACTATGAATACCTTCATAAAACTCTTGACATATCAGCAATATCTTTCCACAAGTTGCTACAAACAGCTTGGAAACTTGATGCAGTAAACCCATGGGGATCAATCGTAGCTCTTTCCTATATTGCCGCTCAACGCACTCTATACGGTTACAACGATATGGCCGATGCTAAAGCCCTTCTTGAGTCAATTGCTCGAAGCTTCGGTTACATCTACGGGCGCGAGCGTAGGGTTAGAATTAACACCATTTCACAATCGCCAACGCTAACTACCGCCGGAAGCGGCGTAATGGGATTTGAGGGACTACTAGATTTTTCCGACAGAATGTCGCCATTAGGTAATGCCGATGCGGAGGAATGCGCAAACTACTGCATAACCCTTTTCAGCGACTTAACCCGAAAAGTTACCATGCAGAACCTCTACCACGATGGAGGATTCTCAAATATGGGTATGAGCCATAGAGCAATGGCCGTTTACAATAAAAATTTGGAAGAATGTAGTGACTGCCACTAGTCCCATGTAAGATGTATGATGTCAAAAGGATGATGTCAAAAGTCAAATGTATGTTGTCAAAAATTTTACATACAAACATGTAGGTTCTATCATTCGGATGCGAGTCAGATTCCCTCTAAAAAACGGTTGGGAGCGGATCGATTAGTTTACTAATCGCCAGATAACCAGCGCAATATATACCACGTATTGGCAATAGTACATTATATCTAGGAATAATTTTATTCTTAAAAAATCAAAGTATATTTTTAAAATCTTGCATTCCAATAATTGCCATAATCTCGACTATATTTTCATTAATTCTATAATAAATAGTGTCAGAACCACAAGGGCATCTTCTATATCCTTCTTTTATATAATCTACTGATTCAAATGAAAATGGTCTTTGAGCAATAATATCAAAATAATCAAAAAATGATTCAAAGTATTTGTCTGCTTGATTAATTCCAAATTTTTCAACTCCGAAATGATGGATACGAATCAAATCCTCTTTTGCAGAATTACTTAATTTATAATTAGCCATTCAGTAAAGTCTTTGACTGCTTTAAAATTTGCTCTTTATTGTCACTAGTAAATCCACTTCTTTCAGATTTTTCTAGTTTTGCTCTAATCCAGTCAATTTGAGCATGTTGTTTTCTGGCCTGTCTAATCAAATCATTTACAAGTTCACTTTTACTGGAATATTCCTCGTTATCAACTTGAGCTTTTAACCATTCATCATTTGGTTTCGAAAAAGATATACTTTGTCTTGGCATAGTTTTGTTTTTGGTGTAAATATACACCATATATGAATCATTTGCAAGTTTTTTCTAGTATTGTTGGCAAC
>DAOSWM010000055.1:0-10671 GCA_035380045.1 Tenuifilaceae bacterium | reverse complement strand
ATACTTTTGACATCATACTTTTGACATCATACTTTTGACATCATACTTTTGACATCATACTTTTGACATATTTACCTCCCTCGTTTCCACCCAACAAAAAAAGCCCTGATAATCAGGGCTTTTTTGTTGGGTATATACTATCTTATCCTAAATACGATTTTAGAAGTTTGCTTCGTGAAGTGTGGCGTAAACGGCGAATAGCCTTCTCCTTAATCTGGCGAACACGCTCACGGGTAAGGCCAAACTTCTCGCCTATCTCCTCAAGGGTCATTTCCTGGCATGAAATGCCAAAAAACAGTTTAATGATATCACGTTCACGCTCAGTAAGTGTAGCTAGCGATCTGTCAATCTCACGGCAAAGCGACTCGTTAAGTAGCAGCTTGTCAGCATTTGGGGAATCGCTGTTTACCAAAACATCCAGCAAGCTGTTCTCCTCTCCATCAACAAACGGAGCATCAACAGAAACGTGCCTTCCTGAAACCCTTAAGGTATCAGAGACTTTCTCTTTTGGTAGCTCAAGTAGATCAGCGAGTTCCTCAGGAGAAGGGGTTCTTTCGAACTGCTGCTCAAACTTCGAAAAGGCTTTGTTTATTTTATTTAGCGAACCAACCTGGTTCAAAGGTAAACGTACAATTCTCGATTGCTCAGCAAGAGCCTGAAGGATTGATTGGCGAATCCACCAAACTGCGTAGGAAATAAATTTGAAACCACGGGTTTCATCAAACTTCTCTGCTGCCTTAATAAGCCCCAGGTTCCCCTCATTTATTAGGTCAGGAAGGCTCAACCCCTGATTCTGGTACTGTTTTGCAACAGACACCACAAACCTTAGGTTAGCTCGGGTAAGCTTCTCCAAAGCCTCCTGATCGCCCTTCCTGATTCGCTGAGCAAGTTCTACTTCCTCCTCAACGGTAATCAGTTCTTCTTTTCCAATCTCCTGAAGGTACTTATCAAGCGATGCGCTCTCCCTGTTTGTAATTGATTTTGTGATCTTTAACTGTCTCATCTGCTTCTATTAAAATTTTTGCGAAGATATTGCTTTTTCCAACATAAGTCAAGTATAAAACGCAAGGGAGAGCGATTTGTTTATAGCCCTATTCCGTAATATGCAACTACGCCATTGGGATACACTCCCTCAACAAGAACTGCGCCCTTCACCCGCTTCAAAATTTGCTTTAAATCATCAATGCTATTCACTTTCTCTTTATCGAACCGGGTGATAATAAAACCTTGCTTAATGCCACCGTCCTTGAGTTTGCCATCATTAAGTTTGGTAACCTGAATTCCGCCTCTTATACCTAAAGAACCCAAAAGTTTCTCATCAACCTCACCAAACTCAGCGCCCAGCGGCTCGAGTAACGATTTTGTATTCACAGTTTCGAAACCGCCTCTCATGTTACGTAATGTAGCTTGAAAAGGTTTCCTTTTACCATCACGATTTATAACTACCTCCACTTTATCCTTGGGTCGGTACTTACTAATCTGCTCTTGAAGTTGATTCATCGTATTAACCTGAATGCCATTAATCTCTAGAATAACATCGCCTTCCTTAATTCCTGCCTCAGCTGCGGCACCCTCTTCTTCTACACCAACAATAACAACTCCCTTCAGCTCTTTTATGTTGTACTTTTCCATCGTTTCGTTGTTAACATTGCTTATTCTAACTCCCAGCATTGCACGCTGAACTTCACCAAACTCGAGTATGTCCATGGCAACCTTTTGCGCTATTGATGTTGGCACAGCAAACGAGTAACCGGCAAAACTTCCTGTTCGAGAAGCGATTGCAGTATTAATTCCAACCAATTCGCCCTTAAGGTTTACCAAGGCTCCTCCGCTGTTTCCGGGGTTCACTGCAGCGTCGGTTTGAATGAACGACTCAATAGGATTCTGATCGGCAAGAATGTTTATGTTTCGTGCTTTGGCGCTAACGATTCCTGCCGTAACCGTTGAAGTTAGGTTGAACGGATTCCCAACTGCCAGCACCCACTCGCCAATTTTAAGCTCCTCTGAGTTCCCGAATGGGATAAACGGAAGATTCTCTGCATCGATTTTTATAACGGCTAGGTCGGTACTTGGGTCGGTACCCACAATTTTGGCCTTAAACTTTCGGTTATCATTTAGGGTAACCTCAATTTCGTTGGCCTTATCAACCACATGGTTATTGGTGATAATGTAACCATCGTTGGATATGATTACACCTGAGCCCATTCCGGTAACCGGTTGTGGCTCCATATGGAATCTGGGGCCAAAAAAGTAGTCGAAGAAAGGATTCCCAAACGAGTAACCTTCCTGCTCAACCATGGAGACTGTTTTTACGTGCACTACTGCATGAACCGTTTTTTCAGCTGCAAAGCTGAAATCGGCAGCCTGACCTGTTTCGGTTGAAAAAACAGCCAATCTAGATGGTGTTTCCTCCTTTACGGTTACAACCTGAGTTGTTTGTGGGTTGAAGTATTGTACACCAAAGTATACAACAAGTCCGCCAACCAATGAGTAAATGAATGGTAAAATTATTCGTTGTGTTTTCATGGCTACATAATTTTAAATTGTTCGGTATAGTAACGTTCAAACCATGTGCCTTGTGTTGTTAACCCCCTGAATATTAACACAGGTTAACACACATGTCAGTTTTACTGACAATCTTAACAAAAAAACTGAAAAAAAATCAGTACGTATCAGTAGGGGAAAAATTTAAACGGAAGGTTCACAATTTCGGAGAATGTTTCGCCCGTTTCAAGCATATCCTCATCATCCGACTTGTAGTACCAGTTTATAATGATTGATTTTTTCTGCTTATGAATTTCTTTTAATACATTCAGCAAATCAACAATTTTTTTTGAAGATGCAGTATTGAAGTAGTCAAGCTTAAATATTACTGTTGTTTCTCGATTTGGACTCTCAACATACTTCATAAACCAATCGATTATTGGGTTGAAAAATTCCTTGGCATCTTCGGGAAATGATTTACCAAAGAATTCAAACCTGCTCCTATCCTTATCGAGGTTAACTTCGGGTGAAAAATGTGTTTCTGCTAGTCTTAATGGTTCCATAAATTTTTTCTTACATAGTAAAGATAGCAAATATGTAAATTTAAAGTATTCTTTTTACACCAAAAAAGGGAAAAATAAAAAAAATGAGTTACTGATAACTCAATTTCAGTTTGTTACAATTACTACTCCAGCTTGTGTTTTAAAACAGGTGTAAAAATTGTGCTATCCTATACAAGCTTAATCTCTCCATCGAAAACATGAGTAGCAGGCCCCTGAAGCCAAATATTCCGGAAAGTATTATTCTCAATTTTTTCGAATTTCACCCTTAGTGCTCCTCCTTTGGCTTCCAACAAGTAACTTGTTTGGTTACTATTTTTCCGAACATTTGCTGCTATAGCAGCAGCCACAGAACCCGTTCCGCAGGCCAAGGTTTCTGCCTCCACCCCCCGTTCGTATGTTCTAATTATAAGCTTATCGCCTACAAATTCTACAAAATTTACGTTTACTCCTCCCAATTCGGGCTGTAAACTATTGCGCAGGATTCTTCCCTCTCTTTCAACATCAACTTTATCGACATTCTTCACAAAACAAACGCAATGTGGCGAGCCGGTATCAAGAAGACAGTACTCATCATCAACCAACACGTTTTGTACATCATTCATTCTTAAGTTCACTGTGGAATCAGGGTCAATTATTGCTTCATGTTCACCATCGATTCCAACAAATCGGGTTTGCTTCCCAATAACTCCCAGCTTGTTTGCAAAATGGGTAATGCAACGGCCACCATTTCCACACATGGTTCCCTCATTACCATCGGAGTTGAAGTAGCGCATGCGAAAATCGGCGTTGGCCTCGTTTTCAAGTAGCATAAGCCCATCGGCTCCAATGCCAAATTGCCTGTGGCAAAGATTTTTTATTAAATTTTGTTCAGGAATAAATACCCCCTTACGATTGTCGATGACAATAAAATCGTTTCCTGCGCCGTGGTATTTTGAGAATGATAGTTTCATCTTTTCTATTATTTTCTTCAGCCTTAATTAGTGGTCGGTTGCCGGTTGCCGGTGGTCGGTGGTCGGTAACCGGTAACCGGTTAATTATGTTTTGCTTGTGCAAAATTGTTTTGATTTAGTCATCATTGAGTTTAGCATTTTCCCAATAGACATGCATTTTTCAAGGTAAATGTTCATGTCATATTCGCTTATGTAATTACAATCATATGCTACTTCAATCCAATGTTGAGTTTCTTGTTGCTCGCCATCGGAATCAGTTAATTTACTGATAAAGTGTTTCTCATAACGTCGCTTCGCCCATGCTTCAGCAATTTGAGCGCCAATTGAACGGGACAAACGGCGAACTTGATCAGTTAAAGAGTATATTTCTTCCTTAGGAAAACTTTTAGAAATTCCAAAAATTTCTTTTGACAGTTGACGAGACAATTTATAAACCTCTAAATCTCTAAAACTGTTTGCAAGCCTCATATTTATGTCCGATAAGTTATTAGAATAATAAAAACGATTCACCAAGTACTGAGTACTGATTACCAACTACAGGTTACCGGCTACCAAACACTGACTACCGACCACCTTTTACATTTTTTTCGAAAGCTTCAAAAGCGGACTACTTGCTAATCACCTCAACCTCAACTCTTCTGTTACGTGAGCGTCCCTCCTCAGTATCGTTCGAAGCGATAGGCACGGTATTACCCAGCGATTTTACTTCAAGGTTGCTATACCCGTTCTCAATTAAGTACTTTGAAACCGCCTTAGCTCTTTCAAGAGCAATTTCAGGTTTTTGAAGCGCTTCAATGTCATCGCAATGTCCCTGAACTTCTAGCTTAACGGTTGGATTATCCTTCACGAGCCTCAGCAAACGGTTAAGTTCGGCAACAGATTGAGGTGCAAGAAATTCGCTGTTAGCCTCGAACTGAATGTTTAGCTCAACCTTTGAACCCACTGAAATTGGTTTCAACATCACATCGCGGTTTATACTCATAAAGGTTGTAACCTGATTAAGGACTAAATTTTCAGATAAGTACCAATAATCATCTGCAAGAATTTCAAGCAAATAGTTATCGCTAGCCATAAAGCTCATGGTGTACTCTCCGCTTGTTGCACTTGAGAATGTAGAAGAAACTATTGCATTTGTACGTGTATTTACCAAGTTAACACGAGCGCGTATTGGCTTCTGGCTGTTTGCATCCTTAACAGAACCCGATATATTTGTACGTCGAACCTGCTGTATTCCTGTAACACCTTCCCCTTCGGGAGTAGCTGCAAAGTTAATTCTACGCACCTTCTCATCGAAAACGAAGTTAACCTCAAACTGCTTGTAGCCGTTGAACTGAACAACAAAATTATTCTGACGAAGGTCGAAGTTCTCGTAGAAAATATTATTTATTGTAAGAATATATTCATCGGTAACAGGGGCAAAAATCACAAATTCACCATTATTATCGGTAAGGGTTGTGAAGGAGCGGCCGTAGCTATCGGTTGCGGTAATACGTACGTTGGCAAGATCAATTCGGCCAAGCCCCGATAGGCGGCTACGATTAAGTATAATTTTTCCGAATACTTTGTTTTTTTCGACGAAGGGGAAATACTGCACCGAATTCTTATCTACAACCATAGTTAATTCATCCAACGCCTTTGTGAATGTACCAGCATCGTTTCCAACTGGGTAATACGTTATACTGTAAGTACCTGCAGGTATTTTATCGAATGAAACCTTACCCTTTTCATCGGAGAGCAATTCCCCCGAAACAAATGAAGAAAAGTTTGAGATACCTTCGTCCATTCGTTGAATGTTAACATAAACATTCTTTATTCCAGGTTCATTCGATTCTTGAGCACCATTTCCGTTAAAATCTTTAAAGAATTGTATATCTAAATCGTAAAACTTCTGACGTGGTTGCTGAATATCAAATTCTTTTCTTAATGCAAATTCAAAATATAGGTTGCTATAGCGTTCAATTGCTTCAACTTGGTTTACTCTCGATTGGGTTGAGTATACGTTTAAAGCTCTTAACGTCCAGTTTTTGGGGAAATAACAGAATAGTTGGGTGGTTATGTTGGCATAGTTACTGCTTGTTACTAAGTCGTTGCTAAAACTAACGCTCGACTCCAATCGGATAATATCCTTATAAATAAACATGGCTGCCGAAGGCATTATCCTTATATATTTGCTTGGTCTAGAGTGGTAATACCAGCTAAACTGCTCGTAAAGCGAACGTGGCCCGTTAACATACATAGCCTGTAAACTCCAATTTGGATTACGGATACTGCCAGATAAATACTGATAACTAAATGTTTTTCTTGGGCGAAGCTTATCAGGAGGGTCGGCAATTAAATTTGGTGCATTGTTTACATCCACTATACCATTAATAATCTGTAAACTGATAGTTTGCTTAGGAATTAAACCAATCAAGCGGCTACCTAAAGTTATTGTCCCAACATTTGTTTTAAAAACGTCAACACCAGTTGCAATTGCACTAAAATTATCAGATTGTGCTATGTTAAAGCCTGGTCCAGCATAAAGAAAAATCTTTGGGTTTATAAATCTACCATAATGCGTTTCTCCTTCAATTGTTGTAGTGAATCCTTTTATTACATTTGGATTATCTCTATATGTGTAGGGATTATACGATGATAAGTTAAACCTAGTATTCAGATTTGATTTTTGATTAATAATTTGATGAGAGGTAAGAGTAATATATGTTTTTCCTGCATAACCGCTGTATAGGTAAGGAGAGCCGTGAACAGCACGAAGGTTAATTCGGTTGTTCCAAAATAGAGCCGAATAGTTTAGATTGCCACCGTATGCCTGAGAGGTATATTGTTGGTTGTTGTGCGTAAAAGTAATGGGATTAAATATCCCTTTAATTCGAAATTGATGTTTATTAAACACCGAAAAGTTTGTTCCAAGAAAACCCATCTTTGAATCGAGCAATCTATTACTCCCTTCATTATATATCGCACCAACGTCAAGCGATAAGTTTTTAATAATTCGATAGTTTAATGATAATCCTGCATTGTTTAACTCGTTTCGAACATTATGTGTAACAATACTTTTAATAGTAATAGTATTTCTATTAAAAAATATTTCGCCACCTCTACCTTGCATTGTAGCATCCATTGACGTAGTTATATCTCCAACCCTAACCATAAAACCTTTGTGTTTATATCCTGCCCACATTCGGTTATATTTATATATATAGTCGGGTAAAACAATGTTGTCGGTTTGGTAGTAATAGAAAAGTTCTCTCTGTTTTTTTAACAGTACATTACCAAAAACCTTAGCACCAAATAAGGGCTTTGAGTAAGAACTAAATACCCCACGAGCAATAATTTCGGCAATCAGCAATCGTTGTGCATCGGGTATGTGGTTTATATACCGACTATCAATATCGTTAAACCATGCTGTTGAGCGATATACGGAATCAATTGTTTTGGCAGTAACATTCAAACGATATAAACTTTTTGCACTGAAGTCATCTGCAAAGAAAAGTTTAGTGCTAATTATAGTATCAGTAAATGCCGGAATTGTAAAATCTTTCGAAATTGTTGAAAGACGTGTTTGGTCGAGTTGAATTTCTTTGTCTCCTTCGAAAAGAAAGCTTATAAACTCTTCCCGGTTGCCCCTATTGTCTACATGAATATTAACATCCACTGTTCGGGTAGCTTGCTCAATGTAGTTAATTCTGTTTATTAGTCGAATCCTTGTATCTACCTGTCGTTTAATTTTTACAAAACAGTATTCGTTTTTAATTATTTGACCACGCTGATCGGTTACTGCTGCAATTATTGAGTAACCAATATCGCCTCTAACCCTACCTCCGATAGCAATACGAATAGGAATGTATATAGAGTCAAGAGGTGCAAGCGATACCTCAACCTTATCGGAACCAATAATACTCCAACCATCGGGGAAGGTTATTCCAACCGTAAAAAACTGTTGGGTTTGGTTTAAGTTAACTACTTTAAGTACGTTAAAAACTGTTGATTTTGATTGAGCTTCAATGTTTGCACGAGAGAATGATAGTTCAACATTAGGAGTTTCATTGTTATTTAATAAAAAAAACTGCCCATACGTATTTACACTACAGGTAGAAATTAATATTACAATAAACAGGATTAACTTCCTTAAAATCATTCAATAAATTTAATATCTTGGAAAAACTTTAAACTCGAGGTCAACAAAATAGTAATCGGGTGGTTTTTCGAGCATTGAATATATAGGGTCAGGATCTGTGCCGCATCTGTAGCTAATTAAAATATTCTCAAGAATACTTAAATTTCCGTTCCCTTCTACAATTGTTTGCCAACTATCGGTTAAGTTTATTGTAGTAACTGTTCCACCAAAAGTTATAGTTGGTTCTATTTCAATAGATTCTAGAGCTAATGGAGGGTTACCACCTCCATCCGACATGATTCCTATTGTTCCTGCTTTTACTCTAAGTTCCCACCCAATGCTAGTTCCGGGGGTACCAACATCTGTAGTATCATTATAAAATACCTGTAAATTCGACCAATTAAGATATTCTATACCGCTTTCATACTTTTGCAACGAGTTAAAGTTGTAGTTAACTGTTCCCCCCGAGACTACAGTTAAACGAATGGATATATTCTGTCCACTTACACAAAGCAGCAATGCTAGGTTGAGGAAACAAAAAACAGCAAGCAACTTTATGTATTTGGCATTCATTAATATGGGTTTTAATGTTGCTTTAAAAAACAACCCGTACCAAATCCATAATGGTACGGGTTGTTTATGCTTAACTCATAATTACTTCGATTCTAATTCTAAAAAAACGTTGGTTACATACCTGTCGGCTGGTAAACTCTGTTCCAAAAGGGTAAAAGTGTTCATAGCTCCTTCAAGTGTTCCAAGTCTCCATTCGATCTGAAAATGGTTCTGAACAGCATCGCCTGCAGCGGATGGGTCTCCAGAAGCAACAGCAGCTATTCCATCAACAACATTAGCCCTAGTTGCTGATAATCCTACTACACTTCCTACTAAATCCCAGTTATCACCATCTACACCACCGGCTGTTGCGTGAGCCACAACCTCATATCCAACATTATCACCGGGAAGGTCATTCGTTGTATTATCTTGACCTAATAAGTTATCAGTTTCAGATCTTAAAAAGACATTAAAGTTTTGTGAAGACGAAACTGTAAAAACTGTATGATAACGAGTATCTGCACCACCACTGTTAATACCAGAAGAATAATCATCAATTGTATTTACAACAAACTCAATATTACCTCCTGAAACAACGGTTAATCGAAGTATTGAATTCAAAGTAACCGAAACAGGAATTATTGCATTGTCATTTATTCCCTGTCCAAACCCAAACTGGGCAAAAAGCAGCATTGCTGCTCCGAGTACTAATTTTCTCATAGGTTTATTTTTTTGGTTAGTAGTTTTCACAACTTTTGCAAAGTTAGTTATTGTAAAGTAAAATTACTTCAAAAATTATATTTTACAAGGGGTTTTGGCATTTTTTTTTGCAAAACAACAATTAAATTGATGAGTTAACAAAAAAAGGGGATGAGTGTTCAAGTTGTGATTAGTAAAAAATTGAGGTGGTTGGTGGGCGGTAGTCGGTCACTTCGAGAGCCTCAGTGGCCGGTGATCGGTGATCGGTGGGCGGTCACTTCGACAGTTCGACAGGCTCACTGCATCGCAGGCTCAGTGTCCGTGATTGGTGATCGTGGCTATACCTTAAACCCAATTACCAGCACATCGTCAACCTGTGGGTACTCCTTGCGTTTCCACTCGTTAAAGGTAATTTTGAGGATTTCGCGCTGCTCGCAAGCAGGAAACTGGTGGATATGCTGTAGTAGCTCGGTAAAGTTCTTGATCATGAATTTTCGTCCATCGTTTCCTCCAAACTGATCGATGAATCCGTCGGAGAATACGTAAATCCAAGTAGGATTTTTTGCATCAATTATCTGGGTAGTGAACTCGTAATCAGTATTTACGGTGCCGCCGCCAATAGAATCCTTATCGCCTCGCATGCGAACAGCCTCGCCGTTGGTTATATAAATTAAAGGATTCTTTGCTCCAGCAAATTCAACGGTTTTGGTTTGAGGGTCGATAACGCACAAGGCCATGTCCATACCATCTCGATTGTCGGTTTCATCCTGTCTTAGCGCTTTTCGAATTCCTGAATTTAATTCTTTTAGAATTAATCCCGGTTTAATAATTCCTCGGTTAAGAATATCGTCGAGCAGGTTGTAACCAATCATTGACAAGAAAGCACCCGGAACACCGTGTCCGGTACAGTCAACCGCTGAAATCGCAAATTTATCAATTCCCGGGTTGTACACGCCGTTTTCTCCTGGTATTGGTTTAAACCAGTAGTAATCACCGCTAACCACATCGCGTGGTTTGAAGAAGATGAACGAATCGGGCAAGAACTCCTCAAGGTGTTTCTGTGAAGGAAGGAGGGCCTTTTGAATTCCCTGAGCGTAGTTAATACTCTTATTAATGTTCTCGTTCTGGCGTTGAATTTGGTCGCGTTGCTCCTGAATTTCAGTATTCTGCTGGCTTAGCAATACGTTTGCTTTCTTTTTATCGCGATATCCCTTGTAAATGAAAATTAAAAGAAGGAAAAATAAGCCCAATCCAATAGCGCCAGCAACAATAACGGTTCGTTGCACCTGCTCTCGTGCTTCGAGTT
>DAOSWM010000054.1:0-21392 GCA_035380045.1 Tenuifilaceae bacterium | reverse complement strand
TAACTCTACTAACCCTAAAACTTTTCAAAATGCGTTTAAAACTATCACTATCGTTATGGCTGTTCCTTGCTTGCAGTTGCGCCATGGCGCAGAGTTTCGACCTACTGCGCAGGGCTGGTGACGCAAAGGATTATCCCGGCTCGGGATATCTTTTGGTGTACGACAGCATCCAAGTTGATGTTCAGGAAACCGGTCTCAGCTACTTTAACACCTCAACGCTTTACAAAGTCCTAACTGTTGAAGGAGCCAAAGAGCTGGCAACTTTGAAGTTCGACTACGACCCGCTTACTGCATTCGTGCGGATTGAGAAAGCAAAAATTATTCGAAAAAACGGAGATGTTGAGGAGTTAGGTGCCGATAAAGTTTACGATTATCCGGCTCCCGCACGAATGATTTACTGGGGAGCACGCCAAAAAATGATTGATGTTGGGCGCCTTGAACCCGGCGATGGAATAGAGGTGAAATTCTTCAAGAAAGGTTTTTCCTACGCCTTGCTTTACCAGCAGGAGCTGAGCGATGATTACTACATTCCCCCAATGCGAGGCCACTTCTACGATATTGTTGAGTTTTTTAGCCGTGTTCCGGTAAAGGAGAAGGTTTACCAGGTTACTATCGACAAGGAAAAGAACCTGCATTACAAGTTTTACAATGGAAAGGCCGTTGAGAAGATGTACGATTTGAATGGAAAGGTCAGCTACATTTTTTCTGTAAAGAATATTCTTCCCATGAAACGCGAACAGCGCATGGTTGCGCTCTCAGATGTAGCTCCAAAGTTATTACTTTCAACAAGCCCCGACTGGTACGCAAAATCAAAATGGTTTTATGGTGTTAATGAGGACTATGGAAGTTTTATTCCAACCCCTGAGGTGAAGAAGAAGGTGAATGAAATTTTGAAGGATGCAAAAACTGAAATCGATTCTATTTCCATACTAAACCACTGGGTTGCCGATGAGATGCGTTACAGCGGTCTTTCCATGGGTAAGGGCGAAGGTTTTACGCTGCATAATGCAGAGATGAATTTCCACGACCGATGCGGAGTTTGTAAGGATAAAGCCGGTATGCTAGTAGCGATGCTCCGTGCAGCAGGATTTGAAGCATACGCGGCCATGACTATGGCCGGTTCACGAATCGATCGTATACCTGCCGACCAGTTTAACCACTCCGTTACTGTGGTAAAACTTAAAAGCGGAGAGTATAAGCTGCTCGATCCAACCTGGGTCCCTTTTGTGCGCGAGGAGTGGAGTAGCCGTGAACAGCAGCAGAACTACTTGATGGGACTACCCGAAGGAGCCGATTTAATGGAAACCTCAATTTCCGATCCGGAAAATCATTACTTCAGGATTAATGGAACTTCAGAAATTTCGTTGGACGGAACCTTAACCGGAGAATTCAGCTTAACGGCAGAGGGTCAGTCTGATGCATCGGTACGCTCCCTCTTTACTCGAAGCATGAAAGCCGACTGGGAAACCAACCTCGAAAGACAGATACTCAGAATTTCACCCCGCATCGAGATAGTTGAAGTTACCAAAACCGATCCGTACGAGTATTTAAAACAACCTGTGCTTATTACCGTAAAATACCGAATTCCTAACTATGCAACCGTAACAGAAAACGAGGTAATATTCACTCCCGTTATTGCATCCAATATCTTAGGCCGAGTACATAGCCACCTCTACTTTAATACCGATTTGGAAAGTAGAGAGTATCAGTTCACTGATGGCTGCTCGAAGCTTATGGAGCTAAACGAAACGGTAAAGTTGCCGGCAAATATGACTGTAGTGTATAGCCCCGAAGCGAAAAATTTATCCGGCTCAGGAGCCGATTTTGTTAGTTCATACTCTGTGGAAGGGAACACGCTAAAGTTTACCCAAACTGTAAGGCTGAAAAAGAGAAGGTACGAGCCCGAGGACTGGCCATCGTTCCGCGATGCAGTGAAGTACCAGAATGAGTTTGCAAGTCAACCTGTAATCCTTAAATTCTAAATTGACATGAAAAATTTAAAATATATTTTTGTTTTGCTGATACTTGCAGCTGTATCGTGCACCACACCGCTAACCGAGGAAGAAAAAAATTCCGATTCGGTTCTGCTGAAGCAAGTTCACGAGTACACCCTCAACGAGGATGGCTCGGTTGATTACCACTACTACCATCGTCGGTTGTATAACACCTATATGTCGTTCCATCGCCTTTACGGCGAAACGTTTGTGATTTACAACCCCGATTACCAAACCTTAACGGTAAATAAATCGCAAACTACCATGGCCGATGGTAAGAAGGTTCAATCACCGGATAATGCATTCAACGAATCGCTGCCATTTTCCGCAGCGAATGCGCCTGCGTATAATCATCTTCGTGAAATGGTAATTACTCATGTTGGACTGGAGATTGGAGCAGTTGTAGAACTCGACTATACCATTCACACCAAGGCGGGTTTTTTGCCCGTTTTTTCTGGCAATTTACTGCTCAACGAGTCTTCGCCCATTAAAAAGTTAGAAGTGATTGTGAGGCTTCCTAAGAGCCAAGAACTGAACCATTCTTTCCTCAACAAAACCAATGATGTTGTTTTTGAGGAGGGAAAACAGGGGAGATACCAAACCTACTCGTGGACATCGATCAACCTGAGAGCTCGCTCAAATGAGCCCCATCAGGCTGAAGGTTTTGCCAATTACAGCTGGCTGCAATTCAGCAATGCAAACCTCAGTGAAGTTATGGAGGTAATGAAATCAAATCTGTCGAAACCATTTGAGGTTCAGGAATCGATGAGGAAACTGCTTGACAGCAAGCAGAAGGGCTGGGAGCTCGTTGGTGAAATAAGGAATCATGTTGTAAACAACATGAACACCTATAGGGTTGACCACAAAAATGTGGGTTACAGATTCCGTACTCCAAACCAAGTTTGGGAAAGCAATGGAGGCACTGAGGGCGAAAAGGCCATTCTTCTTGCATCACTTTTAAATGAAGCCGGGTTTAATGCAGAGGTTGTTTTGGCAGCTTACCCACACTTGCTAAACAAGGAAGTTGGTTGCCCCGATGTATTCGATAGCTATATGGTTAGGGTAAATTGCAGCGAGGAATCCAAGAACTTTTCGCTGGCCAGCAGGAGTGAAGACTTTGAAAAAACCAGAATCCTGATGAGCTTGAACTGCGATATTGATTCGCTTGAAATTGATGAAATCGTAAAGCCGAACTTGGTGCTTGATATGAAATCGGCAATTGCCATTTCGAAGATTGGGAAGGTAACAGGGAATGCCACTTTACAATTCAATAATTACGATAAGGAGCAAGGATTACTTCATGGAATTTCTCCATCATCTTTCACGTCGAAGGAGGAGCAAAGCAACGATACTCTTACGGTTTACTCCGTTGAGCTGGGGAAAGATTTTGAAGCCAAAAAGTTTGATGGCTACATGGAGGTTGAGCTGCCTACAATTGCCCAGGGAGTTGCATCTGCAAGTCTTCACGAGTTGCCAAGTAAAAGGGTAGCACGCTTGGAGCTTCCTGCATCGTTCGATGAGAGGTACGAGTACCAAGTTTCGCTTGCCGATGGTTTAAGTTTTGTTACACCAGCCAGCAACCTTCAAGTTGAAAACGCTGTGGGGAACCTATCTGTTGTTTTCGAAGTTACTGATGGTAAGTTGAAGGTGAAGAAGCATCTCAAGTTAAATCAGAGCATTTTTCCTGAGAGCCAATATAGCGATTTTCGTGAGTTATTGAATATTTGGAGCGACAAAAACTACTCCAAGGTTATTGTAAAAACAGAGTAAATTCCATGTTTCTAAGCAAAAAGGGCGTAAACAATTTTGTTTACGCCCTTCTTGCTTTTGGAGTTAGCAGTTACTCTTTTACCAATCGGTTAACTGAAATTCCTTGCGTATTTGAATTAACTACCAGGAAGTAAACTCCCTTTGGTAAACCTGTGGTTTTAATGGTTTGCTTTTCGTCATTGCTGCTTTCGAAACGTAAAACAATTTGACCCAGAGCAGAAACCAGATATCCAGTGTAACTTGAATTATTCCCAGAAAGTGTAATGCTTTCAGAGAATGGGTTTGGGAATACCATCAGATTATCTGAATTAACTTCTGGAGTTGAAACCGTGTATAGCTTTAGTGTTACTGTCTTTGGCTGGTCTTCAACAGTAAATGTACCTTGGCGAATATTGTAACCATCTTTCGATAATTCGTAAGTAAACTCACAATTCTGAGGCATATTTATGCTGGCGCTCCCTTCACCGTTGGTGTATACTGTATCAATGGGAGTTGAAATTTTCACATCGTTAATTGGCTGTCCCGATGAATTATTAATAATAAATGTAACGGGTTGTTGAACAAGTTCGCATGTAATTAGAGCTTCCCATCCGGCATCGTTTTGCATATAGTCGGATTCAAAGTAGAAAGTTAAAGCACCGGTTGTATGGGTTGAAGTTATTGAGGGAGGCAAATTTGAGCCTGAGTATGTATTTATTAGCGGTGCATTACTTGAATTCCCATCGTAAACTGTTAACTTATCATATCCATCCTCTGTTTGGAATGCGGAAAATTCAACTTTAACCTTCGCCCATTCAGTTGAAGGAAATATTACTAGCGTATTGTTTTCGTTAAGGGTATAGTTTGAATCTTTCCCTCCAGAATCATAGAAAAAGGAGTTGCAGGCGTATGCATTTCCATTCTTCATTTCAATTATTGAAGCAATATCTTCGGTTTGAAATTCCCAAGTTGGGCAGCCTTCAACTTCGCCAGCAAAGTTGCGGGGAACAACTTTCCAGCGATAGGTTGAAAACGGCTCTAAATCAAGTTTGTATGAGTTGGCTGTTACGGTTTCGGTTGCCTCTTCAGGAAGCTCATTAACTCCGATGTAGATGTCGTATTGTTGGGCACCTTCAACAAAGTCCCACGAAAGCTTAATCGGGCTATACTCAGCCAAACCATTTTGTGCGGGGAACGGATTCGATGAACAATTCGGAATTACACTAATATCAACGCAGTTGAATTGTGCCTGCCAGCCGTCGGTTTCCTCATATCCATCGGACTCAAACCTGAATGTGAAGGCGCCAGCTTCGTTTGTGGCAACTATTTGACCAGGGGAATTTGTACCTGTAAAAGGGCTCCCTTCAATTTCCTGCGCATCGGTATTCTCGCCATCGTAAATGTAAAGGTAGTCGTACCCCTCCTCAACATCGAATTCAGAGAATTTGAACATCAATGAATTTCCTTCTGTGGCAGGGAAAAAGGTTACAGTTTTACTTTCGTTGGAGGAGTATGTTTCGCTGGCTCCTCCCGAATCGAAAAACTTTCCGATGCAGGCAACAACCTCCTGAACTTCCCCCATGTTGTACTCCGGAATATAACCAACAATGATTTCGTAAGTTTTTTCGGTTTTGTACTCTCCACTTTGAGCGGTTACGTTCAAATTTACAGGTGTTTCCAGTGGAGTTTCCTCGTTTGCCGAAGTAGTGAACGAAGCTTCAGTAGTTTCCCCAGCAGGAAGGTTCTCCACTGTAATTGGGTTGGTGCTACTGATTGAAATGTACTCAGATTCGTGCGAAAGTTCAACGGTTAAATCAGCAGCATCGGCGTGCCCACTATTAGTAATGCTGAAAATTACATCGGCTGTTTCTCCTGCATCGAGAATGCCGGGAATGCCCTCGTCGTTGTCGTTGATAACATAGCTGTTTAAAACAATTACCGGAGCGTTAGCTTTTACAACTACCGTTTGAACTGATTCGTATGAATCACTATCAAACTGGTAAGTTAGGTTTATTTTAAAAATTAGCGGAGTTTGGTCGGGAACGTTGTTTACAATTTCAAACCGAAAAGCATTGCTGAAGGAAACGCTTTGTCCGGGATTAATTGTTTCGGCATCAAGTTCGCTGGAAAGGATGGTAACGTATTCACTTTCGCTGGTTATTTGCGCCTGCGTCAAGGATGCTGTGTAGGGTTCTTCCGATACGTTTTTAAACGTAACGTTAAGGAATACGGTTTCGCCAAAGTTTGGACTGGCAGAAGTGCTGAAGTTTTCTACAGTCAGGAATGGCCTGTCGGCGGGAATCGATTCAATTTCGTCGATGTAGGTTTGCTTGTTGTACGAAGTAACCGCCAGCGTAAATGTTTCAACGTTCGAAATGGGTTCGCTGAAAAGAAGGTTGGCAATTCCATTGGAAACCATTTTGCTGTCAACTATTTCTACGTTGCCCTCAATGTCCAGCTTCGTAAGGGTAACTGTTGCACCCTCGGTGTCGCAAGTTACGGTGGTTGACGTTGACCCAACAATAAGGTTCTCATCGTGTGTAACAATCATTTCCAAAGGAGTATCAGTCCTAACCATGAGGGTTGGATCGCCAAAAAGTGTCCACGTATCGTAGGTTTCTTTACCACTTGCTCCGTGAACGTCGAGCATTTTCATGCTGCCGTTGAAGGAAAGCCCGCCAAAGGTGCGCTTAGTATTGTTCTCAAAACTTTCAGAAAGAATGGTCACCATCTCATCCTGTCCAGTCATTGGTGGTTGCCACGCCTGGTTTATGGTCGACATCATGGTGCCAATGGCACCAGCGGGTTCACCGTTGTATGTTGCCCGCAGCCATGTTTCGGCAAAGCACTTGGTGTTTACGAATGCACCGTTTACACAGGCAACTGCCCAAATAAAGGGAAGTTTTCCTGTATTCGTAAGCGAATTTACGTTTGAACTTCCGTAGTTTGCAACGCTCCAGCTAGTTTCGCTTCCATGGTTGCAGTAGTTAATAATGCTAACCCCATCGTTAATCCGCGCTGATATTTGAGCAGCAGTTGTGTTTGGAACTCCGGGAACACCGCCATCGTACTCGCGGTGAACCTCGGTGTAGGTGTAGTTTAGAAGCGTGTCGCGAATAAAGTCGATGTGCTCATAGTCGGCTTCACCGTTGTGGCCGTTACCTTCCCCCTCGTTTCGTGATACCCCCAATCCAATGTTTAGCCAGGTATCCTCTGATGTAAGGTCGCGCTCGTACTCAATCATCCTTTGAACCTGAGTTTCAACATCAGCAATACTTTCAGCAGAAAACCTTCCCATGAAAATTTCACTGTAGGAGTCATTTCCCTCAAGGTACCCGTATGCGTTATCGGAATGGCCGCTTGCAGTTGTGTTTGTAGGAACTTGTGCTGCATCGCCAACCAATAGTACATAGGCCAGATTGTTGTCAGGATTGTTGTAGTAGTTTGAAATGTAACTCTTTATTGCGCTACTGGTTGAACCAGCGTCGGTTTTTGAAATAATTTGGGTTTTACGACCAATGGTTCGTTTCCAGTTTACGAATGGTTTCATGGCTTCCGTAAACTGGTCGTAGCAAATAATTAGAAGCTCACCCTCCTCCTCAAGAGGAGTGTACTTTTTCTGGTTGTAGTTTAGAAAAACACTGCTGTACAGGTGGCTAAATTCCTGTTCAATACTATTGTTGTTCTTGGTTTTTAACAGCTCATTGGTTCCTTTTTGGTTAGTATGGTGAAGAACCACGGTAATATTCTGGTAAACCCTTAACGTTTTTGTAACCGGATTGTACTGCACTGGAAAAACATCGATTGTTTGACCGCGAAAATCCCTTAGTACGAAAGGATCACGAAGTGATGCCAGCTTCCCCGGGAAAAATTCATTGTTTTCGTAGTGTTTCCCTTTGACAAATGGTATGTCATTAGGGTTAACATTTCTGTACAAATTCCCCTTCGATGGGGCAATATCAATGTTTTCGTACTCCTTGTAATCGCCGGGAATAACTTTTAATTCCATGCTTCCTGAGTTTGGAATTATTACCGATTGCGGTAGGTAGAAAACATCGGGAGCTCCTGCAGCCATTAGCTGCGGGGCTTTATCGGTTTCTGCAATTAGTTCTACGCCATATTGAGTTGTTACAGCGGTAAGTTCAAACTGGTTAAGTGAGAAATTCAACTCCAAGCCCTCAGCCTTCTCGGCAACCAATGTTGCCGAGAAGGTTTGAGGCTGATTTGAGTTTAGAATAATTACTTGGCTTTGTGCGTTTAAATTACTAGAAAACAGTGCTATGAGCAGGCATTTTGTTGAAATGCTAATAAATTTCTTTATCATGTAATTTACTTCTTTACAATTTTTTGCTGAATCGAAATCCCGTTGCTAAACTTGAATGAAATTATGTAGATTCCACTCGAAAGATTGCTAGCATCAATTTCTCCTGTTTCGGTCATATCCTCAATAGAGATTATTTTCTGTCCTAACAGATTTACAATTTCAATCCTATCAATTCTTTGGCTGGATTCGAAGCTAATACTTTCATCGAAAGGATTAGGGAATACAGTAAGGTTAACAATGCTTCCATCGTTAACGCTTAAGCCAATTATTTCTACATCAATATTCTCGGCAGCATCCTCAACGGTGAAGTTACCGTTTGCTTCGTAGTAGTTCGATTTTGAAACCGTATAACTATAAGTTCCATTTTCAAGGTTAATGGTAGCCACGCCCTGAGGAGTTGTGTAGAGAGTTCCCTCAATACCTTCAATTTCAATTTCTGCGTTTTGTATTGGGTTATCATTTATTCCGGTAACAGTAAACGTAACCAAATACATGAGTTTTGCTAGTTCAACTTCTACGTTTACATCAACTCCAACAACCTCGAAATCACCGGTATACTCCTCGTAACCCTCAGCGTTAACTCTAAAGTTATAAGTTCCGTCTTCAATATAGACCGATGCAAGGCCACTTTCGTTTGATACAGGTTCTTCATTAAACCCTTCAATGCTAATGGTTGCCCCTTCAACAGGTTCGGCATTAGCGTTTGTAACCGTAAAGGAAACCAATGGGAAAGCAGAAAGTTCAACGTTGTTTGTTACGGTAGCGCTGTTAACGGTAAAGTTTCCAGTGTATGGGAAATGATTTTCAGCTTCTACACTGAAGCTGTATTCGTGATTAGGCAGGTCGATTGTTGCAACACCAGAAGCATTTGTTGTAAGAGAAGTTGCCATACCATCAATTGAAACTACCGCTCCTTCAACAGCATTAGAGTTGCTAGTTACGTTAAACGTAACTGTGTAAAGGGTTTCGGTAGTTTCAACTAACACAATGTTTACATTGCTAACGCCTTCTTCAACGTCAAAATTACTTGAATAATCATCAAAAAAGACAGCAAATACTGAGAAATTGTAGTTACCCTCTTCTAGTGCTATTGAAGTTTCTCCCTGTTCATTTGTAGTTAAATTGTAATCAATTCCATTAACAGAAATAATTGCTCCATTAACAGGATTTACTCCATCTGTAACTGAGAAAGTAATAAGATATAAATTAGTAGCATCAGTTAATGCAGATTCGCCCTCAGGAGAAGAATAAATGGAAGATATTTGGTAACTATTAGTACCATTTTCTAATTCACTATCAGTATACTCGAAAACATCAGGATTGTTAATTTCTTTTATTTCACTTCCGTTTCTGTATACTTTATATCCTGCTAGTTCAAGCAAATCCTTTGATGATTTTGTTCTACGCTGAGTATAACTATTTTCGGTGATTATTCGTTTTGTTAACACGGGAGAAGTGGGTTTTTCAAAATTTTGCGAGATAACATTTTTACCTTCCGCATCAGTAAAAATAATATCGTCTATTAGCAGGGCGAATGCATCATTCGAAACGCAGTTAATTGCTAAGCGAATCCATTCTCCTTCATAGTCAGCTAAATCGTAGCTGTAATTGGTCCAAGAGGTTGGCGCTTCAATGTAATTGCCTTCAGATATTATTGTGAAGTCTGCAGGCTCAGTACCACCCTCAGAGATGCCAACTTTAAAACGTTCCAGCCCCCACTCATCGGTGATGGATTTTGCCCAGAAGTTAAAGTTGTAACCTGCTTCAATTTTAATAAGTGGAGTAATAAGCCAATCATCATTTGGTGCTGATGCTGTAACTGTAGCAAAGCATGCAGCGTACTTGTTGCCTGTATGGGCAGCCCAGTTTTCTTCTAATGAAGGATTGGTTGCTGCTGGGTTGAAAATAATGAATGAGCCTTTATACCCTGAGTTGTTGAACTCAACATTCTGAATTCCGTATGTGTTTCCCTCATCACCATCGTACTGAATCCATGGAGCAAAATCGAGCGAAAAATCCTCATACTTTTCGAAACCGTCCTCTTGAATTAAAGCGGGTGCATCCCAGGTTAACTTAACGGAGGTTGAAGAGACTACTTCGGCAGCTAGGTTGGTGGGAGGGGTAAATGGTGAGGCTAGAACGGTTATGTAATCGGTTCTGGTAACCGAATACTCTCCATTTACGGTGAGAGACACGGTTTTTAATCCCGGCGTGGTGTAGGTTACTGTGTGTGGCCCTTGTGTGGTTGCTGTTTGTGGTAAAGCTCCATCACCAAAATTCCAACTCCATGATGTGATTTCACCACCACCCGACATGTCGGTGAAGGTAACCGAAGCTCCTTCGTAAATGGTAGTTACTTCAGCAATAAAATCAGCGTAAGGTTCGTCTCCAAGTTGATATCCAGCCAAGTACAAAGGATCTGTTCCAAGTGGATCGAGCCAGGGTTTAAGCTGGCTGGCATCGGTTGTACCATTTGACTCCCAGTGGTAGCTGAATTTACCATAGTAATCAGGGTATGTTGGTGTGCTGCACATTGATGAGCCTCCTGAAAGCGTTCCCACAACCCTCCCTGATGAGTTGAAGATAGGCGAGCCAGAGGAACCACCCTCGGTAACCCCATGCCCATTTGTAGTTGCTGTCCAGGTAACGCGCCATGCTGAGCTTGGAGCCATCATGTCGCCATCAATAGTAGGGTTTGCAGAGGAAAGAGAAGTTGTGTAGGTTGATATTTTTTTTGCATCTCCACTTGGATGGTGAATGCTTACGCCCGACGAAGAAGCTGAGGTTGACCTATCCCATCCATTGTAGTATGGGTTCCAAGAATTAGGCGGGGTTGACGAAAGAAGAACAAGCTGAAAATCGGAACCATTATCCAATGCTCCTCTTGCTTTTAGCGTACAACCTGTAATCAGATTATTAGGGGGAGTACCGGTGTTTTCACAGCCGGGGCGCTCGTAGTTAAAGTAGAATTTCCACACGGCATGATCCGATTCTGAGGCTGAACCGCCACAGTGGTCGGCAGTAAGGAATAGAGGAGACCTGTCTAACGATGTGTTGTTTACCAGGGTTCCTGAACACCAGTACCAGTCAGAATCTTCACGAAAAAGAATACGGGCAACGCCCCGCTTCTCCCTAGTCCAGTCATCGCCTTCGGGAGAACAGTTAATATTTACCTGGCAATACTCGGAATTTCCGAGATCCTTTCCTTCAACAATGGCTTCGTAGCCATTGTATATAACAACTACCTCATCAATATCAAAGGTTCCCTGCATTACCGATGAGGATAAGCCGAGTTTTTCAACGTATTCAACAATAATGGTTTCTCCAGCGAAAATTGGAGAAGAAAGAGTTCCCGAAACTATATCGTTTGTTGAAAGCTTGTAGTATGATTCTTTACTTGGCGTGTAAACAAAGAACATGCTGTTTTGGGGAACATCAACATTTGATAGAATAATTCCAGTGGCTGGAGCATCGGGAACAGAAATCTTATAAATCCACGATTTTTCTCCATTACTCCATTTCACCAAATTTCCAGCATATTGAGCATTCTTATCAACTTTTAGTGAGAACCCAGCTTTCAAGGGGAGCTTATTTTTGCCCTCACTCTTGCTAGAGTAATTCTGAATTGTGGGGAAGAAGTAGTCAGCTTCTAGCTCTTGTAGGTTGTAGCCATACTTTATGCCAGGAGGAACTTCGGAGTTCTGGCCCCAAATATTAGTTGTTGCAAAAACAATTGCAACAACTATTAGCGTGAATTTGCTGGTAATTTTTTTCATGATATTTATTATTTATTTGTTTGCAGATTACTGTTTTAATATTTTTCGAGTTAACGTTTCTCCAGATGAGTAGTGAAAAGTTACAAGGTACAAACCCCGAGGAACATTTTCAAGGTTTAAGGTAACTTCTTCGGAGCCCAAAACCGAATACTCAGAAATTTCATGTCCTATTATCGATGAAACAACAATTCTTTCAACTGATTCAACTCCTTTAATATATATTGACTGGTTAAAAGGGTTTGGATAAATAGCAATGGGGTTATCTTCGATAATCTCATCGGATACGGGGGTTAGTACAATAATTTGATGAACATTTTGGTTTGTCACATCAACATGTCCCTGCTCGGAACTATAGGAAGAAACTTCAATAGAATACGGGATTTGATTCTGCGCATCAACATTTGAAAATGTAGTAATACCATACGAGTTTGTAAGTTGGTTTGTGAAGGTACCGAGCGAAACCTCAACTCCTTCGATAGGGTTGTTGTTGGGATCTTTTATTTTAAAGGTAACTTCGTATGAGCTAAGTCCTTGGCAGTTAATTGTTGCGTTCCAACCCGATTCAACGTAGGAACCATCGGAGGTGAAACGAACGGTGAGCATCCCCTCATCGTTTGTGGCAATTGCTTCTGGCGGCAACTGGGAGCCTGAGTACGAACCAATAAGGTTCGATGTTTCCATCGTTCCATCGTATATGCTCAGGAAATCGCAACCGCTTTCAAGGTTGAATGATGTGAATGCGATTGATACTTTTCCTTCAGGAGTTGAGGGGAAGAGGGTTAATGTGAAGTCCTCATTATTTGAGTAGGTGTTTGATTCTCCCCCTGAATCGTAGAAAAACCCGTTGCACGAAACGATTGTTTCTGTTGTCATGTTTAAGTTGGAGATAACTGCTCCGGTTGAAAATTGCCATGTTTCGCATCCGTTTGCATATCCAGCCGAGTTTTTGGGTACCACCTTCCATACGTAGGTTGAGTTAGAAAGAACGTTATAGTAGTACGAGTTGGTATGGGTAGTAACCGTTGGCTCGTTTGGAAGCTCATCAATACCAATGTAAACATCGTATGCTGTGACACCGGAAATGAAATCCCAAGATAGGAGTATGGGGTTAACTTCAATAAACTCGTTGGGTGAGGGAGAAGGATTGGAGCAACAGTTAGGAATAGCGGTTGGGTCGAAGCATGTAAATAAGGCGGACCAACCAGGTTCATTCAAGTACGAATCGGATTTAAACCGAAACGTGATTGCCCCAGATACGTTGGTTGCTGTAATGATTCCGGGGGAGTTGGTACCGGAAAATGGGCTACCCGTAAATTGGGGTGCATTTGTGTTTTCTCCATCGTATATGTATAGGAAATCGTAGTTGGATTCGCAGTTGAAGCTACTGAATATAAACTGAAGAGAATTGCCCTCAATGGAAGGGTAGAAGGTCATAGTAATGTTTTCATTATCCTGATAGTTAAAGTCCTCATCTCCAGTGTCGAAAAATTTTCCTACACAAGCCACAATGGTTGGGCTTTCGCCCATAATATAGGTTGGAATAAGCCCAACAATAGTTTCAATACTATTGTCGAAAACGTATTCTCCGCATAAAATGTTTAGGTTGAACGCAACCTCGGTTTCAGTAGGGGTTTCCTCGCTAACAGTTACTGAAAAGAGTACATCCGATTCCTCTCCAACAGCCAATGATTGAATTATCTGGGGCTCCAGTGTATTAATCACAATGTAATCACTCGAGGAGGTTAGGGTTGCGTTAATGTTGTGAGCGGCTGCATGTCCTGTGTTTTTAACTGAAACGATAAGGTTGGCTGTTTCATTCGGATCAAGTATACTGGGAATGCCTTCGTCGTTATCATCAATTGAAAATGTAGTGATTTCAAAGTTCGGTGCGTTGGCCTTAATGGTAATGTTTTGCGACCAATTATAATCCCTGCCGTTATATTTGCCTGTTATGTCTATTGTGAATAAGAGGGGTGTTTGGTCGGGTACGTTGTTCGCAATTTTAATTGAGAAAGCATTCTCGAATGCGGAGGATTGATTATAATCGATGGTTCCCGCATCCAGAGAGCCATTGGTTATGGAAGTGTATTCGCTTGTTGACGAAATGGTTGCAACCACATCAGATGCGGTGTACGGTTCGTTGGATAGGTTTTTAAGAACGATATTCAGGTCTACATTCTGCCCATAATCAGGAGAAACCGAAGTTGTGAAGGCATCGACAATGAGGTAGGGTTTATCGGCTGGAGTAACCGGAATATTTGTGGTGTAAGGCTCATAGTTTTGTGCAGTAACAATTAGGGTTGCTTCACCGGGTGTTATCTCGTTAGGGTTAAATGTGAGGTCAAGGTTCCCATTTTCATCAGCTATACCAACCGAAATAAGTTTACTGTTGAACGAAAGGGCCGCTTGGGCGTAGGGTGCAGCCTGAATTGAAAGCGAACTTATTCCAAGAATTATTACGCTTGGATTAACACTAACTTCCATTGTTTCTGGAACCCAAAGGTAGGGTGTAAGAGAAGGATCGCCCATAAGGTGGTATATTTCCCAGTAGTATCGTTTCCGTGGCGACGAGGAGGCTTCAACAGCTAAATTCCCTGCAACATTTATTTGTCCTTGTGTTACAAACCACTTCGAAACATCGTTGGTTTCATTCGCTTGAGTATGGAAGAAACCATCGTATGCTCCCGGACCAAAATCTTCGTAAACCGGATTTTCAACCACCGTTCCAGTGCCAACTCCGTAGTAGTAATCCTCGTCCCAGTAAGTGCTATTTGAACCCCCTAGGTAGCCAATGGCTCCCTTGTTTTCAGCGCGTAAAGCTGCTTCTGCGAAACATTCATCTTCATTAAATGAGCTTGATTGACAACAGTTCCCAATCCAAACTCCAAATTTTCCATCATTCGCTAAACTCTCGATTTGGTAGGTTGAAAACGACGGGTCACCCCAGCCAGAGGGTGAACAGTGGGCTGTATAGTTGGCCAAACTTACACCATTGCCAATTTTTTCAAGAATACTGGCCGATGCTGCTGATTGCTCGGAGCTAATTCCGGTTGTGCTCTCCTGTGCATTCTGGTATAGATAGGTGTAGGCATTAATTCCATTATCTTCGTTAGAGTAGTATTGGTGAGCGTAGCGAATATGTCCATTCCCGTGAGAAGGGGCAAAATTTCCATCAACCCCAGCAACTAAAACCTGGTTTGTTAAGTAGCCAGGATCTTCAATTAGGAATTTTTCGTACTCCAAGGTTTTGTTTATTTGTGGTTGAAGCTGCTCAACACTTTGCGCCGAAAAACGACCGTAGTATACATCGGGAAGGAAATCATTGGTATATTCAAAGTAGTATAAATCAGACACATGATCGTCAATGGTGGCAGAGCCCGAGAAGGCTGGAATTTGCTCGTGATCCCCAACAATTAACCCGAACGATGGAGGATTTACGCCTTCAGGCGGATGTTCATACAAACTTTTTAGGTAGGCTTTAATGCTGGTGGTGGTTGTTCCTACCTCGCTGTCGTTTGTATAGGCTTCAATCACGTGAAACCCCCTTAGCCTCTTCCACTCTATGAAGGGCTGGAGTGTTTCCTGAAACATTGGATCGGAAACAATTACGTAGGTTACAGGTGTATTTGTTAGGAACTCTTTGCTGGAAATATTATTTATCACACCTCTTATTGTTCCAAAGTACGGTGAGCTGTACTTACTTTTTTGTTGTTTTGTTCTTACGGGGTCTGCGTTTTCAAAAATAATATGAACTTTTATGTTGTTTAAAATTTTTAAGGTATTCGTTTTTGGATTATACTGAATTGGATTTATAATTACACGGCCAAGTCGTATGTGACGTAAAAGACCAATTTCTTCGAAATCGGTAATCTTGCCATTAATAAACGAATCGGAATCGTAAACTTTTTTATTATAGTGAAAGGGTATGCTTGCCGGGTCATCGCTTTTAGAAATCGAAGGTTGAGCAGGAGAAATTTTTTGCTGAATGCCTCTTTCCCCTAGGTCAATAACCTCTTCAGTATAGCTAACCACCTTAACAGTAACCTTTGCTCCCAGAGGAATTTCTAGTAATTTACTATATACAGGGATTTCTGGGTTTCCTGTATTATAAGTTTTTGTGAGATTTTTACTCGATAATGAAACGAACGTCCCCATTTCTGTATCAACCTCTTTGGTTGTTATGTGCGACAACGAAAGGGAAATGAGAACACCATCATTCTGCCGACTTTCAATTTTTGCTTCACTTTTTGAGGAGTTAAGAAGTATTTTTCCGTACTTACTTTCGGAAGCGTTACTAATAGCGAAAAGGCATATTAATGTGGCTACAAAGAATGCTTTTTTCATGGAACAGTTTGTTGGTTAGTTTGAAGTGGTTGCTGTTATTCTATTGCACTGAAAAAACATGTGTTACAAGTTGAGGAACAATCGACAAAAATACAGAAAAACAAACAAAAACCATGCTAATTTTTGCTTGGAGAGAATTCGCTAGCATGAAGGTGTATTTAATTCTTTATCAGTTTTTTAACAAATAATTCGCTTGAATTATTGCTTACAGTAACTAAGTATATTCCCTTGGGGAAATGGTTGGTTTCAATTATTTTTTGTTCTCCCTTTTCCAGTTTATCATGAAATACGGTTTGGCCAATAATATTCTGAATTTTCAGGCTCGATAAGCCTGTTAAGTTTTTTACTGTAATTGAGTTAGTGAATGGGTTTGGGAAAATGGTAACGTTATTCGAAATGCTAACATCTACATTAGTAACTGGTGAAAACGTTGCTGTAACCGACATATCGGCATTTAGTATTAGGGTGAGAGGATTATCTTCGCTGGTAGTATCCCCGCTCCAGGTGTCAAACTTCCATCCCTCGGCGGCATTGGCAACGAGTGTTAACTCTGTGCCTTCCTCCTTTGTTACCGATTCGGTGTAGGATTGTTCGTTCACTGTAACATCACCTTCACCTTCAACATCAATAGTTAAGGTGAAGTATACGGTTGGTGAAAAAATACTGGCGGTTGTGGTTGGTGAATTTTCGTAGGAAAGCGTGTAGTTGCTGGAGTTATCGCCTGTTATATGTGCTGAGGAAATTGTTACTGTTTTGTTCTCTCCGGCTTCGGGAGTATCGAAGTTTGCTGTAACGTCATGTAAATTAATCACATCATTACCTGCGGCACCGTTCAGGGATAGGTTGTTCTCAACTATTGTTGCGTTGGTATTCCCATCGTACTCCTTGTCGGCCACCGTAAAACTTCCTGTAATAATTAGTTCCTTCGAAAGAATTGATGCGGCAAGCTGAGGCTGTTCAAGCGTGTAGTTTATTGCATCGGCACCTTCAATGGTCATCGATGTTACTACATCGATATTTGCCCCAACCCATGGCTGAGCAAAAACACCAGCAGTCTCTCCTGAAAGGGTTGCATCATCGCCGGTAACGATTCCTGCTAAGTTCGCTCCTTCAATTTCTGCGTTTGTTGTTCCGTCGTATGTTTTGTCCAAGGCAGTAGCTCCTTCAACATTAACCGCTAGCTGAAAAATATTTGCAGTTAGGTAATCGGGCTGAGTGAGGATGTAGTTGCCAGAATCATTCCCTTCAACCTCCATGGAGGTTGAAACGCTAAGGTTTTCGCCAGCATTTTTTTGTTCAAAAACTCCAGTGCTACTATTTATTAGGGTAACTTCATCGGTTCCTATATGGCCTACGAGTGAGGCTCCAACAATAATGGCTGTGGAATTCCCATCGTAAACCTTATTCAATGCAACCGCATTGTTAATGGTTAGCAGTTTGGGTGTAATTGATGCTGTTGCAACCGGACTACTTTCAAGTGAAAGGGAATAGTTGGCGGATGAATTCCCTGCTAGCTGAGTTTCTATTGATAAAGAAACAGGTTTATTTTCCTGCGCATTTTTATCTGAAAACTCAACTAAAGGAGAAAGGGATACATCGTCGGCTTCCAGGGTTCCTATTAGTTGCAGGTTGTTTTGTGATATAGAGGCAGCAGCTGTACCATCGTATATCTTATCGTTCACATCAAAAGTTCCGCCAATTGCTACAGTTTTTTTAAGAACATTAATAGATACCTTCCCACGAATCGATAAGAAATTTTCTCTGTCAACGGGAATGAAGTCAACGTCTGCTTCCCAAATTCCAGCGTTGGGTAGTAATGATGACTCTGCTAAAACGAATGTACCTTCAATGGGATTTCCATTGTAGGTTGCTTCACCCCCAGTAAGTGCAGCTTCGCCCAGAGTTGCTCCGTAGGTAATATCGCCTGCGGTTGGCCATGCTGTTATGGTTGGCATATTCTTGTCGGGCATTTGGTAGTGTACAACAACTCGCCATGTTGCGCTATCAACCTTGTTGTTGTAAGTGCTACAGCCGGGGTAGCTAGTAGAACTCCACGTTCTGCCAGCGTGGAGCTCAAAGGAAATATTCCCTCCACCGGTAACACCATTCGCAATGGTTAAGCCTTTTCGGCTATATTTCATCGTTCCTGTTTCGTTACCAATGCCATTAGTGATAGTTTCTTCCGAGATTCCGCCTTCGGATACGCAACGAAAGTGCGAGCGTTGCTCAGATTTATAACCCTGATTTCGGGCAGTCATTGAATACTCCACATCAACAGCAGTTATTTCTGCTTCCAACGGAATAGAAACAGTAAGGGTTGCTGGGCATCCCGATTGTCCAGGTAATGAGGTAAATGCGTTGTCAGAAGAAATATCACCTATGTTGTATGTTGCACTGGCAGCTTCAACGAAGTTGGCTGTTACTACCTTGTTGCCATCCATTGAAAGCTCAATGCTGGGAGTGGAATCAGATAAATCGCCAGTCCATTGCTCAAAAGTCCAGTATTGGGCAGCATTTGCTTCTAAAAGAACGTTTGTTCCTTCAACAATCTCAACTATGCTTGAGTAGGCATTTCCTGCAACGCTAACAGTGCCTTCGCCGGTTGTATTAACCTCAAGCGTGAAGATATCCAAAACGTTTATATAGTTGGTTTTGGTTCGTTCGTATTGGTTGTCAACGGTTAACGTTATGGTTTTTAAGCCAGGGGTTGAGTATGAAACTGTATGCGGGCCAATGCCTTCGGCAGTTTGAGGAGAGGCACCTTCCCCAAAGTTCCATGCCCAGGTTGAAAATTCTCCGTTTGCAGAAGCATCGGTGAATACTACTTCGTCGTTCTTAACAACCTCGGTTGCATCGGCATAAAAGTTAGCATAGGGTCCAGTGGGTATCACGTCTATTGTTGAAAAGTAAGGCTGCATATTTTGGGCAGTGATAACTATATTTGCCTCTCCAACATTTAGAGTTCCTTCCTGAATGGTAAGTATGGCAACACCTTGCTGATCAGCAAATGCAACGGCAACATTTTCTCCGTTTTGGTTTAATGATACGCAGGCGAAAGGTGAAGCGGTTACCTGAAATTCCGAATCGTTAACCATTATTACTTGTTCGGGCATATATACCTCCATTACATCAGGCTCCCATAGGTAAGGAGCAAGGGAGGGGTCTCCCATTAAATGGTAAATCTCCCAGTAGTAGTTTTTTCGCGATGATGTTGAGGCTTGAACCTCCAAATTACCTGCAACAATTGCTTGCGATTGGGTAATGTACCACTTGTTAGGGTCGTTTTGCTCATTCTCTTTGTTATGGAACATCGCATCGTACATGCCCGTTTCAAAACTTTGGTAATCGGGATTCGATGTGATAGAACCCAGCCCAACCGCAAAGTAGTAATCTTCACTCCAGAAAGTTTCGTTTGAACCTCCAATATAGCCAACTGCTCCTCTGTTCTCAAGCCGTAGCGCCCTCTCCCCAAAGCATTCAGTATCGTCGAACTTGTTTGAAAGACAGCAGTTCCCAATCCAAACACCATACTTGCCGTAGTTGGTTAAACTTGATAAGTGAAGGGATGAAACCGAAGGGTTCGACCAGCCAGAGGAGCTACAGTGTGCAGTGTAGTTTGCCCATCCAACGCCGGTGCTTAGTTTATCTCTAATATCAGGAGCTGCACTCGAATAGTTAGAAGCAATTCCTGTTGTGCTGCCCTCGGCATCGTTATATAAGTATGTGTATGGGTTAATCCCGTTAATCTCGTTCGAGTAGTAGTTGTGGGCATAACGAATATGGCCGTTTGCGTATACCGGAGCGTAACTTCCATCAACCCCTGCAATAAGCAAATGATTTCCCAAATAGGTTGGGTCATCCATCTGGTACTTTTCGTATGATATAGTTTTGTCAATTTGGGTTTGGAGCTGCTCAACATTTTGCGCAGAGAAACGTCCATAGTAAACTTCTGGGAGTTTATCGCCAGTGTACTCAAAAAAGTATAAATCAGTTTTGTGGCTTCCTGTTGTTCCTGAGAATGATGGAATTTGTCCAATGTCACCAACCAGTAAACCAAACGTAGGGGGACTTGCACCTTCGGGTGGATTGTTGTATAAATTCCCAAGAAACGTTTTTATGCTCGATGTTGTTGTGCCAACCTCTGGGTTATCGGTATAGTAGTCGATCACCTTAAATCCTTTCTCTCTCTTCCACTGAATGAAGGGCTCCAGAGTAACCCTGAACATTGGGTCTGAAATAATAACGTAGGTAACCGGTGCTGAATTTATCAGTTCTTTCGAACTGAATGCACTATTTATAACTTGCGGGCTTCTTGCAAAGTAGGGTGAAGAATATTTCTCTTTGTGTTTATATTCAAGCTCTTTGTTAGCTCCACTAAACGAGACAACAACTTCAATATCACTTAGTACATATAATGTATTTTCGGCTGGGTTATATCGAATTGGTCTAACTTCAATTCTACCTAATCGGGTACTCCTTAACTTGCCAATCTCTTCATATATTGCAATTTCGTCATTTAATTTTAAGTTCTTACTATAAGTATCCTCATTTAAATAGAATGGTTTCTCCTTCCTGTCGTCACTTTTTGAGGTTGATGGTTGTGCAGGAATTACTTTATATGAACCAAATTTTTGGTTTAAGCCAATTTTTTCTTCCTTGAAATTTATTGTCTCAATTGAAACTTGAGCATTCAAGGGGATTTCAAAAATGTAACTGGCAACAGGCAGGTTTGGCTCTCCTTGTTTATATGAGTTTAGTAGGCTCGTCGAAGTAATTTCAAGAAACTTTCCATTCGGGGTTTCTGCAATTCTATAATCTAGTTGGGGTTTGCTGAATACGAAATGAATGCCATCATGCCCATTGTCTTCAATTTTTACAAAAATATTATTATCTGTTGGAGCTTGTGAAAAGCCCAATGGTACAAAAGCCAAAAATTGAATCAATACGAAAAACTTTTTCATGGCAATTCGTGTTATTTTGGTTAAAATCAAAGTATCCCTATACATTCTAACAAAAATAGTTATTAAATGTTTATCAAATGAAAAATTGTTATATCATTAACTATACGAAATAACTTAGCTGTTTGTTGCTAGTAATAATGAAAAAAGCGAGGTTGTTAGACCTCGCTTTTTTCGGTTATAATGTATTTATTTCTTACTCCTTCACCAGCTTCTTCACCAGCTTCTCGCCGTTCTGACCCGTGAG
>DAOSWM010000053.1:3610-21704 GCA_035380045.1 Tenuifilaceae bacterium | reverse complement strand
TTTTAATGATTCCTTGAACAACTTTTTCTTTTATTTTCT
Source organism: Tenuifilaceae bacterium (assembly GCA_035380045.1). Classification (GTDB taxonomy): domain Bacteria; phylum Bacteroidota; class Bacteroidia; order Bacteroidales; family Tenuifilaceae; genus DAOSWM01. Next base: position 21,665 of record DAOSWM010000053.1, on the reverse strand, counting down.
AAATGCACAACGGGTTAACAATATTAATTTTTTAAGATATTTCATAATACGATAGTTTTTATGTTTTTCAAAATAATAATCACTCTCATATGGGATGCAACTCCTATATTTGCAATTGTCAATTTTTATCTGTGAATTTTTTTTCAACTTAACGATTTAAGGAACACCTTTCGACTGCTCAATCAATGTTGTATGTTTGATTTATATATCATACCCTACATGAGCACAAGTATATATAAAACAAATCCTGACCTGACTTAATAAAATTTTATTTACTTAGTATTACAAGAAATTATATTGTTAAATTCTATTTTTGAATTTTTATAAATAAATCGTCAAGATAAATGGTTTTACTTTGATGGTTATCAATATAAACATTTATAATATCACCTGACTTTAATCCTTTTATTATTTCTAAAATAGAAGATGTTCTGTTCCATTGACCTGAAAATACATTCATTTTCTGAGGTGTCCAATTTTCATTGGTAATTGTTTCATCGTTCCGCTTGATTTCACAATTTATTATTACATTTTCTTCTCTCAAATCAACATTTGTGAACAACGAGAGTTGAACTAATATTGCATAATTATCAACTTCATGATCAATTGAAATTGTGTCAGAATAAATAGCTGATTTCCCCGAAGGAATTTTTAAAGAACTAAATCCGCTATTTGCTTTCCCTACTTGAATACTCTTGTTTTCAAACACATTTTCATAGGAATAGAAACTTGATTTAATTTCATCAGGATATTTTTGCAATGTATTTTTTAGCCTATTTGAAATCTTCTCTTCTTCCCAGTAAAAACCATGATATGGTTTTGATGTATGTAAAAATACTCTCCAAAATTTTTCTTTGTTCATATCCCAGTCTAACACGTAATGTCGATACTGTTGCGATAAAATTTGGAAATAAACGATAAATATTAAGGCAGTGTATATGAAGAAAAACTTGTAATACTTTCCGTAATTTTCAAAACCAAAGGCAATGGGAATAAACCATAAACCGTAAAAATCAATAAAAGCTCTATGCGCAAGTGACATACCAAACCACCACGACCACCATGAAGCCAAAATATAAATTGTAAATAAAAAATTAAGTAGAATAGTTAAAGATTTGATTGGAGAAAACTTATATAATTTAAACAATCCAGGTAACGCAAAGAGCAAAATTGGTGTGTAAACAAATAAACCTTTTTTGTAGCTATATAGGATATTTGTTATTTGTGGATTTGAAAAATCGAAGCTGCCCCCTTGATAAGACCAAACAAATAGCTGCCCTGTTTGTAGATAGTAAATAAAAGGTTGAATGCTTAAAACAACTAAAAACAAAACTACGGGTAAACCAATGTTTACCAATGGTCTGTTTCGAATCCAGGTATAAAGGTTTGCAAATTTAAAATCAGCAGGAATACAAAACGGGATTAGAAAAACAGATAGCAACCCATTTGTAGGCCTTATCAGTCCTATTAAAGCAGCAATAATTGAAGCTAAAATTAGATACTTTAATTTAAACTTATTAAAGAAGTTAATCAACGCAAGAAGAAATAGATTAATTAACGTGAAGGAATATACGTGAGAGAAAGATGGCTCTACAACACTATAGTATAGTATAGGTGTTGCTAATACAATTGCATAAAGTGTAATGCTTTTGCTAATGATTGAAAGCCCTAAATTATCAAACACTTTGCCAAGTGCCCACAATCCTAGCAATAAGTAAAAAATACCTGCAAAAAGAATTCCAATCTGATAGGGCAAAGTATAACCGTTTGCTTCATATTTTGACAGTAAAGCATAAGAATGACTAGCCAAAAAGAAAGGTGTCCACAGAATACTTGAGCCTACATAACAAATATTTACAATTCCATTCTCTGTTTGTCTTCTAAAATCAGCAGTTCCATAATTTGTGTATTCTTTGTTTTGGGCAAAATCAATAAAACCAAATTTCAAATCCTGATATATGAAAATAGCTGGCAAATAACCATAATAACCAAACCCATCGCTAGTGATATATTTTCTATGCCATGGCTTATTAAAATTTGCAAAAAAGAGAACTACTAGAATCAATAAGAAGAAAATAATCTTCCATACAGTTTCTTTTTTGAATGATTTATTTATCTGCATACTGTATTATGTAATGTAATTGCAAACTATTTCAATGCCTACTTTTAGATTATAAGGCAAACTGACATTATAATTGATTGTTAAAAATAATTATTTAAATTCTATGAAAAACTATATTATTCATTATTCCCATAAATAAATACTTTTATTTTTTTACATGTAAAAGATTCTTTGTCTGGTGACCAGAAAAAAACTTTAAGTGTTAATGTATCTGTGGAGTAATTTTCAATATCTGTTTCCCATAAGCATTGGGCTTTATTCTTCGACAATGTATTTAGGTTAACGTCTTTGTAAGTTAGTACTTGGTTGTTTTTATCGTTAAGACTAACAGCAAATAATAGGTTTTTTGGTATTGAATTATAGTCAACCTCAAATTCTACTTTAATAGTAACAGGAACTTGTGGCAACTTAATGGTATCCTTGTATATTTCATAAAACTCAGTTCCTTTCTCACTTAGTATGTTTTCAAAGAAGATAGTAGTTGATTTTTTCTCTTCATCAATGCTAATATAGGGTTTTTCTTTTTTTTGTTGTGATGTTTGTGTTTCTTTTTCGCCAATCAAGGCAGAATTGTAATCTGGTCGGATTATAAAGTACTTAAATTGTGAAGAGGGTTTTAACCTTCCAAAAGAGTCTAGGTAAGCTTCTCTTGTCATAGAATCCCAGTGTATTGCGCCGTAGTAATACTGGAAGGTTTGTAAAATTCCGTGAGAAATAAACAGAAAGAAAATTGAAAATGAAAGATACTTAATCCATCGGTTCCTTTTTGTAAAATGTTCAACAACTGCAGCTAAAGGAAACGCCATAATTGCATACGATTCTATCATGGGGCGAGCTCCAAAACTTCCACCGTACCACCAGCTCCACCACGAGAAAATTATATAGACATTTAACGAGAGGTAAATGGAGATAGCCAATACAGAACCTTTCACATATTTTGGAAGAAGAAAAATTCCCAAAGTCGCAACCAGCATAATTGGGGTGTAAATAAACCATCCTTTTCGGAAACTAAAAAGGCCGTCGATTATATGGGGATTGAGAAAAAAGAATCCCTGATTTTGATATGAGTAGTAAAAATAGTTTCCAGTTTGTAACTTCCAGTAAATAATTTGTGGTATCCAAACAAGAATTGCAAAACCGGCAATTACTAAAATATATTTCCAACTTTTTAGAAGATTAAGAATTCTATCTTTCAGATTGCTAAAATTTGAAATTCCCCATAAAAGGAAAAATATTCCAATTAGCGCGTTGGTTGGTCTTATAAGGGAAATAATTCCGCTAGTAAGTCCAAGGCAAATGCTTCGTCCCAATTTGGGATTCTTTAGCCAATCATCCAGAAGAGTTATAAAAAGTACGAAGAAGGTAAAGTTGTATACATGGCTCATTCCAGGTTCAATGGTTGAGTAGTACCAAAGATTTGTTGCAAAAGCCACAAGAATAAGAGTTAATGAAACCGTTAAATTCGAAAAGTACTTTCTTAATAATTTGCTTAATAGAAATAAGCCAATAGCTAAATAAACAATTGCCCCAAAGGCAATGGCCATTCGGTAAGGTGGTGAAAATCCATCGGGTTCAAAGCCCAATGGTTTCGCAACTGCATGAGCAATTAAAAAGAATGGGGAGTAAACCAATGCCATTCCACTCGACATTTTTAAAACTAATTTTCCGTTCTCTGCTCTATGTGGCCAAAAGCGTTTTCCAAAGAATTCATGATTCCCCTTTGTAAATTCAAAGGTTAAATCTTTATAGATGAATGTTGCAGGCAGGTAGGAGTAATATTCCATAGTATCCCACTCAATAATCCTATTTTTCTTCCATCCTTTAACATAGAATTGCAACCAAACAGTTGCAAGAAGAATAATAATGATAGTTATACGGGGTAGATATTTTGAACTATTCATAGTAATCAAGTTAATTTAAATAAGCGGGCTGAAAGCCCAATTTAACAAAGCACCAAGGCAATCGAAGCGTAGCCTTGGGTAAAAATTAACAATTTATTTTTCGCCCTGAAGGGGCAGGTTAACAATTCCTATTCTTTCACCGAAAATCCCAACTTCACCAGATTCTCGGCAGTAAGAATTTTTTCAATCTTCGATTTTTCGATAAATCCAAGCTTCTCGTTTGCCTTGAAAATATCGTAGCTTTTGCTTCGCATTATTTTCGCCAACTCTGCGGCTTTGTTAAAGCCAATTGCAGGTAAGAGTGCAGTTGTAATTGCCGGATTTTTGTACAGATTTTGTAAAGATTTTTCAGTATTCACTTTCAAACCCTCAACCAGATTATCGGCCAAACTTCTGCAAGCTGAATTTAATAGTTTTATGCTTTCAATTAGCGCATTGCCAATTACTGGGATGTACGCATTCAAATCGAGGCATCCCTGACCGCACAAATTGCTAATTAGCATATCGTTTGTGTAAACCTTGTGGGCAACGCTTACTGCGTACTCGCAAATTACCGGGTTTACCTTTCCCGGCATAATTGAGCTGCCAACTTGCCGTGCCGGCAAACTGATTTGGTTTCCTGCAATATCCGAAGCCAAAAGCCGTAAATCCGAAGCCATTTTTTCGAGATTCACCGCGTGCGATTTCAGCGTTGCATGAACCTCAACCAGCGCATCGTTGTTCGATGTTGCATCGTTCAAATTCTCGCTGCGGGTTACCGGAAATCCCGAAATCCGCTGCAGCTGCGTAATTACATCCATAATAAAAAAACGCGGAGTTCCCACGCCGGTTCCAATGGCACCGCCACCCAGATTCACAATTTTTATCCGCTCAAAACATTTCGAAACTCTCCACCAGTCGCGGGCAAGCGCATCGCTGTAGCTGCTGAAAAGTTTTCCCCAAGTTGAAGGAACTGCCGCCTGCATTTGCGTGTAGCCAATTCGTGCTGACGAGCGGTAATCTTTCTCCCTCTCCTCAATTTTATACCGAAGGTAGTTGATTGATTCCTCCAGCTCTACCAGCAGTTTCATGGCTGTAATTCGAAGTGCAGTTGGAACCACATCGTTGGTGCTTTGGTAAATATTTGCGGTTTCAATGGGATCGATTATTTCGTAATCGCCCGGTTTTTTATCAATTTTTTGCAGCGCAACGTTTGCAATTATTTCATTTACATTCATATTGATGCTTGTTCCGGCACCGCCCTGAATTGCAGGAACAATAAAATGATCGAAGTACTTCCCCTCCCAAACATCCTGCGAAGCAGAAAGAAGCGATTCAATAATTCTGTCGGGAATAATTTTCTCAAGTTTACTTTTCAAGCCCTCGGTATCGAGCGCTCGGTATAAATTCTTTATGCTGAGGTAGCAGGCATGTTTAATCATCCCCATGGTTTTGTACCAATCAATGGGGAACGGAGTGTTGTTCGTAAAATTTTCGGTGGCTCGCAGCGAGTGAATTCCGTAAAGCGCATCAGATTTAATTTGACGATCACCCAGGTAGTCATGCTCGGTTCGGGTCATACTTTTTTTCTCAAAAGTATGAAAATTTGAGAGATTTTATGTGAAGCAGTGGATTGAAGAAAAAATTACATACAAACAAGTTGTAGCCAATGCTAGAAGACCGCCTAGAAGACTATTAAACCGTATTCCAAAATTTATTATCTTTGCGTTAGTATGAATGTATTGAATCAACATATCGACCAAATAAAACGACTTTGTGAATTGAACAAGGTTAGTTTCTTATTTGCATTTGGTTCAGTAACTACAGATAAGTTTAAACCTGACAGCGACATTGATTTGGTTGTAGAAATTGATGATAATGACCCAATTTCTTATTCTGACAAATATTTTAATTTAAAATTTCAACTCGAAGAAATCCTAAAAAGACAAATTGACCTTCTCGAACAGAAAGCAATAAGAAACAGATTTTTAAAAAGTGAAATTGACCGAACCAAAGTTCTAATTTATGGAAAAAGAGGTCCAAACTTGGCTTGAAGACATTAAGCAATCAATTGATGAAATTGAAGAGTTTCTTCCCGAAAGAAGAGACTTTTTCGAATTTAAAAAGGACATAAAAACAAGAAAAGCCATAGAAAGAAATATTGAAATAATTGGCGAAGCGGTTAACAGAATTCTATATGTGAACCCTGAAATTAAGATTACTAACGCAAGAAAAATTGTTGACACACGGAATAGAATAATTCACGGTTATGATACGGTTTCTGAAGACATAATCTGGGCGATTGTATCTAGTGACTTGAAGAAATTAAAACAAGAAATTATAAGTCTACTCGACGAATAAAAAGCATTTGTCACAACACATAGTGCATCGAACGCTGGTTTCCAGGCGATTATCGAACATACCGCCCCGCTCCCGCCCGTTTTCTCGGAGGATTCTGACTCGCATCCGAATCCAGCGCGAAAATTCACCACCAAACGTTTGCGAAAAAAAATCGAGCAAATTTTTGATTATTGACACAAATAACATAAATTGCGTCATTAATGTGACGGAATTATGATTTTTTTAAAACGAGAAATTACAGATAGTGTAATTAAAAAACTTCAACCAAATAAGGTTGTTATTGTTTTGGGTGCAAAACGAGTAGGAAAAACTGTTCTAGTAAAAGAAATTTTAGCGCAGTTAGAAGAACCTATTCTATCATTAAATGGAGAAGACATAAATGTACACGATAAACTCGCAATCAGATCAGTTGAAAATTACAAACAACTTATTGGTTCATATAGGGTTTTATATATAGATGAAGCTCAAAAAATTCCAGAAATTGGCTTAAAACTTAAATTAATGGTTGATGAAATAGAGGGGTTAAAAATTATAATATCTGGTTCATCATCATTTGATATTTTTAAAGAAGCGGGAGAACCATTAACAGGCAGAAAACATACATTCAATCTATTTTCTTTGTCTGAAAATGAGTATAACCAAGTTGAAAATAGTATTTCAAAAATTGATAAACTTAGAGAACGCTTAATTTTTGGAAATTATCCTGAATTACTTCAGCTGCCTGACCAAGCAGATAAAGTTGATTACTTAAATGATATGATTAGTTCATATTTACTAAAAGATATTTTAGTTTATGAAAACATTAAAAATTCACAAACAATCTTTAATCTTTTACGATTAATCGCATTTCAATTAGGCGGAGAAGTATCAATGCAAGAACTAGGGAAACAGCTTGGAATAAGTAAAAATACAGTTGAAAAATACCTCGATTTATTAACTAAAGTTTTTATTCTTCATAAAGTAGAAGGTTTTAGTCGTAATTTAAGAAAAGAGATTACCAAAAATTCAAGATGGTATTTTTTAGATAATGGTATCAGAAATGCAATAATTGCAAATTTCAATCCTATCGAAGCCCGAAATGATTTAGGGCAGCTTTGGGAAAATTATATGATTAGCGAAAGGCTTAAGTATCAAGAATACAAAAAAATATCGTCTAATAATTATTTTTGGAGAACATATGAACAACAAGAGATAGATTGGGTGGAAGAAAGAGGCGGTTCATTGTATGGGTATGAATTTAAATGGAAAGAAGATAAAGTGAAAATTCCTACACAGTGGGAAAATGCATATCCAAACGCTTCATTTGAAGTGATAAACAATTCTAATTTTGAAAAATGGTTGAGATAATTTACTAACGCTAACAAGAGAGACAAAACAGAACCTTATTACCTTATTAATCAGCAATTAAAATTTACTCTTACATCGAACTCACGGTAGTTTATAACTCATAAACCAATATTGAAAGTTCTACTTTCTGAAAAATTTGGTTACCCTATAAAATGTATTCTTAATCCATTGTCTGAATGTTTGTTTGCTTTCCAGAAACTCCGCGAGAACGGTAGCAAACTCTTTGGTACGAAGGTAACCATACGACTTATGCGGGTTTCTCTCGCTGTTTATGATGTAGTTGTTGAATACCACAAAATCGGTTGGCTTAACCCCAGATTTGTTCTCGCGGTAATCGTCGCTTAGCTTATAGTTGAAGGCAACCTTGTCGTCGGGGTCGGAAAAGTTGTACCAACATTTTTCCACCGAGGGTGGAGTTTTCATCGAAACATTCTCAACTCCTGATGTTCTTTGTATTCCCGCAAGTTTGCTAATAACATTGGGCATTCCCAAGGGCGAACCAATGGTAGCTAGAACTTTCACACGAACATCAAACTCCTGTAAACTAAGCGTATCGAAAGCTATAACTGACCCCATGGAATGCGCAACCAGAAAAATTTCGTGCCCATCGTACCTTCTTAAAACCTCAGCCAACCTGCTAACAATTCGTTCTCGCACATTTTTTTCGGAGCCAGCCTGCTCCCCATTGAAGTACTCGCTAAGCTCGTGGAAGTACTTTTCGGTAATGCTATCGAGCAGCGATGAGTATTTAAGCGAAAAATCGGGTGATAGTAAAAATTTATTCACCTTTTCTCCTAAAAAATCGAGAATTTTAATGCGAATATTGCTGGTTTCGGGTCGAAGTGAAACGGGAGCAATCCGGTAGGGTTCGTCTAAGAAAAGTGGGTCATCCTTGTCGCCAATCCGCTCGTCGAGGGGCGAGGAGTAAAAATAATCGGCCCAGTAAACTAATTCAAACCTTGGTATTCTCTGCTTTTTCCCAATTCCTTTCAAGCCTTCCTTCATCGACAAAAGCCACCAGCTCTCAAGAATTTCCTTCGACGGTTTATTCTCAAGCCCATGAATACCAATAACTACCTTGCCCATAAGTGAATGAGTAGTATGCAGAACAATGTTTCATCAAAAGTAGCGAACTTAATTCAAATTTTGGTTACCTATATTTCATAATTTTCGCAAGATTTGCACGCTTATTGATACCTATTTTACTAAATTTGTAGGTGAAGTGATTTTTGTAACCCAAAGAACCGAGCCATGAAAATTCAACTAAAACATTCGCTACAGTTAACGTTGCTGATTTTTGCAACTTTTATGTTCACATCTGTGGTGGCGCAGGATATCATTACAGTAACCGGAGCCAAGGGAAGTGGAATTATTGCCGGTACCATAACACCAGCACAAGCTCGCCAGGAAGCAATTAACCAGGCAAAGGTTGAAGCCTTACGCAAGGCGGGAGTTACAGAAAATTTGCAGTCGTACCAATCGCTCTTTAAGAGCGAAGTTGATAACGATTTCACTGAGTTCTTCAGTTCCGATGTACAGGCCGAACTGCAGGGCGCAGTTAAGGATTATACCATTGTAAATGAAGAGAATAAGGTTGATGGTTCTGTCTTCTTCATTGAGGTTACCATCGACGCAACCGTGATTCTTTACGATGTTAAACCCGACCCAACCTTCAGCGTTAAAGTAAGCGGAATCAAAGGAATATACGAGGATGGTGAACCCCTGAAGTTCAGCGTTTACGCTACCAAGGATTGCTACCTGCATATTTTCACAATCTCCGATTTTGATACCTGGTTACTATATCCAAACCAATACGAGGAGCAAAAAGTTATTCCTGCCAGCAAGAATGTCGAGTTTCCTTTTGGCCATGTAGATTACTGGCTTGCAAAAAATGAAAAAGCCAAGGATGTTGAGATGAACCGGGTAGTTTTCGTTTTCACCAAGCAACCCGTTTCGTTCCTAAACTTCACGCTGAAGGAGGACCAAATAACCACGAACGAAGCCGTATTCTCTTGGATTTACGGCCTCATGCCTGACCAGCGAAAAGTTGATTTTCAGGTATTTACCATCAGGTAAAGCAAAACTTCAAAGAAAAATATTTAGGGGGATTTCCATTTAACCTTTTTTTCCACCGAGGCATATGCTTCGGTTTTTTTTTAAACCATCGTTGATGCTCAGCATCAAAAGAAAACTAATCCCCAAAATTTAAACAAAATGCTAAAACAAAAAATAGGAATTATGCTAATTGTATTGCTTGCTTTTGCAGCTTGTACAACTGAAAAAAAGGAGAAGAAACCCGCCTTCGATGTTTCCAACATGGATATAACCGTAAATCCTGGCGACGACTTTTACTCCTACGCAAACGGAAATTGGGTTAAGCAAACCGCTATTCCCGAGGATAAATCGCGCTACGGCTCGTTCGATATCCTTCAGGAAGAGAACAATAACCTCATTAAATCGATATTAGAAAAAGCTGCCAGTACAACCGATGCCCCGCAGGGCAGCAACTGGCAAAAGGTTGGCGATTTCTTCGCAGCCGGAATGGACACTGCTTCCATTGAGTTGCAGGGGCTAGACCCAATAAGGGACGAGCTAACCAGAATTGAGAGTATCGCAAATACCAACGACCTGCAAACAGAGTTAGCCCGCTTTCATGCCATGAGGGTTAGTCCGTTCTTTAATATCTACGCTGGCCAGGACCGCAAAAAATCCGACCAAATAGTTGTAAACCTATACCAGGGCGGTTTAGGTTTACCCGACAGGGATTACTACCTATCCGATGATTCCCGCTCGCAGGAAATTCGAACCGAGTACTTGAACCATGTGAAAACCGTTTTCAACCTCATGGGCCAGTACGAAGAGGAAGCATTGAAACTTGCAAAAAATGTAATCGACATAGAAACCCGTCTGGCAAATGTTTCATACACAAGGGTTGAACGCCGCGACCCGAACCGTACATACAACAAGGTTTCCTTACAGGAAATGCAGCTGCTGTGCCCTTCAATCGACTGGAACGGATACTTCACAAACATTGGCATAGAGGTTCCCTCCGAATTTGTAATCGACAACCCGGGTTTCTACAAAGAAGTAGGAGCCATGCTAACCGATACTCCGCTGGAACAGTGGAAAACATACTTAACATGGAATCTGATTAACCGCTTCTCGCCGTACCTAAGTTCGGCTTTTGCCGACCAGCAATTCAATTTTTATGGAACCAAACTATCGGGCAACGAAAAGAACAAACCCCGTTGGGAACGTGTTGCCGGTTCGGCAAATATGGCGCTGGGAGAAGCTGTTGGACAAATATACGTTGAGGAAAATTTCCCTCCCGAGGCAAAAGAAAAAATGTTAGAGCTGGTAGCAAACCTAAAAGCAGCCTACCGCGAAAGAATTCAAAACGTAACATGGATGAGCAGCACAACCAAGGGGAAAGCCATAGAAAAACTAGATGCCATGAACCTTAAGGTTGGATACCCCGACAAGTGGAAGGATTACACTAGCCTTGAAATTGACCGGGAAAGCTATGCTGGAAATATTAAGAAGGCTTTGGCCTTTAACTTCCGTGAAAATATGAGCAAACTTGGGAAACCCGTCGACCGCGACGAATGGTTTATGACTCCCCAAACCGTGAACGCATACTACAGCCCTACCATGAACGAAATTGTTTTCCCGGCAGCAATTCTTCAGCCTCCATTCTTTAACCTTTATGCAGATGATGCTGTAAATTACGGAGCAATTGGAATGGTAATTGGACACGAAATGACACATGGCTTCGACGATCAGGGCCGACTGTATAATAAAAACGGAAACCTTGAAGAGTGGTGGGAGCCTGAGGATGCTGAAAAATTCAATAAGCTAACCCAAACACTAATTGACCAGTACGATGCCTTTGTGGCAATAAACGACATGACGCTCGACGGGAAGTTAACGCTTGGCGAAAACATTGCCGACTACGGCGGACTTACCATTGCGTACCACGCCCTTCAAAAATCGTTCGATACGAACGAAAAGCCCGACCCTATTGATGGGTTCACTCCCGAACAACGATTCTTCCTTGCATACGCAAATGTTTGGAGGCAGGTTATTCGCGACAAGGAGCTAATGCGTAGGGTTAAGGAGGATGTTCACTCACCCGGAAAATTCAGAGTAAACGGTGCGGTTTTCAACATTAACGAGTTTTACGATGCTTTTGAGGTAAGTCCCGAAAGCCCTTTGTATAGACATACAGAAACCAGACCGACCATTTGGTAGGTTTATTTGTGTAGTATATTATGGAAGGGTTTGGTGTTTTACTAAGCCCTTTATTTTTCTAGACTTTTTAAACAATATAAAATTTCCCAAAGAGGAATTGCATTGCTCAAATGTTTTAAAAAAATAAATATTGTGATACTTTTGCTCAAATTTTTTGATTATGCAAAAAACTCTTAGCGTAATAATTCCTGCATACAACGAGTCGAATACGATTATTGGAATCTTAAACCGGGTTATACAAGCACCAATCCCCGATATTTCAAGGGAGGTTATTGTAGTAAACGATTGCTCCAAAGACGACACAGCAAAGCTGGTAGAAGGATTCATTTCCGAAAACCCCACTTCAAACGTTCGGCTTGTAAACCATGAGGTTAATAAAGGAAAAGGTGCGGCTCTCCATACCGGAATAGCAAGCGCTACCGGCGAATATATAATAATACAGGATGCTGATCTCGAATACGATCCCCGTGAGTATGTTGACTTGCTAAAACCGATTCTTGAAGGTTTTGCGGATGTTGTTTACGGGTCTCGTTTTATGGGATCGAAGCCACACCGAATTCTTTTCTTCTGGCACACAATAGGTAACCGATTTCTTACCAATGTGTCGAACATGTTCACAAACCTGAATTTAACCGACATGGAAACCTGCTACAAGCTTTTCCGTGCCGATATTCTGAAAAGTTTAACCTTAAAAGAGAAGCGTTTTGGTTTTGAACCTGAAGTAACGGCAAAGGTATCGCGTTACCCGAACGTTAGAATTTACGAGGTAGGAATTTCGTACTACGGCAGAACATACGCTGAAGGGAAAAAAATAAACTGGCGCGATGGGTTAAGAGCCTTGTACTGTATTTTTAAGTACAATGTTTTTTGCAAAAAATAGGGCTTAGTATACCTCCACCTCGAAGAGTTTTGGCCAGTATTTTCCGGTAACAAAAAGCCTGTTCCCCTTTTCATCCCAGGCTATACCGTTTAAAACATCTATCCGTCGGTGCATATCAGCATCGGTCAGAAGCCCAGAAAAATCGACGTAGGAAAGTACAATTCCAGTTTCTGGATCGATAATAGCAACCTTATCGGTTTGGTAAACATTTGCCCAAACCTTACCGTTTATGAGTTCCAGCTCGTTTAGCTGGTAAACGGGGCCGTTATTATCGTACACTTCAAGCCTTGAAATTTCGGTGAAGGACTCAGGTTCCACAATGTACAGGATGTTGGAGCCATCGCTCATGATTAGATTGTCGTTATATCGTACCAATCCCCAACCCTGGGTTGGGTAATCGAATGAGTGAATTAGGCTAAACGTTTTTGCATCGTAAACAAATCCCTTTCGGGATGTCCAGGTAAGCTGGTAAATTTTATCGTTGAAAAGAGTGGCGCCCTCGCCAAAATACTGTCGTTCAAGGTTTACACTTTGAAGAACCTTTCCGGTTTTCAGTTCAACCCGCCGCAAGCTCGACTCCCCTTTTTGTCCGGTACTTTCAATTAAATTACCATCAAAAAAGAATAAACCTTGGGTGTAAGCTTGCATATCGTGCGGGAAAGTGTTTACTATTCTGTACGATAGCTTGCTGGGAATAATGTTCGATTTTACCTTAACAGCAACCGAAGCCGTTTGTCTTTCACCACGGTACCAGGCAGCCGCACGAATTTGATGCGTTCCTACCTTAAAATCATTAGTTGACAATGCAAATGACTTGCCCTCAAATGGGCCAACCTTGTTATTCCCAACAAATAGAATCACCGAATCGGGAGTAATTGAATCGGTTAAAAATGAAATCTCAACGTTAACCACATCAGCCAAATCAATCATAGTTCCATTAATTGGATACGTGATTCGGACTAAATGCAGGGTTTCTTTAGTTGATGATTTAGTTACAGTTCCGGGGTTTTTACCGTTTGTACACGAGGAAAAAAAAGTTGCAAATACTGAAACTACAAGCAACCAAAGGGTGAATAATTCTTTCATCTACTTTCTATTTCTGAAAAATATTTTTTGTAACAGGGAGCGTTTCCCCAAATTTTTGAGGGCTTTTTTCTCCATGCTAACATTCTTTTTCTCGGGAAAAAAATATTGCCATACGTTGCTCCAACCCGGGAATCCGCCCAGATTTCTATCATCGATAAAAATATCAGCCTCAATTTTACGAGAGGTTTCGCCATCGAGCACCTCCTCTGGATAATTTCGGTTAACCGCGTAGAATTCAACACCGTTCTGTTTACAGAAATCTACTGCCTGCTCCAGCTCGGCGCCGGTACGAACAGTCCACAGAATTAGCCGAAAACCTTTTTCATGTAAAGCTTTAAGCGTTTCGAAAGCAAAAAGCATAGGTTTACCAATGGCAGGAAACTGGTTTTCTACAATGGTTCCATCGAAATCAACGGCAATTCGTAGCATAGCAATAACTTAAGCAGTGACAAATATATGAATTTGTTTGCAAAATGTTCGCCTTGCTATTATTGAGGAAGAATTTACAGGGAAGGATTAACCATTAACTCCTTGCTCATTAATGAATGAAATTACCTCTGAAACATCCTTGGATGGTTTCTGGCATGCTTGCCTAAAACAGAGTTTTATCTCTCCATCGTTAACTGGGTACTCAGCAATGGGAAGCTTCGTTTCGTTACTGTAAACTGCTGGAACCAGAAATGGGAAATTACTCCCCGATGCAATTTCCTGCTGAATGGCGGCTGCGTTTTGTCCTGATGTCAGAACCTCAATCGGTTCAGCAAAAAGCTTCATGTAAACCTCTGCCCATTTGAACACGTAAGGGCCACCCTTTACAAGTTCGTTTCTCATATTTGCCAGCATTTGGCTTGCCATTTCGTGTAGCTTGCTATCCCTGAAGTAAACACTTAAAACCAGCAGGTTTTCGGCCATAACTGCAGTTGAAGAAGGAATAACGCCATCGGTAATCTCCATTTTTCGGGTAATAAGGTTGTCGTGCTCCGACTTGCTGTAGTAAAACATTCCTGTGCTGGAACAGTAGAAGTTATCGATGGTTTTTTGGGTAAGAGAGTGCGCTTTCTCAATGTAAATTTCGTTGAATGTAGTTTGGTAAAGCGCTATGTACGATTGAATTAGAAAAGCATAATCGTCTAAAAAACCCGGTACAGAAGTTTTCCCTTTGCAGTGAATTCGGTTCAAAGTACCGTCGGTAGTAAACAGTTTATTTTCAATAAATTGTATGCACGAAACTGCATCGTTCAGAAACGATGGCTCGTTAAAAACCTGGTAAGCTTTTACCAGCGAAGTTACCGCCAGCGCATTCCACGAAAGGATTATCTTATCGTCGGTAACCGGACGAGGACGAACAGCTCTGGCGTTGAATAGTTTGGCCCTCGAATCATCGAGCGATTTTACAACATCCTGCTCTGAAAGAGCAAAAACGCAGGCTGTTTCCCTTGCCGAAGCGGCTACCTGTATAACATTTTTCCCTAGGTGGTTACCAGCAGCAGATATTCCGTAGGCTACAGAAAAAATTTCGGCGTTGCCACCTAGTATATTCTCAATTTCTCCTTTGCTCCAAGTGTAGAACTTCCCCTCCTCGCCTTCACTGTCTGCATCGATGGCGCTGTAGAATCCACCCTCAGGAGAACGTAACTCACGCCGCAAGAACTCAATGGTTTGGTAAACCGCATTTTTATAGTAATCGTTCTTATAGTGCTCGTATGCAGAACTGTACAAGCCAATAAGTTGCACATTATCGTAGAGCATCTTCTCAAAGTGGGGTACATCCCAGCGCTCGTCAACCGAGTAGCGAAAGAAACCTCCGCCAATGTGGTCGTATATTCCTCCCTGAACAATTTTTCCAAGGGTTAACTTCAAGTGGTCAAAAATTTTCTCATCGGCGAAAAACTTTGCATACTGTAGAAGGAAACTGAGCGAGCCGGGCATAGGAAATTTTGGTGCGCCCTTATGAGCCCCAAATCGAGAGTCGAAGTATCGAGTCCAGTTTTCAACGTATTCCTTAAGATTGCGAACCGATATTTTTCCTTCTTCATTCTGCTTGCTAACAATTTGGGTTTGCCTAACGCCCTGGGTTAACTCCTCGGCAACCTCTATAACGCGTTCGGGCTCATTCTGCCATGTTTCGTTCAACCCTTTTAGAACATCCATCCACGATTCCTTTGGAAAATACGTGCCGCCAAAAACCGGCTTGCCTTCGGGCGTAGTGAAACAATTCAGGGGCCAGCCGCCCGAACGGGTAATTATTTGAACTGCGTTCATGTAAATCTGGTCAACATCGGGGCGCTCCTCCCGGTCGACCTTAACACAAACGTAATGGTCGTTCATAAATTCCGCTACCTGCTGGTTTGAAAAAACCTCCCTCTCCATTACGTGGCACCAGTGGCAGCTGCTGTAACCAACGCTAATTAGCATGAGCTTGTTTTCACGTTTCGCAGTTTCAAAGGCTTCATCGCCCCAGGCGAACCAGTTCACCGGGTTTGTTGCGTGTTGAAGTAAGTATGGGCTAGTTTCGGACGAAAGGCGATTTAACGAATGCATATAGAATTGTTGTTTCCTGCTTTAACAAAAAGGCACGCCGTTTGTTGAAAACAATGTCGCAAAATAGTGAACCAAAGAAGTTATTTTTTACTTTTGAGTGCTTTTTTAGTTGAATAATTTAAAGAAACAAAGAAAAATATACCATGAGAACAATTTTCTTTTTACTGATTACCAGCCTGTTTATGCAATTCACCGCATGTGCCCAAAGCAGAAATAGCGAGAATAAAAAAGGTTACCGAATTGAAGTGAATGTTGATGGGGTTAAGGACACCACCATTATGCTTGGCTATCACCTTGGCGACAAGAAGTATGTTGCCGACACAACATTTGTGAATTCCAGCGGAGTTGGTGTTTTTGAGGGCGATTCCCTGCTCGATGGCGGAATGTACCTCATTATTCTTCCCGAGCGCACCTATTTCGACATACTTGTGGGCGACAACCAGCAGTTTGGTGTAAAAACCAGCTTCGAAAACCTTATTGACGACCTGGAGTTTACAAACTCGCCCGAGAATACTGCTTTTGCCAACTACCAGCGATTTATGGGAGAGAAGCAGCAACGCATGGCTGAACTTCGCGACCAGATTCAAAATACAACGGAGGGCGACTCGCTGGAGAAAGCTACCATGGAAGAAATAAACCTGCTCGACAAGCAGGTAAAGGAGTACTGGGATAACCTAATTGTTGATAACGAGG
This sequence comes from Tenuifilaceae bacterium, assembly GCA_035380045.1. Taxonomy (GTDB): domain Bacteria; phylum Bacteroidota; class Bacteroidia; order Bacteroidales; family Tenuifilaceae; genus DAOSWM01. The sequence goes on along the minus strand of DAOSWM010000053.1, from coordinate 4,504 downwards.
GAACCTTTCTTGCAACCATCATAAAGTCGTTGAAACCTGTTGATATTCCGGAATTTGAAATTCCTGCCGATGTATCGAATCCCGACTCGCTGCGCTGGATAATGGGCTACCGCTACAACCAGGAGCACTTTTTTGACAATGTTGACCTAACCGATGACCGGTTAATTCGCACACCTTTCTTCCTCGGACGGCTCGACACATACTTCGACCGCGTTCTGCTTCCCGTTCCCGATACGCTTACAAAGTACGTTGCCCGAATTCTAGACACAACCAAAGAGAACAAGAGAATGTTTCAGTACGTTGTTTCGCATCTGCTTACCAAGTTTCAAGCATCGCAGATAATGGGTATGGACGCTGTTTTCGTATACATTGCTGAAAAGTACTACCTTTCAGGTGACGTTGATTGGATTTCGGATGAAATTAAGCAAAAGATTCAGGAAAGGGTTTCGGATTTGAAACCTAACTTAATTGGCCAGGTTGCACCAAACCTGAACCTGAAGGATTTTAACAATACAGCCCATGAGCTTCATGCAATAAATGCAAAAGTTACCATAGTTTACTTCTGGGAACCAGGCTGTAGCCACTGTAAAAAAGTAACACCAGTTCTTAACGATTTGTACAAAAAATACAAGGACAGCGGTTTTGAGGTTTACGCCATCTACACGCAGGGCGAAATTGACAAGTGGAAAGAATACATTAACAGCAAACAGCTGAGTTGGATAAACGTTTGGGACCCAACCCGGGTTTCGAACTACCACAAGTTATACGATATTTACAGCACGCCAATAATTTACGTTTTGGACAAGGACAAAAAGATTATTGCTAAACGCATTCCGGTTGAATCGCTTGAGAAGTTTCTGGAAGAAGAGCTAAAGTAGAAAAACAAATTCTTAG
>DAOSWM010000053.1:0-3510 GCA_035380045.1 Tenuifilaceae bacterium | reverse complement strand
GTTTCCGCTACGAAACGCATTTTTTTACGTTATTTTTAAGCCTTTCAGCCAAGTTTTTAAGCGTACTAAACTGCAATTTAGGTTCACCATCAACTTCTAAATCCCACATCAAGCTACTGCTGGTTTTGCTACATACAATTCTTTTACTCGCACTATCGGTGGTAGTTGCAGAGTAACCAATCCGTTGCAACATTTTTACTGTCCAAAAGAGTTGTAATCCTTCCCCCGTAACGTAAACTTGCTCACTACCAGAAGGTTTGTTTTTAAACGTTCCCGTGTCCATGTCGAAAGTAACATCAGTATTAACGAGTAACTTTTGAAAACTTTCAGAAAGCGCCAAATCTTCCGGTGAGCCGGAAACCATTCCATCGGGAAGCATCATCCAAATGCTATCGGCCTCGTGAATGGCACCCTGCAGGTCGTGGGTTGAGTATATTACCGTTTTACTGTTTTCGGAAGCAATTTGCGACAGCAGCCTTACAGTTTCGAATTTGTTTGGTAAATCGAGGAAAGCCGTTGGCTCATCGAGGAGAATAACTCGGGTATCCTGGGCTATTGCAAATGCAATCATGGCTCGATGGCGTTCACCATCGCTCACCAGCGAAATGTCTCTTGCCGAAAGGTTCGAAATCCCAACGCTGCTAAGCGCAGAATCAACAATACTCCAGTCGTGCTTACTTAAGCCACCACCCCAACCAGCGTATGGGAAACGGGCAAGCCCTACAAAACTGCGAATACTAAGATTTTGGATTTTTACCTGCTCCGAAGGAACGAAGCTGATTAAGCGAGCTTTCTCGCTTCGCGAAATAGAGTTTAGGTTGACACCATCAACCTCAATGCTACCTTCAAGTGGATGCTGTAACCCAGCCAAACTTCGAAGCAGCGTACTTTTCCCAACACCATTTCGCCCCACAAGGGCGATAAGTTCCGCCGAGTGAGCCTGCTCGGTAATTTCTGGATACAAAGCCCTTTGCGACTCGTATCCAATTGATAATTCTTTTATATTCAGCAAACTTTGGCTCATACTTAAACCCCAGCAAATTTTCTATTCCTAAAAACCACGTAAATCACAACGGGAATGCCAACCAGTGATGTTACTGAGTTAAGCGGCAGGGTCGACTCCATTCCCGGAAGCTGGGCTAAAATATCGCAAAGCAGAAGCGTAACACTTCCGGTTAGCATTACGCTCGGGATTAGCACAGAGTGACTGGCAGTACGAAACATTAATCGAGATATGTGTGGAACTGCAATGCCAATAAACCCAATTGGCCCGCAAAAGGCGGTTACGCTGCCAGCCAGTAAACTTGTTGAGATAAAAACCATTACTCTGGCAAGGGTAAGGTTCATGCCAAGAGTTTTTGCATAACCTTCGCCCAGCTGCATAACATTGAGCGTTGGAATTGAAAGAATGCTAAGCACAAGGCCAACCAGAACGGCTACTCCAAATACCCACAGCTGCATTCCTGCAACAGAACTTAAGCTTCCCATGGTCCAAATTACGAATGCTTTCAGCATGCTTTCGCTGCTAAAAAACTGTAGTACGCTTACCAAAGCTGAAGCAGCTGAACCAAACATCATTCCCATTATCAGGATGGTCATAATATCCTTTACTCTCAGCGAAACTGCCAGAACCACCATAAGTACAACGAACGCACCAATCCATGCTGCTGCTGCAAGGGAGAAGCTGGTTCCTAACCCCGACAAGCTGGAAAAACCAGAAGCAGAAACGCCGAGCACAACAATTGCCACTCCTAAACTTGCACCTGAACTAATTCCCAGCACATATGGTCCAGCTAATGGGTTCCGAAATACAGTTTGCATTTGCAATCCACTCACTGAAAGAGCAGAACCTGCCAGTACAGCCACAATTGCCTTGGGTATCCGAAATTCAAGAATAATGGTTTTGTAAACCGCATTCTCGCCTTTGCCCAACAATACCTCAAGAACGTCGGAAAATGGAATTAGCACTGAACCCAGAACCGTATCGATAAAAAACAGAACTATAAGCAGCACCGAAATTACAGCAAAAAGGACAACGCTTCTATTTTTTGAAAGTAAACTCATTATAGTAACCTATTCCAACTTTTGAAAGTAAACAAGCTCGTGCTCAATGGAGTCGGGATAAAAAATCTTAACCAAATCCTTAAGTATCAGGTTTGGTTTTACAGCCCCCGACTCGTAAAAATCGTTTCCTCCCAGTTTATTGGTTCGCTTTATGGAATTATAAACATTACCGCTTCTAAAAACAGGAAGAACCTTTAGCTGTGGGAAGTTTGAGGAAATTTCGTGTAACGATTCGGCAGAACCGGTATTAATCCACACATCGGCCTCCATTCCTTTCACCAAAGCTGATTCTATGCTGAAAGGATGACTGCTATTCCCATCTAGGTGACTGAGTGAATAGTTGCCACCGGCATCGCGAATTAAATTTGCCATGTAGCTGTTCCCTCCGGGAAAGTACCAGGTATCATTCCATGGAAGGTTTATGAATACGTTTGGTTTGGTTTGGCTATTTTCAACAATACTTCTTGTATCAACATAATCATTCTCAATAATCGTAAATAGCGAATCGGCCATTTTTTCCCTGCCAAGCATAGCTCCAAAAAACTTTAACCACTCTGCTTTGCCCAGGGGAGAGGTTTCGAGGTAATCGCCAACAAACACCACAGGAATATCTAAATCGTGGAGTTTATGGAGGTAGCCAGCAGCTTCGGCACCAACCCCGTAGCTAAAAACCACATCGGGTTTGAGGCTAAGAACCAGCTCGTAGTTAATGCTTTGCTCGTATCCAACATCGCTAACTTTGCCTTCCCTTATTAGCTGCCTTACTGCGGAACTGGAAACGAAGTCGCTACCCGAAACGCCTACAATTGTTGCGGAGCTATTTAGCTGGTCGATATATGCAATGTGGGTTGTTGAAAGGCAAATGGCTCGAGAAATTGGAATCGGGATTGCATTTTCAGCGCTATCGGTTTTACTTAATTGTTGCCTTTCAATAAGTTTGTATTTGTAGTTCACATTTTTGGCTCCCTGCCAGGGGTTGAACACCTCCAGCTCATATCCATTGTCTGTTGGCTTTACCCTAAACCCTTGGGCATAATCAAGACCCAGCGTTTGCTTTTCGGGAACTTTTTGCTCTTTTTTTGCGTCGAAACTACTGTTTTTGCAACCAAAAACAAAAATTAAAATAATGATTAATAATAACTTAAAATGCCGCATGCGTTAGTTTCAGTTTTGATACGAAGGTAAAGATTTGATGTGAAAAGGAAGAAAATAATTAAAACTAAACAAGCGGTAAAATAATTCACCTTCTAATAAAACAAAGAAAATAAAACGCTTTAGTTACTTTGCAGATTAATAAAATCACAAGTTATCAGTCGTTTAACAGAAATAACTCCTTTAACTAATTATAAAAATTATTACATTTGAGTTTTTTAATTAATAAAGTATGACTGAATTAGAACTTATTAAAGACATTGTTGATTATTTTGAAACAAATATTTTCAATAA
>DAOSWM010000052.1:3452-22170 GCA_035380045.1 Tenuifilaceae bacterium | reverse complement strand
AAAAAGTAAAGTATGAAAACAAGATTGATTATTACGAGTTTAGTTTTATTGAGCGTGGGAAAAACTATTTTTGGACAAGTTGTCGATAAGGAGATTTTAAATCAGTTACCAAGAAACATTGAGATTGATAAGTCGAAGCCTAAGTCCTACACAATGACAACGGACTACTATGATTATGACTTGCAGGCGAACTTTATAAGAAAATCACGGGTAATTGGGAATCTTACTTGTTATCTTAAAGGCGATACTGTAAAATGGAACAATGTGTTTATATCACAAACAAGTGATTTTGATGCTCCTTTTCCCAAAGGACAAAACCAATCATGTTTTGAGAATTTTAAATACGTGCAATCCGAAAAAATATTAGGTGAGGAAACATTTTCTAAAATACCTCAAATCGACTTTAGACTAAAAAACCTTGTTTGGGATATGTTTGGTTTTGAAATATTTGCCTATGCTTACTGGGATTCGTTGGAACTGAATAAGGAATTTTGCAATCATGAGTTGAATTCTGAAGTTGAAATGGCTAAAGACGGAACATTCGAGAATAAAGAGGTTAAACTCACATGGATTGGAATAACCAAAGTAAATAATGAGCTTTGTGCAATTATAAAATACTCACAAATGAATGGCAAGCTTAGCTTGAACCTTGAAAATATCAGAATGAAAGGAAGAAGTCATTATTGGGGCGAGGTATATGTTTCATTAAGCGATAAGCAAATTGAGTATGCTACTTTATCGGAAGATGTTATTTCTGATGTTACTATTAAGGGTGGGCCAGAAAATATTTTAGGCTATACAGTAAGAAAAATTGAATTAGAGAAAACAAAATAATTGTAACGATGAAGGGAGCTACAAAAAGAAATAAGGTGGCAGTATTGGCCATAACTATCGCTTTTAGCATATTGTTTTCACTTTTTTTTAAATGGATTCAAACAGGAAATCCATTTAAAGCTGAAACAATTGTTTACGGTCTAATTGTATTTCTAAACATCTTCATTCTTGGGTATGTTGGTTATGTTACGCTCAATAAATTCTCAAATAAATCAACCATAGAAACTCAAAAGAAAATTATTCCAGCGTTTCTGTTGTTTGTTATTCTTTCTCTAATAATTGCGTTAGCAATTGTAAGTATTGGCGTTTACTCATTCTATTTAATAAAAGGGCTCGACACGTCTAACTTTATTAATCATTTATTTAGAGTAGAGCTAAGCAGTGCAATAAAACAGTTCTCTATTTGGATATTATTAAGCTCAGCTTTCTTTTTTTATATCATTTGGCGTAAAGCAATAGAACGAGAACAACAATTAATAGTGGAGAATTTGAAGTATAAATATCAAAATCTTAAATCTCAAGTTAATCCCCATTTTTTATTTAACAGCTTGAATACGCTTTCTGAAATAGTGTATGAAGACTCTAAAAAAGCAGACAGTTACATCCAAACGTTATCCAAGATATACAGGTACATTTTGGAAAATGAAGAAATTGATTTAGTGTGGTTAGACAAAGAGATTGAATTTGTAAAGCAGTATTTTAACATTCAGAAGGTTCGTGATAACGACAAAGTCTCGCTGGAGATTGACTTAAAGGATGCTGGCAAATTCAAAATTGTACCAGTATCTTTACAAATTCTGGTTGAAAATGCCCTTAAGCACAATTCAAGGTCAGAAAAAATGCCATTGAAAATCCGAATAGAAAGGAGCAATGATTATATTGTAATTTCTAACAATATACAGAGAAAGAATATTTTAGAAAATTCATCAAAAACAGGATTGTTAAACTTAAGAGAGAGAGTAAGGCTTATTATTAACAAAGATTTAATAATTGAAGATGACAACAATCTGTTTATTGTAAAAATCCCTGTTATTAAGTTGTAAAGATGAAAGTGTTAATAATTGAAGATGAAAAACCGGCTTCGCAAAAGCTAATACGATTACTGGAAGAATTAAATCCAGACATTGAGATTATTGATGTTCTAAAATCAGTTGAACAATCAATAAATTGGTTTTTGCATAATCCGAAACCCGACTTAATATTTATGGACATTCAACTTGAAGACGGTGTCTGTTTTGAAATATTTGAAAACAAACCGATTCATACGCCCATAATTTTCACAACGGCTTATGATGAATATACATTAAAGGCATTTAAGGTTAACAGTGTCGATTACCTCTTAAAACCAATCGATTCAGACGAACTTAAATATGCAATTAACAAATTTGACACACATTACAAACAAAATGATGATGCAAAGCTTGAATCAATTATAAATCAGTTACAACCTAACACAAAAGAAAGATTTTTAATTAAAATTGGTGAGCATTACAAGTCGGTACAGACATCAATAATTAATTGCTTTTACATAAAGGAGAGGTGTAATTTTATTCATGTAAATGAAGGGAGAAATTATCCAATTGATTACTCACTTGATAAAATAGAGCAATTGATTGATTCAAAGTCATTTTTTAGAATTAACAGGAATTTAATAATTAATTATTCAGCAATACAGGATATTATTGCCTATTCATCGAATAGATTAAAAATTATTGTTAAAAACTGGACTGAAAAAGAAGATATAATTGTAAGTAGAGAACGTGTTTCGGATTTTAAAGAATGGATGGATAGATAATTTCTTCCCTTCGCTTGAATACACATTTCCCATCCACACAAGTCAAAAGCAAAAGCCATAGTTTGGCAAAGAGTATACAAGCCCTTCCGTACAGACCGATACGAACATTGATTAAAATGTGTTAAATTTAGAAATTGATAATAAGGGTAGTACGCAACAACCGTTGGGTTGCAGTCGGACACGATTTCGGGAGTTGAAACTTTTTCAAAAATTCGGTTCGGGTTCTGTCTGGACAGATCTCATTTCAATCGCCGTCCGACAACCCACCGCCAGCCGTTGTTGTGCCCAATTGTAACAATCCACACAAACAAATCGTCAAACAGGATATTTATCTTAGAAAAAATATGAAATTTAAACTTACTTTTTGTCAAATAATCCTAGCCCTTGGTTGTGCATCTTTTACATATGGACAAGTAAATTCGTATCCGACAGAGGTGTCCAGTAAAATTGAAAAGGTGGAAAATTCATTGATGAATTGGGCACAAACACCAGATACTTTACTACGTTGGAATATTGAAGAAAGGATGATGTCTCACAAAGTAAACGGAGTGAGTATTGCGGTTATCCATAATTCTAAAATACATTGGGCAAAAGGTTATGGTTGGGCAAATGTTGGTGAAAAACGTAAAGTAACACCCCATACTCTTTTTCAAGCGGCATCTATCAGCAAATCGATAAGTGCGATAGGAATACTGAAATTAGTTGAGGATAAAAAAATAGATATTGATAATGACATCAATCAATATTTAAGTTCGTGGAAATTTCCCTACGATTCTATAACAAAAACCAAGAAAATAACATTAAGAAATCTTTTGAATCATTCGGCCGGATTAAGCGTAAGTGGATTTCCGGGCTATTTTATTACCGATTCAATTCCTACAATCCTCCAAATTCTTGATGGGACACAACCATCAAAAACACCGGCAGTCAGGTCTGAACTGGAACCAGGAATACAGTACCAATATTCGGGTGGCGGGATATGCATTACACAACTGATAATAACAGATGTTACAAACCAACCGTTTGAAAAGTATATGCAGAATAGCGTTTTAAAACCCTTGGGAATGAATGAGAGTTTTTTTATACAACCACCTCCTATAGAAAAAAAAGAATTGTTGGCTACCGCCTATAATAGAGATGGAAGCGAAGTTCCTGGGAAATATTGCATTTATCCTGAATTGGCAGCAGGTGGCTTATGGACAACCCCAACAGATTTAGCTAAATATATTGTTGAAACCCAACTTTCTTTACTGGGAAAATCATCAAAAGTACTCTCTCCTGAAATGACTAAGATACGGTTAACACCTTTTGATGGCTATTCCGCCTTAGGTGTTTACCTTCATAAAGAAGGTAGATATTTTGAATTTAGTGGTGGAAACTATGGTTTTACATCTGTTTATTGGGCTGATATTAGTAATGGTAACGGTGTTGTTATAATGACAAATTCTGCAAACATTGAGATTATCTCGGAAATAACTAACAGCGTGGCGGTTGCATACCAATGGGATGATTTTTATAAACCTGAAATCAAAAACGTAGTCTCAGTTTCAGATTCCATTCTTGATTCTTATGTTGGGGATTATCTTTTTGGAGATAAAATAATTTCTATCATCCAGAAAAACAATAAATTATTTACTGTTGAGGATTGTCCTTGGGAATTGTATTTTACCTCAGAAAGTGATTTTTTTATTTCAGAATTTGAGAGTAATATGAAATTCCAGCATGATTCGGATGGTAATGTAACTGGGATTCTGGACTTAAATAGTGGTAGAACCGCAAGTAGAATAATGAAAGAATAAAATAAACAACTGGGTCCAACAAGCGTGGCATGACAAACTGGCTACCAGTTTATTAGAAAATGAATTGGCTTTTTCTAGACTTCGTCTCGAAGGATTGAAACGCTGTTTTAATCAACAGTTCCCCCCCAACCGTTTTTTAGCTAACTAATATTCATATTAATTCATATCATCTTGCTTTTCAATAAATATGGTTGTGAACTAAAAATCCAGCATCGAAAATCTCCAACCTAAAAATGGATGAGTTAAATCGAAAAAAAATCAAAGTTTATAATTTGGAAGAACACCCTATTGAAAAATGGATTGTGCTTATTACTTTTGTGCACTTTATACTTGTAAATAAATATTTCCAATTAAACATGTATCAAGTAAATAATAATTCCACCAACTAAATAGCAGGGATTATTCTATATACAGGAAGCCTCCGTTTGCCGTAAACAGTTTTCTGTTTATAGCAATACAAGGGGGAGAGAGAAAAAAACATGAGAGTAAAGAATGAACACATTCCATATAAACCAAAACCATTCCTAAAATGGGCTGGAGGTAAAACACAACTAATAAATGAAATTGAAAGGAGGCTCCCAAAAAATTTCAAAAATGAAAAATACACATATATAGAGCCATTTGTTGGAAGTGGAGCGGTGCTATTTTGGCTAATGAACAAATTCTCAAATATTAATAAAGCAGTAATTAACGACATAAACCCTGACTTAATAAACGTTTATAAAGTTATATCAATAAATCCAAAAGAAATAGTTTCTACTTTACTTGACATCCAAAATGAATACTATACCCTCGAGGCAAACCAAGAAAAAAAATCGGAGTATTATTATAACAAACGACATTCTTACAATTCCCGGAGTAACGACAGCGTTACTCAGGCAGCACTGTTTATTTTTCTCAACAGAACCTGTTTTAATGGGTTGTACAGAGTTAACAGAAACAACGAATTCAATGTTCCTATTGGAGCCTACAAAAAACCAACTATCTGCGATTCGGATAATATTTGGGCCGTTTACAAAGTTTTACAGAGGGTAGAGATCCTTTCTGGAGATTTTGAACAAACTATTAACTACGCAGAAAAGAATAGTTTTTTTTACTTCGACCCTCCATACAAACCCTTAAGCATTACGTCTAGTTTCAACGCATACGCAAAAGAAAATTTTAATGACGAACAACAAGTACGACTCAAAAACTTCTGCTCAAAATTGGATAACCTAAACGCCAAATGGATGCTAAGCAATTCTGATGTATCTGGTATTAAAAATACCGAAAACTTTTTTGATGAACTTTACTCTGAGTTCAATATAATAAGAGTAAAGGCAACTAGAAGAATAAACTCAAATGCTAACAAAAGAGGCCTGTTAGACGAACTAATTATTACAAATTACTCATACTAATCAATTTCTCGAAACAAAAAAGTATCGGTTATCTTTACCATATACAATCTTCTAGGAATGCTACCGCTACCAAACTTAATGCTTTTTCCCTTACGAAAACACAAAAAATTGTATTATCCTAAAACCCCTTGCTTCTCATAATCATATCAAGTTCTTGCCACTTCATTCCTTTGCTAAAGTTTGCAGCAAAACTCGGAGTTTCGTTGTCAACAAGAAGTTGGTACATACCAAGCCTTTTTATACGTTTTTTCAACTTAGCATATTTTTTATTCTCTTCCGCAACCATGCCCGCATATATCACAGTAAACCATACATCAATATTGATACTATCTTCACCGTAACTACTTGCAATTTCACTAATTCTATCCAACACCTCTTCATCTATTTCTGAACTTGTAACATCATATATTTTCACAAAATCAGTCCATATTCTTTCTTTGGAATACTTACAGCAGTATTTTTTTAACTCATCAAAATACTGCTCGTCTCTCGGAGCATTTTTTTCCCCCCTCTCCTTGTCAAGTAAACACACCAATCGTCAAATAAACCTTTATCAAACTCAATGAAGCTACCATCAGAAAATTGTTTAATCAATATCGGCATACCACAAATTTTAGGGTTAGAGTTAAAATGCCCTAATAAAATTCAATTCCACAAATAAAATACGACTCAAAATGAAGTTCCTTTTTAAACCTTTTACAAAATAAATCAAAAACAACTAGTTTACTAATAAATGGTGGTGTTTAATAATTAAAATTAAGAATCCATTCACAAATCATCCACATACGAAAAACAGGATGCAAAAGTTGTGACTTAAAAATAATGTGAGTTACCCTTTACTCACACTCAATTATAGCTGCTATGTTCAATGGAATCATTATTTAAATAAACACTTGAATGGAACCTAAACCCTTTCTTAAACAATATAGATTAAAGAATTGAAAAAATCCTTCGTTTCAAATGAAAGGAGTAAAATTATCCAATGTCAAAAATCAATGTATCACATTAATTATCTAGGCATTAAACATCTTTCCCTGAAGAGTTGGGCATAAAAAATAACTTTCCAATATTGACAATCGTACACTTTTAACTAAATTGCCTGCCAAATGGGATGGAAAAAATAATTTTATGAAAAAAAATAGCGACAGAAAACTAGTTGAATCTGAAGAATTTAAAAAAGTAGCTGGGCTAAATGCGTTTGGTGGCATCGGGGTTGCCAACCTACTAATGTCAATCCTTAAGATTAACAAAGTAAATAATGTATACTCACAGCTTAGCTCTCTTAGGGGACAAGAATTTCTGGATGCACTTCTGAAAAAATTGGAAATTAAATATGAGGTTAACCCCGATGAGGTAAAAAGAATCCCCAAAGAAGGGCCTTTCATCATTATTTCAAACCACCCTTATGGCGGTATTGATGGGCTAATTCTTGTTAAGATAGTACAAGAAATTAGGAACGACTATAAAATGATGGCCAACTTCCTGCTACGCAGAATTGAACCCATAAAGGATTACGTAATTCCCGTTGACCCATTTGAAGGGAAAAGTCAGGTTTCCGGAAGTGTTACGGGAATAAAAAATGCGTTGCTACACATAAAAGAAGGGAAAAGTATGGGGATTTTCCCTGCGGGAGAGGTTTCCACATACTATAATACCGAATCGCCAGGGGTTGCCGATAAGCAGTGGAGCGAATCCATCCTAAAATTTATAAAGAAGGCACAAGTACCAGTAATTCCAGTATACTTCAGCGGGACAAACAGTAAACTCTTCCACATTCTTGGGTTAATTCATCCAATGCTGCGAACCATAAAGTTACCATCCGAACTCTTCAACAAAAAGAACAAAATTGTTAAGCTACGCATTGGGATTCCAATAACGGTAAGTGAGCAAAATGAGTTTACCGACATTTCACGTTACGGCCGTTTCCTTCGGTTAAAAACCTATGCGCTTGGCTCCTCAATTGAAGTGAGAAAGTTTTTCAACTACCGGTTAAAGTCGGCAACAAAACCCGAACCATTGATTCAACCCGTTGCCCAGGAACTAATTCAAAGTGAAGTAGAATCGTTACTGCAGAACTACCTGCTTTTCAAAAGCAAGAACTACTGCGTAATATGTGCCCCATCGGTTGAAATGCCTAACATAATGACCGAAATTGGAAGACTTCGGGAGGTCACTTTTCGGGAAGTAGGCGAAGGTACCAACCGCAAAATCGATATCGATGAATTCGACCTTTACTACAACCAACTCTTCATTTGGGATGAGGATGAAAAGGCTATTGTTGGTGCCTACCGTGCAGGCAAAGGCAAGGAAATTCTCGACAGGTACGGCATTAAAGGATTCTACATTCAAAGTCTGTTTAAAATAGACCATGGGTTCCTCCCAATTCTAAACCAAAGCATTGAACTTGGGCGTTCATTTATTGTTAAGGAGTACCAAAAAAAACCCATGCCACTGTTCCTTCTCTGGAAAGGAATTCTTTACTTCCTCATAAAAAACCCCGAGTACCGTTACTTAATTGGACCGGTAAGCATTTCAAGCAGATTTTCAAACTACTCAAAAGGAGTTATTGTGAATTTTATGAAAGCGAACTACTACGACAGTGAGTTCGCACGGTTTATTACACCCCGAAATCAATTAAAAGTACCCGTTAGTAAAGATGATACCGATGTAATTTTTGAGAAAAGCAACGACATTAATAAACTCGATAAGTTCATTCAGGACATTGAACCTGACGATTTTCGTATGCCTGTGCTCCTAAAAAAATACATTAAACTAAACGGGAAAATTATCGGGTTTAACGTCGATCCAAAGTTCAATAATGCGCTCGATGGGTTGCTTATTCTCGATCTATTTCAGGTTCCTATCGATACCATAACCTCCCTTTCAAAAGAGATTAACGACAAATCGCTCCTCGACCGGTTTAACGTTTCCGACTTCACCTTTCAAAAAGAAGAATAGTCTCAATTTTAACTAAACATTTTTAAAGAAAACCTGTTTCTATAGCTAGGAACAGGTTTTTTAGTGAAAAAATTAAGAAAAGATGAAAATAACAATAAAAGCCATAACGACTGTCATACTGACAATTACAGTAACAGCCTGCATGAACTCTCCAAAAGGTGAGAAAGTTGATGCAAAGGATGTTTATACCATCAGTAAAAGCGGGAAGGGTGAAATATTTAGCGCTGTTAAAAACGAAAGTAACATTCAATGGCTGGGAACCAAACCTACAGGGACCCATTCAGGAACAGTTCGCTTGATTAACGGAAATGTTTCTGTAGAAAACGATCAAATAACTGGTGGTTCAATCAAAATAAACATGCAGTCAATTACTTGTAGCGATATTGAAAATCCTGAAATGAATACCAAACTTGTATCACACCTTCTATCAACCGATTTTTTTGCGGTAGACTCATTTCCTACTGCCACGTTTGAAATTGCCAGAATTGAAGAGTTAGTCAATCCCATGCCAAATACAAATATTTTTGAACCAACGCATACGGTGATGGGAAATTTAACTCTTAGAGGAAGAACGAAAGGCATTTCATTCCCTGCCCGAATTGAGATAACCAACGAATTGTTACGGGTAACAACGCCCCAGTTCTACATCAACAGAACCCATTGGGGAGTGAACTATGGCTCAAAATCAATTTTCATGAATCTCGCCGATAACTTTATTCACGATGAAATGGGGCTAACTATTAACTTCACAGCGAAAAAGTAGGATGCTTACCTCGATAATTCAAACACCCTTGACTCTTATGCAATTCATGGGTACTTGTTCCTATTATTAGAGATTAAACCTTTCGGGGTAAGTAATCGTCGAAAGATAAAAACTAAACCCCATGAAACACTATAAACCCCTCTTCTTTCTTTTTGCATTAGCAACCCTTAGCTGTAACACAAGCAACACGAAACTTTCAAATGAAGAGTTGCAGTTGGAAGCAAAAAAGCTTCACCAAAAAATAGCAACTATCGACACTCATACCGACACTCCCCTAGCATTTCTTCGTCCTGGCTTTAACTTTGAAGGAACGAACGAGAACTCCCGAACCAAGGTTGATTTAGCAAAAATGGAAAAAGGAATGCTTGATGCCGCATTCTTTGCCGTTTTCATTGGGCAGGGCGAAAGAACACCAGAAAAGTACCAAGAGGTTCACCAATACGCACTAGATATATTCGAAGCGGTTCATAATGAAATTTCCCGTTACAGCAATCGTGCTGCTATTGCAACAAAATCATCAGACCTATACGAATTAAAAACAATGGGAAAGAAAGCAATCTATATTGGTGTCGAAAACGGGTATCCAATTGCAAACAACATCTCTATACTTAATGATTTTTACAACCTTGGGGCTCGTTACCTCACATTATGCCACACGCGCAATAACCAAATCTGCGATTCATCAACCGATCCGCAGGGACCTGAGCACAATGGATTAAGTAATTTTGGGATAGAGGTTGTGAAGGAGTTAAACAGGCTGGGCATGCTAGTCGACGTTAGCCATATTTCTGACAAATCCTTCTTCGATGCCATCGAAACTTCTGCCGTACCTGTTTTCGCATCGCATAGTTGCGCGAGGGCCATTTGCGATAATCCTCGGAACCTAAGCGACGATATGCTTCGTAAACTTGCTGAGAATGGAGGCGTAATACAAATTTGCTTGCTCAGCGACTATGTGAAACAAACACCCTCAAACCCACAACGCGATAGCGCACAATTAGCACTCAGAAATAAGTATAAAAATTTTCGCGAACTTCCTCCAGACATATACAAACAGGCCATAGAAGAATGGTACTACATCGACGAAAAGTTCCCTCCCATTTTAGCAACCGTATCCGATTTGGTTGATCACATTGACCATGTTGTTAAAACCATAGGGATTGATTACGTAGGAATAGGTAGCGACTTCGATGGAGGAGGAGCAATTAAGGGCTGCATGGATGCTAGCCAAATGACCAACATTACGGCAGAACTTTTGAGAAGAGGTTACTCCGATAAGGATATTGAAAAAATATGGGGAGGTAACTTCCTGAGAGTCTTCAGAAAAGTTGAAGAATACGCACAACAACTCCCCTCGAAATAGATTTTTTCCGAAAACTTACAGAAAAAAAGTGTAGCATTATTCCCCTTTTTTTTCAACCGATTGATGAGTAATTTACCCATCGTGTGGATTATTTTTTGTAATCCGCAACTAAATGTTGTATTTTTGCCAAGTTATTCGTTTGTGTAAACCTGTGTTTCACTAAACATTAAAACCATGGTAATACGTTCAGCAAAATTTGTAAAGAGCAGCCCAAAGGTGGAGCTTTGCCCTCCGGCAAATCTTCCAGAGTACGCCTTTATTGGCCGTTCCAATGTGGGAAAATCCTCTCTCATCAATATGATAACAGGGCTCAAAGCCCTTGCAAAAGTTTCTGGAACACCAGGAAAAACCCAACTAATCAACCATTTCGAAATTAATGAGTCATGGTATCTGGTTGATCTTCCAGGCTATGGCTATGCAAAAGTGTCGAAAGATAAACGAGAAGTATTTTCAAGCATGATAACAAAATATATCATGAACCGCGATAATTTGAATAATCTTTTCATCCTAATAGACTCAAGGCTTGAACCACAAGCAATAGACCTTACTTTCATCAACTGGCTGGGGAGCAATCAAATTCCTTTTTCCCTAATTTTTACCAAAACCGATAAGCTTAGCTCAAACACACTAAACAGTTCCATTGCCCGTTACAAAAAAGAGCTGATGAAAACATGGGAGGAGCTCCCCCATATTTTTACTTGTTCAGCAGTAACACGTACAGGTAGAGAAGAAATTCTTTCATTCATTGAAGAGGTAAACGCCAGCACAGAAGTTCTAGCATAACAAGATCATCCTATAAAGAAAAGCTAGCATGAAATGTAAATCATGCTAGCTTTTTTTAATGTTTCTTAATATAAACATTTATTTTACCTATTCGATAAATTGATCTACATTTGCCCAAGTATTTCTCCATAAATCCCTCAAACAATGATGATGCACAAGAAGCCCTGTGTTAAATTCTTTTCAGGCCGAAACTCCCGTTATCTAGCTGAGCAAATTGCCATTAAATTTGGAACAACCCTCGGAAAATCAACAGTTACAGATTTTAGCGATGGGGAATTTCAACCTTCATTTGACGAATCTGTTCGAGGAGCCACCGTTTTCATCATCCAATCAACCTTTCCCCCCACCGACAACCTTTTTGAACTTCTGCTCATGGTTGATGCAGCCCACAGAGCATCAGCTTACAAGGTGGTTGCAGTTATGCCATACTTTGGGTGGGCAAGGCAGGATAGAAAGGACAAACCACGTGTTTCCATCGGAGCAAAGTTGGTTGCAAACCTACTAAGCGCTGCAGGAGTCGACAGAATCATGACAATGGACCTGCATGCTGATCAAATTCAGGGATTCTTTGATGTACCGGTTGATCATCTCTATGCCTCCTCAATATTTGTCCCTTACCTAAAAAGTTTAAACCTTGAGGATATCGCCATTGCTGCTCCCGACATGGGGGGAGCCAAACGAGCGAATGCATACTCTCGCTTTCTAGATGCCTCCTTAGTAATTTGTTACAAAAACAGAGAGAAAGCCAACCAGGTTGAATCTATCACAGCTATTGGCGACGTAAAAGACAAAAATGTAGTAATTCTTGACGACATGATTGATACTGCTGGAACGCTTACCCTAGCTGCAGATATGATGATGAAGGAAGGTGCAAAAAGCGTTAGAGCTTTTGCCACTCACCCTGTTCTATCGGGGCCAGCATACGAAAGAATTGCAAATTCAGCCCTAACCGAGCTAATTGTTTCTGATACCATACCTCTTCGTACCGATAAAGATACTAGTAAAATCAAGGTTCTTTCTGTAGCAGAACTATTCGCAGACGTTATCAATAAAGTATATAATTTTGAATCGATTAGCGAAAAGTTTATCATTTAACTTTTTATTTGAACTTTTGCAAACTCTTGCTATATTTGCACCCCAATTTAAACCCCTCAGCTTTGAGTAATGACGTGATGGGGGGCTGACTAAAAAAATGAGGGGCAGCCCTGAGTAACGTCAGTTAACAATTTTAAATTTATAAGAAATGAAATCTTTCGAAATCAATGGTTCGCTGAGGACCGAAAAAGGTAAGAAATTTACCAAAAAAATGAGAAAACAGGAAAGTGTTCCTGCTATATTGTATGGTGGAAAAGAAAATGTTATGCTTTCATTAGACGAAAGCGAGCTACGCGATCTTATTTACACTCCAAACGTTTACATCGTAGATCTAAAGGTTGGGAAAAAAGCCTATAAATCCATCATTAAAGACATTCAGTTTCACCCAGTTAACGACAGGATATTACACATTGATTTCCTCGAATTATCTGATGATAAGAAAGTGACCATTGGTGTTCCTGTTGAACTTACCGGAAGCTCCGAAGGCGTTAAGCAAGGAGGTAAACTTACCTTGATTACTCGTAAACTCAAAGTTTCTGCTTTTCCCAAGGATTTACCTGACACAATAAAAGTTGACATCACGAATCTTGACCTTGGCAAAAGCAAGCTAGTAGGCGATATTAGCCTAGATAACATCCAAGTAGTTGATCCAAAATCAACTGTAATCGCAACCGTTAAGTTAACTAGAGCTGCCCGAGGTGCTGCTCAAGCCGCTGAAGGAGAGGCCGCTACTGCTTAGTATTATTAAACATTATAAGAAGTTGCAATCGTGAAATACCTGATTGCTGGGCTAGGAAATATTGGATTAGAATATTCCAACACCCGTCATAATATTGGTTTTATGGTATTGGACGCACTAGCAAGTGCGTCCAATGCTGTTTTTACATCCCAACGATACGGCGCCACAGCAGAAATAAAACACAAGGGAAGAACATTCATTCTTCTAAAACCTTCAACCTACATGAATCTAAGCGGCCGAGCTGTGTCGTACTGGTTAAAAAAAGAAAAAATACCTGTTGAAAACATGCTGGTTGTTACCGATGATGTTGCACTTCCTCTGGGGGCTTTGCGGATACGGAAAAAGGGTAGCGATGGCGGACATAACGGTTTGAAAAGCATCATTGAAGTTATTGCTACACAGGATTTCAACAGATTGCGCTTTGGAATTGGAAACGATTTCCCTAAAGGATACCAGGTTGATTTCGTTCTGGGGGAATGGTCGTCTGAAGAAAAAAAGGTTCTTCCCGAACGCATTGACATGGCCGGGAGCATTATCCTAAGTTTTGGTACGATAGGAGTTGACCGAACCATGAACCAGTTCAACAACAAATAAAAGGTATCATACAAAATGGCTGATGAGGCTAGAATTGATAAGTGGCTGTGGACAGTTAGAATTTTTAAAACACGTACACTAGCCGCAGAGGCTTGTAAAAAAGGGAGAGTAAAAATCAACGATGTTGAAGCAAAGCCATCCAAAGACATAAAAATTGGTGACATAATATCGGTTCGCAAACCACCGATTAATTATTCTTACTTCGTAAAAGGGATCCCCAAAAACAGAGTTGGAGCCAAGTTACTTGTCGATTTTATAGAGGACACAACACCCGAAGATGAACTTCAAAAACTTGAACCCGGATTCCTCGCTTTTCAAGGCTACAGACAAAGAGGTTTAGGCAGACCCACCAAGAAGGAACGTAGATTGCTAGACAGCATTATTGATTCAGACAGCAACGAGTGGGATTGATAATAAAAATCCTTTTAGCTTTCTTTATGCCAATATCGCAGAATTTCTGCAATGTAGAAACGGTGGTAATCCTTGGTCGGGTATATTGCTTCATCAATGTCATTATCCACAAAAAATTGGGGTTCAATATTATCAGCGTATAATTTTCTACACTCTAGAATAATCCTGGCCTCCTTAAATGCAACACAGTTTCCAGGCGTAAGCACAGGACTCAATCCCGATTCAAACACTTTATTACAATCTCGACCCGACTTCGTTCCACAAATATTCAATGCCTTTCTATATTCTTTCCCAAAGAACGATAAGCTGAAAACTGCCTCTCTTTCAACAAACTGGTAGGTGTACCTTTGCGGACGAACGTATATTGTGGTTACAGGCTTACGCCAAAGTATACCAAAACCTCCCCACGAAGCGGTCATTGTATTGAATTCCTTGCGGTTCCCTGCTGTGACAAGCATCCAATCCTTGTCAAGTAAGGTAAATATGTTCTCTGAAAGCGTAAAAACATCTCGGGGTTCAAATCCCAAAAACTCATGCATTTTAATACTATTTAATGAAGGAAAAATTCCCACATATTCTAATTCGAGAAGGGTGTAGTATCTCCTATTACTAGTAGAATTCGTATGTGTACTTGTACAGTACCCGGTACTTAT
Source organism: Tenuifilaceae bacterium (assembly GCA_035380045.1). Taxonomy (GTDB): domain Bacteria; phylum Bacteroidota; class Bacteroidia; order Bacteroidales; family Tenuifilaceae; genus DAOSWM01. Next base: position 6,986 of record DAOSWM010000052.1, on the reverse strand, counting down.
ATGGAGCGTAGTAGGAATCCATCTCTAACAGATTCCCATCCTTATCATACTTCGATTGTTTATGGGAGAGTTCGCTGGCACTACTATCTTCGCTCCAGCGTTCTTCAAGTAGATTCCCATTTGAATCATGCTTATAGGTTGACTGAACAAACTCTTTGCCGTCGGGGTTTTGCTGGCGAATCTCGGTAACCACACCAATATTATTATATTTATAGAATAGCTTTTTAATGAGATTTCCTGAATAAAACTCGGTCATTTGAGAGATCCTTGATTCAGCATTATAATTATATGTTGTACGTTTCTGCTCTTTCCCGTTTGAGCTAATCCTTGCCTCATCAATTACGTTTCCTGATGCATCAAACTTTTTTTGAACAGTGTAGGAAAGGATATCATCTCCTGTATACACCTTCAACTCCTGATTACTCCCGTTATACGTGTAAACCCATTTTTCAGCAACTGCATTCGTAGAGTTATACTTAACAATTTCTTTACTATTACCATCGGCGTAGTAACTGTATGTAATGCGGTATCCGGCAACTCCATCAAAAACAACCTCATGGGTTTTCTTCCCTTGCTGGTTGTAATGGAAGGTTTGTTTGTATGTGAGCTTTAAATCCTTCGCATCTTTTTCCTTTTGAAACATTAAATACTCTAACTTTTGGTTGTTAGAGTCGTACCTATATACTAGTTTTGAAGAGATATCGCCATTTGAACGATAGTTTATTATTTCAACCGGATTCCCAAATTTATCGTATTGTGTTTCACTGGTTTTGTAACCATCTGGGTTAGGTTTATTATTTGTATACCTGTGAGTCCACTGAATAGATTTTTTAATTTTGCTTTCGGCAATACGGGTACGTTCCTGATCTTCATCTTTGGTTAGCTGCGCTCTAACTCCGAAACTAAGTAGAAGTAGAACTATAAGGATGAGGGCATTTCTCATTTTGCAAAAAAACTTAAATATTCAAAATTTTTCAAAAAAAATCCTACCAACTATAATATTCCCAATGCATTAACAGCACTCACTATGGGGGAATAATTCTACATTATTATTTCTAGTTTGAACCGCCATCTTCTTCTGAAGAATTGATCGGGATAGTAACAACTAGTAGGAAAAAGTGCCTGTGATTATCGTAAGGGACAAAGTGATAAAAGAGTTTCCTTCCTGACTTCCTTGCAATATCAATTAACCCTAAACCAGCACCTCCTTTTTCGGTTAGAACCCCCTCCATCATTTGTTTCAAAAAAAGTTCCTTAAGTTTTTCCTTGTCTGCATTATTTAGAAGATTAATCCTATCCTCTAGTACCTTAATCTTCTCATTTCCAATCAGGTTGCCAGTCACAACGTAGAAAGAGTCCTTGTTTTGCCCAACAACGAACAGCCCGTTACCAATCTGCTTCTCCTTCTCGTCAAAGTCATCTGAGTGCTTTGTGATATTCTGCAGGCACTCAATCATTACGTGGAAAACCTTCTTTCGTATGGGTGTAGGGATGTTCTTCTCAGCGATTTTACGGTTGGCCATAAAAGCAAATGAACGCATTATCTGGTGGTTCATCTCCCCTTTGTATATGAGAGGAAAACCACTAGATGCCATGTCGCTCGACAGGGTTGACTTTATAAAGTATATTATATTGTCCATTAAAAAATGAAATTACTCAAATAAAATCAAATCCTGTCACTTTAAAGTAATAAAAAATACATTTTTTTACAGACGTACTTTTTTTCTGTATGAACTTACTTTAACGTAAAGTAAATAACTTTTTTTAAGGAATAAAAATTTCTAGCAAAAATGTTTCATTAATCGGCAATAAAGTATAGGTTGTAAGCTCCGCAGGAATGAGTACTAGTTCTCCCCTTTTTACTTGAACCGATTGATTTTTTGACCAATTTACTGTAAAACCACCATCTATACAAAAAAAGATTGTGAACGACTGTGAATCTAGTGTCGATTTCTCAATTGGACTGCTAGCAGAAATATGATTTACAGCGAAATACTGGTTGTTAATTAGTTGCCTTGAACCATTCTCCGCCACATCCTGCTGTGAAATAACATCCGGTTTTCTTTCGAAGTCAATGGCGTCAAGTGCTAGATCGGTGTGAAGTTCCCGGGGTTTACCTTCATTATCTCTCCTGTCCCAATCGTATATCCTGTAGGTTACATCGGATGTTTGCTGTATTTCAACCAGCAGTATTCCTTTACCAATGGCATGCACCATGCCAGCCGGACAATATAGGGAATCGCCCTTTTTTACGTTTACTTTTCGCAGTATTGAATCCAACTTTCTTTCTGCAAGAGATTTCAGGAAAACCTCCTTGCTAACATTATCATGGAAACCAGCTACTAACTCCGCGTTTCCTTCACATTCAAGAATATGCCAAAATTCCGATTTCCCCCATGCATGGTGCCTCTCTCTTGCCAACTCATCATTGGGATGAACCTGAACCGACAAATCCTCATTCGCATCGATGAGTTTAATGAGAAGTGGAAACTCGATTCCAAACTTATCGTAAACTTTCTCCCCTACAAGGTCTCCCATGTAAACTTCAATTAGTTCCTGAATACTATTGCCTGCTAAAAATCCGTTCGAAACAACAGAAATATCACCTTCAACCGACGAAAGCTCCCAACTTTCCCCAATTTGCGCCTCTGCTATCTGCCCCTTTTTACCATAATCGCTCACCAGCTTACTTCCACCCCAAATTCTTTTTTTAAGAATAGGTTCAAATTTAAGTGGATACAGATTGCTACTCATTCCTTACTTTTTAAAAATTTAAATAACAATGCTAACAAACCTTATACCGCTACTCGGCTTTTTGAAAAAAAGATTTGTACCTTAGCAAACATAAACTTATTATTGCAAAGTTAACAATAAAAAAATCGTTTTTACCATGCTTATAATTGGGATTGCCGGAGGCACAGGCTCGGGTAAAACTACCGTTGTGAAGCGAATTGTTGAATGCCTTCCAATTGGCGAAATGGTTGTTATTCCGCAGGATTCCTACTACAAGGACAACTCGCACCTTCCTCTTGAGAAACGTCAGGAAATGAATTTCGACCACCCCTCATCCATTGAATTCGAGTTACTTGTTGAACACGTACTCAAACTCAAAGAGGGACAAGCCATTGAGCAACCAATTTACTCGTATCTAACCTGTACCCGCGCCAAGGAAACCATTACAGTTCATCCTAAGAAAGTAATCATTATTGAAGGAATTCTAGTGTTTACAAATCCTGAACTCCGAGATTTGATGGACATAAAAGTATACGTTGATGCCGATGCCGACGACAGGCTCTCGAGGGTTGTGCTTCGCGATATAGTTGAACGTGGCCGTTCAGTTGATAAGGTTCTCGACAGGTACGAGAAAACTGTTAAACCCATGCACCTGCAGTTTATTGAGCCAACAAAACGATATGCCGACATTATTGTTCCCCAGGGAGGCAACAACTCCGTGGCAATTAACATCCTATCATCAATTATTGAAAGAACGCTATACAAAACTCACAATAAGTAAATTGGATGGGAGTTTGAAGA
>DAOSWM010000052.1:0-3352 GCA_035380045.1 Tenuifilaceae bacterium | reverse complement strand
GAAGATGGAAGACAGAAGACGGAAGATGTATGAAGTAAAAAGAAGGGAGAAGGGAGAAGGGAGAATAGTACTGTCTGAATTACAAGAATTTTAAACTGCATTTATCACTGAAAAAAAACTAAAATATTCTGCGCCATGCTGAAAGACACTAAACCCGAAGATGTCCTTTTTATCGATATCGAAACCGTTCCTCAGGAATCGGACTACAGCAATTTATCCGATGAGTTCAAAAAACTGTGGGACAAGAAGGCTTCGTATATTGTGAAGGATGAGCAAACTCCAGAAGATGTGTACCAGCGGGCTGGTATTTACGCTGAGTTTGGCAAAATAATATGTATTTCGGTTGGGTTAATCGTTCAGCGCGACGGGAAAAGTTACTTCCGGGTTAAATCGTTTGCCAGCGACAATGAGGAAACGCTTCTCACCCAGTTCGCCGACATGCTCAACAAATTCTCAGCTCGCCCAAATGCTATCCTCTGCGCCCACAACGGGAAAGAGTTTGATTTTCCGTTCATTGCTCGCCGAATGCTAGTAAACGGGGTAACGCTACCAAACCTGCTCGATATTGCCGGAAAGAAACCATGGGAGGTAAAGTTTCTCGACACCATGGAACTATGGAAATTTGGAGACTACAAGCATTTTACTTCTCTCAACTTGCTGGCGCACATTTTTAACATTCCAACCCCAAAGGATGATATCGATGGTAGTCAGGTTGCAGAAGTTTACTATACCGAAAAAAACTTACAAAGAATTGTCGACTACTGCGAGAAGGACGCTCTTACCGTTGCACAGCTATTCCTTCGATACAGAAACGAACCAATAATTGAACCTGAAAATATTGAGAAAGCAGGCGATTAGATCAGGGCAATAGAAATCGATTCAACTCATAAATCAACCTCTCTGGCTGCTCGGCATGCACCCAGTGCCCTGCATTTGGAATGGTAACTAGCTGATTGTTTGGGAAAAAATTTTCAATTACGTTAGCATGCTGCTGCGAAATATACGGCGATTTCTCTCCCCTAATAAAAAGTGTTTTAGTAGATACTTCAACACCAATTTCATTGGTGAAAACTGGGCCCATCAGATCATTTATATGGGACGATACAGCATTTAGATTCAACGACCAAAAGAAGTTTCCGTGCCTATCCCTCTGGAGATTTTTCAGCAAAAATTGCCTTACCCGAACATCGGGAAGAGATTTTGAAAGCGCCTCATCGGCCTGCTGGCGGGAATTAAGCGCTTCAACATCGAGCGAAAGCAGGGAGGAAATAATTTGTTCGTGGCCCCTTTTCTGGGAAGAAAAAGAATTTGACTCGTCGTACCCGCCGGGCGAGATGTCAACAACAACCATTTTCTCAACCAAATTCGGATGGAGTGAGGCAAAGAGCATGGCAACCTTCCCTCCCATTGAGTGGCCAATAATTATTGCTTTATTTAATTTATGCAATTCGAAAAATTGCAGTAAATCGTTGGCCATATCGGAATAGGTATGCGATGGGCTATGAAAGCTCTGCCCATGGTTCCGCTGGTCGACCAAATACACCTTGAACTGTTCTGCAAGTTTCCTGCCTATACTAACCCAGTTATCGGACGAACCGTACAAACCGTGTAGAACAACAACCGGTTTCCCTTCTCCAAATTCACGAAAAAACAGATCCATACTAAACCGTTCTGGCCAACCGTAGGTACATTTGAATAGTATTCTCAAGCCCAAGGTAAAGAGCATCGGCAATAAGTGCATGGCCAATAGAAACCTCTAAAGTCCAAGGAATAGTTTCGATGAAATACTTCAGATTGTCGAGATTTAGGTCGTGACCCGCGTTAATTCCTAATCCCATTTGCTTAGCAACCTCAGCTGCCTCCACAAAAGGGGCAATCGCTTTCTCACGGTTTAACTCGTAGTTTGTGGCGTAAGGTTCGGTGTAAAGTTCAACCCTATCGGTTCCTGTTTCGGCAGCGTATTTAACCATTTCGGCATTGGGATCAACAAAAATTGAGGTTCTGATTCCCGCTTTTTTGAAGACTGAAACAACATTCTTTAGGTAATCATTGTTTATCTTAGTATCCCATCCGGCGTTGGATGTGATTGCCGAAGGAGCATCGGGAACTAAAGTAACCTGATTGGGTAAAACTTCTAGCACAATTTTTGTGAAGTTTTCCGTAGGGTTTCCCTCAATGTTGAATTCGGTGGTAATTATGGGCGAAATATCCCTAACATCCTGATAGCGAATGTGGCGCTCATCGGGACGAGGATGTACCGTAATTCCCTCGGCGCCATAACATTGACAATCAATGGCTGCCTTTAAGACGTTTGGAATGTTACCACCTCGAGCATTACGAAGGGTTGCAATTTTATTAATATTTACACTTAAACGTGCCATTTCAATTAATTTGAGGTTAACTTTGTGCAAAGTTAGCTGAAATTTTAAACTCTTTTTTCAATGGTAGCAAAAGAGATGTTATCGGATGTGATTCCGGCTTTAAAAACCTCCGACACCGGCCTAACCGCCCTGAATTGGATGGATATTTTTAAGGTGACTCACTTGCCCATTGTGAACGATAAGGAGTTCCTTGGCCTAATTTCAGAGAACGACATTTACGATTTGAACATGCCGGAGGAACCCTTGGGAAACCACTACCTATCGCTTCTTAGACCTTACGTACTCGATTCGCAGCATGTTTTTGAAATTATGGAAATAGCCTCACGGCTAAAACTTTCGCTGGTTCCCGTTCTCGACCCTAAGAAAAACTACTTGGGGGTTATTTCGCTAACCGACTTGCTACACTACTTCGCAGAGCTTTCGGCACTAAAAAATCCGGGAGGAATTATTGTTATTGAGCTGAATCAGAACGATTACTCCTTTGCTCAAATTGCCCAAATAATTGAGGGCAACGATGCGAAAATTCTTGGAGCCTTCATTACTTCAAACCCAAATTCGGTAAAAATGGAGCTGACTCTTAAATTGAATGTAACCGACCTTACATCGATTAAGCAAACATTTTACCGGTACAACTATACTGTTCTTGGATCGTACATGAAGCACGACGACGAGGAGGATTTGCTAGAGGATAGGTTAAACAACCTTTTAAAATATTTAAATATTTGAGGATATTCATGTTTCGGTTCCATTTCATTGTATTATTCGCAACATTAAACTTGCTGCTTTTCGCATCGTTAAACCCTTTATACTCGGGTGAGGTTAGCGACTCTACTTATATTGTCTCAAAAATAACCATTTCCGGAAACCGAATAACGAAGGACAGAGTAATTCTCAGGGAATTAACCTTTTCAGTAAACGACACTCTGTTTTCAAGCCAAATTCACGATGTGTTAGCACAGAATAAAGAAAAT
>DAOSWM010000051.1:0-22196 GCA_035380045.1 Tenuifilaceae bacterium | reverse complement strand
TAAGGATCTTTGTCAAGCATATATTTCCAAATTGTGTCAGGTGGAAGAGAGTATGAATTATAAGTTTCGATCCATTTGATAAAGTCATTGAATCTAAAGTTAATAAATGCATCGTGTATGTAATCACCATTAACATCTATAATATAATCATTTGTTAATCTTGTCCGTCTAAGATTTATTGTGTCTGAGCCAACAACAGTGTATCTTAGATCTGTATATAATCCTCTAATTAATTGATTGTCTCTTAAACCTACTGTTACGAAATCGTAGTAATCGCCTTTAGTAATAAAAAGTGAAACTCCTTGGTAATCATTTTCATTTTTATTGTCACACCCCCCTAAAAACAATGCAATGAGGGATACAATGCTAAGTGCAGTTCTTTTTTTCATTTTACTTTATTAAAAGATTAGTACTTTGCTGAGGATTTAATGATAACTTGGTTATTAAGGATTTGATTATAGAAGTCCTTAAGTAATAAAAAAGTAAGCATTTAATATAATAATTTATCTTTAACTGCTTTTCTAATAAGATGTTTGATTAAAACTTGTATCTTGACAATTATAATTTTGTACTATAAATTTTCTATTATTTTTTTTGCAAGTTCTGCAAATTCTTCTTGTGAAAGTTTAACCCTTGGCTTCGAGAAGCTGATATCAGATTCGCTATTCAACGGCACAAGGTGAATATGGGCATGAGGAACTTCCAATCCAAGAACAGCAAGGCCAATGCGCTTACATGGAACAACCTTCTCAATTGCCTTAGCAATGGGCTTTGCAAAAACCATCATGTGAGCAAGCGTGTCGTCATCTACATCAAATATGTAGTCGGTTTCCTTTTTTGGAATAACGAGCACATGGCCTTTTACAAGCGGGTTAATATCTAAAAAGGCAAAGCAACGGTCATCCTCGGCAACTTTGTGCGAGGGAATTTCGCCTGCTGCAATTTTTGAGAAGATGGTAGCCATAACAGTTCGGTTTAACGTGAAATATCAATAATTTCGAAGCTGACGGTACCTGAAGGGATTTGAACCTCAACCACGTCGCCCACCTTTTTGCCAAGCAGCGCTTTGGCAATGGGTGTGTTTACCGAAAGTTTGCCTTCTTTCAGGTTAGCTTCGGTTTCGGCAACCAGCGTGTATTCCATAACTGCCTTTGTGGCAGTATTCTTTATTTTTACTTTGTTAAGGATTTGTACCTTTGAGGTGTCAATCTTCGATTCGTCAATAACCCTTGCGTTTGCAATGGTGTCCTCAAGTTTGGCAATTTTCATTTCAAGCATCCCCTGGGCTTCCTTGGCAGCATCGTACTCAGCATTTTCCGACAGGTCGCCCTTGTCGCGCGCTTCAGCTATCATTTGTGAAATGGCAGGCCGTTCAACGAACCTAAGTTGGTCGAGTTCCGACCTAAGTTTTTGGAGCCCTTCCTCTGTTAAGTAAACTACCTTTGACATATCTTTTTGTTGTGATTAGGGTAAATAAAAAAGAATCCCGACAAATCGGAACTCTTTTACAGTTACAAATATAGGTCTTATAAATTAAAAAAGCAACTAGTTTAAATTAATTAACAGGTTACGTAAAGTACTTGGGTTTCATTACCTCTGTGTATATTACAGCATCCTTCGCACTGAAGTTTTTTACAAATGTGCTGGCGTTCTCTTTGTTGAATGTTGCTTGTTCCTCCTCGGTAAGAGCATCGCCAATAGCTGTTGAACTTATGCTGTTCTCTTCGGAGTTGTAATCGTATTCTCCAATACTATCTAGAAAATTTTCTGCATTGTCAATGGCTCCTTCGGTTTTATCTATTGGCTCCAAGTTCTCAATCGATTCAACCTCGCTTTTTTTATCGGTGCTGTCAAGAAAAGTTAACTGTTTTTTGTCATCAATCTGAATTTCTTCTACAATTGGCTCTTCAACAAGGGGTACTGGCTCAGAAAACTCCTCTTTTTCATCGGTTACACCCATCTCCTTGAGTATATCCTGTAACTTAAGAAAAGTGGCATCTTCCTTCTCTTCAGCGGCAATAAATTCGCTATCAGCAATGCTTTTGTCTATGCTTGCTGAGGTTGCAGCCTTCTGTTGCTGTGCCGTTTTTTTCTTTTTTTGCGCAACGGCATTTATTACCGCTAGGGCAATGGCGATTACAATATAAATTATGCTATCAAGATCCATTGTTACAGCTACTTTTTTTCCAAAACATTAACCTTTGCCAAAAGGTTTTATTGGGTTTGTTGCGTTTTCGGTCGTCTTTCTGGTTTTGTTTCATTCTCTCCTGAACATCAGGAGTTTGCTTGTTAATGTGTTCCCTTTGCATCCTTTTCTGTGCAGTTAACGACTTCTTCTTCTGCTTTTCAATTGGGCGATTGGCCTTTCGTTCCAGCCTGGCAGTTTTCCGGTTGGCTCTGCGAGCCTCCCTTTTCCTTTTGCGCTCGTTTCGTGCAAATTCTTTCTGGTTTCCAACCAAATTTCCTTCAAGCCCCGAAGGGTATATCTTTTTTCCGCAAGAACTTTCGCCCAACCCAACAACTAGAAATGAGAAAAGGATGCAAATAATCCTAACTTTCCCAAATATAATGCTTTTCATTCTTAAATCAACCATTTACCTATCCCAAAATTTTTTCTATCCAATATTAATCATGCAAATTCGTTATCTTTGTGGTATGAAAAACGCAGCAAAGTTAACTTTTATTGGATTCCTGGCAGGTTTTATTCTGCTGTTTTCTTCGTGTATTGAGGAGGAGCCGGTTATTGTACCAGATGTTTACGTTAGTTTTTCAATAAATCTCGATTTGCCGGATTATAACGCATTGAATTCTGTTAACAACTCTGTTAAGGTACTAAACGAAGGGTACGCAAAGAGTGGAGTAATTATATATCGCTACTCGTTGGATGAGTTTTATGCTTTTGATGCTACATGCCCGCAGCATATTAGTGTGGTAACTTCTGTAAATCTCGATGATTCCGGAGCTGCGGGTTCTGCAACCTGCCCGCATTGCAATACTATATACTATTTCCCAAGTTTGGGCTACCCAAGTAGCGGATACCCTCTAAAACGCTACAGGGCAACTTTATCAGGAAGGATTCTAACGGTTACAAACTAAGCTTATCGTCAATCATTCTGTTGTTGTACTGCTGGATAAGTGCCTTCAGCGTATTCTCGATTTCTCTGAATTTCTCAGTATTGCTTGGAAGAATGTTATTCTGTAACAGGCTGTCGGATTTGAAGTTAAACGCACTTGCCGATTTTTCTCCGTCAAAAAGCAGAAGTGTATCGCCCTTAATAAACTGGTAGGTTGAGTTTGTGTAGCTTATGGCAAATGGTGTAGAATTTCTGTCGAAAACGTTTCGCCCAAAGGCGAAGAATGGTTCGTTGAAATTGAGGTAGCCAAGCACCGACGGAAGAATGTCGATGTGCTGAGCCACAGTTTTGCTAATTCCATTCAGCTCCCCGTTTGGCCTGTGAAAAATCAGTGGTGATGTGTAAATGCCCAGGTTGGTTTTGTATTCGGGGAAGTAGGGCTCGTTGGGATGATCGGCAGTAATTACGAAAAGCGTATTGTCGTACCAGGGCATCCTGCTGGCGGTTTCAAAGAATTCTTTAAGGGCGAAATCGGTGTAGCCAACGCACTGGTGTATTGGAAGTTTCCCTTTTGGGAACACACCCTCATACTTTTCGGGAACCCGGAATGGATGGTGCGATGAAACGGAAAAGATTGCTGTAAAGAATGGTTCGGGTAGCTCATCAATTTTTTGAGCGAAGAACTGGAAAAACTCCTCATCCCATATACCCCACATCCCATCAAAATCTTCGGGCTTACCGTATTCGGTCATTCCGTAGTAATCATCAAAGCCTGCCATTCTGGTAAAAGCCTGCAAACCCATTGACCCGTTAGGCGCACCGTGAAAAAATGAGGTGTGGTAGCCTTTCGGTTTTAGAAGTGTTGCAAAGCTGTTTACCTTATTTGAAGAGTAGGGAGTAAGAACAAATGGTTCAACCATCATTGGAATGGAGGTGAGAACCGAGGGCAGCACATCAATTGATTTCCGTCCGTTCGAGAACGAGTAGCGGAACATTAAGCTTTGCTGAATGAGCGAATCGAGGAACGGTGTGTAACCTTTATAGCCGAATTCGGCTAAATGCTGGTTGTAACTTCCAATGTACTCCCGACCTACGCTCTCCAAAATAATTACCACAACGTTAAGCGGCTTGAATGGTTCTGTTATTTGTGGGGAGTGAATGGGAGAGTAGTAGCGGTTTAGTTCAGTATCCGACTGGAAGAATTCAACCCTCTGTAGTGGTTTTATACCCAACGTTCGATAGATGGAGAAAGGAGTGTTCAGAACTATAGCCGTTTCGAGCGGTTCGTTAACATACTCTCCAGCATTCGAGAGGGTTATGGGGCGTGTGCTGTGTCGGAAACCTCCCCGTAGCCCGCCAACCATCAACCCCGATGCAAGAATAAGAATCAGAGCCCCATTTACAAAGTACACCACATGCGACTGCCAGCCTTTTAAGAGCCAATTCCTATACGATTTCCTGTAAGTGAATGTGAGAATGCTGGTTAGCAAAATCCATATGATAAAGATGTACCAGTAATCTGTCAGGAATTTCCCAATAAGCTGAAAAAAGTTTGTTTCGTTTTCAAATTCTCGAAAAACGGTTGCGGTTGTTCGCCGAAGAGTGAATTGAAAGTAAATAAAATCGGCACAGTTGGCTCCAAGTGCAATGCTGTTGGTAACAATAAAAATATACTTAAGAATTGTTTGGTATATGCGGTTGTACCTAAAAGCAAAAGGCATAAGCATTGCCATAAGGTACAGAAGGTTTGTGTAGAATATTGCCGATGTGTCAAATTTCAAACCTCCCAGAAGCATGGTAAGGAGGCTGGAAATTGTTACCAGCTTAAAGTAGCTGGCGTTGAAAAGGTAAAAACCAATTCGGCATAATGTAAACAGAATGAATACAATAAATATATTCTGAATTGCAGCTACGTAAATATTACCTTTCAAATGTAGTGTTTGGAAATACTGTTTTAAATCTTTAACCATTTCCAGATAAGTAATAGGTTTATGGGAAGAATATGTAGGGCAGTGAAAAATATTGTTACTTTGGGGCTAACCTGTAAAGAATTATTCCAATCACTGCGTACAGTAAGCTGGGTATCCATACCGAAACAAACGGAGGTATATTGCCGCCCACGGCAAACATGGTTGAGAATCGCATGAATAGGATAAAACTGAAGCTGAGCGCAAGTCCCAGTCCGATGTGGAGCCCAATACCACCCCGGATTTTTCGCGATGAAAGCGATACACCTATGAGCGTTAGAATAAATGTAGCAAAGGGGTAGGCTATGCGGTTATACTTTTCAATGAGGAAGAAGTCAACATTGTCGGTGCCCTGTAATTTCTGCTGCTCAATGAATTCGTCTAACTCAAACATGTTCATTGATTCAACAACATTTACCCTTCTGGTAAAATCGGCGGGAGTAACATAAATGCTCGAATCAATTCTCTTTCCGGTAATAACCTCTTCTCCCTCCTCGCTAAAATTGCGAATGTAGTAATTGTTAATGTTCCATTTATTTATTGTTGTGTCCCATTTAACGAATTCGCTAATTAGTTTCGATTTCAGCTCGCCATCAACGTATTTCTCCATGGAGAATTTGTACCCAATGCTACTATATGTATTGTATGACTGCATGTAGATGAATATTCCAGGACGAACCTGCCGGTGAATGTTTCGGTCGGTGTTTCGTACCGGTTTTTTTATGTAGGTGTTCTCAAAATCAAGCCGAACCCTGTTGGCTGGTGGAATTACAAAGTTCGATAGCATGAAAGAGAATACTGCAATTATTGCTGCCGAAAGGAAGTACGGGAACATCATTCGCTTAAAACTCACCCCGGCGCTAAGTATGGCTATTATTTCAGTGTTGTATGCCATTTTTGAGGTGAAGAAAATTACCGCAATGAACGTAAAGAGTGAGCTGAATAGGTTGGCGAAGTAGGGGATAAAGTTCATGTAGTAGTCGAATACTATAGCATTTAAGGGGGCGCCTTTCTCCATGAAATCGTCCATCTTTTCGGCTACGTCAAAAACAACTGCAATGCCAACTATCAGCAGAATTGCGTAGAAGTAGGTTCCGATAAACTTCCGGATGATGTATATGTCTATCAGTTTTAAACCCAGTTTTCTCATAATCGAACGGTTACCTTTTTAACTAGCTGGCTCTTCCAGCTTTTGAAATTGCCTTCTAAAATTTGTTTTCTTGCTTCGGTTACCAGCCAAAGGTAAAAACCTAAATTGTGCAAGCTGGCAATTTGTGGCCCAAGCATCTCACCCGAAACGAAAAGGTGGCGGAGGTATGCCCGGCTATAGCGGCTATCAACAAACGACGTGCCTAACGGGTCGATTGGTGAAAAATCGTGCTGCCACTTTTGGTTTTTAATGTTTATAATTCCTTCGCTGGTGAAAAGCATCCCGTTTCGTCCGTTTCGTGTGGGCATAACGCAGTCGAACATATCAACCCCGCGTTCAATGCTCTCCAGGATGTTCTCGGGTGTACCAACTCCCATTAAGTAACGTGGTTTTTCTTTTGGTAGTATTTCGTTCACAACTTCTACCATTTGGTACATTATCTCTGCGGGTTCACCAACCGAAAGCCCTCCAATGGCAATGCCGTTCGATTCCTGGTTCGCAACGAATTCGGCCGCCTGCATACGCAATTCGGGATAAACGCAACCCTGAACAATGGGGAAAAGGTTCTGGTTGTACCCGTAAAGCGGTTCGGTTTCGTTGAATCGCTTAATGCATCGGGTAAGCCAATCCTCGGTTAATGCAAGCGATTTTTTTGCGTAGTCGAAGGTTGCTGTGCCCGGGGGGCACTCATCGAAAGCCATAATTATGTCAGCTCCAATAACTCTTTGGATATCCATAACACCTTCGGGGCTGAAGAAGTGCTTCGATCCGTCGATGTGTGAACGAAAGTGTGCACCTTCGGGGGTTAGCTTGCGGTTATCGGCCAGTGAAAAAACCTGGTAACCTCCGCTGTCGGTTAGTATGGGCCTGTCCCACGAAATGAACTTATGCAGGCCTCCTGCCGATTTCAGAACATCAATTCCGGGGCGAAGGAAAAGGTGGTACGTGTTCCCTAGAATTATTTTTGCATCGGTATCGCTCTCCAAATCGCTGTGGTGAACTCCCTTTACGCTGCCCACAGTGCCTACCGGCATGAAAATGGGGGTAGGAATCTCTCCATGATCAGTTGTGATAACACCTGCTCGTGCTGAAGAATTAGGGTCGGTGCCTTGAACTTTAAAAAACATTGATAGCATGATAATTTGCACGCAAAGATAGTAGAAAAAGTTTGTTCGATACGAACAAAAACTTCCGTTTCTCTCATGGAGAATGGTTATATTTGCGCTTTAAAAATTCTTAAAACCAATTCGCTATGAAATTTTTTATCGATACTGCAAACCTCGAACAAATAAAAGAGGCTAACGATTTAGGCGTTCTCGATGGTGTAACCACAAATCCTTCGCTCATGGCTAAGGAGGGCATAAAAGGCGAGGCAAACATAAAAAAACACTACGTTGATATTTGTAACATTGTGAAGGGTGGCGATGTTTCGGCTGAGGTAATTGCCACCGATTATGAGGGAATGATTCGCGAGGGAAGGGAACTTGCCCTGCTGCATCCGCAAATTGTGGTTAAAGTTCCGTGTATTAAGGAGGGAATTAAGGCCATTAAGTATTTCTCTGATAATGGAATTAGAACGAACTGCACGCTGGTTTTTTCTGTTGGACAAGCGCTGTTAGCCGCAAAAGCTGGTGCAACCTACGTTTCTCCTTTTATTGGCAGGCTCGACGATGTTTCAACCGATGGTGTTGAACTCATTCGCCAAATTGTTGATGTTTACTCCTACTACGAGTATGGAACTCAGGTGCTAGCTGCTTCAATTCGTCATACTATGCATATTATTCAGTGCCTTGAGGCTGGAGCCGATGTGGCAACTTGCCCGCTTTCTGCAATTTTAGGGTTAGTGAACCATCCTCTAACTGATATTGGACTGGAAAAATTCCTGGCCGATTACAAAAAGGTTAACGGATAAACATATTGAGTTGGCTCGCCGAGCCATAATAATTGCCTTATGCTAATAAAAATATACCCCGAAAACCCGAACCTTCGACAGGTAGAACTTGTGGTTGACATACTTCGCAAGGGAGGAATTGTTATTTACCCAACCGACACGGTTTACGGGCTTGGATGCGATATTATGAATCCTAAGGCAGTTGAGAGGATTATTAAGATAAAGGGCATCAAACCTAAGGATGCCCATTTTTCTTTTATATGCAGCGACTTAAGCCATATTTCCGATTTTGCGAAGGTTGATAACGCAACCTTTCGCTTGCTTAAGAGAAATCTCCCCGGCCCATTTACTTTTATTCTCCCAGGTTACAATAAGGTTCCCGATTACTTTATTAGCAAGCGTAAAACGGTTGGTATCCGAATTCCCGACAACCCAATCCCCATTGAGATAGTTAAAATGCTTGGCAACCCAATAATGACAACCTCAATTAAGGACAGCGATGAGTTGCTGGAGTACACAACCGATCCGGAACTTATCTACGAAAACTACTCGGAGATTGTTGATGCACTAGTTGATGGGGGTTTTGGTGATAACACTCCCTCAACGGTGGTCGATTGCACCGAAATGGAACCCACAATTCTTCGCGAAGGCAAAGGTGTTCTGGCTTAGCTTTGCTAAGCAATCTTATACTTATAGCTTGCGTTAAACCTACCTTTAGAAATAGCGAATAGTTTGCTTTTCAGTAGCTGCCGGCGAATAGGCGAGACCTTGTCGGTAAATAGAATCCCGTCGAGGTGGTCGTACTCGTGCTGGATAATGCGGGCAGCAATGCCAGAGTACTCTTCTTCGTGTTCAACGAATTTTTCGTCAACGTAACGAATAACGATTGTATCAGGTCGCTCAACGTCTTCTCGGAGGTTTGGGATGCTGAGGCAACCCTCGCTGTACTGCGCAGTTTCGGGTGAACGGGAAACAATTTGTGCATTTATGAATACTTTTCGGAAACCATCCATTTCGGGATGTTCGTCGGCCATTGGCGTTGCGTCAATAACAAATAACCTTATCGAAAGTCCAACTTGTGGGGCAGCTAACCCAACCCCATCCGATTTCTCCATGGTTTCGAACATGTCGGCAATGAGCCCGCTAATATTCGGATAATCGGGGCTTATGTCGGTTGCTATTTTTCGTAGCACAGGCGATCCGTAAATGTAAACTGGTTTTGTCATTGTCTGTTTCCTTTCTTTAAATCGATGCTTTCCAAATACGATTGTAAAATTATGGTTGCACTAATCGTATCAACCAATGGTTTGTTTCTTCTGTCCATCTTTTTCAATCCTCCATCAATCATGGCCTGGTGGGCTAACTTCGATGTGAACCTTTCGTCAACCAGTTCAACGGCAATGTTTGGAAAAAGTTTCCTAATACGGTTTACTACTGGTTGTACCCATTTAACAGCTTCGGAGGGTTGATTGTTCAGCTGGGTAGGCATACCAATTATAAAAATTTCAACGGTTTCTTTTCTGCAGTAATCCTCAAGAAACTCGAAAAGTTTTCCGGTTGGGACGGTGGTTAGCCCGTTTGCAATTATTTTAAGAGGATCGGTAACTGCAAGACCTGTTCTTTTTTTGCCAACATCAATCGCAAGTATTCGTGCCAAAATATGCTAGGTGTTTTTGGTTCCTTTTAATGACAGATTGTCAATGAAGTTTTCTTTTGTAATGCTCTCAAGGGAGATGCTCTCCCCGTTTTCAAGAATCACGAACCCTTTCCCTGCCTTTTCCACTTTAATCACCTTTTGTAGATTCACAAATACCTTTGGTTTCACCTCAACGAATCCTTTATCCTGTATTAGCTGAGAAAAATTTTCTAGACATAATGAGCAGGAAACGATACTTGAGTTTGCCATGTAGAAACTTGCCCCATTATTTGTAATTTTAATGGTGTACACCTGTGAAAGATCGATTGTGTGGAAAGAGTTTTTTTGAGGGATAACAATTTTATTTGGAACTAGCCCCTTGAGGTTTTCGAAGAGAACTGAATATCTGGCTCGGGTGCTTGTTTTCTTTTTTAGTAAATTTTGAGCCTTCTCAATCGCGTTTGCCAGCTCGTCAATATCAATTGGTTTTAGGATGTAATCAACCGCGCTGTACTTGAATGCTCTTATAGCGTACTGGTTGTATGCGGTAATAAAAATAATTTCGAAGTTGTGTTCAGGAATATGTTCAAGAAGATCGAAACCAGAGCCTTGCGGCATTTGGATGTCAAGGAAAACCAGGTCGGGTTTTTGCGAGTCAACAATTTTTATGGCTTCCTGAACTGAACGTGCTGTACCCACTATCTGAATGTCGTAGCAGCACTGTTTAAGGAGCAGTTCGAGGGTACGAATTGCTGCGATTTCATCGTCAACAAGCACAACTTTTAACATGAGAATAGAATATGATGCTTCAAAGGTACAAAAAACCTGTGAAGGATGTTTATTTAATGCTATTTTGCCTCGCCCTCAGATAAGTTGTATGGAATTTGAATATGAACCTTTGTTCCCGAAGCTACGCCATCAGAACTGTAAAGATCGGTAAAATGGATGTTGAATTTTTCCTTGTAGAGGGTGTTCAGCAGCTCAATACGTTGGGAGGTAATTTTATAACCGAGCGACTTATGCTCCACTTCATTTTTGGCCCTGAGGGCCATTGCTCTTTCCCGCCCAACTCCGTTATCCTCAATGGTGCAGGTCATTGTTTCGTTCGTTCGGGAGATGATTACATTCACAAATCCATTTTGTGATTCCTTTAACATAATTCCATGCCATATTGCATTCTCAACGAAAGGTTGAATAAGTAAAGTGGGAACCTTTTGCTCAAGCACATCGTTATCAGCTACCTCAATTGAATAGGTAAACTTTCCTTCAAGTCTAAGCGATTCAAGCTCCAGGTATAGGGTAAGAGCTTCAAGCTCTTTTTTTAGAGGGATGATAGATTCCTGTGAGTTGTCAAGAGTAATGCGCATAAGCCTTGCAAATTTTGTCAGGTACTTGTGTGAGCTAATCGAATCCTTCTCAAGGATGAAAAGTTGGATTGAATTCAGGGTGTTAAAAATGAAGTGAGGATTCATTTGCTGCCTGAGCGACTGCTGTTTGTACTCATTTGCGCTGTTTATCAGGGTGTTCTGTTTCTTGAGGGTTTTTATTCGGTATAGGTAAATAACAAAAATGAACCCGGAGAAAACGAGGGTTGACAGAAATATAAACCAAAAGGTTTGCCAGTAAGGAGGTGCGATAGTTACACCAATACTATCGGAGTTGCTCCAAGCCCCATCGGCATTTTGAGTTTGAACTTCGAAGGTGTATTTGCCGTGTGGAACTTTTGAGAAAATTGCGTTGCTATTATTTGTGCAAACCCAAGATGAATCGATACCTAACATACGGTATCGGAACTGCATCTTCCCCATGCTTTTGTAGGTTAACCCATAAAATTCGAATGAAAGAAAGCTATGGTAGTACGAAAGTTTCAACGATTTATTTCTTGTATCAACAGTTTTATTATTTACACGAACTTCGTTAATTGTACACTTAGGTTTAATGGGGTTCGGAAGAAGGTTTTTAGTGTTAAAAACCGATAAGCCTTTGCTGGTTCCAACGTATACCAGTGAACCTTTTATGTGTATGTCGTTAATATCGTTTGTTGGTAATCCTTGCGATGTGGTAATATTTTGTATTTCGAGCTTGTCTCTATCAATTTTTTTTATCCAGCTAATCCCATTGTTAGTGGCCAACCAGTAATTGTCGTTATTTACCACAATTTTTTTAATGGTGTTGCTTGCCAATCCATCCGATTTTGTGTACTGAGTAATTTTATCTCCCTCCTTTATAATTAAGCCAATACCTTTGGTTCCAATTAGCAACCTGTTGGAATTGTCGAATGTGATGTAGTTTGAAGGTTGTGACAGGGAAGGGCTCTCCTCGCCTAGATACCTGTAAAATTTATTTTCATAAACCCATATTCCGTTGGAGCAACACATCCACAAAACTCCTGATGAGTCTAAGGCAATCGAGTATATTAGTCCTGAGAATTCGTTATTCAATCTAGAGTCGTATGTAAACCTATTCCCATCAAACTTTTTTAGACCCCAATTGCTGGCAATCCAGTATCCATTGTCATGAGCAGGTAGCATTTGACGAGGATGCGTTCCGGAGAGCAAAGATGACGTAGGGTGATATGTTTTAACGGTTTCTCCCCTTATCAGGTTCAAATAATAGCTGGAACCCACCCAAACATCAGAAGATGTTGTGTCAATTCCAATAAACCTAATAGGAACTTGCGTTGTGGTTTTAGGCGCAATAATATAATTTCGAATGCCGTCATCTTTTATCTCACTTACTACTCCATGTTCGTAGCCAGCGTAAATTGCTTTTCTGTTCGAAAAAACGGCATTCACCCTGTTCTTTGGTAATCCGTTGCTTTCGTTATAGGTTCGTATGTTTATATTTGGGCAATAGAAAACCCCATGCGATAGGCTTGTGAACCAGTAACCACCCTCTCTATCAAGAAGAACAGATGTTATCTTAATGTTATCGAACAGGTATAAGTCGGGATTGCAACTGAAGTCAGCGTTCTTAAAACAGTAAACTCCTCCATCAATTGGAGCAACCCATAAATTATTGTTCTTATCAATGCTTGCCCAAATAATATCCTGACTAAAATGTTTCCTTTCAATAATTTCCGAGCCTTTAATTCTATACATAAATCCCTGGTCTGCCATTAAGTATGTTTTATCTTTTCCTGGTAGAAAAAAGAAATGGTAATTCATGTATATTTTGCCATAAAGTTCTTTACAAGTAAAACGGAAGGGTTGCTCCTCATCGACAAAAATAATATCGTAAGTTGGTGCATTTGATGGGTTTGATATAAGGAAAGTGCTATCGTTCATTTTTTCAACAACAATTTCTCCTTCCTGGTGAATACCTCCCAGTTTTTTAAAAAGCCCCTCGCTGCTTACTACGGCTCTGCCATACCTTCGTAACGATATGTGAACATTTTCAGCAGAATCAACATAAAATGAGTTCTTCAGGTTTCCACGCGAAGTGGTTATGTTTTCTTTAATTTTTGAGTTGAATGGGTATAGCTTAATACCGCCTTGCTCATAGTATGTGAGGCTGCCGTTGCCGGATAAGAACCAAATTCGACCAGTATAGTCAATGTAAAGTTCGTATATCGAGGCTTCAGTTAAACCATCTTCAATTCCGAAATTTTTAAACCTGTTTCCGTTGAACTGGCTAACTCCACTGCTTGTTGCAAGCCAAATGAAACCTAAGGAATCTTGCACAACGTGGTAAACCTCGTTTGAGGGTAGGCCTTCGTCAACAGTAAATTGTTTAGAGAAAGGAGATGGACTAATGCCTTGTGCGGCAGTACGATGCGTGCAAAAAAATGTGATATTCAGGATTATTGCCAGCTTGATCAGTGCTAGCAGGTATGATTTGTGAAAAGTTATATAAATGATATAATTTTTCAATAGTAGCTTGTTGGTTGGTTAAATGCTAAGTTAGTAATGAAAATTAAATCTACAATCTGAAAAATAAAAAGGCACCGAAATTGATAGGTGCCCTTTTATATTATTTAAAACGTAAAGAATTAGTATTCCATATGAGATAAACGTAGGTAGGAGTTGTATCTCCAACGAGCGTTTTCTTCAGCTGCTTTAAATAGTTCGCCAGCTTGCTCGGGGAAAGATTTTTGGAGAGATGTGTAACGAACTTCACTCTTCAAGTAATCCTGGAATTTATTCCAATCGGGCTCTTTCGAGTCAATTTGGAACGGATTCTTTCCCTCGGTTTCAAGTCTTGGGTCGAAACGATAAAGATGCCAGTATCCGGCCTCAACTGCAAGTTTGGCTTGAAGTTGAGATTGGCCCATGCCATTACGTAATCCGTGGTTAATACATGGAGCGTAAGCGATTACTAAACTTGGCCCTGGGTACGATTCGGCTTCTTTCAAGGCTTTGAAGTACTGGTTTTGGCTTGCGCCCATGGCAACTTGCGCAACGTAAACGTAACCGTAACTCATGGCCATCATGCCCAGATCCTTCTTGCGGATTTTCTTGCCCGATGCAGCGAACTTTGCAACGGCAGCAACAGGGGTCGATTTAGAGGCTTGTCCACCAGTGTTCGAGTAAACCTCGGTGTCAAGAACCAGCAGGTTAATATCCTCGCCTGAGGCGATAACGTGGTCGAGCCCGCCGTATCCGATATCGTACGCCCAACCATCGCCACCAAATACCCAAACAGATTTTTTGATGAAGTATTGTTTAAGGGCGAGTAGTTCTTTGGCCAGGTTGTCGTTCTCCTTCTCAAGGGCAGTAACAAGTTTTGCCGATGCTTCTTTTGAGCCCTCAGCGTTCTCCTTATTCTCAAGCCACATTCTCATGGCGTCCTTGGTGGTTTCGTTGTATCCGTTAGCCAAACCCTTCTGGATTCTTTCAGCAATTCTTTCTCTTAGTTTGCTTACTCCCGTAGCTATTCCAAGGCCGTACTCGGCGTTATCTTCAAAAAGCGAGTTAGCCCAGGCAACACCATGTCCGTCTTTGTTTGCACGGTACGGTGTGGAAGGTGCAGAACCTCCGTAAATTGAAGAGCAACCTGTTGCGTTAGCAACAATCATCCTATCGCCATAAAGTTGTGTGATGGCTTTGATGTAAGGAGTCTCTCCACAACCGGCGCAAGCGCCACTAAACTCGAATAGGGGTTGAGCAAACTGGCTGTTTTTAACGCTCTTCTCTTTCTCAAGAACGGTATCCTTGTAGCCAACTTTTTTATCCATGTATGCAAAACGCTCGGCTTCTGAAAGTTGGGTTTCAAGGGGTTTCATTTCAAGGGCTTTGGTTTTAGCCGGACAAACATCAACGCAGTTACCGCAACCGGTACAGTCGAGTACGCTTACCTGCATGCGGAAGTTGTACTCCTTGGTTCCCCCGGTTCCCTTAACGGTTTTAGTTCCTTCAGGAGCATTCGATAGTTCCTCGTCGGTTAAAAGGAACGGACGAATAGCTGCATGGGGACAAACGTATGCACACTGGTTACACTGGATACAGTTTTCTGGAATCCATTCGGGTACGTTTACTGCAATTCCTCGTTTTTCGTACTCTGTTGTTCCAGCGGGAAATGTTCCATCCTCACGCCCAATAAATGCGCTTACAGGCAAGTCGTCACCCATTAGGTTGTTAATCGGGTTTACAACGTTGTTAATGAAATCTGGAGCGTTGGGGTTGGAATGTGGTTTCTCAGCCTCAAGTTTAACCCATTCGGATGGTACCTCAACTTTAACAACTTCTCCGCCTTTATCAATAGCGGCATAGTTCATTTTTACAATATCTTCGCCCTTGCGTCCAAAGCTCTTATCAACAGCATGCTTCATCTCCTTAACGGCTAAATCGTAGGGTATTACCTCCGAGATTTTGAAGAATGCGCTCTGCATGATTGTGTTGGTTCTGTTGCCAAGACCAATTTCCTCCGCAATTTGAGTGGCATTTATTATGTAAAAGTTAACTTCTTTTTGAGCAAGTACTCGTTTAATCGAGTTTGGTAGCTTCTCTTTGGTTTCCTCCACATCCCAAATGCTGTTAAGAAGGAAAGTGCCACCTTTGCGGATACCTCTTAGCATATCGTACTTGTTCAAATATGCTGGTACGTGGCAGGCCACAAAGTCGGGAGTATTTACCAGGTATGGGGAACGGATTGGTTGATCGCCAAAGCGAAGGTGCGATGTTGTTACGCCACCCGATTTTTTTGAGTCGTATGAGAAGTAAGCCTGGCAGTACTTGTCGGTATTCTCGCCAATAATTTTAATGGAGTTTTTGTTGGCACCAACGGTTCCATCAGAACCTAGCCCGTAGAATTTGCCCTGGAAGGTTCCCTTGGGGGCAAGGCTAATCTCTTCGCCTAATGGTAACGATTTAAAGGTTACATCGTCAACAATACCTACTGTAAATTGGTTCTTAGGCTCTTTCATTTTTAGGTTGTCGAACACTGCAATTATTTGAGCAGGGGTTGTATCCTTTGAACTTAAACCGTAACGACCGCCTACAATAATAGGAGCATTTTCTTTTCCGTAGAAAAGGTCTTTTATGTCGAGGTATAGAGGATCGCCATTTGCGCCTGGTTCCTTGGTTCTGTCGAGTACCGCAATTCGTTTTACGCTTTTTGGGAAAGCTTTAAAGAAGTGCTTTGCAGAGAAAGGACGGTAAAGGTGAACAGCAATTAACCCCACTTTTTCTCCCTTTGCTATAAGGTGGTCAACAGTTTCTTTAATGGTGTCGGTAACTGAGCCCATTGCAACAATAATGTTCTCTGCATTGGGGTCGCCGTAGTAGTCGAACAGGTCGTATTTTCTTCCGGTTAAATCGGATAGTTGTTTCATGTACCCTTCAACAATTTCAGGAAGCGCATCGTAGTACTTGTTGGCAGCTTCGCGGGTTTGGAAGTAAATATCAGGATTTTGTGCGGTACCACGGGTTACCGGATGCTCAGGGTTCAGTGCCCTGTCGCGGAATTGCTGTAGCGCTTCGTAGTCAACCATTTTGGCAAGATCCTCGGTTTCAAGTACTTCAATTTTCTGGATCTCATGTGATGTGCGGAAACCATCGAAGAAATGTACGAATGGAACTCTCGACTTAATAGAAGAAAGGTGTGCAACTGCTGCGAGATCCATAACCTCCTGAACACCACCGGTGGCGAGTAGTGCAAAACCGGTTTGGCGGGTGCTCATTACGTCGCTGTGGTCACCAAAAATTGAGAGCGCCTGAGCGGCTAAGCTGCGAGCAGATACGTGAAAAACACCTGGAAGTAGCTCGCCGGCAATTTTGTACATGTTTGGAATCATCAGGAGTAATCCCTGAGAAGCGGTGAATGTTGAAGTGAGTGCTCCTGCTTGCAACGAACCGTGAACAGCACCTGAAGCGCCAGCTTCCGACTGCATTTCGGTTACCTTAACGGTTTCTCCGAAAATGTTCTTCCTTCCAAATGCAGCCCACTCATCGATGTACTCAGCCATGGTTGATGATGGGGTGATTGGGTAAATGGCGGCAACCTCGCTGAACATATACGCGATGTGCGATGCTGCATAGTTCCCGTCACAGGTAATAAACTTCTTTTTGTTTGCCATTTTGTGTTTATTTTATTGGTAATAAATGTGTTGCGGTGATATTAAGCCAAACAAAGATAACGAAAAAAGATGAATTACGAAATGTTGTTAAGCACTTAACAGGAGGGCTAAAATATTCTATCGTTTGCATACAGAGCTTTTTATAACCCTTGTGGAGTTTAATGTGCAAAATTACAGGGTGTTATGTTTCTTTACGGATTGTGTGCAAATTTTTATAGTTGAAGCATGGTTTTTTATTTGGGTTGATAATAACGGTTTGTTTTAATATATTCGCATGTTTATACGCTTAAATAACTCATGCTGCATTTAAAAGCAGCCTGAGTTGCTTTTAGTTAACTCCTCTTTTTGTCAAAATATTAATAGTAAGTACTATGCAAAAGAAATTTAAGATTGGTTTGGTTAAGGAAACCAAAACACCTCCCGACAGGCGAGTAGCGTTGCCTCCGGCACAAGCCGTTGAACTTATGAAACGTTTCCCAAACGTTGAAGTGGTAGTTCAGCCCAGCGAATTACGATGCTTTAAGGACTTGGAATATACCGAATCCGGGATTCCTCTTCAAAACGATTTGAGCGATTGTGATTTACTTATTGGTGTTAAGGAGGTGAAAATTGAAGCCTTAATCCCGAATAAATCATACCTGTTTTTTGCGCATGTTGCAAAAAAACAGCCGCATAATCAGAAGTTAATTAAGGCGATTGCCGAAAAGGGCATTACCCTTCTCGACCATGAGTACATTACAAACCAGAAAGGAGAACGTTTGGTTGCGTTTGGCCGCTGGGCAGGAATTGTTGGTGCCTACAATGCGATGAGGGCAAGAGGAATACGTACCGATAGGTACAATCTTCGTCCGGCGCATGAGTGCCACGACTATAAGGACATGATGTCGGGGTTGAAGAATGTGAAGCTTCTTCCTAAAAAAATTCTGGTGTCTGGAGGAGGAAGAGTTGCCGGTGGTGCTTTGGAGGTATTTAGGGCAATTGGCGTTAAGGAGGTTTCTCCGGAAGAGTACCTTACAAAAACTTATACCGAGCCGGTTCTTTGCCGTATTGATCCTTGGCACTACGCCAAGCGGAAGGATGGCCAACCGTTCGACTGGGACCATTGGGTGAAGCACCCCATGGAATATGAGTCGGCTTTCTTGCCCTACACAAAGGTTACCGATATTTTTGTGGCTTGCCACTACTGGGATTTCCGTTCGCCGCACTTCTTTACCAAGGAGGACATGCGTTCGCCCGACTTTAAAATTACCGTAATTGCCGATGTTAGCTGCGATGTTCCGGGACCAATCCCTTCAACATTACGTGCCACAACCATCGCCGACCCATTCTACGGTTACAACCCCACTCTTGAGAGGGAAGAGGTTGCTTTCACAAGCAAGAAGAACGTAACCATGATGACGGTTGATAACTTGCCGGGTGAGCTACCACGCGATGCCAGCGAAGATTTTGGAAAAACATTGGTTGAAATGGTTATCCCTCATTTCCTTGGAAACGATGAGGAGGGTGTGGTGAAACGTGCAACCATTCTGAAGGACGGAAAGTTAACCGAAATCTACAGCTATTTGCAGGAATATTTAGACGGAAAGTAGGAAGAGAAATAACCAATGATTAATGAATAATGAAGGATGGACGTTGGTTCATCCTTTTTTTCATGGTTGTTGAGCATGTCGAAACAACCAAATGCTATGTTAAGCTTTTATGAATTAGCTTAAAGTCAGCCAGGGCAATGGCTGTAATTGCTTCCATAACAACTGGAACCCGAAGCGCAATGCAGGCATCGTGACGGCCAGCAATTTCTAGTTCCTCCATCTCCCCCGATTCAAAACCGTAGGTTTTTTGCTTCTTTCCAATGCTCGAGGTTGGTTTAACAGCAACCCTGAACACCAACTCGTTGCCGTTGGTTATTCCTCCCACAATCCCTCCTGCATTGTTTGTGCCAGTTTTTCCCGAAGCACTGAGAATCGAATCGTTGTGCTGTGAGCCAAGCATTTTTGCGGATTCAAAGCCCGACCCAAATTCAATCCCCTTAATTGCCGGAACGGCAAATGCTAGGTGCGAAATAACCGATTCAACAGAATCGAAGAAGGGTTCGCCCCAGCCAACCGGTATCCCGTTTGCCCTGCACTCAACAATTCCGCCAATGGAGTCGTTTTGTTCCAAAACTTTTTCAACAGCCCACTCAATGTTGGAGCTTCCACCAGCTTCTTTTAAGCTGGCTGAAATTTCAACAGGAGAAACAATTTTTTTGGCTACTACACCAGCGGCAACCAGCGCAAGGGTTAGTCGGCCCGAGAAGTGTCCGCCTCCCCGGGGATCATTAAAACCCCCGAACTTTTTCTGTGCCACAAAATCGGCATGGCCTGGCCGGGGAGTTTGTGTGAAATGATTGTATTCGTTTGCTCTTGAGTTTTCGTTACTAAAAAGAATTGTAAGCGGCGACCCGGTAGCATGCTCTTTGTAGAGGCCCGATACAATTTCGGGTAAGTCGTTTTCAACTCGCGGCGTAGTTCCCATTGCACCCGACTTGCGGCGGTGGAGATCTGTTGAAAAATCGTTAACTGACAAGGAAATCCCTGCAGGAATGCCATCGATGGTAACACCAATTGCTGATCCATGCGACTCGCCAAATAATGTAATGCGAAATATTCTTCCGAATGAGTTCATTGTCTTTTTTCTGTTTGGAAAGGTGACACTTATTTCAACCCTCAGTTTGGTAAAAGTAAATAAAATATACGAAACTAATTTGTGCCTAGCCGTTTGTTGCTTGTCCGCTTTGGTAGGTGGGTATATTTAATTCGAGATTCTTTTCATGCTTTTCATGGGATTGATTATCTTTCGTGATCTTAATGAAACCTACAGAAGTTTAATAATACAAAGGAATAGAGGGTTTTATATGGTTTGCCAGAAAACTTTAATCGCATATTCTTGCAATGAATTAAGTTACCCTCCTTTTCTTGCTGAAAAATATGTTGAACCTAAATAACGTGAGTTCGAACTAAGAAATACATTTTTTCGATTGCTGCTATATCTCAACCTGTTCAAAAACAATAAGGTAATAAGGTAGTATCTCAACTAAGGATAGAATCTTTACTAAAGTTCGTAATGAAAAATAAGGTTTTTTAGTCGATATCAACCTTATTTCTCTTCAAACAACCTTAGTAACATTATAAAAGAGACAAAACAGAACCTTACTACCTTATTAACCAGCAATTAAAATTTGCTCTTACATCGAACTCACGTTAAATAGTAAATGAAAACAGAATGACTTTGAATTTTGCAAATAATATTAAGTTTGTTACCAGGTTCCTTCTAGGAAATATTAGGGAGTTCGATCTTTCACATCGTATCTATTCCTCCATTAATCTCATAATTTCCTTTATGGGTCTTGTTGGATTGCTTCTTTTCTCGCTTGCATCGAGAGTGCATGACACCTCTTTTTTCGTTGCTCTTGATGTTGGTTTTACCGCCATTTTTTCTTTCCTGTACTATCTGTCAAGATTTCGAAAGCGCGTTTACCCGTTCTTCTTTATTGGGATTGTGCTGGTGTTCAGTACGCTGGTTTACATAATCTCGGGTGGGAAGGGCAGTGATGCTATTTACGTGTATATCCTGGTTTATATGATTTTCATTGCAATACTTGATAAGTCGAAATATTTGCTGGTTACCATTCTTGTGTTAACAAGTATAGCCGGTTTGGTTTTTATCGATAGCTACCTTCCACACTTCCTTGAAAATCATGTGAAGAGTCAAGCGGGGCAATATTACTTCCTTTTCCCCATGATTATGATTTTTTCAGGTTCTATTATAGTTGTTATAAAAATGAACTATAATGAGAAGAATATCCTGCTTCAGAGGCAAAAAGATGAAATTGAAGATCTTTACCAAAATGTTACCGATAGCGTTCGCTATGCAACCCAAATACAGCAGGCAATAATTCCATCGAGGGAAACAGTTTCATCAATTATTCCAAACTCCTTTGTGCTTTTTCTTCCTAAGGATATGGTGAGCGGAGATTTTTACTGGGTTGCCGAGGTAGAAGGGAAAAAAATTGTTGTTGCGGCTGATTGTACTGGACACGGAGTGCCAGGAGCCTTCATGAGCATGCTGGGCGTTTCGTTGCTGAATGAGATTGTTGTGAACAAAAAAATTCTTCAAACCCACGAGATGCTGAACAAACTTCGCGAGAGCGTGAAGAAAAATCTTACCGAAAGCACAAAGGACGGGATGGATATTGCTGTGGTAGTGATTGATGAGGAGAGGATGAAGCTGCAATTCTCAGGAGCAAATTCACCCCTGATTATGATTCGAAGCGGAGAACTTTCTGAGATAAAAGGCGACAGGCAGCCAATTGGAAAATATTTAAAAGAGCGGGAATTTACTTCCCATGAAATTGATATTCAGAAGGATGATGTGTTGTATATGTTCTCCGACGGGTACCGCGATCAGGTAGGTGGAGCAAGAAAAGGGAAGTTTATGTTTGGTAATTTTAAACAGCTGCTAGTATCAATACATTCAAAACCAATGGATGAGCAGCACGAAATTCTGCTGAAAACATTCAACGATTGGAAGAACTTTGTTAAAACCGATGCGATTAGCTTGAATGAAGTTCGCGAATTATTGATGAACAGCGAAATAAGCGAGCAGCAACGAAAAATGGCCTTCGAAAAGCTTCATAGCATTCAGAAAGATATTATGACAAGAAGGGATGTTTCATTCAAGGAGATAGGTGAAATGTCGAGAAGTCGGGTTCGCGATGAGCTAATTGAACTATACGTAAAGTTTGTTTGGAAGGATAACGCTCAAATAGATGATGTGATGGTGCTTGGATTTAAAATTTGAAAAAATATTAAAAAAACTTCATCATTACGAATCCCGATGCAAAATCGGGATGAAGTAATCTTTGAATTAGATAAAAATAGATTACCTTCGGTGAGATCGCCTGTCTGCCTACAAAGGCAGGCT
>DAOSWM010000050.1:0-22344 GCA_035380045.1 Tenuifilaceae bacterium | reverse complement strand
ATCCCGGTCTTTTTTTTATTTGTACTTCTAGTCTTGTTTGTTTGGTAGTTCTAGCCCGTAACCTTTTTTGCGGTCAATGTATTTAAGGTAAAAGCTAAGAATAAATGCAAGGGCACCAAAGCCAGCAAAAATAAGTTCAGGTACTGTGTAGTTATATTTAACTCCCTCAACACCTGCAAGTATTTGCTCAGAAATACCAGGGTTAGATGCTGAAAGCGCCCAGCCAATTAGTATCGGTACTCCTAGTAACCCCATGTTTTGAATCCAGAATGTCAAACCGTATGCTGAACCGAGGTATCTATCTTCAACAACCTTTGGAAGAGATGGCCACATTGAGGCAGGAACGAGAGAAAATGCTACTCCAAGAATTACAATAGTGCCAAGAGCTACTGGTACAGTGAATGATTCCGATGGTACGAGAGCAAAAATTAAGTGCGAAATCATTAGCAAAATTGCACCATACATCATCATGCTGGCACCAAATCCTTTTTTGTCAAGGAAAAAGCCTATAGGCGGTGTAAGTATCATTGCTCCAATAGGGAAGTAGGAAACGTATTGTGAAGCGGTTTTTATATCAACATCAAGTTTAGACGCTAACATATCGGTCGCAAACTTCTGGAATGGGAAAATTGCGGAATAAAAAAGTACGCATAAACCAGCAATTGCTAGAAATCCAGGGTTAGTGAGTATAACCCAAATATCTGAGATTTTAAACTCTTCACTTGGTTCATCGGATACATGGCTCGTGTTTACCTCTTTATCGAGGGCTTTATCCATAAATGTGTAGATGAAGAACGTTAAAAATCCTACACAAAGAAATGCTAGACCCCAGAAAACGGAGTTAGAAACGCCTCCCTTTTCTGCAAATACTGGGCTAAGTTGAAATACTGCAAAAACCCCAAGCCGAGCCAATGCCATTTCTAACCCCATTGCCAATGCCATTTCTTTGCCTCTGAACCACTTAACAATAGTTTTCGAAACGGTAATTCCAGCCATTTCAACGCCAACCCCAAAGATTGCAAAACCAAAGAAAGCCAACTTTGCAGAGGCAGGAACCGATGTTGCAAAAGAATTTAGCCATGATGCAAAACCTGTTGCAGCAAATGCATCAGTTAACGCAAAAAACTTAAGACCACCCCCAATAACCATTGTGAGCCCTGAAGTAATCATTGTAAAACGAATTCCCATTTTATCAAGAATAATACCTGATAGAATTAAGAATCCTGCAAAAACATTAAGGAAGAATTCAGAACCACCAAGCATCCCGAATACTTCAGGTGACCACTTGTAGTTAGTTTCAAGAAGTTTTTGAAGGGGAGCTGCCACATCTACAAAGAAGTAGGCAAAAAACATTGTGAGCGAAATGAGTATTAAGGTAATCCATCTTGCAGCCTTAGATTCACTCAGTAGGGTTTTTACATTATTTGTCATTGTTGTTGTTTTGAAAGTTATAAATTATGATGCATTATACTTGATGAAATTTGCGATGACAAAGTTAATTTTTCGAGCAATAAAAATGCATTTTACACAAACAAAAAAAGAGCGAATGCTCTTTTTTTGCGGATATCCTTTATTCCCTCAATGTTTTTACACAAAAAGGAGTAACTTATTACTAGTTTTGTTTAAACTATCTCGCTTCGTAAACCCAAAGCTCAATAGGTTCCTCTTTTGTTCTGTTAATTCTCAGGATTTCGTTTGTTGCTTTAGAGTATGTTTCAAATGCGCCAACCGAAACCATTTTATACCCATTGGGCGATTCAATAATTTTTGGATTCTGGAATCCAGTGCTAGCAACTTGTTTCTGGTAGTCATCAGCGTTTGCTGGTACTTTAAAACTGCCAATTATTACATGAAAACGGTTTCGTGCTTCCATCTCTTTAATTCGGTTCAGAGAGTCCTGTATGGCATTTTCTCTTGCACGCCTTGCTTCTTCAATTTTCTTTGCTTTAAGCATTTGTACCTTTTTAATGCTATCTTGCTTGGCTTCCCAAACAGCTAACGTGTCGGCTGCTTTGTCTTTTTTTGATCCGTTAAACAGACTGCATCCTGAAAAGGTAAATGCTACTAACAGAATGGGAATGAGTATTTTTCTCATGGTTACAATGTATTAATTTCTAAACCAAATTTCATTATTTTTTTTTCACTTACAAAACGTTTCATAATAAATATTTGATTCTCATGCATATTTTTTTTGTCGAACTTTGTAAGTAAAAGATAATGAGAAAGATAAGAAATTGCTATATTTAGCTAAAATGGGTTCTGTTTTGAAAAATCCGGTCTATAGTGATTTGAACTATCGAGCTCTTGCAGCCAAATTCTATAAAAACCAAGATCAACTAGTTTGTTTGTAACAGTATTATACTCTTCAATTGTTATTTTTCTCGAAAGATTACTGCTCAGCCCAACTTGAGATGAAGGAAAATACTGCGACATGAGTGAAATATTGATATCTAGTGATAAACTATCCGCAATCTTTTTGAAAATTTTTATGCTATCATCTGAATGACCAGGAAGCACTAAATGGCGAACAAGCACCCCAGAGGTTATATATCCTCTGTCATCAAGATATAGTGAAGTTCCCTTTTGCCAAAGCATTTCTTTCAAAGCAGCTACGGCGTGAGGCCAGTATTCAGGCGCATTACTGTATTTAAGAGCGAGTTTGTTGGAGAAATACTTTATATCAGGTAGGTACACGTGTACTATCCCCCCAATCATTTGTATGATTTCGGGATTGTCGTATGCGTTTGTGTTGTATATTATTGTTGGATTATAACCTTCCTTGTGAACGCGAGAAATAATTTCAAGCATCTGCGCAACTTGGTGGGTTGGAGAAACGAAGCCTAACCGATTTACCCCTTTTTTCAGAATTGCTGTAATTTTTTTTACGATAGTATCGTAATCGTTCATCCAACTCTTGTGTAACAACCAGTTGTTGCTAATTTGATGGTTTTGGCAGTAAATGCAGGATAGATTACAGTGTGCAAAGAATACATTGCAAACTCCCTCGTCACCAGAGATAATGGGTTCTTCTCCAAAATGATGAAATACCGATGCTACTATAGGTTTGGTAGCTGTTGAACAAAAACCGAGCTTGTTTTGAAGACGATTTACGTGACATCTCCTAGGGCACAAATCGCACTGCTCAAGTCTGGATGTAATTTTTTGCGTGATGTCGATGGCCATATTGTAGCTGACCTAACTATATAAGTTAAAATGAAAAGGGTAGTTTTAGGAGTAGGGGATACAACGGTAGGGTAAATTTATTTCTGGAAGTTCAAAGAGAACCATTCCTTCGTTGAGTAAATCCTCATCTTCTTCATGGTAATTCCAAATTACCTCAACGTTAATGCCATTGTTACGGAAATTTGAAATTCGCTTCATAACCTCACGTAAATATTTGTAGGAGGCTGAGTTAATGTACTTGAAGTTGAAGTCAACGATTATTTTCGAAGGTTCATCACCCTTGCTCTCTTCGTAGAACTCATCGAGCCAGTTGAGAATCAAATTGTAAAATTCCTTCGCATTCTCGGGATGTGAAATTCCAGA
Organism: Tenuifilaceae bacterium; assembly: GCA_035380045.1. Taxonomy (GTDB): domain Bacteria; phylum Bacteroidota; class Bacteroidia; order Bacteroidales; family Tenuifilaceae; genus DAOSWM01. Next base: position 18,798 of record DAOSWM010000050.1, on the reverse strand, counting down.
TATGGAGAAAATATTGGTTGCGGGATCAAAATATATTTCTGGAGTATCTATTGCTCCTTCAATTTTTAGTGCTTTCATGTTTGTTAATCGAAAAGACATGTGTAAAAGTAATCTTTTTTTATTGTGATGTAAAGAAACATTTGACAAAGAGTTATTGAGTAGGTTTGAATAGATTTATTAAGTTGATTAACATTAAGAATGTGTTTTAAAATAAAACCTCTTCAAATTTTTATTCTTACTATTCATGTGGTCGTACATCTTCAATTTTTTTTTTGTATCTTGCCAAAGATTTGAACTAAAGGGTCTTTCGCTTAATGCCTTTGTGTGTTCAGATTGGTTATGTTAGGTTTACATTTCGTGTGTTTGGGAAAGAAGCTGCCTGTTAAGGCAGCTTCTGCTTTTGTCGCTCTTTCATCTCTCTGTTATTAAACACTACGATTATGGAACGAATTTTTTTCTAAAGTTTGTTCCTTTGTAAATTGTAAAATTACCAAAACTGAATAACATCTTTTCCTATGAACGCTATTTATAATCATAAATCAATCAGGAAGTATAGAACCAACCCCATTGAGGACTCAGTTCTCGATGAAATTCTAAAAGCAGGGATTAGGGCATCAACAACGGGGAACATGCAGGTTTATAGCGTTATTGTTACTAAGGATGACGAAATCAAGCGGAAATTGGCTCCTTGTCACTTCAACCAAACAATGGTTACCCAGGCTCCTGTTGTGCTAACTTTTTGCGCCGATTTTAACCGGTTTAATAAATGGTGCCTCTATCGAAAGGCGGTCCCCGGCTACGATAACTTTCTGTCATTCTTTACTGCTGCGATTGATGCGCTTCTTGTAGCGCAAAATGTGTGTATCGCTGCTGAGGATAAGGGTCTTGGAATATGCTACCTTGGAACAACAACATATAATGCCGACAAAATAATTGAGATTCTTGAGATTCCTAGAGGGGTTGTTCCAGTAACAACAGTTGTGCTTGGGTACCCCGATGAGAATCCTGGTTTAACCGACAGGCTCCCTCTTGATGCAGTTATTCATAGAGAGGTTTATCAGGATTACTCAGCAGGTGATATTGATCAGATATATGCGGCGAAAGAAGCGATGCCACTTACAAAACAGTTGCTTGAGGAGAATAGCAAGGAAACCCTTGCTCAAATCTTTACTGATAATAGGTATACTAAAAAGGACAACCTGGCGTTTTCAAAAAAGTTACTTGAAGTTTTAGAAAACCAAGGATTTATGAATAACGATTAATCTTATTCACTAAACGATTTATAGCACCTTGGAGCATTTCCAAGGTGCTTTTTTACGTGGTTATTAGTATGCGAAGTTTCTGGCATTTTACTTATGTGTTTACCCCTCGATTGACGGCACTATTAGCTTTATGCTTCTTGCAAATTACTTTATTTTCACAAAGTACTACTTGTTATATGGTGTTCTCAGATCAAAAGGAGCCATTGGTATTATTTATAAGTAAAGAAGTGGATTCGGTTTTTACAAAGTACCGTGTTGAAAAAGAGTTGTGTCAGTTGAAAAGTGAAGGCTATCTGGATGCTCATATCGATTCAGTTTCATTTTATACTGATTCTGTAGTTGCCTATGGCAAAAAAGGGGAACTTTATCGCTGGGTTTACTTAAACATATGTTCAGAGACTGACCTATTTAATAACAATCAAGGACTTGGTATTTGTAAATTACAAGGTAAACCTATTCGTATTGAAGATTTTACTAGGGCAATTAATAGTTCCCTCTCGTTCTTCGAAAACAATGGGTATCCATTTGCAAGGATTACTTTTAGTGGCACAAATATTGTTGAAAATCAAGTGAATGTTGAAGTGGATGTGTATGAAGGACCCAAATTTTTTTTCGATACCTTATATATAAAGGGAGAACTAAAGGTTTCTAATCGTTTCTTGCAATCATATCTTGGCTGTAAACAAGGAGCTACATTTTCCGAGAAAAACGCAATGAGCATTGATGAACGATTGAGCCTGCTGCCATTTGTCTCATTAATTCGTCCTTCCCAGGTGGAATTCATCCCCGGTAAAGCCCGTGTGTATACGTACCTAAACAAACGAAATGCAAATAGGTTTTCCGGAATAATTGGATTCGGACCTCGTTCAAACTCGAGTGGGGGGATTATGTTTACCGGAAACTTAAACCTTAAGCTTATTAATTCACTACGAAACGCGGAAACACTTTCTTTTCAATGGAATGCCTCTGGAAATTTATCGCAAAAGTTACAGGTGGAAGCTAATTGGCCTTATTTGTGGGGTACCAATATGGCTTTTGATGGTTACTTTTCAATGATAAAGCGGGACACATCCTTCTTAACCCTAAATCCCATCGTTTCGATTGGCTTTCACTCCAGCGAGAACGCCAAGTTCTCCCTTAACTACAATCTTATTTCTTCAGTTAAAATCTCAGAGGCTTCCGATTTGGCTTTAAGTAGCTTTAGAACGAACATGCTTGGTTTCTCTTATGATTTCAGTAGTAAGCCTTTGAGAAAACGTTTCTCGAAAGGGATGGAGTTTGGTGCTGCAATTGCGGCAGGACAGCGAGTAGTATTGAATAATGAAGAGGATAATCGTTCGGCTTTTATCGAAATTCAAGCGCTTGCAAATGTTTCGTACAGCTTATACAAAAGTATTGTTTTAATGCGAAATGGAATTAGAATGGCTGCAAAGGGAGTGGCTTACAATGAGAATGAAATAGCAACCCTCTTCGATAACGAGTTGTATAGGCTTGGGGGAAGCAATATGTTAAGAGGCTTTAGGGAAGAATCGATTTTAACGAACCAGTTTGTATTAATGGAGAATGAGCTGCGTTTTTTGTTTGGGAAAACGTTTTCGATTTTCTCATTTTTCGACTTCGCTGTAGTTTCTAATCATCAATCGGATGAAATACCTGGCGATTTATTGTTTGGTACAGGTTTTGGACTAAGCATTAATACAGGAGGCGGAGCGTTGAGTGTTTCGTCCGCACTAGGAAGAGGAGCAGGACAACCATTTATTCTTAAAAATGCATTAATCCACGTAGAGTACGATTCGTTTTTTTAAAATTAACCTGGATATTAATAGTTCGTTCTCAAGGAATAACATATCATTAGCACTAAAATGAACATTGAAGAAACATTTTTAATTTTTTGTTTGGATATAAATTAGATAAGCTATATTTTTGCAGCTCATTTATAAAAACGAATTGATATGATCATTATTCCCATAAAAGAGGGCGAAAACATTGAGAGAGCGCTAAAAAAATTCAAGCGGAAGTTTGAAAAAACAGGCATTATGAAAGAGCTTCGTTCACGTCAAGCTTTTGTAAAGCCTTCTATTCAAAAGCGCGAAACCGTAAAAAAAGCCATCTACATCCAGCAGCTTCAGCAGAAGGAAGAATAGCATATTTTTTACGGATGCATCAGGCATTTTTGCCTGATTTTTTTTTGGGCTTTCCCCAATATTTCATTATATTGCATCCAAACTATATGCTAGAAAAATTCCTTAAATATCTTAAAGTAGAGAAAAATTATTCTGCCCAAACAATCCGTTCATACGGTGATGATTTGAGGCAGTTCTTTGCATTTTGTGGAGTTAATCCATCCAGCAAACCATTCCCTTCCATAAAGCACAGGCAGGTTCGTAACTGGTTGTCGAGTTTACTCGCCACGGGGCACACTGCGCGTAGCGTTAACAGGAAACTATCATCGCTAAGAAGTTTCTATAAGTTTTTAATTCTGAAAGGGATTGTCGTTGAGAATCCTTTACAAAAGGTAGTAGCTCCAAAAGCAGGGAAAAAACTTCCACCATTTCTGAGCGTTGTTGAAATGGGCAACCTTTTTAATCGAGTTGAGTATAGCGATGATTTTGAGGGGGCTAGAGATTTTTTGATTATTGAGTTTTTCTATTTCACTGGTTTGAGAGTCTCTGAATTGGTGAGTTTGAAGCACAAAGATATCAATCTTTCAACGCTAACGGTTAAGGTGCTGGGCAAGGGTAGCAAGGAGCGAATAGTTCCAATTCATCCTGAACTAAAAGAGAGCATTCTTTGTTATATTAAAATGAAAGAGAATACATTCGGGAATATTCTTTCTTCAGACTTTTTTATTGTTACCAGTAAAGGGAAGAAACCATACGAAAAATTATTATACAGGATAGTCAATAAGTATTTGACGCTTGTTACATCACTGGAAAAGAAGAGCCCCCATGTTCTCCGCCACACATTTGCTACTCATCTACTAGATATGGGTGCAAATATCAACGCCATAAAAGAGTTGCTAGGGCACTCCAGTTTATCGGCAACACAGGTATACACACACACAACAATTGACAAGCTAAAATCTACATACCAACAGGCACATCCACGTGCATAATTAAAATAAACACTAAAAAGGAGGAATTGCATTATGAATGTAAAAATCCAATCGATTAAATTTGACGCCGATAAGAAGCTTATCGAGTACATTAATGCTAAGCTTGAAAAGATTGGCCGCTTCTACGACGCAATTATTGGAGCAGAAGTTTTCTTAAAACTCGAGAACTCAACTGACACAGGAAACAAGATTGTTGAGGTCAAATTACTAATTCCTGGTAACGACCTTTTCGTCCAACGTCAGTCACGTAAATTTGAGGAGGCTCTCGACGAATGCGTAGAGGTTCTTAAGCGCCAGGTTACAAAACACAAACAGAAGCAAAGGGGCGTTTAACGCACTTGTATATTAAATAATATATTATGTTTACCCCTTTATTTGCCTCTAGATAAGAGGGATAAGAATAAAGGGGTATTTTTTTGTAAAAAAAAGCAAAGTTTTTTGGTGGGTAAATAAAATATTTATACATTTGCCAACCGATTTCAGAAGGGTTTCAAACCCTATAAATCGGAGTTCTAGCAAGTTGCCGATGTAGCTCAGTTGGCCAGAGCAGCTGATTTGTAATCAGCTGGTCGGGGGTTCGAATCCCTCCATCGGCTCAGTTCTTTTTATGTCTTTTTTTGGGGAGATACCAAAGTGGCCAACTGGGGCAGACTGTAAATCTGCTGGCTTATGCCTTCGTAGGTTCGAATCCTGCTCTCCCCACACTTTGCTAAGAATTTTGAGTGTTACCTAAACCATAACCTCAAGTATAAGCGGGAGTAGCTCAGTCGGTAGAGCATCAGCCTTCCAAGCTGAGGGTCGCGGGTTCGAGTCTCGTCTCCCGCTCATTAAGCAAAGGCCGATGTAGCTCAGGGGTAGAGCGCTTCCTTGGTAAGGAAGAGGTCATGGGTTCAATTCCCATCATTGGCTCAACTTTTTTTTTGATTAAAACAAACAAATTTAATATTTCAAAACCTAATAAAACCTGGAGTTATGGCAAAAGAAAAATTTGATAGGTCCAAACCTCACGTTAACATCGGTACCATTGGTCACGTTGACCACGGAAAAACTACCCTTACCGCCGCCATTACAAAAATTTTGGCAGAGAAGGGTCTTTCTGAGTTTCGTTCGTTTGACTCTATCGACAATGCACCCGAAGAGAAAGAAAGGGGTATCACTATTAACACTGCTCACGTTGAGTACCAAACCGCTAACCGTCACTACGCACACGTTGACTGTCCTGGTCACGCTGACTACGTTAAGAACATGGTTACTGGTGCTGCTCAAATGGACGGCGCTATCATCGTAGTTGCTGCTACCGATGGTCCTATGCCTCAAACTCGCGAGCATATCCTTCTGGCACGTCAGGTAAACGTTCCTAAACTTGTTGTTTTCCTTAACAAGTGCGATATGGTTAACGATGAGGAGATGTTAGAACTTGTTGAAATGGAAGTTCGTGAACTTCTAAGTTTCTACCAGTTTGACGGGGATAATGCTCCTGTAATTCGTGGTTCTGCTCTTGGAGCCCTTGAAGGAGAAGAAAAATGGGTTGAAAAGGTTATGGAACTAATGGCCGCTGTTGATGATTATATCCCAGTTCCTCCACGTGATAACGAAAAGCCTTTCCTACTTCCAGTAGAAGACGTTTTCTCTATTACAGGTCGTGGAACAGTAGCAACCGGTAGAATTGAAACTGGCGTTGTTAACACTGGCGACGAATTAGAAATGATTGGTCTTGGTGCTGAGAAACGTAAAACAGTTTGTACAGGTGTTGAGATGTTCCGTAAGATTCTTGACCGTGGTGAAGCTGGTGATAACGTTGGCCTTCTTCTTCGTGGTGTAGACAAGAAGGAAATTAAAAGAGGTATGGTTCTTGCTAAGCCAGGATCTATTAAACCTCACACTCAGTTCAAAGCAGAGGTTTACGTGCTTAAGAAAGAGGAAGGTGGACGTCACACTCCATTCCACAATAACTACCGTCCACAATTCTATCTTCGTACTCTTGATATCACTGGTGAGATTCAGTTACCAGAAGGAGTAGAGATGGTAATGCCTGGTGATAACGTAACTATTACTGTGAAACTTATCTATCCAGTAGCTATCAACCAAGGTTTACGTTTCGCTATTCGCGAAGGTGGTAGAACCGTTGGTGCAGGACAGGTAATTGAAATCGTTGAGTAGTAAGTTATACTTACTCAATAATACTAAAGAGGATTAGTCTGTTATATAAGCAGGCTAATCCTCTTAAACACGGGTGTAGCTCAGTTGGTAGAGCACTGGTCTCCAAAACCAGGTGTCGGGCGTTCGAGTCGCTCCTCCCGTGCAACACAATTGAGATTTATGAAACTAAAAGTATACCTTCAGGAAGTTTACACTGAGTTAGTCCACAAAGTATCGTGGCCTACTTGGAAAGAACTTCAATCTAGCGCATTAATTGTTATGATTGCTTCCCTATTAATTGCGCTTGTTATATTCGTCATGGATATCTCTTTTGAGAACGTGATGGATTTCGTTTATAAAATGCTGTACTAAATCCCGAGAAACTAATTCGATGGAAGAGAACGTTAAGAGATGGTATGTGCTTCGCGCCATCGGTGGGAAGGAAAAGAAAGTGAAAGAGTACGTTGAGAGCGAAATTAATCGGCTTAACTTAACCGATTTAATCTCTCAGGTTCTTATTCCCACAGAAAAGGTTTACCAAATTCGTAACGGAAAAAAGGTAAGCAAAGAACGGATTTTTTATCCGGGCTATGTTCTCATTGAGGCAGCACTCATAGGCGAAATACCACATATCCTAAAGGACATCCCAAACGTTATTGGTTTTTTAGGTGACCCGAGAACCGGGGAACCAATTCCCCTTCGTCAATCTGAAGTAAATCGAATTCTTGGTAGAGTTGATGAACTGGCAGAAAGCGATGAGGAAATTAACGTACCCTTCTTTGTTGGTGAAACGGTGAAAGTGATCGATGGTCCGTTCAATTCATTCTCCGGAGTAATCGAGGAGGTTAACGACGAAAAGAAAAAGTTGAAGGTAATGGTCAAAATATTTGGCCGAAAGACTCCATTGGAGCTAAGCTTCATGCAAGTCGAAAAAGAATAGTAACTGTTTAAGAGTTAACGCATTATGGCTAAAGAAGTTGCTGGATTAATTAAACTACAAATTAAGGGAGGTGCAGCTAACCCTTCACCTCCGGTTGGTCCTGCACTCGGCTCGAAAGGGGTTAACATCATGGAGTTCTGTAAGCAATTTAACTCCAGAACTCAGAATCAGGCAGGGAAGGTACTTCCCGTAATTATCACTGTGTACTCCGATAAGTCGTTCGACTTTATCGTAAAAAACCCACCCGTTGCGGTTCAAATACTTGAAGTTGCAAAACAAAAGAGTGGTTCAGCAGAACCAAACCGTAAGAAGGTGGCAAGTATCACTTGGGATCAAGTGAAAGAGATTGCTCAGGATAAAATGCCCGATTTAAACTGTTTTACCTTGGAATCGGCTATGAAAATGGTTGCAGGAACCGCACGTAGCATGGGGATTAATGTAACAGGTGAATTCCCTGGTAAATAACTTTTAACCTCTTTTAACGAGATGACAAAACTGACCAAGAACCAAAAACTTGCGTTGTCGAAGATTGAAACAGACAAGCAGTATAAGCTTGCAGAGGCAGCCCGGTTAGTTAAGGAGATTACACACACAAAATTCGATTCCTCAGTGGATATCGATATCCGTTTAGGTGTTGACCCCAGAAAGGCCAACCAAATGGTACGTGGCGTGGTAACACTCCCTCACGGAACCGGTAAAACAATCCGCGTACTTGTACTGTGTACTCCCGATAAGGAAGAGGCTGCTCGCGCTGCGGGAGCCGACCATGTCGGTCTAGACGACTATATTGAGAAAATAAAGGGTGGATGGACCGATGTGGATGTAGTGATTACTATGCCTACTGTTATGGCAAAGGTTGGGGCACTAGGACGAATTCTAGGACCTCGTGGACTGATGCCAAACCCAAAGAGTGGCACCGTAACTATGGATGTTGACAAGGCTGTTACCGAAGTTAAGCAAGGAAAAATTGACTTTAAGGTTGACAAGTTTGGAATAGTACACACTTCCATTGGAAAAGTTTCTTTCGACCCCGAGAAACTCGTTGAGAATGCTCAGGAGTTTATACAAACCATTGTAAAGCTTAAACCGGCTGCAGCAAAAGGTACGTACATAAAAAGTATTTATCTTTCAAGCACCATGAGCCCTGGTTTACAAATAGACCCTAAGTCAATTTCCGAGTCGAATTAATAACGCACTACAGACCCAATTTATCATGAGAAGGGAAGAAAAAAATGCAGTAATTGATAGGCTTGCAGAACAAATAAACGAGTACCCTCACTTCTATCTAGCTGATACTTCTGAACTTAATGCTGCAGATACAAGCAACTTAAGAAGGAAGTGCTTTGAAAAAGAGATTAAGCTGGTAGTAGTTAAGAATACCCTTCTAAAAAAGGCTTTGGAGAAGTGTGAGAAGGCTGACTTCTCTCCAATCTTCGAATCCCTTAAGGGTTCAACCTCGGTGATGTTCACAGAAACGGGGAATGTTCCCGCAAAGCTTATCAAAGATTTTCGTAAAACAAGCGAAAAGCCTGTTCTTAAGGCCGCTTTCGTTGAGGAATCGTTCTACATTGGTGACAACCAACTTGAAGCATTGGTACGACTTAAGAGTAAAAATGAACTCATTGCTGATGTTATTGCACTGTTGCAGTCGCCTGCTCAAACTGTATTATCTCAACTACAGTCAGGCCGAAACACTATTGCTGGTGTTGTTAAAACACTTAGTGAACGTGAAGCATAATAAATACAATTTTGTTTGGAATTAATATTTTAAACCTTAAGTAAAAATGGCAGATCTCAAGAAGTTTGCAGAAGAACTGGTTAACCTAACCGTGAAGGAAGTTAACGAACTTGCACAAATCCTAAAGGATGAGTATGGCATTGAGCCCGCTGCAGCAGCAGTTGCAGTGGCTGGACCAGCCGCTGGTGGCGACGCTGCGGGAGCAGCCGCTGAAAAATCGACTTTCGATGTTATTCTTAAAGCCCCAGGTGGTGCTAAACTTCAAGTTGTTAAACTTGTAAAAGAGCTCACTGGTCTTGGTCTAAAAGAAGCCAAAGAACTAGTTGACGCTGCTCCTAAAGCTGTAAAAGAAGGCGCTTCTAAAGAAGAAGCTGAGTCATTAAAATCACAACTCGAAGAGGCAGGAGCAGAAGTTGAACTTAAATAAAGTAAAACCTGAAGTAGTTAGGTATTAGAGGTTTAGAATCTACTTGCTAGATTCTAAGCCTTTTTATTGTTTCAAAAATTAGTTCAACAAAACATACAGCGATGTCTCCTAAAGTAAACCAAAGAGTTTCATTTGCCAAAACAAAAAATCAACTTGATTATCCAGATTTTTTAGATATTCAGCTAAAATCCTTCGCTGACTTTTTTAGATTCGGTTCATCGGTAGAGGATCGAAAAAAGGAAGGACTTTACAAAGTTTTTGGCGAAAATTTCCCAATTACCGATACCCGGAATAACTTTGTTCTGGAATTTATCGATTACTATATCGATCCCCCCCGCTATTCCATTGAAGAGTGTTTAGAACGTGGGTTAACCTTTAGCGTGCCCCTCAAAGCAAAGCTAAAGTTGTATTGTACTGACCCTGAACATGAAGATTTTGATACAGTTGTACAGGATGTTTACCTGGGAACAATCCCCTACATGACGCCCAGAGGAACATTCGTTATTAATGGGGCAGAAAGGGTTGTTGTATCACAGTTACATCGCTCCCCCGGCGTTTTTTTCGGGCAGAGCATTCATGCCAATGGTACTAAACTATATTCTGCACGAATCATTCCTTTTAAAGGATCGTGGATAGAGTTTGCTACCGACATTAATAATGTGATGTATGCATACATCGACAGAAAGAAAAAGCTTCCTGTAACTACATTGCTAAGAGCAATTGGTTATGAAAGCGATAAGGATATACTTGAAATTTTTGGTTTAGCTGATGAAGTAAAAGTATCAAAAGCGAATCTAAAAAAATTTGTTGGCCGTAGGCTTGCAGCCCGTGTCCTCAAATCTTGGGTAGAAGATTTTGTTGATGAGGATACCGGCGAGGTTGTTTCTATTGAGCGTAATGAAATTATACTTGATAGGGAAACAATACTTGAAAATGAACATGTTGACGACATCGTTGATTCAGGCGCAAAAACAATTCTCCTTCATAAGGAGAGCCATAATATTTCCGATTTCGCCATAATATACAACACATTACAAAAGGATCCTTGTAACTCTGAGAAGGAAGCTGTAGTTCATATCTACCGACAGCTACGTAACTCGGAACCACCCGACGAGGCAACAGCAAGAGATGTGATTGATAAACTCTTTTTCTCCGATAAGCGTTATGATTTAGGAGAAGTTGGGCGTTATCGTATTAATAAAAAGTTAAACTTAGTTACCGAGAAGGATGTTAAAGTACTTACTCGTGAAGATATCATTGAAATTATTAAGTACTTAATAAACCTTATCAACTCAAAGGCCGATGTCGATGACATCGATCACCTAAGTAACCGAAGGGTTAGAACGGTAGGAGAACAACTTGCTAACCAATTTAGTGTGGGGTTGGCACGCATGGCACGCACTATTCGTGAGAGGATGAACGTTAGGGATAATGAAGTATTTACACCTATTGACCTGATTAACGCAAAGACCCTCTCCTCAGTAATAAATTCATTTTTTGGTACTAACCAGCTGTCTCAGTTCATGGATCAAACTAATCCGCTGGCTGAGATGACTCATAAGAGAAGATTATCAGCGCTGGGACCAGGTGGTTTATCGAGAGAACGAGCTGGTTTCGAAGTGCGTGACGTACACTACACCCATTACGGGCGTCTTTGTCCGATCGAGACTCCAGAAGGTCCAAACATTGGTCTTATCTCTTCGCTTTGCGTTTACGCAAAAATAAATGATCTAGGATTCATTGAAACACCATACAGGAAAGTTGAAACTGAAAAGGTTAACCTGAATAATGACGATGTAGTTTACCTCAGCGCCGAGGAGGAAGAGTATAAAATGATTGCTCAGGCAAATGCTCCTCTCAATGATGACGGGTCGTTCATTAACGCAAGAGTTAAATCAAGATACGAGGCTGATTACCCACATTGTGAGAAAGAAAAGGTGGATATGATGGACGTTGCACCAAACCAAATTGCTTCCATCGCTGCTTCGTTAATCCCATTCCTTGAGCATGACGATGCAAACCGTGCATTAATGGGTTCAAACATGATGCGTCAGGCTGTTCCACTAATGAACCCTGAAGTGCCAATCGTTGGTACGGGGCTCGAGTCTGTTGTTGCCCGTGATAGTCGTGTCCAGATTAATGCCGAAGAGGATGGCGTTGTTGAATATGTTGACTCTGAAGAGATTGTTATTCGTTACGCTGAAACCGAGGAGCAACGTTTTGTTAGTTTCGACCCAGAAACTAAAAGGTATAAACTTCCAAAGTTCATCAAAACAAACCAAAGTACCTGTGTTACCCTTAAACCTATGGTGGTAAAGGGGCAAGAAGTGAAAAAGGGGCAACTATTAACCGAAGGATACGCAACTTCAAATGGCGAGTTGGCCTTAGGAAGAAACCTGAAAGTAGCTTTTATGCCTTGGAAAGGCTATAATTTTGAGGATGCGATAGTTGTTAATGAGCGTCTTGTACGTGAGGATGTTTTTACTTCGCTACATGTTGATGAGTACATTCTCGAAGTACGTGATACAAAACGTGGGTTAGAGGAGCTAACTGCAGACATTCCAAACGTAAGCGAGGAAGCCACAAAAGATCTCGATCAGCACGGGATGATTCGTATCGGTGCGAATGTTGTTCCTGGAGATATTCTGATTGGTAAAATTACACCCAAAGGGGAATCGGATCCAACTCCTGAGGAGAAACTTTTACGAGCAATTTTTGGGGATAAAGCTGGTGATGTGAAAGATGCGTCAATGAAGGCACCTCCCTCTCTATTTGGAGTTGTGATTGATAAAAAATTGTTTTCAAGGTCAATCAAGGATCCAAAAAAAGGGAAAAATACGGAGAAAACTCTGCTGGCAAAGATTGATGAGGAGTTTAACAGGAATACAAACGAGTTAAAGGATAGACTGATAGATAAACTCTTTTACATTGTAAATGGGAAAACCTCTCAGGGAGTAGTCGATTTGTTTAACCAGGAGATAATACCCCGGGGAGTTAAATTTACACAAAAAATGCTTACAGAGATTGACTATCAGAATATCAATCCGAACAAGTGGACTACAGACAAGAAGAAGAACGATTTAATTAAAACCGTAATCCATAACTTTATTATTAAGTACAAAGAGTACGATGCCGAACATAAGCGTAAGAAGTTTAACATTACCATTGGCGATGAGCTACCCGCAGGTATTGTCCAACTAGCTAAGGTTTACGTTGCGAAAAAGCGCAAGATTAAAGTAGGCGATAAAATGGCAGGGCGTCACGGGAACAAGGGTATTGTAGCTAAAATTGTACGTGATGAGGACATGCCGTTCCTTGAGGATGGCACCCCTGTTGATATTGTTCTTAACCCGCTGGGTGTGCCTTCGCGTATGAACCTTGGTCAGATTTATGAGACGGTTCTTGGTTGGGCAGGTCAAAAGTTAAGTATGAAATTTAGTACCCCAATTTTTGATGGTGCCAAGATTGATGAAATCAATAAATTTACAGATGATGCAGGGATTCCACGGTATGGAAGAACCTACCTTTACGATGGAGGTACCGGAGAACGTTTCGATCAGCCAGCAACCGTAGGCGTGATCTACATGCTTAAGCTAGGTCATATGGTTGACGACAAAATGCATGCCCGTTCCATTGGACCATACTCACTAATTACTCAGCAACCACTTGGTGGGAAGGCTCAATTTGGAGGACAACGTTTTGGTGAGATGGAGGTATGGGCGCTTGAAGCATTCGGCGCATCAAATATTTTGCAGGAGATTCTAACCATCAAATCGGATGATGTGGCTGGACGTGCAAAGGCCTACGAATCGATAGTAAAAGGGGAACCAATGCCACAACCCGGCATACCTGAATCGCTAAATGTTTTATTGCACGAGTTACGAGGATTAGGCTTAAGTGTTAACCTCGATTAGAGCAGAAATCGTTTAGAAAAGAAGTTAGGCTTTATGCCTTCGTAAACGTAACGCAAATAATATAAATTACAGAATATGTCGTTCAGAAGGGAAAACAAGGTAAAGAGCAATTTCACCAAAATAAGTATTGGACTTTCTTCTCCTGAAGAGATTCTTGAACTGTCTAGTGGTGAGGTTCTTAAGCCAGAAACGATTAACTACAGAACATACAAACCCGAACGCGATGGCCTTTTCTGCGAGCGTATTTTCGGTCCTGTAAAGGATTACGAATGCCATTGCGGGAAGTATAAAAGAATTCGTTACAAAGGGATTGTTTGCGACCGATGCGGTGTTGAAGTTACTGAGAAGAAGGTGCGTCGAGAGCGCATGGGGCACATCAACCTTGTTGTGCCTGTTGCCCATATATGGTATTTCCGTTCATTGCCGAATAAAATTGGTTACCTGCTTGGATTGCCAACCAAGAAGTTAGATTCAATTATTTACTACGAACGCTACGTAGTGGTAAATCCTGGGATTAAGGCACAGGAGGGAGTTCAGTATATGGATTTCTTAACTGAGGAAGAATACCTTGAGATTCTTGATACACTCCCTAAAGAAAATCAATATTTGGAGGATACCGATCCTAATAAGTTCATTGCTGCTATGGGAGCAGAGGCATTACATTTGCTCTTATCGCGATTAGATTTGGATGAGTTAAGCTACGATCTGCGCCATAAAGCTAATACTGAAACATCGCAACAGCGTAAGAATGAGGCTTTAAAGCGACTTCAGGTAGTTGAGGCATTCAGAGAATCGGTAAATGTGAATAAACCCGAGTGGATGATACTGAAAGTTATTCCAGTGATTCCACCCGAACTTCGTCCCCTTGTTCCGCTAGATGGAGGAAGGTTTGCTACATCAGACCTTAACGATTTATACCGTAGGGTAATTATCAGGAATAATCGTCTGAAAAGATTGATAGAGATAAAAGCTCCTGAGGTAATTCTACGTAACGAAAAACGTATGCTTCAGGAGTCTGTTGACTCTTTATTTGATAACTCACGAAAAAGTAACGCAGTAAAAACCGATGCCAACCGTCCGCTAAAATCTTTAAGTGATAGCTTAAAAGGGAAGCAGGGACGCTTTCGTCAGAACTTGCTCGGGAAACGTGTTGACTACTCAGCTCGTTCTGTAATTGTTGTTGGTCCTGAACTAAAAATGCACGAGTGCGGGTTGCCAAAGGATATGGCGGCAGAACTCTACAAGCCATTTATTATCAGGAAACTGATAGAAAGAGGGATTGTGAAAACTGTAAAATCTGCAAAAAAAATTGTAGACCGCAAGGATCCTGTGGTATGGGATATCCTTGAGAATGTGCTAAAAGGGCATCCAGTTCTACTGAACCGTGCTCCAACACTTCACCGGTTAGGTATCCAGGCTTTTCAACCCAAACTAATTGAAGGCAAGGCAATTCAGCTGCATCCACTTTCGTGTACTGCATTTAACGCCGACTTTGATGGTGACCAAATGGCAGTCCATCTTCCACTGGGAAATGAAGCGATTCTTGAGGCTCAGCTGCTTATGCTAGGCTCTCATAATATTCTGAACCCAGCTAATGGAGCTCCTATTACAGTTCCTTCACAGGACATGGTACTTGGCTTGTACTACATCACCAAACCAAGAAAAGGTTCAAAGGGAGAAGGTTTGAAGTTTTACTCAGCAGAAGAAGCAATCATTGCTTATAACGAGAAGAGGGCAGATCTTCATGCAATTGTGAAGGTACGATTGCCTATTGCTAGTGAGGATGGAACCATTAAACATGAGCTAATAGAAACCACAATAGGTAGGATTATATTCAACCAGAATGTTCCTACCGAAATGGGATATATTAACGAGTTATTAACAAAAAAATCGCTTCGCGATATTATTGGTAGCGTACTAAAAAAATCAGGTATTGCCAGAACTGCCCAATTCCTGGATGATATTAAAGATTTAGGATACTACATTGCGTTTAAAGGAGGACTTTCGTTTAACCTTGATGATGTGATGGTTCCCGTTGAAAAGCAGGATTTGGTTGAGGAAGGGTATGCAAATGTTGAAGAGGTGTTGGCTCACTATAATATGGGTCTTATCACAAACAATGAACGATACAACCAGATAATTGATATTTGGACACATACAAACGCAAAACTTACAGTAACACTTCTAAAGAAGCTCTCGGAAGATAACCAAGGGTTTAACTCTGTTTATATGATGCTTGACTCAGGTGCGAGGGGTTCGAAAGAACAGATTCGCCAGCTCTGTGGGATGCGTGGTCTGATGGCAAAACCACAGAAGTCAGGTTCCACCGGAAGTGAGATTATCGAGAACCCAATTCTTTCGAACTTTAAGGAAGGTCTTTCGGTACTTGAGTACTTCATTTCAACCCACGGTGCTCGTAAAGGTTTGGCCGATACCGCGTTGAAAACAGCTGATGCTGGTTATTTAACCCGTAGGTTAGTTGACGTGTCGCAAGATGTGATAATTACTGAGAGTGACTGCGGAACACTTCGCGGACTAGTTGCTACAGCAATTAAGAAAAACGAGGAGGTGGTAGAAACACTCTACGAAAGAATACTTGGTAGAACTACAGTGCACGATGTTTACCACCCTCTCACAGGTGAACTTATTGTTGCAGCGGGTATTGAGTTAACCGAAGATATTTGTCAGAAAATAGCTGATTCACCGATTGAACAAGTTGAAATCCGTTCGGTACTTACCTGCGAGTCAAAAAAGGGTGTGTGCGCAAAATGTTACGGACGTAACCTTGCAACCGGGAGAATGGTTCAGAAAGGAGAGGCTGTGGGTGTTATTGCGGCTCAGTCGATTGGAGAACCTGGAACACAGCTAACGCTACGTACATTCCACGTTGGAGGTACTGCTTCGAACATTATTTCCGATTCTAAAATTGTTGCTCGTTTCGACGGACGTGCTGAAATAGAGGAACTTAAGAGTGTAGAAAAGGTAGACGATGCCAATAACAGCTATCAAATTGTAATTGGACGATTGGCAGAGTTAAGAATAGTTGATAAGAATACTGGAATAACCCTTTCAACACATACAATCCCATACGGCTCTAAGCTTTACATTAAAAATGGGGATGATATTTCCAAAGGGCAACTGGTTTGTGATTGGGATCCGTGGAATGCCGTAATCATATCTGAATCTGCAGGTAAAATAGCCTTTGAAGCAGTTGTTAAAGAGGTTACATATCGAGAAGAATCGGATGAACAAACTGGTTTTCGTGAAAAAGTAATTATTGAAACCAGGGATAAGACCAAAAACCCCATAATTAAGATTATGAGCGGAAAGGATGTTATTAAATCCTATAACCTGCCTGTTTCATCGCACATTGTTGTTGATGAAGGCAAGGAGGTTGAGGCTGGTGACATTCTGGTTAAAATTCCACGTGCAGTTGGGAAATCGGGTGACATTACCGGTGGTTTGCCACGTGTAACAGAACTTTTCGAGGCACGCAACCCATCGAACCCAGCAGTAGTATCGGAAATTGATGGTGAGGTTACCTTCGGGAAGGTGAAAAGAGGGAACAGAGAAATTGTTGTTACATCGAAAACCGGCGAGGTTAAGAAGTACCTTGTACCCCTTTCAAAACAAATTCTTGTTCAGGAGAACGATTACGTGAGAGCAGGTATTCCTTTGTCTGATGGAGCCATTACACCTTCGGATATTCTTGCAATTAAGGGGCCTACAAAAGTTCAGGAGTACATTGTGAACGAAGTTCAGGAAGTTTATCGTATGCAGGGTGTGAAAATTAATGATAAGCATTTTGAGGTGATTGTTCGTCAAATGATGCGAAAGGTAGAGATTGATGATCCGGGAGATACGCGTTTCCTCGAAAAGCAGATTGTGGATAAGTGGGAGTTTATGGATGAGAACGATTGGATATACGATAAGAAAATTGTTGTTGATGCTGGGGATTCACCTGCTGCTCGTCCGGGACAAATAATTACTGCCCGTAAACTTCGTGATGAGAATTCAATGCTTAAGCGCAAGGATATGAAACTTATTATTGCACGCGATGCAGTTCCAGCCACATCGAGTCAGGTGTTGCAAGGAATTACTCGTGCTGCACTTCAAACCAGTAGCTTCATGTCGGCCGCATCGTTCCAGGAAACGACAAAGGTGCTTAACGAAGCAGCGATTCATGGAAAGGTTGACACGCTAGAAGGCTTGAAGGAGAATGTTATTTGCGGGCACTTGATACCTGCAGGAACTGGACTGCGAGAGTTCGATAACATTGTTGTATACTCAAAGGAAGATCATGAGTTAATTACACAAGCTGAACAAGCCATTGAGGTAGGAGCAAAAGAAGAATAATAAGTATTTTTTATCGAAAACGAGGGTATTCGCCCTCGTTTTTTTTTAACTTGCAGAAAAAATCACACACAATATGTCAGAAAAAAAGAATCCGTTAAATATTGAGCTGAATGACGAGGTGGCTCAGGGAAACTACTCCAATTTAGCAATCATAACCCACTCAGCATCAGAGTTTATAATTGACTTTGTACGAGTAATGCCGGGAATGCCAAAGGCACAGGTTAAGTCGAGGATTATTTTAACTCCCGACCATGCGAAACGATTGCTTGCTGCGCTAAAGGATAATGTGGCTAAATTCGAAAGTATGCATGGAACCATTAAAATAGGAGAGGGGAACACTGGGATGCCGCCATTTCCAATGAACTTTGGAGGTAGTACAGGAGAGGCTTAAAATAGTTAAACGGACACTTCGAGAGCCTCAGTGTCCGTTTACCAAAATATCTTAAATATTGCGGTACTTTGTACCGCTTTTTTATTTCCGTTTGATGAAAACCCAAAAGACTATTGCTGAAGCAATGGCTGCTGCTATTCCTATTGGGTATCCGATGGTTTGGCTTAGCTGGAAACCTTCAGGTGCAATTAGGATGTAGTTTGAGATGACTGCAGTCATAAAAACGGCAGGGAAAAAAGTAATCCAGAATAGTTTCTTTTCCTTAGCCAGATATACTGTTATTGCCCAAAGAACAACGGTGGCTAAGGTTTGGTTACTCCATGCCATGTAACGCCAAATAATGGCAAAATCAACCTGGGTAAGAACGAATCCAATTGCGAATAAGGGAATGCTTACTAGAAGACGATTAACAATATTAACCTGTTTAAAACGTAAAAAATCTGCAACTATTAATCGAGCAGAACGAAATGCTGTATCACCGGAAGTAATTGGTGCTGCAACTACTCCAAGAATAGC
>DAOSWM010000049.1:0-22699 GCA_035380045.1 Tenuifilaceae bacterium | reverse complement strand
TATTCAACTTCCAAACTGTAACCTCCCTTTGTAAGAACTTTTACACCAGGTTCCAATTCGCTTACCTCGGCAAGTTGCCCTGATATCCTATTAACTTTTACGTTCTGCTTTCTGAAGGAGTAACCTTCGCCTGTTTTCTCTGCCAGCACATAAACCAAGTAATTTGAGCCATCCTTTACCAAAGCATCAACAGGTAATGATTTTGCAGAGTATTCGCCGGTAATTATTTTGGCGTTTACAAACGCTCCATGAGTGAACTCCGAGCTTTGCTCGGTAACGATATCTGCTGTACAAGCTACTGTTTTGGAATCCTTGTCAATATTTTTCCCAATTGAGGTGAGCGTTGCGTTGAAATTTTTTTGTTGATCGGAAATTAAGGTAAAACCTACCTGCTGACCTTTCTTCAATTTAGTAATATCGGTTTCGAAAACCGAAAGTTTTAGGTACAAATTGTCAGTTCCTACCACTGTGGCAATTCTTGAATCCTGCCCCACTGTTTCACCCACAACCATTTCAATATCGGTAACAAAACCAGCAACTGGCGATTTTATCTCGTAGGAGTTTTTCCAGCTTCCTTTTTCAACTTCATTGGGATTTACACCTAACACTTCAAGCTGCATTTTTAGCGATTGCACCCGAACTTTCATGGTTAGGAACTCACTTTCAACAGCAACAAACTCCTTATTGGAACCAATGCTATCGGCCTTTAGGGCCTTTGCTCTTTCAAAGTCTGATTTTAGGCGAACCAGCATTGCCGAAGTTTCGGCAAACTGTTGCTGTAAGTCAATAAGTTCCATCGATTTTATTGTACACAATGTTTGTCCTGCTGAAACTTTCTGGTTCAATCCAACATTAATTTTTTCAATCACTCCCGACAAAGGAATTCCAACCTGTGCCATTTCTCCGGCAGGAGCAACAATATTCCCGTTGCATGAAATATCCTCGCTGAATTTTGTTTCGAAGATTTCGCCCAGAATCATTCCATCGCTCTCGAACTGCTCGTTTGTAACAACAATTAATTCCTCGCTCACTTCTATAGGTTCCTCCGTTTCGGCCGACTGCTTACAACCCTGATAAGAAAAACTCAGTGACAACAAAAGGAGAAAAAAGTATTTAGTTCGTTTCATACCAAACCAATTTATTCAGTTATGTAATTTATTTCCAGTGCAATATTATTGAAATCGGTCAAATTATCGAGATACTCAAGCTTAATACTCAGGGCGTTCTCAACGCTGTACACAAATTCAAAAAAACTCATTTCGCCCAACTCGTAGCTTCGCTGCGACGATCGCAGGATTTCGTCGGAGAGTTGCCTGCCTGAACTATTGTAGAATTGAATCGACTCACTGAACTTGGCCAGTTCACTCTTCAACTCGTAGTATTTTGAGTTTACTCGTGAAATTTCATGTAACCGCATGTTCTCCTGAACATTCTGAGCAATTCGGCTGGCTTTCACTTTGGCTTTCTGCTCCCCAAAAAACAGAGGTATTGCCACTCCCACCTCAAAACCATAGTAATTCTGTGCTCCGGCGTACCTGTTCGTTCCATTGAAATATCCGAGGGAGAAATCGGGCAAAAACGAGTTTCGTTCAATTCCAACCATTGCTCTTTGATAATCTGTTAGCAGCTGATTTTTCCGTACCTCCGGAACCGACACCACGTCAAATTCGTTCACAGGAATCTGCACAAGCTCCTCGAACGGAATCGAAACAATGTCATCAATTTGCAGCAAAGTTTTAAGGTTGCTGTAGGCAACTTCAATTTCACGTTTCAACTTTAATGATTCAACCTGAACCAGATGCTGCTTCGCTTTTGCATTTAGCAAATCGGTTCTGCCGATATCCCCTTTTTCGTATCGTTTTTCCGATCGCTCGCCAAAAGATGAGTATAAGCTATCAACTTTTTGGTAAACCTTCAACTTATTCTGAAGGTAGACAATTCGGTAATAAGTTTTTGATACCTGTTTTGTGAGATTTTGTCGTTGCTTCTCCAATTCAACTTCAGCAATTGAAATGTTTACCGAATTTGCCCGGCGCTGAGCAGAGTAAATAGTTGGGAAGCTAAAAGTTTGCTCAACGCCAAATATGCCAAGCGGGTAGCCATTATCGGCCACATTGTTCTGATCGAATGAGTAGTAAAAATTCGTTTTCTCAATATTGTAGCCGGTTTTCCGTAACGCACGTTGCTCGTCAACCATCAATTCATAAGCTTTTATCTCCTTGTTATTCTGCATGGCAATTTGAATCGCCTCATCGAGTTTTACTTCTCTTTGCTGCCCAAACGAAATGAACGGAGCAATAAAAATCAGCAAAATTGTTAGCGGAATTGATTTTGAACGGATAAATCGTGGCGGCCACATCTTAAAGCCAACAACATTGTAAAAAATCTCGAACATTAAAGGTAATGCAATCATGGTTAGCATGGTTGAAGTTACCAACCCGCCAATTACAACTGTTGCCAGCGGACGCTGGACTTCGGCTCCCGCACCGGTAGAAATTGCCATTGGCAAAAAACCCATGGCAGCGGCGGCCGCTGTGAGCATAACCGGACGTAATCGATCGTGAGTTCCTTGTAAAATTAGCTCGCGCATGGTTTTCACCTCACCTTTTGCCAGCAACTCTTTAAGATGCTCAATAAGAACTATTCCGTTCAGAACTGCAATTCCGAAAAGTGCAATAAACCCAATTCCGGCCGAAACGCTGAATGGCATTCCTCTAATCCACAAAAGGAAAACTCCACCAACAGTAGCCAATGGAACTGCGGTAAAAATCATAATTGCATCCTTTAAGGATTTGAATGCGAAGTGTAGAAAAACAAAAATCAGCAGAAGCGCTACGGGAACTGCCACGAGCAATCGGTTTGTAGCATTCTGAAGATTTTCGAACTGACCACCGTATGAAATATAGTAGCCAGGTTCCAACTTCACTTTTTTATCAATTCTACTCTGAATATCCTCAACCACCGATTTTAGATCGCGATTCCTAACATTCACGCTAACCACAACTCTTCGTTGGGTATTGTCGCGCGAGATTTTTGCCGGACCCTCAGTGTACGAAATTTCGGCCAACTCTTTCAGCGGAACCTGCTTCCCATTCTCCAGCGGAACCATCAGTTGCTCAATGTTATCGATATCAACTCTGCTACTTTTGTTGAGTCGGATTACCATATCGAATCGTTTTTCGCCTTCAAAAACGCTACCTGCCGATTCACCTCCGAATGCCATGGCAAGGTACTCGTTCAGCATTTTTGTGTTCAGTCCGTAATATGCAATACGCTTGCGATTGTAAACAACGCTCATCTGTGGTAATCCCGCAGTTTTTTCGAGGATAACATCAGCAGCACCAGGAATGTCGCTAATCGTATTCTTCACCTCAATAGCTTTTCGGTTCAAATATTCCAAATCCTCACCGTAAATTTTTATGGCGATATCGGCTCGCACGCCGGTTATTAGCTCGTTGAAACGCATCTCAATTGGTTGCGTAAACTCGTACTCAATTCCGGGAATTATGGAAAGTTCCTCCTTAAAACGATCGGCAAGTTCCTCCTTGCTTTGTGCTGAAACCCATTCTTTTCGGGGTTTTAACCGAATAATCATGTCAATCTCCTCCATCGACATGGGATCGGTGGGAACTTCGGCTGCGCCAATGCGGCAAACAATCTGATCGACTTCCGGGAATTTATCAATAAGTATTTGCTCCATGCGGGTAGTCATCTCAACAGTTTTGGAGAGCGAAGTTCCGGTTTTCAGAACCGGTTGAATTACAAAATCGCCCTCGTCGAGCGTAGGAACAAACTCTCCGCCCATACGGGAGAAAACGAATCCGGTTAAAATAAGAGAAACCAATGCTGCACCCAAAACAATCCTTTTATGGCGACACGACCATGCTATTACCGGCGCATACGAACGATGCGCAAGTCCCATGAACCAGTCGGAAATTCCTTTTCGTTGCTTCTTCTCGGGCTTCAGGAAAAGTGAAGCGGCAACCGGCAACCAGGTTAAGCCAAGAATCATGGCTCCAATAATTGCGAAGCTGAAAGATAAAGCCATGGGCTTAAACATTTTTCCCTCAACGCCACTTAGCGAAAGTATTGGAATAAAAACGATAAGAATTATAATCTGTCCGAAAATTGCCGAACTCATCATTTTTGATGCGCCTTCGAACGAAATTTTATCGAGCAAACGTTTCCTACCATCTTCATCACTCTCACTAAGCTCCTTCTTGCTGGAGTTAACTTTTATTGCAATGAATTCAACAATGATAACAGCACCATCGATAATAATTCCGAAGTCGAGCGCTCCCAAACTCATCAGATTTGCATCGATTCCAAAAACGTACATCATTGAAAGTGTGAAAAGCAATGCCAGAGGAATCATGGAAGCAATTACCAATGCCGATCTGAAATTTCCAAGCAGCAGAACTACAACCAGAACAACTATTAAGCAGCCAAGCACCAGATTTTCAACAACGGTAAACGAAGTTTTAGAAATCAGATCGCTCCTGTCGAGTATCGGGTTGATGAAAACCCCCTCGGGTAAATTTTGCTGAACCTCAGCAACTCGCTCGTGAACAGCCTGTATTACCTCCTTTGAGTTGGCATCCTTTAGCATCATAATCTGGCCAAGAACCTTTTCGCCTTCGCCATTTGCAGTAATTGCGCCGTACCGATTTGCAAAACCGAAGCGCACTTCGGCAACATCCTTTACTAAAAGCGGAATTCCTTTACGATTTGCAACAACAATATTTTCAATATCCTCAATAGATTTGATAGTTCCATCGCCACGAATAAAGTAGCTCTGGTACGTTTTTTCGATGTAGGCTCCACCCGAAATGCTGTTGTTCGATTCCATCGCATCGAAAACATCCATCAAAGTAACATCCTGACTTTTGAGTTTTAACGGGTCAATCGCAACCTCGTACTGTTTGAGATATCCGCCCCAGCTGTTCACCTCAACAACCCCTTTTATTCCCGAAAGCTGGCGACGAACAATCCAATCCTGAATTGTTCGCAAATCCATGGGCGAATACTTATCCTGAAACTCAGGTTTCACATCGAGGATGTACTGGTAAATCTCGCCCAAACCAGTTGTAATTGGCCCCATTTCTGGAGTTCCAAATCCTTCGGGAATATTTGCCGATGCCGATTTAATTTTCTCAGCTATCAGCTGGCGCGGAAGGTATGCTCCCAGCTTCTCATCAAAAACGATGGTTACAACCGAAAGTCCAAATTTTGAAATCGATCTGATTTCAACAACTCCCGGCAGATTTGCCATCTCCAACTCAACTGGCGCAGTGATATACTGTTCAACCTCCGAGGTTGATAAATTCCCGGTTGTGGTTATTACCTGTACCTGATTGTTGGTAACATCAGGTACCGCTCCTACGGGAATATGAATAATTGCATAAATACCAAACGCTGCGATTGTTAAAGTAAAAAGGATGACAATTAGCTTGTTCTTTACGCTGAAATCGACTATTTTTTCTAACATAGATAAATGCTTAGCGTTTTTTTGTGAAGTTAAACAAAACGATGAGTTAAAAGTTTAATGTGGCCTCAATTTACGAAAAAGTACAAACCGAGTCAACCTTTTTAAAATGTAATAATCAGGCACGTAAGCCATAGAAACCAACTTTACTCAACATTTAAAATCAATTCCTTTGGATACTCAACCTTGTAACCAAATCTGATTTTCTGTGGTTTCCCGGGTTCAAGTTTGATATTCCAATTAACCAAACCGCTCTCCGCGTTAAGTGACCCGTTACTCAACTCCGTGGCCTCAACTTTTATTGATTTATCAGTCGACACAGGAATTTGGTCGGTTACCTTAATATTTATTGGCTCCGATTTCAAGCTACGAACCTCTATTTCCCAGCCTACGGTTTCAGCAACGCGTGAACCAATAATTTTCTTCGATTTAAACTCTCTTATTCTGTTCCTCGAAATTGTTACCGCATTATCCTGCCCGAGGGGCAAACTTATGGTGTCGGAAGCCATATCGGGGCTCAGCACTGCGGTTCCGGTAAAGGCATTGTTCAGATATATCGAAGCGTTTGCTGAAAGCAGATTCAACCTGTCGGCATTCACAATATTCGCCATTAGGTAAACCTCTTTCGCTAATTTGGGTATTGCAATGTACTCGAATTCTGCCTGAAGTTCTTGCCGGTCAATTTCTACCACAAGGGGTTCCCTTCCCGTTTCCAGCGTGTAGGGTATTGAAACGCTGTAATCAGTTGCCGTTACGGCTTCGCTAGTAGTAACAAACTCGTTCATATAACCTACGGTTGCAACTTCTTCCAACTCGTATGCATCTTCGTCCATGGCAAACTCAACTTTACTTAACCTTAGACTTGATGAGGAAGGAGTTCGCGGAGGAATTGGACGCAGGTACCAAGGATTAATGATTGGTGGATTCACGTTGCTGGTTGGCCTTCCTGTGCTGTAGGTAAAGTGAACATTCTCCCAATTTTCGCCGGTTGAGTTGTTTGCCGATGCTTTCAGCACAAGCTGAACGGGCTTTCCGGGACCGCCAGAACGAATATCGTACGTTGGAACCCAACCAGCGGCTGCAGTATAGTACGATACGATTACTGATGCCTTGGTTGGCTTTTCAGCCAAAACGGTTACTGAAAGCTGCTGGTTTAGGGCAACCCTTCCCGAGGTGAACGGATACAACCTGGCTTTCAACCGTTCAATCTGCTGGTTAACCTCGGTAATCCTCCTACTATTAATAACGATACCTTTCCGAATCTCGGTCAATCGTGTACGGTAAAATTCCGCAGCAGCCTTCAAATCTGTTGCATTTACTCCGTTCTGTTGTCCGCCAATGGAGCGGTTCAGGTTTAAAAACTCCTCCTCGGTTTCAAGTAAACTCTTCAGCGTTTCAATGTCCTCCTTCTGAATGAGAAGAAGCGAAATGCTGTCCTTAATCAACTGTGCTTCCTTTGGCAATGAGTTGCGCTTATTGGAAAAACCTTCCTTAATGGACATAATAGTAAAGTTCCCTTTCCCCTCAACCTGGTAGGTTGAAGCATCGAGGGTGCTAGGCAAATTTTCAAGAACAATTACCGATGTGCCAGCTGGAATTTCAACGGCTGCAACCCTCGAAACCTGAGCTCCGCTCAAAAAAAGTTTCACTTCGTTCACCTTCGATTCAACCGGAATCGACCTGCTGTTTTGCCCAAATGCCAAAGCAGGAGCCAAAAGTATTGGTAAAATAAGTCGTAGTTTCATAGCTTTTCGATTATTAGTTTGCAATTTACGGTTTAATATCAAATTCATTCATACTATTGATGTATTTGATTCAATAATTCCATAAACGGTTCTCTAAAAAAAGATTCTGTTTTTTTTCATGTTCTAGGTTTAGAAATGATAAAAATCTTACATTTGAGAAACCAAAAACTTTAAACCATGCAATTTACTCGTAATACTCTGGCTCTGGCTCTCAGCTTACTGATTGCCGCCAGCACTTTTGCTCAGAAAGAAACGAAAGACAAAGAGACAAAAGCAGCGAAAGAGGAGAAAGTGAAGAAGGGATGGAATTTTGGTGGACTTCCGGTTGTTTCGTTCGACTCTGACCTTGGTTTCCAGTATGGTGCCCTGTTAAATCTTTTCAACTACGGCGATGGAACAAGGTACCCCGATTTTAACCACAACCTCTACCTCGAATGGTCGCGCTTTACCAAAGGAAGTGGAATAAACCGAATTTTCTTCGATTCAAAAACGCTGATTCCGGGAATTCGTTTTACAACCGACCTTAGCTACCTTACCGATAAAACCTACGATTTTTACGGGTTTAACGGGTACGAGTCAATGTACAACGCTTCCTGGGCCGATGACGAGGCCGACGATTACATGTCGCGCGTTTTCTACAAATACGACCGCAAACTTTTCCGCTACAGCGTGGATTTGCAGGGAAAACTCCCCATGGAAAATTTTGGTTGGGCTGCCGGAGTTGGTTTGTACAACTACCAAATTGCACCAGTTGACATTGCCAAGCTGAACGAAGGCAAGGACGAGAACCTACTTCCCGACACGCTAACGCTATACGACCATTACGTAAACTGGGGACTTATTGAAACAGACGAGAAAGATGGCGATTTTGTAAGCTACGTAAAGGCTGGCATTGTTTTCGATACCCGCGATAACGAGCCAAATCCGAACCGTGGAATGTGGACCGAAGCAGTTTTTGCCTACGCTCCATCATTCATGGGAATTGGCAAAAATTACGAACACCTGAAGTTTACCCTTACACACAGGCAGTACTTTACACTTTTCCCAGAGCGCCTATCGTTTGCCTACAGGTTGTCGTACCAAGCAACGCTACTAGGAAAATGCCCGTTCTACCTTCAACCCAACATCACAACGCTAATTTTGAGAGGTTCAACCTCCGAGGGGCTTGGCGGTGGAAAATCGCTACGAGGAGTTATTCGTAACCGTGTTGTTGGCGATGCCATTGCATACGCAAACCTCGAACTTCGATGGAAGTTCGTTAAGTTCCAGTTTATAAACCAGAACTTCTACCTCTCATTAAACGGTTTCTTCGACGCCGGGCAAGTAGTTAAACCCATTGAATTTAGCGGTTACTTCATCGATCCGGGTGATGTGGGTACAGGCATTACCCAGAATCAAATTTTCAGCGACGACAAGGAAAGCATCCACATGAGCGTGGGAGCTGGACTTCTAATAGTAATGAACCGGAACTTTATTATTGCCGTTGACCATGGTCGGCCACTCGACGAGCGAGATGGCAGCAGCGGAACCTACATTGGCTTTAACTTCCTATTCTAGAATAACATAACGAAAAACGCCTTAGCACTTTGCAGGCGTTTTTCGTTTACTGAACAAGCAAGCAATGAAAAAATACGTTACACTGATTCTTCTGAACGTGTGTATTCTGTTTATAGCCAAGTCGCAGGACAGCATTGCTTTCTACTCGCTATACCAAATAACCAACGCCTGGCAGCTTACCCCCACCGATACCACAGAAATTACAGAAACCTTTAACGACGATTACTACTTCGCCTTCTTTGTTGAGGATACCGAGGGGAAACAATTCTTTACTGTAAAGGGCTACGAAACCAATAAAACCTTTTGTATTGGCGATATTGCCTACGATTTTTCGGAAGGCGACAGTCTTCACCAAATCGACTTCTACTCGAGCAAGGTTTACTGCAACTCTAACCCCGACGATCCGGCCGAATCGGTTGTAATGGAATACATTCACGGGAGCGATGAGGAAACCGGTTACCCTTTCTACTACCTTTGGGTTCTGCTTAACGAAAGCGATGCGCTGCTTTTCCTGTGCTTCGACACAACCGAAACAAGCGAACTTGGTGATGGGAACAACAGCAACACCCCAAAGGATTCAGTTAGCTTAGGAAAGTAAGAGTTTTAGAAAATCCGAAGTAGCTCCGCAATTAGAAATCCCAGATAGTTTCCTACAGCATAACCAATAATTCCGATAGTTATTCCCGAAACCATAACGTGCCTGTTGCCAATTGCTCCTGCAATTACAGGAACAAACGGTGGTGAGCAAATGAATGCTACAGAGGTAATCATGGTGGTATCGGCGTCAACCTTAAAAAGTTTTGAAAGCAAAACGTGAAGGAACAGCGAACCAAAAACGGCCAGCGAGATGTAACCAAACAATCCGGGTGTTAGCCCGGCAAAGTTTCTCACATCGGCCATGGACGAAACCACAATGCTGAATACCAGTATGAGGTACATTCCCGATTCGAACGTTTTGTCAATTCGGTTTAACGCCGGAATTAGCGAGGCAAGAATTGCCAAAGTCGTTATGGTTAAAATAACCACAACCATAACCATTTTCTCTGGAACAAGCATGCTTAAGCCGACGCCAGCTATAAATATGGCCATTGCCACAAGGTAAGCTTTCAGTAGCGGGAAAAACGTTTCGCGCTGAAAAATGCCCCAAAACGGATCCTTCCCGTTTAAATCCTTCACATTCACCTCGTCAACAGGAATAGGGAATTTTGGTAAAAAACGGTGGAAAATTTTTTGCCCAATGCTCATAAGGAAGGCCAGGTAAACCACTCCCACAACCAAATCGTAGGTGTGAGTAAGAATGTAGGTATTGGCATCAATATCGAGCATAAGCTTTAGGGAGGCAAGGTTTGGTGTTCCGCCAGTATAAACGCCCACGAGCATACCCGAAATTTTCCATAAATCCTTTATTCCGGCTCCCTTAAAAATGAAGTATCCAGCAACAATAACGGAAAGAACCGCTATCATCCCCAACACGAACGACATTAAGGTTTTACCGGCCAGTTTTGCCCATTCTTTAATATTTGCCGAGAAAAGCAAAAGCGGAATTGCCAGAAGAATGGTAACGGTCATCAGCAAATCGCGGAGCTTGTATATTTTGAAAGCCAGCAAATCGGATTCTACCAAACTTCCTGAAGTAATTAACCCATCAACCTCATCGGCGGAAATTTTCGGATTTACTAAAAGCAAGCTATTAAGGCTTTCGCTAAGCGATGGAATAACTCCAATATTTCCAACCAGCAGTCCAATGCCATAGGCAACCATCACGGCACCCAACTTGTTTACGAATGGGAATTTATGGCAAAGATGCAGAATAAGAAGCGGTGTAAAAATGTAAAAGAGTAAAAGCAAAATTAAAATCATAATCATACATTTTTAGTAAAAATAAAACTTATGCTGCCAAATGCTGAATTAGGATTTTTGCACCAATGGCAATAAGGATTAGTCCACCAAGAATTTCCATTCGCTTTCCAAGCTTTCCTCCCGATTTTTTCCCACAAAGAATTCCTAACATTGATGCAACAAAAGTAACAGCTCCAATAACAAGAAATGCCACAACAATATTCACTTCAATCAGCGCAAAGCTGATACCAACCACCAGGGCATCGATACTCGTAGCTACTGAAATGCTAATTATAAACTTAATATCCAGCGGGTTTACTGTTTTGTCCTCGTCATTCTTGAAGCTTTCAACAATCATTTTCACACCAATCCCCGAAAGCAGTATGAATGCAATCCAATGATCGAACGGCTCCATAAAGTTCTTCACGCTTACGCCTCCAAGCCAACCTACAACAGGCATTAAAGCCTGAAATAGTGCCAGAAAAAACGCAATGCGTACTGCCTGCCAAAATAGGATTTCCTTTTTTAACAAACCACTGGAAACTGAAACGGCAAAAGAATCGAAAGATAGACCTACTGCTAATAGGAAAAGGGTAAGAAAACTCATGCTGCTATTTTTGGCTGTAAAGATAAAAATTGGTTGCCAACAGACCAAAATATGAAAACATTAAGGGAATAGCTACTCGTGATCAATGTATTTTGGAACAGAGAAGGAGAAGACGGTTCCCTGTCCAAGGATAGATTCAACCTTAATTTCACCTCCGTTCTTCTCTACAAACTTTTTTACCAGCTTCAGACCCAAACCGGTGCCCTTCTCGTTCTCGGTTCCGGGAGTAGTGAATGAAATTGACGTGTCGAAAAGTTTCGGTATATTTTCTTCCGATATTCCTGCTCCAGTATCGGAAATGGAAACGATATGATTATCATCCTTATCATTAATGGTAACCATTATCACCCCTGAGGCTGGAGTAAACTTGATGCTGTTGCTAATAAGGTTCCTTATAATGGTTTTTATCATCTCAACATCAACAAAGGCCATTGCTTTATCGGGGAGGTTCTTCTGTAGAGTTATTCCCTTGCCATCGGCTACACTTTTACTTAGCTTAATTACTTGCTCTGCAAGTAAAACAAGATCTGTTCTTTCGGGTTTAAAGTTCGATTTTTGCTGCGAGTTGGCCCATTCCAGCAGATTCTCCAGCAACTTGTAGGTTTCACCGCTTGTTTCTTGCAGCGTTTTAATAATTGAATCAGCCGATTCAACGTCGTACTCCTTCCAGCCATCAGCATAAATATCAATAAGCTGCTTCATTGAACCGATGGGCGAACGAAGATCGTGGCCAATAATGGAAAGAATCTGATCTTTTAATGCGTTGGTTTCTAAAAGAGACATCTCTGCCTGCTTAATGCGGGTAATATCTGCCAGCGTGGCCACTACTTCAACAACTTTGTCATTCTCATCCACAATTTTACCAAAATTAGTTAGTGTGTACCTAATATCGCCTTTGGGAGTTATTATGGTTTGCTCGTGGCTTCCCTCTACGTTGGCGCCTGCCTCCAGATTACAGACATGCTCCTCAAAACGGGTTTGGCTATCGGGGAGAATGGTTTTAAAAAAGTCACGACGGGTAAGTGTTGGTTTCTTTTTCCCGAAGCCAAGAATTTCGTACGCCTCATCGGAAAGATGAATGAGGTTCGATTCCGGAATAAACCGAATGGTTCCCAACTTGGCAACCGACTGAGCATGGCTTAGCTTCGCACGACTTTCAATCAGCTCCTTCTCGGCTCTTTTCCGCTCGCTGATATCTTCCACCAGCTTAATTAAATGAGAAATGTTCCCGGTTAACGTCTTCACCGACTTAACCGTTACCTTGCAGGTAACTGTGGTTGATTTTTTTGTTATAAACCGTTTCTCGATGGAATAGATATCAGACTCATGCGTAAGTAGCTGATTGTACAAACGAATTTCGGTGGCCAAATCGTCGGGATGTGTTAGCTGATCCCAAGTGTAATTGTGAAGTTCCTTCTGGCTATATCCAAGAATACTACATAACTTATCGTTGAAGCTAATCCATTCCTTCGTAATGGAAACCTCTGCCATTCCAATTAAATCGGACTCGAAAAATGCCCTGAATTTTTGTTCGCGTTCAGCTAAATTCTTTTCAGCTTCACGACGCCGAGTTATATCGTGACTTATTATGAACAGCATAATTTTCCCATCCACCTCATGGCTCATTAGGCTACCTTCAACGTAAAATTCTTCGCCACTTTTATTTCTGTGAAGTCGTTGCGTAACCCTGTAGTAACCCTTTTGCTTTGCAAAAGCAACCACTGTTTTTGTTTCATCGGGTTGTGCAGAAACCAGGGTATAAGGTTTTCCTATCAGCTCATCGTACTGGTAACCGTAAGTTTGAAGAAACGCTGGATTCACATCAACAATGCTCAGGTTATCGGCTTCAATAACACATACCGGATCAATATTCAACTCGAAAAGGGCCTGGTACTTCTGCTCCTTCTCCCTAATTTCCAGCTCAATCTTCTTCTGCTCGGTTACATCAACCATAAGTCCTAGAATCCTGGAGACACTACCTTTTTCAGCCAAACTTTTTCCCCGAAGGAGAAAGAAACCAAAGGTTTCTGCTGTTCCCTTAATCCTAATTTCTGTTTCAAATTCTCCCTCCTTTTTCCTTAGTTGTTCGAAAAGAACACTTCCTTGTTTAAAATCATCGGGGTGGATAATATTTGCAAGTGCTGATAATTCTATATTTCCAGAATTAATATCAGAGTAGAAACTACTATCGTACTTCGACAACCAGCTAAACTGTTTAGTTTGAAAGGAGTACTCCCAAATGGATATTTTGGCTACCTGTTGGGCTTCAAACAGTAATTTACGACTTTGCTCGAGCTCTTTCTCAGCTAAGGCACGTTTTTCAATCTCCTCAAACAACCTATTGTTAAGGCTTTTGTACTCGGCCACCTGCCTTGCAACCTCCTCCTCAATGGCGCTGTAATCCGACGCTTTGGCTGTAATTGACTTCTCCTGATAGGAAATTTTTTCTTTCACCTGCTGCGAAACTAACGATAGCAGGAAAACAAACAACAACGGATCTACAAAAACTAAAGGAAACGGTTGAGTTGTATTACTACCCTGGTTTATCCAAACTGAAAACAGAAAGAGCGGAACAAATACTGCAAGAGTGAACGAGTAAACCTTATAGGTATAGCGAACAGAAATGTAAAATAGAATTGAAAAACAAACAAAATAGTACAATGTGTCACTCTGGTTGCTAGTTAATATAGGGTGCCACAATATTTCAATACCAATAAAAACTATTAAAACTATTAGAAAAAAGAACACGAAACGTTCTTTGTGGGATTTGAAAAACTTTTCTTCTGCAAGTAAATTATAGCTCAAAACAGCTGGAACATAAACGAGTATTGATGTTGCCAACGAAAGGAAAACGGATAAAAACGACGCCACAAAACTCTGGTCTTGAAATTTTACCAATGGAAATGCAAATGCTGCTGCCAACGGAACCGACCCAATAAAAATAAAAAGGTAAAACCTGTTAACATCCCTCGAACTCCTGCCTAAAATGTTTTGCCAGCTAAACTTCTCCCAGAAATAAGTAAAAAAATAGAATAGTACCCCCTCAGCGAAAAAAAGAAGTAATGAAATAAGGATATCTACTCCCCGAAATTTTAGAACAACTATTCCCAGGAAAAAATGAGCTACCAACGAAGAAATTATAAATCCGAATAAAACTTTCCTCCCATTTAAAAAGGCGTAACCAATTGCTAGTCCCAATGGCAACCATATTGGTAAATAGTACAAATTCCCTATGCTTATAGCATAAGAAATAATGGCTCCCAAAAAATACAATAGGGAAACTATAAGGTTTTTAGTAACAATATCTTTGCTGGTATCCAAAGGCCAATTTTGGTTTTTGTTTTTTAAACTTAATATACAACCAATAAATTTACGGAGTTTTAATTAAGAATAACAATATTTCGCAGGTTAAGTTTCGTAAACAGCTGTTTAAACCAAAAATATTTTTGATGAAAAAAAAAACTCTTTCCGAACTTTTTTAAATATATTTTTGCGTATAAGTCTAATTATAAATACTTTAAATCAATTTATCACATATAATAGATCCTCAGAATTGTTAGCTTCTTTTGACCAATTGTTAAAAAATCGTATTTTTTAGTTGAAGTTTTCAAATATTTTAATATAACTTGCACCATGTTTTGAAAAACCCTAAAAAATGCCAAAACATTACTCGTGGAACGATAAAGTAGTTCTTGTAGTTGAAGATGATCCTTCAAGCTTAATGCTGCTGCAAACTATCCTCTCGCGAACCGGAGCCAAACTTCTGGTTGCCGAGGATGGCGAAACAGCGGTAAGTTTAGTACAGGACAATAGCGATATTGACTTGATACTAATGGACATACGCCTGAAAGGCTTAAGCGGTTTAGAGGCAACCGAACAGATTAAAAAAATCAACCCTAAAACTCCGGTTATTGCCCAAACCGCCTGCGCCATTGTTGGCGATATGGAAATGTGCCTGCAGGCTGGTTGCAACGCCTACCTTGCCAAACCAATTGTTACCGAAACATTACTTGAAACCATGGATTACTACTTCAAGAAATCGATGGTTCAGGATATTTTCGATTCGGTTTGGTACGCCAACTAGCCTAACCAACAAACCTTAAACTAAAAAGACACTCTTCTGTAGTGTCTTTTTTTTTGCTCTATTTTTTTCAACCCGAATGCTTTCATCGCTATTTTAAAGTTAATTCGTTCTAAGAAAAATTAACTTAATACAATAGTCTATCCTTTTTTAAATTCAGCAAACAATAAATAAGCGACTATGGTTAAGAATTCTTGTTGTTGGCTTTATACCAAAACTGTATGCAAGCATGGAAGAACAACTTTAACACTGATTACCTGTTCTTTAAATTAAATATAAATACCACTAAGAATATTTAAGAGAATTTTAAGTTGTTTTGACAATTCATTTAACTCATAGATATAAATCCTAAATTTGTAACTTAACACAAATTCTATGGCTAAGGATACAGCAATAAAACTATTCAACGACAAACAGATTAGAACTATCTGGGATGATGAGCAAGAAAAGTGGTATTTCTCAATAGTTGATGTCGTTGGAATATTAACCGAAAGTCCCAACCCAAATAATTACTGGAAAGTATTAAAACACAGACTATCAAAAGAAGGAAGTGAGTTGGTTACAAATTGTAACCAACTGAAAATGCAATCATCGGACGGTAAATTTTATAAAACCGATGTTGCTGATACAGAACAACTTTTCAGGCTAATTCAATCAATTCCTTCGCCCAAAGCTGAACCTTTTAAACTGTGGCTGGCAAAAGTTGGCAGGGAAAGAATTGACGAAATTGAAGACCCTGAGATTGGAATTGACAGACTTATGGAAACCTACTTGCGTAAAGGATATTCCACATCTTGGATAAATCAACGACTTAAAAGCATTGAAGTTCGTAAAGAACTAACCGATGAATGGGATAATAGGGGTGTAAAAAAAGGGCAAGAATACGCAATCTTAACTGATGAAATAACAAAGGCGTGGAGTGGGTTAACAACTAAACAATACAAGAATTTCAAGCAGTTAAAGAGAGAAAATTTACGTGACCATATGACAAACCTTGAATTGGTTCTGAATATGCTTGCAGAAGCAACCACAACTGAAATCTCAAAAGAAAAGAATCCAAGAAATTTCAAAGAAAATCAAAGAATTGCCAAACAAGGTGGGACTATTGCAGGAAATACAAGAAAAGAAATTGAAGAGAAAACGGGAAAGAAAGTGGTTACAAGCCAAAATGCAAAACAACTTATTGAACGAAAGAATAAAGAACTAGAATAATTAAGTCCACATACAACCTCATTACCTTATTTTTCAACTGCATACCAACCATGGTATTATACTTACCTTTAAATCACGTTATTTTACTATTTTTATGGTTTAAATAATTTGAATGAATTTTGAACTTACATCGGATTTTGTTCCAACCGGCGACCAGCCCGAAGCAATAAAACAGCTTGCCCAAGGGTTAAATAGTGGCGATAGGTTCCAAACGCTTCTTGGCGTAACCGGATCGGGAAAAACCTTTACCATTGCCAACGTTCTGGCGAAGGTGAACAGGCCCGCGCTGGTACTTAGCCACAATAAAACGCTGGCGGCTCAGCTGTACGGCGAGTTTAAATCGTTTTTCCCAAACAATGCGGTTGAATACTTCGTTTCATACTACGACTACTACCAGCCCGAAGCGTACCTGCCGGTTACCGATACGTACATTGAGAAGGATCTTTCCATAAACGAGGAGATTGAGAAACTGCGCCTAAGCGCAACCTCTTCACTTCTTTCTGGACGAAAGGACGTTATTGTAATCTCATCGGTTTCATGCCTTTACGGCATTGGCAATCCTGCCGATTTCCACAGCAATACCATTAGCATAAAGGTTGGACAAAAAATTGGGCGTAACGTTTTCCTTCGTAAGCTGGTGGATAGCCTCTACTCGCGCAATGAGGTTGAGTTTAAGAACGGAACTTTCCGTGTAAAGGGCGACACCGTTGACGTTTTCGCCGCCTACGGCGATTTTGCCTACCGCATAATTTTCTGGGGCGATGAGATTGAAACCCTCGAAAAGTTTGAACCAATTAACGGTCACCTAATTGAAACCCTCGATGAGGTTACCATTTTCCCGGCCAACATTTTTGTAACAACCCGCGAGCGAATAAACTCTGCAATAAAAAGTATTCAGGACGATTTGGTAAAACAGGTTGAATACTTCAACAACATTGGGAAGCCACTGGAAGCCAAGCGAATTCTGCAACGGGTTGAGTACGACATGGAAATGATTAAGGAGCTGGGTTACTGCCCCGGAATTGAAAACTACTCCCGCTATTTTGATGGCCGACCTCCCGGAATGCGCCCCTTCTGCCTGCTCGATTACTTCCCCGACGATTACATCACCATAATTGACGAGAGTCATGTAACGCTTCCCCAAATACGAGCCATGTATGGCGGTGATAATTCCCGGAAACAGAACCTGGTGGAATACGGGTTTCGACTTCCGGCAGCCATTGATAACCGCCCGCTTAAATTCGATGAGTTCGAAAGTATTGTTGGACAAACCATTTACGTTAGCGCCACTCCGGCCGATTACGAGCTTGCCAAGTGCGAGGGAATTGTTGTTGAGCAGCTCATTCGTCCAACAGGACTACTCGACCCTGTAATCGAGGTTCGTCCCGGCCTCACACAGGTTGACGATTTGGTGGGCGAAATCAACATGAGAGCCGAAAAGGATGAGCGCATACTGGTAACCACTCTTACAAAACGAATGGCCGAGGAGCTGGTGAAATATTTAGTAAAACTGGATATTCGTTGCCGTTACATCCACTCCGATGTTGACACCATTGAGCGGGTTGAAATTATGGAGGATTTGAGAAACGGCGTTTTTGATGTTCTGGTTGGCGTTAATCTTCTTCGCGAAGGCCTTGATTTACCTGAAGTTTCGCTGGTTGCCATAATCGATGCCGACAAGGAAGGATTCTTGCGCTCGGCCCGAGCGCTCACCCAAACGGCAGGTCGTGCAGCACGTAACATAAACGGGAAGGTAATAATGTACGCAGAAAAAATTACCGACTCCATGCGCATTACCATTGATGAAACAAACCGCCGAAGGGAGAAACAGCTGAAGTACAACGAGGCCAACGACATTACCCCACAACAAATTATTAAGGCACGCAAAGCAATTCTTGGCAAAGAATTCGGAAGAAAAAGAGCAGCAAAAACCTACTATACAGAACCTGAGAAGGCGAACGTGGCAGCCGATCCGGTTGTGCAGTACATGAGTATTGAAGCGTTAGAGAAGGCAATCCTCAAATCAAAAAAATCGATGGAAGCAGCAGCAAAGGAACTCGACTTTATGGAAGCTGCCCGCTACCGCGATGAGATGCTGGAGCTAACCCGATTGTTGGAGGAGAAAAGGGATAAATAGCAACCAATTATTTTTACAGCAGCTGGTTTACCCCTACTTTAAAAACCATTCAGCTGCATGGTAACTGTAGGAATGAGCAACAGGAACCCAAGAATAATCAAAATTATCATAAACGGTGTAATCCACTTAACCCATTTATCGTAGGGTATTTTTGCTACGCCCAAAACACCAATTAACACCCCGGAGGTTGGGGTAATCATATTGGTGAATCCATCGCCAAACTGGAAAGCCACAACGGTTGCCTGCCTCGAAATACCGATTAAATCGGAGAATGGTGCCATTATTGGCATGGTTAATGCCGCCTTCGCGCTTCCCGAGGGAATTATTATGTTTATGAATGTTTGAATCAGATACATAACTCCTATCGAGCCAACTTTGCCCATGGACTGCATTGATTGTGAAACGGAGTAAAGAATTGTGTCGATAATTTTTCCTTCCTGCAGAACAATAATTATTCCACCAGCCAAACCAACAATCAATGCGGCCGAAGCAATGTCCTTTGCTCCCTCAAGGAAAAGTTTTGTTATCCGGTTTGGCGATTTGTTATTCGCAATACCAGAAAAAATCCCCATGGCAAAGAATAGGGTTGCAATCTCCATTACGTACCACCCGTACCCCATAACTCCAACAATCAGGAAAAGGATGGTGTAAAGAAGTATGTTAATTATAAAAAAGTGTACGGACTTGCGCAACAGGAATGGTCCAACTACAACGAACAAACCTGCTAAGATTGGAATTATTGGAATTATTGTTATTGAATTCCCCACGGAAAGTGTTGTTTTAAAGTTAAATACCGACACAACCACCAGAATTACCGAAATAACTCCGTAAACAACCCACGCTGCCTTCGGTGTATAGTACTTCATGTGCTCCGGATCGATATGCTCCTTGGTTCTCCAGTTCACGTTATCCTCCTCAAACACTGGCGACGACTCGGGGTTCTTCTTAACTTTCTTAGCATACCTCAGCACATAAATAATTCCAACAACATTAAGAACAAGCCATGCAAATAATCGGTATTCAATTCCGGTAAACAGAGGAATTCCTGAAAGCCCCTGAGCAATTCCAATAGTGAAAGGATTCAGCAGAGCCCCTGCAAATCCTAACCCTGCTGCAACAAAACACATGTTTACACCCACAATGGAATCGTACCCCATCGACAGCGCCAGCGGCACAAAAATAATAACGAACGCTATGGTTTCCTCGCTCATGCCAAACACTGCTCCAAAAACAGAGAACATTATCATTATCAAGGAAATAATAATGTTGTCAATTCCTAGAAACTTAATGAACTTTATGTGTTCAATCCGTTTTGTTTTCTTCAAGAAGTAGAAAATCCCAACGTCAATGGCCTTGCTATCGTTCATTATCCAGAAAGCGCCACCAATCATTAAAATAAACACGATAATATCAGCCTTATCGACAAAGCCTTCAAAGAACGAAGAAAATATCTGCCAGGTTTGAGGGTTATTATCGGTGTAATGAAACGAATCTTTCACAATCACTTCCCTTTGGGTTCCATCCTTTAGGGTATTAATCTCTCTTTCAAATTCTCCACCGGGAACAATCCACGTAAGTAGCGCACTAATTATAATCAGCGAGAATATTATAACATATGTATGGGGAAATTCTCGTTTCTTTTTTTCTTTAACCATAGCTAGAAAGTTTCAAAGTTTTTTTGAAAAAGTTTCGCAATATATAACTAAAGGGAATCTTATCAAAATTACTCGCAAAAAGAGTTATCCCCTTAATACCCCCAATTATTTATTACTCCAGAAACGAGTAATCTGATAAAAAAAATGGTTCTTTTTACACCCACTTTCCCTTTTTTCTTTTAACCCAAATGCATTACCTTCGCAACAACAAACTCAGCAATGTTATGTCAATTTTAATTATAAATATTAAGAAACTCGTTCAGGTTGAGGAAAACCCAAAAACATGGGTTGCCGGCAAGGATATGTCAACGCTAAACTGTATCGATAACGCCTTTTTACTAATCGAGAACGGGTTAATTTCCAACTTTGGTTCCATGAACCAAGTGCCAACCCCCGAAAACAGTTGGCAGGTTATTGATGCTTCCGGAAGAATGGTGTTCCCTTCATTCTGCGATTCGCACACCCATTTGGTTTATGCGGGAAGCCGCGAAATTGAGTACGTTGACAAAATCCGTGGCTTATCGTACGAGGAGATTGCCAAGCGAGGTGGTGGAATTCTCAATTCAGCAAAACTTCTGCACAACACCTCCGAGGATGAGCTCTACAACCAATCGCTCCAACGAATCAACGAAATCATTGCACTCGGTACCGGCGCTGTAGAAATTAAAAGTGGATACGGCCTAACCGTTGAGGATGAGATAAAAATGCTTCGGGTTATCAAGCGTTTACGAGACACAACCCCGGTAACAATAAAATCAACATTTTTGGGAGCCCACGCAGTTCCAGCTGAATATAAGGGTCGCCAAGGCGAATACGTTGATCTTATTATCAACGAAATGATTCCTCAAATAGCAGCTGAGGAGCTAACTGACTACATTGATGTTTTCTGCGATAAAGGTTTCTTTACCGTTGAGGAAACCGAGCGAATTCTGATGGCTGGCATTAAGTACGGAATGAAAGGGAAAATTCACGCCAACGAGCTGGCCTTTTCAGGTGGCATTCAGGTTGGTGTAAAGTACGATGCTCTTTCCGTGGATCATCTCGAATTCACTGGGGATGAAGAGATAAAGGCGCTGCTCAGCTCCGAAACCATGCCCACACTTCTTCCCGGAGCCGCATTCTTCCTGGGAATGGAGTATCCACCCGCCCGTAAAATGATTGACGCCGGATTGCCCCTGGCTATGGCATCGGATTTTAACCCAGGCTCCTCGCCCTCAGGCGATATGAAGTTCATCATGTCGCTAGGATGTATCATTATGCGAATGGTTCCCGAGGAAGCAATTAATGCAACAACCATTAACTCGGCTTACGCAATGGGAATTTCCGATACGCATGGCAGCATTGCCAAAGGCAAGGTAGCCAACGTGTTCATTACAAAACCCATCTCAAGCTACGAATTTTTACCCTACGCCTACACTACCAAGCTGGTTGATACAATAATATTAAACGGGAAGGTTGTTCAAGGTTAAAGGTTAAAGGCTTACATTGATTGGCACACTGAGCTTATCAAAGTGTTAAAGGATTCAAGGAGAAAGGTTAAAAGTGTTACAAATTGGGTAATTATTTCAAGTACAAAATACAAAACAAATAGTATAGGAAATGAAAAAACAAAATTTTAAAATACTTACTGTTGCTATCGCAACGATAATTTTTACTGGCTGTGCAAACCTTAACCTTCCGCTGGATTTTCCCACCCAACCAACACAACCTGCCGGCTTAACAACCGCTGAAATTATCGAAGGACTGAAGGAAGCCCTTACCGTTGGCGCTAAGAATGCAACCTCAAAGGTTTCAAAAACCGATGGTTTCTTCAAAAATTCCGAACTATTCATCCCATTTCCACCCGAAGCCATTAAGGTAAAAAATAAGCTGGAGCAGGCTGGCTTCAAAAAGCAGGTCGATGAGTTTGTGCTTTCGCTGAACCGGGCTGCCGAGGATGCATCCTCCCGAGCCTTGCCAATTTTCACCGATGCGGTGAAAAGCATGTCCATAAACGATGCAAAAAATATTCTAAACGGCAATGAAAATGCGGCAACACAGTACCTAAGGGACAAAACATACAGCAAGCTGGTTCAGGAGTTCACTCCCGTTGTGAAACAGTCGATAAATAAAGTAAAAGTTACAAGTTACTGGAATCCGGTTGCTAACACATACAATACGCTAACAGCGTTTACAGGCGGCGAACAGGTTAACCCAAACCTCGAAGAGTATATCACAACCAAAGCCATCGATGGCGTTTTTCTAATGATTGCAAAAGAGGAAGCACTAATCAGAAAGGATCCGGCTGCCAGAATAACCGATATTCTGAAGAAAGTATTTGGGAATTAAAGTCATTATGAAAACATAATTATTTCATAGCAGAAAACTTTAAACCTCAACCT
>DAOSWM010000048.1:16667-23169 GCA_035380045.1 Tenuifilaceae bacterium | reverse complement strand
TCGGTGGTCAGTAAAGAAAGTTGGCAGTTGGCAGTTGGCAGTTGGCAGTTGGCAAACTTTCAACTCCAAACTTCCTACTTCTGACTTCGTTCTTCAGTGAAATAGTAAACTGGTGAAAAAGTAAACTAGTGAAGTTTGGGATTTGCTCTTTGTTCTCTGCCCTTTGCCAACTGAGAACTGGGAATTGCTAACTGGAACTTGGAACTTGGATCTTTGAACTTGCTTGCACCAGCCTGCCGGCTGGCAGGGCAGGAAAGCTTGGAATTTGGAGTTTGGAACTTGGAATTTGAAATTTGGAACTTGGAATTTTCCCTCCTAATTCTTTTCCTTTCCTGAGCTAAATAAATCATGTAAAAACCGATGTATCCGGTGAATGCCCTTTACAGGTTCAGCCCACATATAGAAGCATTCGCCAACAATTATCGATACTCCGTACTCATTGCTAATTTCCTTTAATTCAGGGGAGTTGCATTTAACGTGGATCCAAATTTTCTTAATACCCTTCGTTGCCGCTTCGCGGGCAAGCTGCACGGCTACTTCATTTCGCTTTAAAATGTATGCTGCTTCAACATTTTCCGGTAGCTGAGCAATTGACCGGTAACAGCTATAACAGTCAATCGAGTCGGCGTTGGGGTTAACAACTAGCACGTTATAACCTCTTGAGGAAAATGCTTTAAGTAATGTTCTTCCGAACGATTTCTCGTTTCTGGAAACCCCAACCACTGCAATTGACCTTGCCTGAAGAAACTCGTTAATCTCCTTGTACATAATATTTACACTTTTCTATGTTATATACGTTTCTAAAATATCCGATGTTACTATAGGAAAAGAACTCATTAGAATGAGTAAAATTTCAAGATAAATTACCAGAGAAACCAAATCCTGAAAAATAACCCCTTTTTAATGGCGAATGTAATATAATCCATTAACTTTGTAAAGAGTGAATTTAGTTTTTTTGCATGCTCGAAACCCAAACCGTTGCTTGCCATGAATACACTACAAATATCAAAAAATCGTGCCCGAAACTATTTAGCCGAACGTATGGCGCGTAACATAATTGATACAGATATTGAAGATTTAATTACAGTTATACGATATAATTCAATAGGAGGGTTCGAACAATTTGATGATTTTGATTTATTCGAGAACCTTGTAGCTGCCCTTCCTGAGTTGGAACTTGTATTTCTTGCCGAAGCAGACGATAATTACCTCTATGTTGCAGTGAAACCTAATCATAAACGTGAGGAGGATGCTATTCTGGTCGATCTTCGTAAAGTTATTCAGGTAATTATATAGTAATCTAACACAAGCATTCGTTTTTTTTATCATTAACCATAATGGTATCCCCTTTGCTTTTTAAAATAGGCTGAAGAAATTACTGCAATAATTCAAAGCTGCCCACTTCTTTCATTTCTAGAAACTATTTATCATACGATTCAATGGAGTGTTTCATGGAGTAGAATCCACATGAAATTGGAATTTTAAAGGTGAATGCATTTGTAATATTCAAGCGTAAAGCACCAATTCTTCAAAACGTTTTCACGTTTAATTTCTATCAATTTTTATGAATTACACCAGTTTTAATAATAAACTTTGGAGTAAATTACTATCTTTCGGGATTACATAGTTATGTTGATAACAATTTAGTTTATGGGAAAGAAAATGATTTTTTTTGCTTCAGTATAAACCCCTATTATTCTAGTAGTGTGATATGTAAAGATTTTTTAGGCACATTAAAATGAAAAGTCATGATGAATTTTGAGTTCTACAATCCGGTAAAAATATTATTCGGTGAGGGTGAAATTGAGAGTATAGCAAACGAAATTCCTCAAAATGCAAAAATTCTAATGACCTATGGTGGCGGTAGTATAAAACGAAATGGTGTTTACGAACAAGTTGTTGAAGCTCTAAAAGGGTTCGAACTTATTGAATTTGGAGGTATTGAGCCAAACCCGAAGTACGAAACCTTGATGAAGGCAGTTAAGTTGGCTCAAAGTTTAAAAATAGATTTTTTGCTAGCAGTAGGGGGAGGTTCCGTAATTGATGGAACTAAGTTTATTTCTGCAGCCATACATTTTCAAGGCGACCCATGGACAATACTTACCGGAGGCAGAGATGTAACAATTAATGATGCAGTTCCCATAGGAACGGTGCTAACTCTTGCGGCAACTGGATCTGAAATGAACTCTGGTGGAGTTATAAGCCGAGTTTCAACTGGTGAAAAATTTGCTTTTGGAAGTCCACTACTTTTCCCAAAGTTTTCGGTTCTCGATCCTACAACAACCTATTCGTTACCACTAAACCAGGTTTCGAATGGTATTGTGGATGCTTACGTTCACGTTATTGAACAGTATCTTACCTACTCAGTTTTTTCACCAGTTCAGGATCGTTGGGCCGAAGGTTTGCTGCAAACTTTGGTTGAAATTGGGTCAAAAGTGTTGGAAAACCCAACTGATTACGATTTGCGCGCCTC
Organism: Tenuifilaceae bacterium; assembly: GCA_035380045.1. Taxonomy (GTDB): domain Bacteria; phylum Bacteroidota; class Bacteroidia; order Bacteroidales; family Tenuifilaceae; genus DAOSWM01. The sequence goes on along the minus strand of DAOSWM010000048.1, from coordinate 20,696 downwards.
AATGATGTGGGCTTGCACAATGGCTCTTAACGGAATAATTGGTGTTGGGGTTCCTTCTGATTGGGCTACACATATGATTGGGCATGAGCTTACAGCTTTTTTTAACCTCGACCATGCCGTTACTTTAGCCATTGTATTGCCATCGTTGCTGAACGAAACAAGGGATGAGAAGAAGGAGAAGCTACTTCAGTACGCGAGTCGGATTTGGTCTATAAACGAAGGTTCTGAGCATAAACGAATTGATTTGGCCATTAAAGAAACAGAATCATTCTTCAATGCAATGAATATTAAAACAAAACTTTCCGATTACGGAATCAATCGTGAACAGCTTTCACCAATTTTTAATCGTTTCTATCAGCGCAAGTGGAAACTTGGAGAAAATAAAAATATTGATGCTGAACGGGTTGAGAAGATTCTTGTTAGTGCATTATAATTTTAACATGTGTGCAAAATGAAAACGAGTTCGTCCTACACATTCTTCCTATGGCTTATTGCGGCCATTACACTTTTTAGTTTAGTATTTGTATTTAAAAAGGATATCTACGCAAGTATTACTCTTGAAGATAGTTTTGTTGAGTATGTTGGATTTTTGTTGCTGCTTATCACGGGTGTTTTTCTTGTTGCTGCCGGAGTTACTGCGTTAATTGAGAAGAAAAGAAAATTCTATGCTTGCATCCTGCTAATTATTGTTGGTTTGCTCTTTTTCTCGGCATCGCTCGAAGAGGTTAGCTGGGGGCAACGATTATTCGGATTTGCTACCCCCGATTACCTTCGTGATATAAATGGTCAGAATGAGCTGAATGTTCATAATATCGATAAGAAATTTTTCGACAGGCTTGTTGATAGAACTACCATTCTTTTTGTGTTATTTTCCACCTTAATGATATTGTTGAAACGTCCATCTGTTCTTGGTATTAAACTTCCCGATGCACATATAATAATGGCGTTTGCAATACTTCCTTTCTATCATCAGTACAACCAAGTGCACATAGATTTTTACCATCTTCTATATATTCCCATTTTATACCTAGCAGTTCGCTCTTTTGCAAAAGTGAATCATAAAGAGTTTATTTCAGCAATGCTTACATTAACGGTTTCGTTCCTACTTTTTTGGTTGCATACAAATTACAACTCATACTTTCCCATTCATAATAATAGTGCTAACGAGGTTAGGGAAACATTGTTTTCGTTGGTTTGTGCATACTATGCCTACACAATTTACGATGATGTACGGTGGGATAGGATTCTGATGGGTTTTTACTAAGTTTTTTTCGTGATTTTGAATTAAGTGAATGCAAATGAGCGGATTCAGAGAACATTTCCGTGAAGCTAGACTTGTAAATAGGGAAAGAAGAAAACTTTACGCTGAGTTAACAAAAAATAAATCGAGATTCGTATCTAACATCCTAATTTTCTCGGAGTTCTTGCTATACCCCGTAGCATGTTACTTTGATATACGTGCAAAAAAATTTAATAAAATTGGTATTCCAATCGTTTCAAACGATTTTGTTCCCCTTGGAAACTTACCTTCCTTTACTGAAAAACCAACCTATCGGAATATCCTTTCAAAAAAAGATTTAGTAGAAATTTCAAAAAAAATGAAACGGCTTCGTAAAGATGCAAGGGCTGATTTAAAGCTTTTTAGGTTTTACGAAGTAAACAAATTAATTACAGGTTCGATTGCTGAAATCGAAAGTATTGAAACGGGAAAGGGTGTGCATATTGCCATGCTGAAACACATCCTCGAATCTGCCGCTTATGCGGCAAAAAATGCGTTTGAGTACTCAAAATTAAATAACAACAAACTGAATAGGTTCGCAGCACATTTTATCAATACGCAACTAATTGGAACAATTCTTTCACCACAAATTGATAGGGAAGCTAACAGAATTCAACAGATTGGTTGTGGAATTGTGGTTAACGACTTGCCTGAAATCCCATATAAAATATAAAGAAAAGGGTTCACGAGAGAGTGAACCCTCTTCTTATTCATGTATGCCTATTCTTTTATAAACCGAATGGTTTCTGTAAACTTATCACTTCGCAATTGAATTAAGTAAACTCCGCTAGAAAAATCAGATACATTGATCTGAATTAATCTATTCAATGAATCCTTATCAAATTTTCTACTTAAAACTTTTCTTCCTTTAATATCAAAAACTTCAAAATTTATTTCGTTATCTGAAATAGAAATTAATTGAATATTTAAAATATCATTTACTGGATTTGGGTAAATATTCATATTGAAATTACATAAAGGTTCAATATACGTACCAGTATTCAAGGTGAAGCTGAACGAATCGCTTACGGTTCCTCCGTTGCCATCGTTGGCGGTTACAGTGATGTTAGCTGCTCCAATACCAACCTCGGTAACGGTGAGGGTGTTTCCAGCCACGCTGACGGTAACAACTAATTCATTCTCAGAAGCGGCGGAGTAGGAGAGAACATCGCCATCGGCATCGGCGAAAACGTTGGTTAGATCAACATCGGTTGTGCCGAAACCCTCCTCCAAAACTATGTCGGTAATGGGGTTGGCTACCGTAGGAGCGGAGTTTGGAATCTCATTCACAGTGAAGCTGAACACATCGTTTACCGTTCCGCCATTGCTATCATTGGCGGTTACAGTGATACTAGTTGCTCCATTACCAACCTCGGTAACGGTGAGGGTATTGCCAGCCACGCTGACGGTTACAACTAATTCATTCTCCGAAACGGCGGAGTAGGAGAGAACATCGCCATCGGCATCGGTGAAAACGTTGGTTAAATCAATATCGGTTGAGTTAAAACCTTCCTCCAAAACTATGTCGGTAATGGGGTTGGCTACCGTAGGAGCGGAGTTTGGAATCTCGCTCACCGTGAAGCTGAACGATTCGTTCACAGTTCCTCCATTGCCATCGCTAGCGGTTACGGTGATTTCTGAAGTTCCTATGCTAACCTCAGTAACGGAAAGCGCATTACCAACTATGCTAACTGTTACAATCGTTTCGTTCTCCGAAACGGCGGTGTAAGTTAGTACATCACCATCGGTATCGGTGAAAACGTTGGTTAGATCAACATTGGTTGTGCCGAAACCCTCCTCCAAAACTATGTCGGTAATGGGGTTGGCTACCGTAGGAGCGGAGTTTGGAATCTCGCTCACGGTGAAGTTGAACACATCGTTTACCGTTCCGCCATTCCCATCGTTGGCGGTTACGGTGATACTAGTTGCTCCAATACCAACCTCGGTAACGGTGAGGGTACTGCCAGCCACGCTGACGGTTACAACTAATTCATCCTCTGAAACTGCTGAGTAGGAGAGAACATCGCCATCGGCATCGGTAAAAACGTTGGTTAAATCAATATCGGTTGTGCTGAAACCTTCCTCCAAAGCTATGTCTGCCACTGGATTCTCAACCGTTGGAATAGCATTAACAGTGAAGTTGAACACTTCAGAAGTTGTTCCCCCTTTACCATCGTTAGCAGTAACAGTTATGCTCGCTGTTCCAACACTGGTTTCGGTTAGGAAAAGTGTATGTTCAACCACTTCAACAGTAATTATCGATTCATTTTCAGAAATTGCTGAGTAGGTAAGAACATCTCCGTCGTTATCAGTGAAAATGTTTAATAAATTTATAGTCACAGAAACAAACCCTTCGTTTTCAGTAATATTAAGTATTGAATTTGCTACATACGGTATAGCATTTACTGTAAAACTGAAAGTATCGGATACAGTCCCTCCCTTGCCATCGTTAGCTGTTACAGTAATTGTGGTTGTTCCAATGCCCACTTCCGAAATTGATAGTGTGCTACCCACAATGCTAACAGCTACAATTTCTTCGTTTTCAGAAATTGCGGAGTAGGTTAATGCATCATCATCCGTATCGGCAAAAACATTTGTCAAATCAATATTTATCGAAATAAAACCTTCATTATTAACTATATCAACAATGGGGTTTTCAACATTTGGAATATTGTTGCCAAAGGCATTCACACAAAAGTTGAATGTATCGTCAGCGGTTCCGCCCTTTCCATCATCGGCGGTTACGGTGA
>DAOSWM010000048.1:0-16567 GCA_035380045.1 Tenuifilaceae bacterium | reverse complement strand
CGTCGTCAGAAATTGCAGAGAAACTTAGCTCATCGTCATCGTCATCGGCGAAAACGTTGGTAAGATCGATACTCGTTGTTGTGAAACCCTCTTGCTCGGTGATGTCTGCAATAGGATTCTCTACCTCGGGAACTGCATTCACGGTGAAGTTGAATGTATCGTCAGCGGTTCCGCCCTTTCCATCATCGGCGGTTACGGTGATGCTGGTGGTGCCGGTTCCCACCTCGGTTACGGTGAGGGTGCTGCCTGTAACCCCAACGGTTACGATTGTTTCGTCGTCAGAAATTGCAGAGAAACTTAGCTCATCGTCATCGTCATCGGCGAAAACATTTGTAAGGTCAATATCTGTTGAAACAAATCCTTCGTTTTCTGTTTCATCAGGTATTGTATTCTCTACAACTGGTGCATTATTTGAATTTTCGTTTACTGTGAAAGAGAAAACATCATCAACAGTTCCGCCGTTTCCATCATCTGCAGTAACAGTAATATTGGTAGTTCCTATACCAACTTCAGTTACAGTAAGCGTATTTCCTACAATATTTACGGTTACTATAGTTTCATTCTCTGCAACAGCGGAAAAAGTTAACTCATCGCTGTCGGCATCGGAGAAAACATTTGTAAGGTCAATACCTGTTGAAACAAATCCTTCGTTTTCTGTGATATCAGCAATAGGATTTTCAACCGAAGGAGCAATATTAACTGCTTCGCCTTTAGTAACGGAAATATCATCAATGTATAGATAGTACTTATCCGCTAAACTATAACCATGCCAGCCAATATAGTAAACTCCATTTGAAGCAGGAGTTATGGTTGCTTGTCCCTGAATGTATGTTGTGGAAGTAATATTGCTATTATCAAATATCTGTCCGAGTGTCATCGAAGCGGAGCTATTTGAAGTTCCCCACATAACTTCAAGTTTTTCTACGTAGGATGATGATTCAGCTCTATACCAGAATGAAACATTGTATTCATATCCAGCATCGAGTAAAAGAGGTTGCGAGAAAAACCAGTCATCCATTGCAGCAGCAGAGTTCCATCTGATTGATAAATGTTTAGTTCCACCCGGACGTGGATCGGTTGTAGCAGTAATCCACTGGTAAGCGTCTCCATTCGTATTTTCAATACTTGTACATTCTGGTAAATTTGGAGTAGTAACGTTTTCAAAACCTTCGGTATAAGATTCGTTGGATAAATTTATTACGCATGGATCAGATAACGTAGTTTCATTAACTTCTGGTGGATACTCGTTTATTTTATAGTTAATTAATGCTCCGCTATTTGTGTATGGATATATTTTAAAGAAGTACTGAGTTGAGTTGATTAATCCTGTTAGAGTGAAAATCTGTGTGCCTTGTGGAATGTTAATAGCTCCTGATCCGTCCCCAAAAACTAAATCATCAGAAATTGGATTTGTATCGGTAGGATCGGCAAAAGTACCTGTAGTATTGACTTTAATTAAGTAGCCGTCGGGTTCAATTCCACCTGATGCATCAGTCCACGTAAGTGTAATTTCGCTTGAACTTACATTTCCTGTGGCAAATGATGAAACGTGATTTGTTGGCTCAGGTTTTGCAGTTGTTGTTGCACTTCCTGTTAAACCCGGAACAAGATAGCATTTTGTTGAGTTTGTATACTCGTAAATTTCAAAATAATAAGTAGTTGAGCCGCTTAGATTCTCAACAGTAACGCTAGTTCCGGTACCTGTATAAACAACATAGTTATCCGCTCCAATTAAACTTCCATTACCGAATTCTGTGTTTGAGGTGTAAGTTTCACCATTTTCAGGAATTGAGTTTACAGCACCAGACTTTCTCGCTAAAACTAAAACTTCGTCTCCACCAGCAGGAGTCCCTCTTGTCCAGCTAATTGTAAGAGAGTTTTCAGTTTGTGCTGTTGATATGAAATTTGTTGCCTGATTTGTAGGAGGAGTACAAACTGTTGTTCCTGAAACTGAAAAATCATCAACTAACCAGTAGTAATCCCAACTTCCTGTATAGTTAAATTTGAATCTCACTTGCGATTGACCATCAAGTGCATTAATAACCTGATTAAAGTTGGTTGGGTTGTCGGTAGTAGCAACCCATTGTTGTATTTTTTTCCAATCACCATTATTAATCTTGTAGTAGAAAGTAGCAGAACTACCTGAATTGTGACGATAGTAATGAGTGAATGATATTGTTACATCTTCGTAGCTTGTGAAATCGAATATTGGTGTAACTAAATCGGAATTTTGTGAATCGGACATGCCAAAACCATCACTGTTAAGAAACGCATAGTTTCCATCGCCAAAAGTAACACCGCTTATATTTCCAAACTCCCAAACCTGATCGTTCCCTTGGTTATCGATAATTTCCCAACAATCGAGGGTTTCAGGAATATCAAAAGTTTCGGTGTAATCAGTCAAATCTGAAATTGGAATGGAACAAGGATCGATAAGTGTAGTTGCATCTGTAGTTGGAACTTCGCCATCAGTTTTGTAGAGAATTAAATCACCATTATTTGTGTATGGATAAATTTTGAAGTAGTAGTGGGTTGAAAAATTTAAACCTGTAAATGTATATGCCTGAATACCCTGTTCAACACTTACTGCACCTGATCCATCTGTCAAATCAATATCATCATAAACTGGAATAGAGTTTGTTGGATTGCTAAATATTCCGGTTGTATTTACGAAAATCAAGTAACCATCGGGTTCTACGCCCGAAGTTGCATCAACCCAAGTTAGCGGTATTTCTGATGAAGAAACAATTCCCGTTGCAAAATCAGAAACATGGCTTGAAGGCTCTGTTTTTGGGGCTGTAGTTCCGGTTCCACTTAGCTCTATTAAGTTGTAGCAACTTTCGGTTGATGAATATTCGTATACTGAAAAAACATAGGTTGTAACATTATTTAAGTTTGTTACAGAAATATTTGTGCCAGTTCCATTGTAAACTACAAAGTTGCCTGTTCCAATTTCATCACCTAGTCCAAAAGTAGAGTTAGCAATGTAAGATTCTCCTTTTGTTGGATCGGTATGTTCTGCACTAATTTCACGTGCTACAACCAGAACATTATCACCGCCTGAAGGTGTTCCTCTGTTCCATGAAATATCTATAGAATTAAAAGTTTCGTTGCTTGCAGCAAAGTTTGTTGCCTGATCGGCAGGAGGCGTACATGTTGCTGATCCTGTAATGTTTATATCATCAATTGCCCAACCGGGAGCAACAGCGGCTCCATCGGAGCCAAATCTAAAGCGAATTCTGAAGTCTGGATTTTCGTCAAATGCAGAAATATCTGCTGTTACCAGAGTCCAGTCGCGAATTGCTGTTGGACTCCAACCTAATTCACCAGCAAGCGGATTACCTGAACTTAATGGTCCATCGTATGGCAAACTTGTTTCAATCTTTGTCCATTTTGTTCCATCGAAGCATTCAATGTAACCTCCGTCCCAAAACTCTCCATCGCTTTGAAGTTCTGAATTCATGTAAATCCAGAAGGTAAGCTCGCAATTTGCAAAACCATTAAGACTAATTGTGGGTGAAATCAGATTGTAAACGGAATTCGTATTATAATCGTTATTTCCATTCGTAACAAAACAGGTTCCTCCGCCGGTATGATCACCTGCAGGAGTTGTTGGTGTAACATTTATCCAATCATCGCTTCCGGTAATTCCATTCCAACAATTATCGCCTGAGTCAAAATTTTCTGAGTAGGGTAGTGTTATTCCAGCACAAGGATCAACCTCGGTTTGTGCGGTTGCTTCGGGTACTGCTCCGTCAGTTTTGTAATAAATATTTGAACCTGAGTTAGTGTATGGGAAAATTTTAAAATAGTATGTTGTTACACCAACAAGACTGTCAAAAGTTACAGTTTGTATTCCGGCAGCAATATTTTTAGTTAGCCTTGAATTAGTTTCGGGGAATCCATTTGTGGGAGTTACAATATCTTCAAAACTTATGCTGCTGGCTTTAATAAGATATCCATCAGGAATAACACTGCCAGTAGCATCAACCCAAGAAAGAGGAATGTTTGTTGTAAATGGTATACCTGCTGTAAATGAAGTAGGATAGTTTGTTGATGTACTTTTTATTGTAACTTCATCTGTGTAAACACCAGCCGAATAATCACCAGAAGGTAAAATCGACCACATTTTATAGTAGTAGTGAGTATTTTCAGCAAGTGCTGAATGGTTGTAAGATGTTTCGCTACCATTATATAGAACGGTTCCACCGTCAGGAATACTATTGCCTACATTGTAAGAACTCTGGTTAACAGGATTTCCGAAAGTTCCGTCTAAGCTATAAGCAAGTAATACATCATTATTTTCTGAATTTTTATTCCAATTCAAATCAATCTGATTTGGATCATTAGATACTGAAGTAAAACTATTCGGAGAATTTCCGTCAATACCTGAAACAATTAACGAGTAATTCTGGCTAGAAGCCAAAGTGCCTTTATGAGATACAGTTATTTTATATATTACTCCGGGAGTTGGACTTGAAATAATTATTTTTTCAAACGGATCAACAATGTTGTCGCCATTAGAATTTGTTGTTAACGATGTAAGTTTGAACGGATAGTAAGTATTGGCTCCCTGATAAACTCTAACATCCAAATCATTCACAAGAACTGGAGTTGTTAAGTTTGGAGTTCCTTCGTTTGCTGGTCCCGGAGGATCAGTCCATGAAATTGATACAACCAAATCCTCAGTTCCGGTTGCATAAACATCCATGTTGTATGTTTGTCCTTGGCTAAGGTTTAGTTCACTTATTATTGAACCATTATGTCTGCTCGAAATCAGTTGAGCAGCTTTTTTTGCATTAAGCAATCCCCATCCAAAAACGGCATCGGGACCAGGTGTTCCTGCATCATCAGCGGTATGAAGAGCTAAACCTTTTAAAGTTGCCGCTCTCATAAAAGTTGAATTCAAATTATTATAATGCTGTTGTAGCAACAGAAGAGTTCCCGTAACGTTAGGTGTTGCCATTGATGTTCCGGTAAGGGAAATGTAAGCACTGTTTGATGACTCAGCGCTTGAGTAGAGATTTGTTCCTTTTCCGGCAATATCAGGTTTTATGCGATAATCATCGGTTGGCCCTTCGCTACTAGAAGAATTTATGTTGATAGAAACAAGATTTCCGTCTGCATCAATGCCAATATCCTGTGCGTTGGCAACAACTAAATTATTTTTTGATGTTGCATGACTAGATAGCTTGTCATAGTATGTGTCTCCATCAAGTGGTGCTCCGTTTGATGTATTGTCATCACCATCGTTCCCGGCAGCAACACACATCAAGTAGTAAGGAGCATTATACATTATTACGTCCCAATCTCTTGAGTCGCTTAGATAAGCTCCGAAATACCAATCAGGAATATCAGATGCTCTCCAACCGTACGAATGGTTTGATAAAAGCATTCCGTTTGCTGCTGCTTCAACAGCTTCTCCCATATCGTTATTCCAATCAAATCCAACTGCGTAAGCTTGAGGCGCCATTCCTTTTGCAGCTTCCTGAACCCCTGAAGCCATAATTGTTCCTGTAACATGCGCCGAATGGTAATGCAACGCGGTTGATTCATCGCCAATGCTAAACCTGTCGGTTCCTCCAGTTCCATCGTACTCTTGGTGGGTTGTTCGTGCTAATCCTCCATCCCATACATGTGCAGTCATTCCTTGTCCCTCAAGATTTAACCCAAGGAGTCCGCCGTTGTGCAAAGTATTTGCACGAGTGGATATTGCTGCATACATATTAAATGTTGTGAAGTAGATTGGATTCCCTTCTTTGCTAACTTTCATTAACTCAATGAGTTTTCCATCTTTCTCCTCTCTTACTACCCAACTTTTCTCTGCTGCAAGTTTCAAGGCTTTTTCTTTCTCCTCTTTAAATTTTTCTTTATATTTTTTATCAATTTTTTTTAGCTCTTCAATATTAGTTTTCTTAATAATTTCTTCTTTCTGTGCTTTTGTTTGAGAGAAAACTTTAATCGGATTTGTAATAAAAATTGTCAAGAGCAAAACAAGTAATAAGGGAACTGTTCTTTTCATAAGGCTGGTTTTAGGTTTATTTTAAATGGGTTTGTTTTTTGTGGTCGCAATAATAAATTAAATAATTTGGAATACACTCACTCAATTGAGTGAAATAGCTGCAAAATCATAATTTCACCCTACCGGGTGAACAATAAAATGAGAAAATATATTTCATTTTTTTGCAGAAATATAAGGTGTTTAATCAAAAATAATAATTCCAAAATATTTACTTTGTTATTAAAGTGTATATCTTTCGCACGCTCTTTTAAAATGTGCAAGATATAATAATGTGTACATATTAAAAACTTTTAGGTATTTAAAATCAAATTGAAGTAAATGAGGTTTTTACTAAGTGTTTTCCTTTTTTTACCACTTTTATCAGTATCACAAAAAAATGTTGATAGTTTAAGGACAGTTTGGAGTGATTTATCAAACCATGACAGCATTAGAATAAATGCTTTTACTGAACTTATCTGGGATGGATATTTGTTCAGCCAACCCGATAGCGCATTTTTTTTAGCAGAAAAGGGAATTGAACTTGCTAAAAGTAAAGATTTTATCAAGGAAATGGCAATCCTGATGAATGTTCAGGGTGTGTCGTTGATGCTTCAGGGAGATTATATTAGAGCATTACAATATCATAAAAAGGGCTTAAAGGTTAATGAAGATATAAACGACAAACAAGGAATTTCAAATTCGTTAAATAATATTGGAACAATTTTAACGAAGCTTGGCGATTATGCCGGTGCTATTGAAACTTATGGTAGAAGTTTAAAATTATCTGAAGAGTTAAACGATAGTAGTGGTATTGCCAGATGCTACCTAAATATTGGAATTATTTATCGAAACATCGAAAAATATGATAAAGCGCTTGAATATTACCAAAAATGTTTGACGATATGTGAGGATATTGGAAATTATGAAGGTGTTTCAAAATGTTATAATAATTTGGGGATTATATACTCACATTATAAAAATTACGACCAAGCGTTAGAATACTACTTTCGCACACTTTCACTAAATCAAAAGTTGAAAAATTATCTTGGAATTGGAAATGCACTTGGAAATATTGGTGTTGTATATATGTTAAAAGGTAATCTCGATAGTTCGATGGTTTACCAAAAACGTAGTTTGATTATTCATAAAAAAGTTGGAAGCAAGGAGGGTGAAATTGGTTGCTTAAATAACATTGGAGAAATTTTTAATAGCAAAGGAGTTTACGATAGTACAATTGTATATGGTAGCAAAGCACTTAAACTTGCTCAAGAAATTGGATCGTTAAAACAAATTTCAGCCACAGCAAATGTTTTGTATAAAGCCTATAAAACTTCAAATCAAAATAGCAAAGCGTTATCAATGTTTGAGCTGTATGTTGTTGCCAAAGATAGTTTGCAACGCGTAGAGAATCATAATGAAATTATTAATCAAGAGTATAAATATAAATATGAAAAACAACATATTCTAGATAGCCTGAAAAACGCACAGACACTCGCACTTGAAAAATTTGAAAGACAAAAAGAGGTTGAAAGAGCAAGACTCCAAAAGTATATTTTGTTCTTTATATTCATTTTCTCACTTGTTATTGTTGCAGTTATAATACGATTTAGATCATTGAAAATAAAAACAGAAAAAGATATTTTACTTAGTGAAATTCAAATGCTAAAATCCGTTGCAGTTGTAAACTTGACTTCTGGCAACGAGATTCCTTATAATAAACACCTAAACAGAGAGAAAATAAGTGAAGCTATAAATGGAGTTTTAAATGATTCCGATTGGAATATTTTAAGCATTCTTTGCGAATCACCTACTATTAGTAACCGTGAAATTTCAGAGAAAATTTTGTTGAGTTTTGAGGGTGTACGATCATCGCTTAAGAAGATGTATCGAGTTTTTGATATTCAGAATTCGGTTGAAAACCAGCGAATAGCCTTAGTTATAAAAGCGATTCGAATTTCAAATACATAATTATTTTAGAAGAATAAAAAAATAGCCACTTCAAAAAGTGGCTATTATAATTTCTGTGAGTATTGTTACTTATCGAAAAGTTTTGCCCACTCGTATTTTTTTCGGTTTTTCCAGGTTCCCTTATGGAAAATGAAACTCATAATTAGAGGAACAACGCTGGTTGCTTCGGCGTAAACCATCTGCTCGTAGGTTGTATCAACTTTTCCCCATGATGAAGCTTCCTTGAGAGTAGAACTTGAGCAAGCACCGTCGCGTGGATCGGCAACTGTAATCTGAATTGCATACTTATGCATTGGCACTTCGTGACCAAGAATCTCAGCGCAAACAACAGTATCCTGAGCAAAGTTCTTAGGAACTCCACCGCCAATCATGAAAAGTCCGGTTGTTTTTCCGGCAATTTTTATCATGGTTAGCTCGCGGAAATCTTTTACTGAGTCGATGGAAACGTGAGCATCCGGATTCTCAACCTGATGTTTTACAAGGCCAAAACCTGCGCTGCTATCGCTGAAAGCTGGACAGAAAATAGGAACATTATTTTCAAAGCAAGCCTGAATTAGGCTGTCCTTTTTTACAGAATGTTTGGTTAAGTAACGTCCCATCTCCTTAATAAATTCACGTGAACTGTAGGCGCCGGGTTTCATTCCGTCGGCAATAATTTTTACAGTTCCATCGCAAACTTGCAATTCTTCCTCGTTGATGAAGGTATCGTAAATCCTGTCAACGTAGTTATCGCGCAGCATGTTATCATCAATAAACTGTGTTCCTTTATAGTGCTTGAAACCAAGAGCTTCAAAGAAATCCATATCCACAATGGATGCTCCGGTGGCAACAACTACGTCAATCATGTTATTCTTAACCATGTCAACGTAAACCTGCATACAGCCACCTGCGCTAGTGCTACCGGCAAGAATAAGCCAGTTGCTACATTCTTTATCGCCTACCATCATTTCAAAAATGTCGGCTGCAGCAGCCGTATCGCGCGATGTAAACGACATGTCGCGCATTGCATTGATGATAGGAGTAGAATCGAACGATTTAATGTCGATGTGCTTAACCACATCCTTTAGCAGGTTATTTTTTCCCATTTGTTTAGTGTGTTAATTAGGTTATGGACTGATTACTTATTTGCAAATTTATACGAAAGGATTTTGTAAATCAACTTTGCAGCCAAAAAGTCTGATGATCTTTCGTTCTCGTTAGGGCAAAGCTCCACTACATCAAATCCAACAAGATTTTTACGTTCAATAAGTTTTTTCAAAAACTTGAGCGTTGGGTACCACTGTAAGCCGCCAGGCTCAGGAGTTCCGGTTGATGGAAGGATTGACGGATCGAACCCATCGAGATCGATGGTAAGATAAACATTGTCGGTTAGCAAGCTAATTGCCTGATCCATCCATTCCTCGCAGTGAACAATTTTATGCGCCCAGAAAACTCTTTCTGGATCGAGCCTATCCTTTTCGCCCGAATCCATACTGCGGATTCCAACCTGAACAATGGGGCACAAATCCTGCGCGCGAGCCATTACGCAAGCGTGGTTGTTTTTCGATCCTTCGTAGCTGTCACGAAGATCAGTATGTGCATCAATCTGAATTACTGAAAGATTTTTAAAATGTTTGGCGTGAGCCTGAATAGGTCCAATGCTAATGGAGTGTTCGCCACCAACAGTAACTAAAAATTTTCCTTTTTTCAGATACTCAATCGACGCTTTTTCTGATGCTTCAACCATCGCTTCTGGCGATGAATCCTCGGTAACGGCAGGTGCAGTGTAAATTCCCTGAGTATAAACTTCACTGTCGGTTTCAATATCGTAAAGTTCCATGTTTGCCGACGCTTCAAGTAGCGCTTCCGGACCCTTATCGGAACCTTTTACCCATGTGCTGGTTCCATCGTAGGGAATGGGCAGAACAACAATTTTTGCAGTTAACTCTTCGCAGAATTCCTGAGGTAACCCTCCGTATTCAACCATTTTATTATAAATATTTAGTGTTGTTAACTTTTTTTCAACCTACAAAAATACTCAAAAATGATGAAATGAAGTTAAAAAAAATAACCCCGCCAAAATTGCTAGCGGGGTTAGTATTTCGTTGATTAGTAGCTATTACCAGTTACCACGTCCGTAACCTTGTCCATCACCTCTTCCGTATCCTTGTCCTGAACCGTCGCAATTTCCGTTTCCAAAACCACGGTTACCGTGACGCCCCATTCCTCTTTCACCTCGGTGACCACGATGGCTGTTGAAGAAAACTTTCTGCTCATCGGTTAGCTGCGATGCAACTGCTGCTCTGTGCGCAGCACCTTTCTTCATAATGGTAGCTTTTAACTGAGCAATTTCGTCAATAGTTTTGTTAATCTCATTCATGTCAGCTTTCTCAGCCGATTCAAGGGTTTGTAGGCGTGCTCTCTTCTCGTTTAGCTGGTTGCGTAGCGGAGTTACCTCTTTTAGGTGCGCTGTTCTTAGCTCGTTGATTTTTGTTTCCTGCTCGTCGGTTAGGTTTGGAATTCGATGCTGGCCGTAACGAGGAGCACTATCATCGTCGTTCATCATTCTTCCCATTCCTCTCTGTGCAAGTAGGTTTCCTGAGAATGCCATTAGAGTTGCAGTTAATGCGATGGCTAAGTTTTTGGTTGAAAAAAGTTTTGTTTTCATTGTTTTGATTTTTAAAACGTTATTAATTGTGATTACTTGTGTCTGAATTTATTCGATTCCTTGGTCCCCTGAATCGATGGGGTGCATGCATTCTTTGTGATCGTATGTTATGATTCTCGTCCATGGGCATCATCCTAAAAAACATTCTGCGGAGACATTCCTGCTGATCGCCGGAGCAAACATTTTTTACTCTTTTAAAGTGATCGATAGTGATTTGATGATTCTCCTTGTGCAGTCGTGCTATCTCGTTCGACAGACTGTCGAGAATATCTTCGTTAGGTTCATCGTTGGCAAGTTCCATCATCGTTTGCTGGTACGTACTGCGAATCTGTTCCCTAATATCACTTATAGATTCTACATACTCATCGCGAAGGCTATGGAATTCAGCATGTTGTTCAGGCGTTAGGTTAAGTTCCCGGGATAAGAACTTTGTCCGTTGAAGTTCGTCCCGGGTTTCTGGCCTAATATCAGGACGAACATCTCGTTTCACTCTTGCGTAGTTGAAACCTATTGTTAGCAGTATGGCTACGTTTATTGCGGCAAGCAGTACAACAATTCCAACTAGTATTCTATTTCTTGAATCGTTCATGGCTGGGAACTATTTTGAGGTTTCTGATAAATCATCGTAAGGTTCGTAAATATCTGAAGGGAAGTACTCGTCAGCCAGCTGAGTCCAGGTTTGCTCGGTGCTATCGGTTGAACTATCGAAAAGTACACTGCTGAAGAAAGTGCCCAGGGCAATTCCCAAAAATATTCCGGCGGCAGCAATATATGCAATTGACATTTTGCGAAGTGGAACTATTGGTACTCTTTCTGCCGAATTACTATCCTGAATTTTTTGCCAAACTTTATTTCCGAGGAATGGGTTTGGTGAAAATTCATTCTTTTCAACTTCAATTTCACCGTAAACCAGCTGCATTCTGCTAACCAATTCTTTACACTTACTGCAAACCGAGAGGTGCTCCGCGAATTGAGCCCTTTGGCTGTCATCGAGTTCCCTGTCGATGTAAGCGATTATTCTTGTATTTACCTCTTTGCAGTTCATTGTTTTGCTCTTTATTAGTTTAGACAACTTTATTTTGTAAAACTTGCGGTCGCTTTCAACTTTTTTTTATTTCTGCCGATAATTTCTTCTGCAGATTGGCTTTTGCCCTGAAAAGCAGCGACTCAACCGATGAGAGCGAGATATCCATAACCTCGGCTATCTCTTTGTACGACAAATCCTGATATTTACTTAATATGAAAGCAATCCGTTGATTTTGGGGAAGACTGTTGATTGCGCTTTTTAGGATCTTTCTCTTCTCCTTATTAATAACTGTTTCTTCGGGAGAAGCATTCGATTCATCTTCAACCTCAAGGTTACTGCTTGTGCTTCCCTTTACTCCGCTGAAGAAACCCTCGATGCTTTGCAGTAATCCGTTTCGCTTTTGCTTTTTTACAAAGTTCAGCGACTTGTTTACAGCAATTCGGTAGAGCCAGGTTGAAAGTTTCGATTCGCTTCTGAATCCCGACAACGACTGGAAAACCTCCATGAAAACTTCCTGAGCCAAATCTTCAGCATCGGCGTATGATGACACGAACCCGCGGCAAGTTTTTGCAACCAGCGGTTGGTACTTGTCAACCAGCTCAACGAAAGCTTTCTGGCTATTGTTTTGGAGGATATCTTCAACAAGCTGTTGATCGGTCATTTCGGAAAAATCTTTTCAGTGTTTACCCATTTGACAGCTGCAATTTAAAAAACTTGCGGTTGGGATTTTCATTTTTACAAATATTTTCATTTTCTATTTCAGGTTGCGGGCTTTGCAAATTTTTTAAAGTGGCAAAAAGATTTAAATTTGTGAAAAGAAAATTAAGTGATGAGCATACGGTTTAAGATTCTAATAGGATTTCTGATTCTGGCCTCCATGCTTTTCATCTCCGGAGCTTTTTCAATTTTTGAATTAACCCGGCAGGGAAGGGCAGTGAAGCTAATGATTGCTGACAGCTACCAGAGTATCGATTACGCAAAGCAGATGCTCGATGCACTCGATCACCAGGAGAACAGTTTGCTTTACCATATTGGAACCAAAGATTCGTTGGTAATCGGTGAGTTTGAGTCCGCTTCAAATTTGTTTGATATTAATCTGCGTAATGCGGGCACAAATCTTACCCATGAGGAGGAGCGCGCCACAGTTGATTCAATCACACATTTCTACAAGATTTATATGAAAAGGGCAATGTTTGCATTGCAATGCGAAAAATACAACTTTAATGCTTACCTCGATTCAATTCAATCGTCAAGGATTAAAACAAAAAACTATGTAAAAAAGTTAATGATAATAAACCAGGAGGAGTTGTACCAGTCGGCAGCATTCCACGAAGCCAGCGCTCAAAGGGCACTCCTTCCCGGATTGATTGTGATTATCACAAGCCTCCTATTTACATTCATCTTCATATATTTGGTGAATCACTACTTTGTGTCGCCCATATTAAAAATTACGAAGGCAGTAAACGATTTTGTGAAATACCATAAAGCATTCGATGTACCTTTGGAAACCAAGGACGAGATTTTTAGCCTGAAGGAAGCGATTGGTCACCTGATATCCTATACAAAAACAATCAAAAAGGACGAATAATTTTTTCTCATGCGCCCATACGTTATATTAAGGTATATTGGATTGGTTTTGCTGCTGAATGCAGGATTGATGTTTTTCTCATTCCTGATTTCAGTTTACAACTCCGATTCGGCGCAAATTCCACTTTTATTAAGTTTTGTTCTTTCCGCATTGCTTGGAGTTTTTCCAATGGTTTTTGTGCCGCCAACACATCAAATTTCCAATAAAGAGGCATACGTAATTGTTGTTTTAGGATGGCTGGTAGTTTGCGCATTTGGAATGTTACCTTACATATTATGGGGCGGCGAATTTTCTATAATAAACGCATGGTTTGAAAGTGTGGCAGGTTACACAACAACCGGTTCAACAATTCTAAACGATATTGAAGTTTTACCAAACGGACTCCTTTTTTGGCGTTCGGCAACGCATTGGCTTGGGGGAATTGGAATTATTCTTTTCGTGCTGGTTATTGTTCCTTCGCTTGGAAAAACCCGGATGTCGCTCTCGCGGCTTGAGATGTCGCCTTTAGCAAAAACGAATTTTCATTACAAAACCAACAAAACTCTTCGGGTTGTTATTCTGGTGTACCTTGGGTTAACTCTAACGGAAACTTTGCTGCTTTACTTTTTGGGAATGAGCCTTTTCGATGCAGTTACTCATACTTTTGGGACGGTAGCAACCGGAGGATTTTCGCCCAAAAATGCAAGCATTGGTTACTATAATAATGTTTGGATTGAGATTGTAATTATTGTTTTCATGTTTCTGGCCGGAATGCACTTTGGAGTTCTTTATACAATTTTCACATTTAAAAATGTGAAATGGTACAAGTCGTCGGTTGTTAAGCTTTACACAATTTTAATGATTGTTGGTATTGTTTTGGTTACCATTAATACTAAGGGACAAAACTACGAAACCTGGGGTGAAGCACTTCGATACTCTGCTTTTAACGTAGTTTCTATTTGCACAACAACCGGATACGGAACTTGCGATACAACTCTCTGGCCACCATTTTCGATTATGATTCTGATTTACTTTATGTTCCAGTGTGCATGTGCCGGATCAACTGCAGGTGGAATAAAAGTTGACAGAGTTGTAATTTTTTACCAGAGTTTAAAACGTCAGGTTTTAAAGTTGCAGCATCCGCAAGCTGTAATTCCTGTTAGGATTGATGGCCAATCAATTGATGATGAAACTGTCGATTCAGTTTTACTTTTTATTGTTCTCTACATTCTGATTCTTTTTATAACTGGTTTGGCCTTAACTGCCATGGGGGTTGATCTAACCACTGCATTTTCGGCATCAGCAGCCACAATAAGCACTGTGGGTCCGGGTTTTGGCGATGTTGGCTCGGCAGCAAACTACTCCGTAATTCCCGATTTCGGGAAGTTTCTTCTTAGTATAAATATGCTACTTGGCCGTTTGGAAATTTTCGGATTGATGCTTCTTTTCTTTATGAAATCGTGGAGGTAATTCCGTATTAACCAATTTTCTTTACTGTTTTATAAAGTTCAACCTATTTTTTTAAAATGAATTTTACGGGTAATGAGT
Source organism: Tenuifilaceae bacterium (assembly GCA_035380045.1). Lineage (GTDB taxonomy): Bacteria > Bacteroidota > Bacteroidia > Bacteroidales > Tenuifilaceae > DAOSWM01. Next base: position 1,809 of record DAOSWM010000048.1, on the reverse strand, counting down.
ACTCAATCGTAATGAATTTTTCATCCTTTTGAGCAGGAAACCAATCGAAATTGATAGCTTCGAAAACTCTTATGGCTTCTTTATCCAAGTCCGGATCTACCTTCTTCATTATTCGAATATTGCCCATTCTCCCGGTGCTATCAACAATAAATGAAACGATTACTTCTCCCTCAATCCCACCTCTCCATGCTCTTGTAGGATACCTTATGTTTCTTGCAATTAAATCATGAGTATCGCTTCCTTCGAGAACCAGAGGAGGAGAATCAATTTCATCTTCAACCCATCCTTTATCGGTTAACACAAGAAATTTTCTCGATTCATTATTCCAATTATAGCAACTTATCCTTTGCGTTGTGTAGTTATAAACATACTTCAAAACACCAGTATTGTCGTTAAATACCCAATTATCAATTTGATTATCATGTAAATAGTTTCCGAAGGAAAGCGTGTCGACTCCATTTCTTGCGAAGTTAACCCAAAGGCTATCTTTGAGGTTGTTCTTATAGAAACCGCTTTGGATAAGTACCCCATTCTCTCGCATTTTTTTGTATAAACCATGTTTTACATCCTTCTCTTTCTTTAGTACGAAGTACTCCTCAATTTGGTTGGTATTATTATCCTTTTCAGTAACTTTCTTAAGTTCCTGAGTGTAACCTGATAGAATTCCACATGATATGAGCAAAGTTGAGAGTAGGATTTTCATCTTTTATAGGCTTTTTACAAATTTAAACTAATAAAGCATAAAAATTGAAAGAAAAAGATTTTTTATCTTTTCTTTTTATTAATTAATGGATTATTTTTATTCTTTAATTATTTGTATTGGAACATGTTGACAGCCTAAAGTCAATTATTTTGTTAAATTCTGATGGATTGATTTTTGGTTTTATTTTTTATTGCTCCCAACCCCCAGTAGCAGTATCTAAATCATCAACAAATTCTAGACCCACAGGTAAAAGTAAACTGTTGTTGTAGAAAGCAAGCCGGCAGTTTCTTACGTTATTTACAGGGGATCCAGACGTTGATACAAAAATAACTGTACTTGTGCGACTAGCAGGAATGCTTAAAGAGACACTTGCATTACTCGAAGAAATTGTATTCCATGTATCAGCACCATTTAGTGATAAGCTTGCTTTTTCTCCCCAGGCACCATAGGCTGAGCAATAGAACCAAGGAGTCCAGGTAATTGCATTTTCAGTTGTGTTCTTTATTCTAAACAGTGCCATCACAACTTTCCCATTTGTTGATGAATATGACATCCAATCATCATTCATTATCATTGCATTCTTTGATGCATAACCCTTTTGAGTAAATATTGTCCTAAGTACCTCCTTGTCTGATGACATGTTTGCGGCTAAATAGTTATTATCAGTCCAATTACTAGGATTAACACCTCCAAAAAGTGAAGCGGTATTTCCACAAGCCCAGCTTTGTTGATCGTAAGTTGTAAATGTAGCCCACCTATACGTTGCACCTTTGCTTGTGATTGTAATATTTGGGTATGTACCTGAAACAACAATTCCATCACCGGCAATAATATTTATGTTGCTTAGCTCATCAAGTTTATTCTTATCATCGATGCTTAGAAACCCTGAGTCAGTTGATGTAGCATTAAGATGTTTATGATTTTCTTCTGAATAATTGGGTGAAAACTTTACCCACTTGTTTCCATTAAAACGAAGAAGATCTCCTTCGCTTGCATTGTTAAAATCAAAGTTAGCGGTAACTGATGGGTCAATTTCAGCATAGCTGTCCAACTTATCGTTCCAGCTGGCCGTATCGGCCTCAGTAATTCCGCCTGCCACAGACAAG
>DAOSWM010000047.1:16721-25151 GCA_035380045.1 Tenuifilaceae bacterium | reverse complement strand
TGATTTAAAGTTAAGATTAGGTTACGGGTTAACAGGGCAACAAGATATTTCAACTGACAAGTATCCATACCTTCCGGTATATGCTACCAGCCGTCCTACAGCTCAGTATTTGTTTGACGAAGTTCCTGTTACAACCTCAAGACCCGCAGGATACGACAGAAATATAAAATGGGAAGAAACCACCACCCAGAATATTGGATTAGATTTTTCATTTGTTAACGATAGGATTTCAGGTTCGGTGGATTACTACTACAGGCAAACAAAGGACTTGCTGAATAAAATACCCGTTCCGGCAGGAACAAACTTCACAAACTACCTGATTACAAACGTTGGTGACTTGGAGAACAAGGGGTATGAAATTTCTTTACTGGGAAGGCCTATTGTTAGTAAGGATTTATACTGGGAAGTTAGCTTAAACTTAACCCAAAATACAAATAAAATCACCAAGCTTACTGCAGTTGACGATGAATCATATCTTGGTTTCGAAGAGGGTGGAATTGCTGGAGGTGTAGGTAGCAACATTCAAATGAACAGTATTAACTACCCCAAACAAACATTCTTCCTATACAGGCAAATATACGACGAAAACGGTTTACCAATTGAAGGCCTGTACGTTGATAAGGATGGTGATGGTGCCATTACCGAAGCCGACCGTTACTGGACAAAAAACCCGGCCCCAAAACTATACATGGGATTCGGTACAAGGGTTGAATACAAGAAATTCGACTTCTCGTTTGCAGGTAGAATAAACCTTGGAAACTACGTTTACAACAACGTTGCTTCCAACTCAGGGGTTTACACCGAGCTTTACCAAACAACTAACTACCTAAAAAACATAAATAAAGCCTACGATTACAATTTCAACTCATACCAGTACTTCTCCGATTACTACCTTGAAAATGCGTCATTCATGAAGCTCGATAACATTTCATTGGGATACAGGCTTGAGAAGGTTGGAATGGAGAAGCTGAACATACGAATCTCAGCTACAATCCAGAATGTTTTTGTAATCACCAAATACAATGGTCTTGATCCTGAGATTAGCAACGGAATTGACAACAATATTTACCCACGACCCAGAACTTTTATTCTAGGTATTAACGTTGATTTTTAGTAACAACCTAACTTGATAAAAACTATCATAGATATGAGAAAATTAAAAAGTATAATAGTAATTGGGTTAGCTGGGTTATTCACGCTAACCTCATGCCTCAAGGATTTGGACACATTCCCTCTCGATGAGACAATTAACAATCCTGAGGTACAGTATAAAACCGCCGATGGCTACTTACAGGTTCTGGCAAAAGTATATGCTGGCCTGGCTGTAACCGGACAACAAGGACCTGCTGGTGAGCCCGACATTTCAGGTATCGACGAGGGATTCTCATCGTACCTTCGTCAGCTGTGGAGTCTTCAGGAACTTCCTACCGATGAAGCCCTTAATGCTTGGGGTGACGATGGAATTCCTGCGCTAAACTTTACAACCTGGAATTCTACAAACCCTTTCAACAGAGCACTTTACTACAGAATTTTCTACCAAATTACACTGGCGAACGAGTTCATTCGTGAATCGAGCGATAGTAAACTTGACGACAGAGGATTCAACGATGCAGATAAAGTAAAAATTAGGCAATACAGAGCCGAAGCCCGTTTCCTTCGTGCTTTAAGCTACTATCATGCTCTAGATCTTTACACGGGGGTTCCCTTTGTTACAGAGGACGATCCCATTGGCGCATTTCTTCCAAGTCCAATTACTCGTCAAAATCTTTTCAACTATGTTGAAGGAGAACTTCTTGCCCTTGAAGATATAATTGTAACTGCACGTGGAAACCAGTATGGGCGAGCCGATCAGGGTGCAGTTTGGGCTGTTCTGGCCAAACTATATCTGAATGCAAAAGTTTATACAGGACAAGAAAAATATACAGAGTGTATTACCTACTGCAAAAAGATTTTTGAAGCAGGGTACTCGCTAGCACCAAACTATGGTGACTTGTTCTTGGCTGACAACAATAGAGCGGAGGTTGCCAACGAAGCAATTTTCTCAGTAGTTTTCGATGGTATGCATACCCAAACCTATGGTGGAACTACCTTCATTGTACACGCTGCTGTTGGTGGTACAATGAGTGTTACCGATTACGGCATCGACTATGGTTGGGGTGGCAACAGGGTAACCAAAAATCTGCCAAATCTTTTCTCAGATATTACAGGTACTACTGATAAAAGAGCAATGTTCTACACTGATGGCCAAAACCTTGAAATAAACTCAGTTTCTACTTTCACTGATGGATACGCAGTAACCAAGTTCAAGAATATTACTTCGGGAGGTGATGAAGGTTCAAACCAAACCTATGTTGACAACGATTTCCACATGATCAGGTTGGCTGATATTTACCTTATGTATGCAGAAGCTGTTCTACGTGGTGGAACTGGAGGTGATATTGGAACAGCTCTCGGTTACATTAACGAAATAAGAGATAGAGCCTACGGCGATAACTCCGGAAATATTTCGAATGCTCAGCTAACCCTCGATTTCATTCTTGACGAAAGAGCAAGAGAATTGTACTGGGAAGGACATAGACGAACAGACCTAATTCGCTATGATAGATTTACCGGTAACACCTATCTCTGGCCTTGGAAAGGTGGAGTTTCAAATGGTGTAGGAACCGATAGTAAATTCAACCTTTACCCTATTCCAGCATCCGACCTGGTTGCAAATCCAAACCTCGATCCAACTCCAGGTTACTAATTATTCACCAACTAAAATTGTGACAACATGAAAAAAATAGTAATCATACTACTTACAATGCTAAGTTTCGCGCTATTAAATTCGTGCGAAGAGGATCAGGTAGGCCCAACCCTGAACCTCTCTGAAACTATAGCGCCAACCATTACAAGCCCTGCCGATGGCTTTACGCTGGTGTTGGTTCAGGACGATCAGGATCTGCTCTTCACTGTAGAGTGGACTGCAGCTAGCTATAATGCAGAAGATCTGCCAAATATCTCATACAACGTTGTAATTGTTAATCCAGCTGATAATAAATCGATAACACTAGCAGTAACTGATACCCTTACAGCATCAGTTACGTATAAATATTTGAATACCCAACTATGTAGAGGTTTTGGTTTGGCATACGAGGTTAACGCAAATATTGAACTAAAGGTTGTCGCCTCACTTTCTAACAATTCAACGGTTGATGATGTCTCTTCTGGTTCAATATCAACAAATCTCACACCCTACGAAGACATTATTGTTTACCCAAAACTATGGGTTCCTGGTAGTTATCAAAACTGGTCGCCAGCTGATGCACCAACCATCGCATCGTTACTTTTTGATGGGAATTATGAAGGGTATGTATATTTCCCCACCGAAAACACTCAGTTTAAATTCACATCAGATCCTGACTGGAGCCATACAAACTACGGAAATGGCGGTGTAGGAGTTCTTGATACTGATCCAGGTGCTTCAAACTTAACTGTTACCGATGCTGGATACTACAAATTTAACGTGAATACGAATAATTTAACATGGACCTATGCTCTTACATCGTGGGGTATTATTGGAACAGCTGTTCCTCCTTACGACTGGTCAGAGGATATTGACATGACCTACAACGTTGACAACAATGTTTGGGAGGTTACAACCGACCTTGAGGCTGGTGTATTTAAATTTAGAGCTAATGATGGTTGGGATATCAATTACGGAGAAGACGATCCTACATTGAAAACCCTAAAACATGGTGGAGCCGATATACCTGTTGCTGAAGCAGGTAATTATACCATCACCCTGATTCTAAAAAATTCACCTGTGTACACATACACAATAGTTAAAAACTAAATACTTTAAAGCCTTTCTATAAAAGGAGAATATGTATGTATTCTCCTTTTTTCATTTTTTAGCTCTAAATTTGGGAGTTTCAGCAATTTATTACAATACATGAGTGTTAGCATAATAAATTTTACAAGAATCACCTTTTTTATACCCCATTTCTTTTGGGTGCTCAATTCATTAGCAGTAAGTGACTCGCTGGTGATTAAAAACTCTATAGAGTTTCGTTATACCCATGGTGTTCTTATACCCCACCAGGAAGGAATGAAAGAACTTTCCAAGGGAAATGTGAAAGGAATAGAACTGGCTTTGGGGATTAAAAGTGGCGGGCAAAAAAGTTGGAGTAAGTCATTTAACTACCCCAGCTACGGAATAGGTTACCAGCTAATGGATATTGGAAACCAAAAGTACTTGGGTTTTTCTCACAGCATTATTCCATACATTTCATTCAACTTTTCGCATTACACTTCTCCATCATGTTTTCAACTACGTGTAGGAACCGGATTAAGTTACTTTACAAAAACATACAATTCATTTTCTAATCCTGAAAATATTGCCATTTCTACACCGTTAAACGTGGCCATAAACATTTCAGGCGAAGCTAGTTATAGAATAATGGAATCAGGCGATATTTTTGCCTCTGGCAATCTAATGCACTACTCGAATGGTTCGTATAAAAAACCCAATGCCGGGTTAAACATTATTTCGTTCAGCGCAGGTTTTCGAAAACTTTTTAATACTTCGAAAATTCCTCATAGTGTTTCTCAAACAGGAAACTTGCGTAATCATAGAATTCTTCTTACAGGTTCTTTCTCACAAAAAGAAGAAAAAGACCCGGGAGGAGAAAAGTTTAGCGTTTTTTCAGGATCAGTTGACTACAGTAAATTTATCGCTCAGCAAGTTAGATTGGGAATTACACTTGACATAATGAAAGATAACGGCAACAGGATTATACTTGAGCAGAATGGCGTTACAGTTAAAAACGAACTTGAAATTCTTAAGGTTGGTGGTACTACTCAAGTTGAGGTTGTTCTCGACAGACTTTCTGCGCTGTTTGGGCTAGGAATTTACATTTACAATAAAAATACCGACAACAAGTTGCTTTACCAAAGAGTTGGACTTAGATATAAGTTTACAAACAGATTTTACTCACAAATTGCTTTAAAAACGCATTGGAATTTAGCTGATTACATTGAATTTGGTGTAGGAATAGATATTATTTAAAGTGTCCATAAAAAAACTCCAAAATTCAATAAATCCTTTTAAGAAAAATCAATCACTCTTTGTATCATCAATTATTCCCTTTTGGTTCTAAACAATAAATCGGCCGACTGAAGCAGCTTAGCCTTCAGGTTTGGCGAGAGTTCGGGATGCGCATCAATCCAGCTAACAACAAGCCTTTTCGCCTCCGGCGAAGAATGACCACGAAGAAAAGCATCAAGCCAGTTTTTTGGGAAAAAGATATCGCCGGTACGTTGAATTTCTGGTAAAAGATCGAGTGACTGCTCTAGTATCGTAATGCTAAAATCGCTTCGAAGCGGATGATGTAAGTATCTAACTACTTCGAGCGCAGTTGGTTCGGGTCGCCGATTCGTTGCATCCTTCAGCTTTTCGAAAAGTGCTAACCGCTGCTCAATATCGGGCGAAAGTGCCGGAACAACAAAGTTGAACCGTTCAAGCCTATCGGGGTTACATATCCTTATTCTCTGCTTCTGTGATATTTCTTCGTACTTTTCCGGAATACGAACCATTAGCTCAAAAGCAATGTCGGTGAGTAAATTTTCGTTTATCTCAATCCCGTAAATTTGCCCCCGCTCCCACGCACGATACATTTTATCAACCGATTCGCTTGTTATAAAAGTTGAAGCTAAGGCCATTAGGGTAGAACGTTTCTGCTCAACAGAATTGCTCCCTTTAAGGAATTCCCATAAAACTCGCTCAAATTCTTTGCTATAGGATTCTCTTGCCTTTTCCGAAACACTCTGCCACCAAGTTTGTTTGTAGGTAACTAGCAGGAAATCACGAATTTGCGATTCTGTCTCGCCTTCCAACGCTGCTAGTAAAAAGTTCAGGTACGCATTCTCCTGTATCAATCCTTCCAGGAACATTTCGTGCAGCGAAACGAATGCTGCGGCTCGGGACAACGAGTTTTTCACTACAAAAGGATTCTTCAGTAGTAGTGAAAGGCTGCTGCTATCGGGTATAAAGCAACCGTAACCAGTTCCAGATGAGTTATAAATCATCAAATCGTTCCCTCGCAGGTTGGAAAGTTTAACATTTTTTGGAATTGTATCAAGAATAATTTCTGTAACAAAGAAAGTGTCGGGCTGCTGATTAGCAATTTCAAGCTGCATTGTGGGAACTATTACAACACCATCAGACTTAGCAACCAAAATACTTTCGGTTTGCGTTGAAAACCGAATAGCAGGGCGTCCGGTTTCCTGGGTCCACCCTTCCGACCATTTCAATAAATCGAAATCGGAGTGCTTATCGAGAATTTCAACCAGGTCACCCCAGGTGGCATTTGCCATGGAAAAGTTTTGCAGATACTCCCGTACTGCAAGCTGAAACTTCTTCTCGCCCATTTGCAGCACAAGCTGCTGCATCATAACGGGTGCTTTATGGTAGATTATATCGCCGTAGAGTGTTCCTGCAAACAGAAGGTTATCAAGCTTTTGAACGATTGGATTTGCACCCTGAGTTCTATCAACCGAGTAAGCCCGCGGAAAATGCGACAGCAAAAAGTTTAGGTTGTGATTGATATCCGGGTACTGCGGATTCACAATTAAATCGGCCATGTAGCTGGCAAAAACCTCCTTCAACCAAACATCGTTGAACCACCTCATTGTAACCAAATTCCCGAACCACTGGTGCGCCACCTCGTGGGCAATAAGGTTGGCCTGCTGCAACTTCTGGGTTTCAGTAGGATTCTCGTCGAGCAGCAAACGGGAATCGCGATAAAAAATGGCTCCCGCATGCTCCATTCCGCTGTACTGAAATTCGGGAATTAGCACAAAATCGAGCTTGCCGAAAGGGTAAGGAATTCCAGTGTAATTTTCAAGCCACTCCAGCGCCGCAGCGTGTGAGGAGAAAAGAATATCCAAATTTCTGTTCAGCTTCAAGGTATCGGTCTCGCGATGGAAAAGCGAAAACGTTCGGTTCTGAACTGTTCGTGTTACCTCACTAAACTCGCCGGCAGCGAAAGCGAATAGGTAGGTACTAATGGGTTTGGTTGGGTAAAAGCTGAAGCGGGAAACGGAATCGGAAAGTTGATTTTTCTCCTTTAACTCACCATTGGAAACGGCTACCCATTCGGAGGGGACATCAAGACTCAGTGTGAATTCAGCCTTCAAATCGGGCTGGTCAAAACACGGAAATACCGTTGAGGCGCGGTCGGGAACCAGCAGCGTGTACAGGAAATTGTCGTTACGATTCAGCGATGAGTTTCCAGCAATGAACTCGATTTCGAAACTATTTTTTCCTTTGTTTGTGAACTTTGCCGGAACTACAATGTGCCCGTTTACAAATTCATAATCAATTTGTTTCCCATCTTTTATAACTGCGGCTAGCGAGGATGAGTCGCTACGAAAATCGAGAACAATATCGCATTTTTTACTTAGCTCAACTTCAACAGCAACTTTCCCGGTAACTTCGTTTTGGCGTTCCCTGGGAATAGAAAAGGAAATATCGTACTTAACATCCGAAATTACTGCCGACCTGCTTTGGGCGAGTTCTATTGAAACCCCCTCCTCGGGTATTTTTACACCTTTACAGGATGCTAAAATAACCAACAGGATTAAAAATATTCTGTAGCAATCGCTTTTCATTACAACTTTTTTAATTCAAGCTTTCTACTTTCCAGCAAGTTTTGCCATAAATTTTTCAGTGTCAATTACAAACCGGGTATGCGTTCCGTTTCCAATTTCACCCTCCTCATCCCAAGCTTTTATAGAAAAAGTTAGGCGTCTCCCATCAATTTCAGTTAGTATCGCTTCGCTACTAACCTTCATTCCCAGCGGTGTTGCTTTAATGTGCTTCACGCAAATTTCGGTACCAACAGTGTTTTGCCCTTGGGGCAAGAATGGCAGCACAGCGTTCATGGCCGCATTCTCCATTAAGCCAACCATTGCCGGGGTTGCGAAAACCTCCACTAACCCCGACCCGTAATGCGCTGCGGTTAGCTCTTTTGTAACTATTTGGGTTGATGTAAATTTTGCTCCTAATTCCAGCGTTTGTTCCATATCCATTTTTTATTACAAATATATGGAATTATAAACTTGCAATTTTTACATCGGAACCTTTTGCTAAATTTGTAAAAACAAACTTAAAAACCATGAGTCGAGTAATTATTGAAAAGCTAAGCGCCGAAGAAAAGGCAAAAAGAGGAATCGTGAGCTGGCCAATTTGGGAGAAAGAAGTTTCGCGGTTCGACTGGTACTACGATTCCGACGAGGAGTGCCAGATTCTTGAGGGTGAAGTGGTTGTTGAAACCAGCGAAGGAAACTTCAACATTAAAGCCGGCGATTTTGTAACCTTCAAGAAAGGGCTAAAGTGCGTTTGGGATATAAAGAAAGATATTCGCAAACACTACAATTTCAAATAAG
>DAOSWM010000047.1:0-16621 GCA_035380045.1 Tenuifilaceae bacterium | reverse complement strand
TCTTTTCTAGCAATCATACTTTCAGGCTTTTTTAACGGTACCAAAAGCCAAACAAAGTTTGAGTTTCCCGAACTTCCATATGGCTACGATGCGCTGGAATCATTCATTGATAAGGAAACCATGGAAATTCACTACACTCGTCACCACAAAGCCTACTTCAATAATTTTGTTAAGGCCGTTGAGGAAAACGAGCTTGGCGATAAATCAATTTACGACCTCTTTTCAAAAATGAGCGAACTTCCCGTTTCGGTAAGGAACAACGGTGGTGGATACTACAATCACATGCTGTTTTGGGAAATTATGTCGCCCAATGGAGGGGGAACACCGCAGGACGAACTTCTTTCAGCTATTGAAAAAACTTTCAAATCGTTCGAGAATTTTAAGAGTGAATTTGAAAGCGCTGCTAAAGGCCGGTTCGGAAGCGGATGGGCCTGGCTTTCGCTAGATTCCAACGGAAAACTTTTTATTTCGTCAACGCCAAATCAGGATAACCCGCTTATGGATGTCGCTGAAATGCGTGGAACTCCAATTCTTGGACTCGATGTTTGGGAGCACGCCTACTATCTTCAGTACCAGAACAAGCGAGGCGACTACGTTTCAAATTTCTGGAAAGTAGTTGACTGGGAAAAGGTTGCCGAGAAGTTTGCCGCCGCAAAAAGGAAGGCTGTAAAATAATAGTTTTAACAATAGTTCAATTTATCAACAACCCTGATAGCACACCAATCTATCAGGGTTATTTTTTTTACCTTTGTGTAAAATATTAACAATATGTTCGACTTTTCTGAGGCACAAATTGAAAGCATTGCCATACACAGGGTTGGCAGCCGCGCCCGCGAGGATGAAATTACACTAGCACAATCGTTAACCCAAATTTCCGACGAATCGGTACTTGAGCTGCTTAAAAATTTCTTCCTTTCCCCGTTTAAGCAACCAGAATTCTATAGCTTTTCGCACGAATCGAGTCTTGAGCTGAACGAAATTTTCAGCTACTCGCAGAAACTTTTCGGAAATCCCGAAACGCTACTCGAGCAATCAGTTAACATGGCGAAACACCTGTACCAAAGCAGCAGCCACCCAAACATTAAGGATGGTGAATTCTACGTTGTTCACCTAACAAACTGTGTGGTTGAAGGTGAACTGGTTGATGCGCTGGGCCTTTTCAAATCGGAGAACAAGGATACTTTCATAAAAATTTACCAGAAAAACGATGCTTTCGGGGTTGAGCAGCACCAAGGAATCAACATAAAGAAGCTGGATAAGGGCTGCCTGATTTTCAACACCGAGAAAGAGTTTGGTTTCAAGGTGGTTGCCATCGATAACACCAACAGAAACGATGAGGCAAGATTCTGGAAGGAAATTTTCCTGAACATCAAGCCGCGTGAGGATAACTTTTACCAAACAACGGGTTACCTTACACTATGCAAGGATTTTGTGAAGGATGTACTTTACCAGGATACTAAAACCGACAGGGTTGAACAGGTTAGCATGCTCAACAAAACGCGCGATTACTTCGCCAAAACCGATGTGTTTGACCAGGACGATTTTGAACAGAAAGTGATAAACAAACCCGAAGTTGTTGAGGCATTTCGCGACTACAAGGAAGCATACCAAGAGGAGATGGGCTGTAACCTGCAGGATTCCTTTACCATCTCAGTTGATGCTGCCAAGCAGGCAAAAAAGTTCTTTAAAAGCGTTATTAAACTCGACAAAAACTTCCACATTTACATTCACGGAGGCAAGGACAGAGTAGAAAAAGGTTTCGACCACAACAAGGGCTTGAATTACTACACTCTTTATTTCGATGCGGAAGGGTAGAAACAATGAATGAGAGATTGAGCGATTGATTTTTAATCACTGTGTTACACTGTGTTTACACAGAGTTACACTGTGGAAAAATCAGGAGCGAAGCGACTGATATAATTCGTGCTAATTCGTGTCACTCGTGGACAAAAAAATTGAATTTCTGGATTGTTTTTAAATAGCATTTAAATGAAAAAAGCAGCGGTAATCGGAGCAGGAGTTGGAGGGTTAGCCATAGCCATTCGACTGGCTGTAAAAGGTTACCGTGTAACCGTTTTTGAGAAGTATAAGCAGGTTGGCGGAAAACTCAACCAGCTTGAAATGAACGGTTTTCGTTTCGACACCGGTCCTTCCCTTTTTACGCTACCGTCGTTAGTTGATGAACTTTTCACCTTGGCTGGCGATGTTGGTGCTGGGCTTCTCCCCTACAAAAAGTTGGAGAATGTTACCCGCTACTTTTTCCCCGATGGGAAAATTTTGAATACATGGTCGGATCCAAACCGATTTGCACAGGAAGCAGAGAGCGTCCTTAACGAGCCCGCCGAAAATATTCTACACTACCTAAAAGAGTGCGAGGAACTTTACCGATTAACAGCCAACACATTTATTTACAGTCCATTCCCAACGTGGAAAGGATTCACCTCGCCCGAATCGCAGGAACTTGGTAAGAACCTAAAAAAGCTTCGCGCTTTCGAAACCATGCACCAGGTGAACGCAAAAAGTTTTTCGCAGAAAAACACTATTCAACTCTTTAACAGGTTCGCAACCTACAATGGGTCGAACCCATACAAAGCTCCCGGCACGCTAACCATAATTCCTCACCTCGAACATAACGTTGGTGCTTTCTTTCCCGAACGAGGAATGTACTCCATTGCGCAGGCAATGGAAAGCTACGCAAAGAAACTGGGCGTTCGCTTCGAGCTGAACTGCGGCGTTCAAAAAATTGAATTCAGGAATGGTTCTGCCGCTGGCATTGTTGCCAACGGAATTTCCGAACCCTTCGATTTGATTGTGAACGACACCGATATTTTCACTGCGTACCCCGAGCTAATGCCTGAACGCAAACTCAGCTGGTTCTACAAACGGCAGCAGCCATCATCATCAGCGTTAATATTTTACTGGGGAATTAAGGGAGAATTCCCACAGATCGACATTCACAATATTCTTTTTAGCAACAGCTACCCTGAAGAATTCAAAATTCTTTCGGCAAAAAGTATAAGTTCCGACCCAACGGTTTACATTTTTATTAGCTCAAAAATGGTAAAAACCGATGCTCCAGCAGGACACGAAAACTGGTTTGTAATGGTAAATGCTCCCGAGGATTGCGGTCAGGATTGGGAAACACTCACCGCCGAAACCCGAAAAAATATTATTTCAAAAATATCCAAAGAGCTAAAAATTGATGTTGAACCGTTAATTGTTTGCGAAGATATTTTAACTCCACCGCTCATTGAGAAACGAACCGGATCGTTCAAAGGAGCGCTATACGGAATTAGTTCGAACAACAAGTTTGCAGCTTTCAGTCGCCACCCCAACAGGTCGCGACGGTACAAGAATCTTTATTTTACTGGCGGAAGCGTTCATCCGGGCGGAGGTATCCCGCTTTGTTTGGCCTCGGCCAAAATTGTTGATAATTTTATTCAACCCATTTAGAATGCAAATGGTTAAGGAAAAACATATTCACTTAGTTTTCAAGGCAATATTCCTATTTGGATACGGAATCTCCATTCCCGGATTGTGGATTATGCGTGATAACCCCGAAGTGTTCCAGCTAAGCTGGATTTTTACAACCATTACGCTGGTTTCACTACTTTTATTTCACAAACAGTTTACCGTAAAGTTTTTTGTTGCTCTTATTGTGGTTGGTATCTTGGGTTGGGCTGTTGAAGCTATTGGAACAAACACCGGATTTGTATTTGGCAACTACACTTACGGGAAATCCCTCGGACCAAAAATTTTTGCAACACCCGTTTCCATGGCAGTAAACTGGATGCTTTCGGTTTACCTTGTGGTGATGATTCTTAAACCCAGAATTCTGAACCGTTGGAAGTTGGCATTTACAGGAGCATCAATAATGGTACTTTACGACATTTTGCTTGAGCCCGTTGCCATTAGGCTAAACATGTGGAGCTGGACTGGCGGAAATCCTCCGTTTCAAAACTTCGTAGCGTGGTTTATAATTTCGTTTCCATTAATTCTTCTGTTGAATAAATATTCCAGCAATGCAAAAAATCCTCTGGCATTCTTTATTTTTATCTGCCAAATTGCATTCTTCGTTGCGCTGAACGTACTTATTGAATTTCTAGGGTTTTAGAATGATAAAAGCAAATCATAGCGCATTCCATAAGTGGCTGATGAATAGTTACATCAACTACATTCTACGTTGCGATTTTCAGGATATAGTTTTTACAAACACTTTACAACCCGACAATCGTTCTATCCTACTTATCCCCAACCATTTCAGCTGGTGGGACGGTTTCTTTGCTTGGCGTATAAACCAGCAAATTCTTATGAAGAATTTTCATATCATGATGCTTGAGCAGGAGCTTAGCAAGCGAATGTTCTTTTCGCGAGTTGGAGCCTTCTCGGTTAATCTTAACTCCCGTAGCATTATTGATAGTATCGATTACGCAGCTAACCTTTTAGCGAATTCAAACAACATGGTTACCATTTACCCGCAGGGTAAGCTGGGAAGTCAGCACCACTGGGAGGTTCAGTTTCGCAGAGGAATTGAAAGAATTCTACAGAAAGCCAACAATACTCGGTTGGTGTTTGCCGTTTTCCTGGTTGATTACTACGGAAACCGAAAACCAACAGTTACTGTAACGTTGAAGGATTATGAGGGATGTTCTTCGTTACACGAAATTGAAAACGCATACAACTCCCTTTTGAAGGATTGCATTCAAAACCAAGATAACCTGTTTACAACATGAGTCCACTTTTCTACATTTCCCTTTTTCTGCTTTCTATTGTTGTAATAAGGTTTCTGATAGCCCTGCTGAATTACCTAACACGCCCTGTTCTTCCCTCAGGGAAGGTTGAGGGAAATCCGCTGGTTTCGGTTCTAATTCCGGCACGTAACGAGGAGAAAAACATCTCAGAAATTCTGAATTGTCTTTCAAAACAGGACTATTCAAACATTGAAGTTTTGGTTTACAACGACCAATCGACCGATGCTACAGCGCAAATTGTAGAAGATCGTGCAAAGCATGATGAACGAATTAGGTTGATTGAGGGCGTTGAACTACCCGAGGATTGGCTAGGTAAAAACCATGCCTGTTACCAGCTTGCCCAACGGGCAAAAGGGAACTTTTACCTTTTTCTCGATGCCGACGTGAAAGTGAGTCAACAGTTTATTAGAAACGCCACCGCCTACATGCAGCGAAAAAGGTTAACGCTGCTAAGCATGTTTCCACGTCAGGAAATGGTTACCTGGGGTGAACGACTGGTAATTCCCAACATGAACTGGATTCTGCTGAGCCTGCTGTTCCTTCGATTGGTTCGCTGGAGCAAGCGCCGATCGCTGGCTGCTGCCAACGGCCAAATGATGATGTTCAGCGTAGCGAACTACGATGAAAATCAGTGGCATGAGAAATTGAAATCGTCGTCGGTTGAGGATATTGGAATTAGCCGGCTGGTGAAACGCAAAAAGCTTCGCATGGCAACCCTTTTAGGTACCGACGATATTTCATGCAGAATGTACAACTCCTACTCCGAATCGATTGCTGGTTTCAGCAAGAATGTTACCGAGTTCTTTGGCGGGAGCGTTTTTACTACAATTCTGTTCACGCTAATATCAACCTTTAGCCCTATCCTCATTATTCTTTCACTGCCTTTTCCGCTAACTTTGCTCTACTTCTTTTCAATGGTTAGTTCCAGAATGCTTATATCTTCACTTTCTGAACAATCGCCCTACCTGAACGTTATACTATGGCCTGCACAGCATTTATCATTTTTGCATTTAGTTTACAAAGCCATTCGTTTTAAAAACGGAGAAAAGCTGAGCTGGAAAGGCAGAGAAATAAATAGTATCTAAGGTTTTGCGATAAAAATGAAAATGTAAATGAAAATGAAAATTATTCTTACAACAACTATATTTGCGCTCATACTATCATCCTTTACAGTAAGTGCAACGCTAAACAGCTACGATTTGCGGCTTTACCAAAGCTACAAAACTGGCGACATGACCCAGTGGGTTAAGGTAATTGATGAGCTAAATCAACTTTACAAGAAAGAACCTAGTCGTGAGCTGCTATTCGATATTACTGAAGCTCAGTATGGTTACATTGGTTACCTTATTGGTATTAAAAATTCATCGGAGGCAAGAAAGTACATAAAAATTGCCGAGCGGAATGTGGAAAAAATTCTTTCCGAAAACTCCAACAACCACGATGCGCTGGCCATTAAAGGTTCGCTTTACGCATACCACATTGCGCTAAGCCCATATAAAGCACCCTTTTTGGGACCACAAAGCATGAAGTTTATCGATGAAGCGTACAAAACTGGGAGTAATTCGCCACAGGTTCTTATTGAAAAAGGGAATGCTGCACACTACGCTCCATCGCTGTTTGGAGGCGACCCAAAGAAAGCTACCGAGTACTACACGAAAGCTGCAAAATTGCTCGAAAAGAGCAACAATGGGAATCCTCCAAAAACATGGATTTACCTAAATACGCTGGCACAGCTGGCGCTTGCTTTCGAAAAATCGGACGAGCCTGCTAACGCAGAGCAAACCTACCAGCAAATTCTAAAAATTGCTCCAGATTTTAAATGGGTTAAGGAAAAACTATACCCAAATTTTATTGAGAAAAGAAACTCCTAGAACCTTATCTGTTACAACAATTACCATTAATACCATTTTCTATAAAATAAATCACGCAAAGTGGTGAAATATTTATTCCCTCCTCCTCTTTGCGTGATGTAACAATTTAGCTACTTGGAATTAGCAACCCCCACAGTTTTTCTTTGCTGCTTCGTCGCAATTTTTAGTTTTTGTAACCTTTGCCTGGTAGCCCATGTCCTTAATGGATTTTACCAAGTTTTCCTCATTGGTTTGGCTCTCATCGTAGGTTACGGTAACCATTTTCGTTTTTGAATCGGCCGATACCGATTTTACGCCCTTCTCCTTGGTTAAACCGGTTTCAATTGTTTTCTTACATGCATCGCAATGCATTGAAGTTTTAATGGTTACGGTTTTCTCGTTCGAAGGGGCTTGAGCTTTCACCTGAGGTGAAAAAACTGCTACTAAAAGTAGCGTTACAGCGAATGCTGCCATTGTTTTCATTGTTTTCATTTTGTTTTGGTTTTAGTTAAAAAAATGGTGAAACGAAAAAATTACTTTGTTGCTGGGAATCCAACAGATTCCAACATTCTATAAATTTCATCAAGAACACTTGGGTTTCCGTTGTACGTTACTTTTACAATTTTTGTATCGAGAAACGCTTCAACGTTTTTAACACCAAGTAATTTGCTTAAACTGCTTTGAACAGTGTTAACGCAACCCATGCATTTCATGTTATTTACTTTCAGTTCTACAGTTTCCATATTTCAATGTATTATGTTATTAATCAATGTTATTACAGGAAATGGGTTAGTTTTTGTTTATGCTAAACCTGAATCCTGCGTAAAACTTTCTACCGGAAAGTGGCCCCCAAACCATTGAAGCATCGAAGAAAGGTCCGTAGGGATTTTCTGGTGAAATAATTGGGTTGTCCTGTGTGAAAGATGTAAGGTTTTCAACTCCAATGTACGCATCCCAGCCCTTGAAGAAACGGGAAATTTGAGCGTTCATGGTTGTGAAAGCAGGAAAAGTTTCGCCCCTGCGGTACTCTTCAGGTAAAAGTTCGGTTGAGGGGAGTCGGCCTCCACCATTGAGTTGTACCGTGTAATCGAACTGCCACTTACGCCCATTGGTACTGTAACTTGTGGTTAAAAATCCTTTATAACGACTAACCAATGGTTTCTCGAGTAATTCGCCGTTAATTGTACTTTGAACATCGTTTAAACGGTAAGCCACCGAAACATCCAACCTATTCACTGGCATGTAGCTAACCTCAACCTGAAAACTGTTTGAAAACGACTTCCCATTGAGATTGTAGAAGTAAACGCTATTTGGGTCCTGCTCCATATCAACTATTAGCTGGTTGTTGAAATTCGTTCGGTGAAAATCGGTATTAATGGTAAGTTCACGTTCTAGCAGCTGGTAGCGTTGGGTTATGCTAATCCCAAAATTCCAGGCATCCTCAATTTCTATGTTCTCAGTAAAAACCAAGTTCCGTGAACTTGATAGCAGGTAAATATTCTCTGCAATTACGTTGGGCGAACGGAAACCTCTACCTGCACTTGCTCTAACCGTAAACTGCTCAGCTGGCTGGTAACGGAAATGTAAACGCGGCGTGAAAAGACCTCCGAAAACCGAGTTATGGTCGTACCTGACTCCCGCCATAAAGGTTAGCTCATCGAAGTACTTGTAAGTGTATTCAGCATAAACCCCGGGAACCTGCTCGTTTCGAGCAAAAACCTGAGTGGAAAGTTCTTCGTTGAAGTTGTCGTATGCAAAGCTGAGGCCAGTTTTTATGGTGTGAAAGGTTTTTCCAAGGTAGGTTACAAATATCAGGTTCGAGTAGAAACTCTGCTGGTTTCCCTTGTAGAACTTCGTGCCAAAAACCGATTCCTGCTGATGGTTAATTGCCGAAACAATTAGCGCCAGCGAGGTTGAAGGTCGCTGAAAAATGTATCCAACTTTACCAAAACCTTCAAGTTGATTGGTGTTAATATCTATTCCAAACGGGTTCTGGTTGTCGGAAAGCTGTTTTGGTTGACCCGAAATTCTCGCCTCATCGAGAATTCTAATACCAACTTGTGATTCCATGTTTTCGCCCTGATACTTCCACCGGTTCATTACGTGGTACTGTTTAACGCGGGGATGGTCGAGAAAGGAATCGTTATTGTGGTCGAGCTCAAAATCCATATTCTCAACATGTGCCAAAACCATAGAAGAAATGTTTGGTGAAACCTCGAAGCTTACATTTGCGTTAGCTTCGCCCATTCCAATGCTGTTAAGGTAACCGTTCACAAAAAAGCGCTCCTCGTTCCAGGGTTTCTTGTACTCAATATTTACTTGCCCCGTAATGCTTTCGTAGCCATTTGCTACCGACGCAGTTCCCTTCGAAACTTGGATAGATTCCATCCATGAACCGGGTACGTACCCCAACCCGAATGTTGAAGAAAGCCCCCGAAGTGCAGGAATATTCTCAACCTGAATTTGGCTGTAAATTCCCGCCAAACCAAGAAGTTGAATCTGCTTGGCACCAGTAACTGCATCGGTGTATGAAACATCAACTGAAGCGTTGGTTTCAAAGCTTTCCGATAGGTTACAGCACGCTGCGCGTTGTAACTCTTTCCCTGTAATGTTCTGGGTATGAATCGGATTCAACCTATCGAAGTGCGCACCCGGAGAATTGCCATGAATGGTAACCTCATCGAGCGAAAGGTTGCTTTGCAAGCTGTGGTGAACATGGTGCTGATTGGGCAGTATAGTAAGCGTATCGGTTTGAAAGCCAACAAAGCTAACAACTAGCTTATCTGCGTTTTCGGGTCGTAGTATTTCAAAGTAACCCTCGTTACTGGTTACTGCTCCAATAGTGGTACCAAGCCAGTAAACGTTTACCCCAACCAGGGGAACATGGTTCCCCTCGGAGTCAACCTCCAATATGTGCCCGTCAATTTTTTGCCCTTGGGCAAAAAACGGTATCATAAATAATATGAAATATACTCCTATTCTTTTCATTACATAAAATCCTTAAATACATAAAACATGCTATTCCTAACGCCTTTAGCGTTAATAAAGAAAAACTTCAGAAGAAGTTACTAGGAAATAGCTTCGGGAATTTTTATGCTATGAAACGAGATAACCAGCATCCTACCCCAAATGGGGGGAGCATCGCAGGAGGGAATACTGAAACCTGTACTTGGAGTAGAAATCGAATAAATCTCCTGAAAAAAAGAGGTTAAGAAAAGGAATAAAACAGGATTTTTTACTTCAACATTATTTCCATTTGAAGCGAACTCATCTACCTTAAGAACCTGTACCTGAGTTTCGCAGTCACAGTCATTCTCAGAATCGGAGTGGCACACTCCAGCATCCGAATCGCCACAGCAGGAGTGGTGTTCCGAGGAGTGATCGCAGCACTCATCGTCAATTATTACGCTAGTGTAAATTTGTTTCTTGCACCCACAGTAATGGTGAAATACGCTGAAACCACCCATTGCGAGAAGCATGTAGGCAGCAAGACTTACTGAAAATATGGTTTTAAGCGTTTTCATGAAGTGCAAAAATACTACTTTTTTAGTTCTTTGAGCTTACATTCGGTTGATGACATACAACCAGAACACCCTGATGATTGCTTCTCACTTGAAAATAGTATTCGGTAAAAGCTAAACCCAGAGTAGGCTACAGCACAACCAACCGTTGCTAATGCGAGTATATCCTGAACCATATAATTTAACTTTACACGAATAACAAATATGTAGAAATTTTGTTGTAATTACCTTCAAATATTATGAAAACTAAAGAAGAAATTTGCTAACACCAAACAAAAAAGTTATTCACACGGCTCTCTTCGAAATAATAAAAAGATTATTGAGCGGATGAAGACACCAGAAAATTCAAAATGAACAGGATTCCGTTCAAGGAGTTAATTTCAGGCTGATAGTTCAAAGAACATATTCTCTTATATGCTGTATAACCTAAAAATTATATGACCAAAAACGTAACTTTTTGGTATCGCAATGGGTACATTTACAACAATAACTTTAGGTAAAAAGATGACATGGAAAAACATTTAAAAATAAGGGATTTAACCCTTCGAGATGGGCAGCAATCGTTATTTGCAACTCGAATGCAGCAGGCCGAGGTTGATAAAGTTTTACCGCTATACTGCGAAGCAGGTTTCTATGCCATGGAAGTATGGGGAGGAGCGGTTCCAGATTCCATAATGCGATTTCTTGGGGAAAATCCATGGACAAGACTTGAAACAATAAAAAAAGAAATTGGCGACAAATCGCTACTTACAGCACTTTCTCGTGGTCGCAATCTTTTTGGTTACAACCCTTATCCCGAATCGGTTATCGAAGGCTTCAATAAAAATGCTGTAGAATCAGGTGTTAGCATAATGCGCATTTTCGATTGCCTGAACGATGTAGAAAACATAAAAACAACCATTCAATATGTAAAAGAATCGGGAGGAAAAGCCGATTGTGCCGTTTGCTTCACAATTGACCCAAGAATGCCTGAGAAGCAAGAGCTTCGTGATATACTGATGACTAAAAATCTTCCCGAAAAGATTTTTGATGTGGATTACTTTGTGAACAAAGCAAAACTGATGGAAAGTTTGGGTGCCGATATAATTACCATTAAAGATATGGCCGGACTGGCTACTCCGAACGAAACAGCAAAAATTATTCGCAAGCTAAAGGAAGAAGTAAGGGTTCCTATTGATTTTCATACCCATTGCACACCGGGTTACGGGCTCGCATCAACATTTATGGCCATTGTTAATGGCGTTGATATTGTTGATACAAACCTCATGTTCTTTGCAGGCGGTAGCGCTGCACCAGCCTACGAATTAATTTACCTATTCTGTAAGAAGCTAGGAATCTCCCTTGACGGGAACCTTGAAATAATTTCCAAACTCAATAAAATACTTAAAGATATCCGCATTAATAGCCTCGCCGATGTTGATAGCTACAAGCAAATTCCCATCGATTTTGATTTAACAAAAGATTCTCTTCCGGTTGAAGTTGACTCACTTTTCAATGATGCCGCTAGATACGCACAGCAAGAAAACGAGGAAGAGCTGCTGAAAACCTGTCATGCCATTGAAAAGCATTTCAACTTCCCTGCCCCCAACGTTCAGGTGAAAAATGCCGAAATACCTGGAGGCATGTACACCAACATGCTATCACAGCTAAAAACGTTAGGGCTGGCGCACCTGCTCGATCGGGTTCTGGAAGTTGTTCCCGTTGTTCGTCTCGACGCTGGTTGTCCTCCATTAGTAACCCCTTCAAGCCAGATTGTTGGAGCCCAGGCCGTAAATTGCGTCATCGATGAGAATGCGGGAAAACCATTTTACAGCAACATATCAAACCAATTTTTCAACCTGGTAAAAGGTGAATACGGTAAAACACCTATTGAGATTAATCCTGATTTTAGGAAAAAGATTTGTGGCTTTGAGCAGGAATCGCAGTACGACATAACAAAATACAAATCACCAGAGAACCCTGTGCTTAAAGAATTCGGCAGCATGAAGCTGGCACAGAACGAGAAGGAATTCCTGCTGCTTGAGCTATTCCCCTCCGTAGCAAAAGATTTCCTTTACAAACAGCGTAAAGCTGAGTACGACATTGTAAAAGAGAAGAACAGAATCTCCAAAGCCGAAGCTAGAAAAAATATCCCATTCAAAGGGAAACTGCTAATCCGCGATTTAACGCTGCGCGATGGACAGCAATCAATGTTGGCAACCCGCATGTCTTTACCTCAGGTTGAAAGGTTACTCCCATTTTACAAGGAGGCAAACTTCTATGCTATGGAGGTTTGGGGCGGTGCCGTCCCCGATAGCGTGATGCGCTACTTAAACGAAGATCCTTGGTACCGGCTTCGTGTTATCCATAACTCCATAGAAAACTCCAGCAACCTTACTGCACTATCGCGTGGACGAAACCTGTTTGGCTACGACCCTTACCCCGAAGATGTAATTGAAGGATTTAACCGCGTTGCTGTTAAAGGAGGAATTAGCATAATGCGCATTTTCGATTGCCTGAACGATCTTAACAACATGTCTTCAACCATTAAGTACGTGAAGGAAAATGGTGGGATGGCCGACTGTGCTGTTTGCTATACAGTTAACCCAAAGTTCACGAATAAACAGAAAGCCATCGCATTTATTAAAGGGAAGAAGCTACCCACCGATATTTTCAGCATCGATTATTTTGTTGAGAAAGCCAAAGAGCTCGAAAAAATGGGTGCCGATATGATCACCATCAAGGACATGGCGGGTCTCATAACACCTTCGCTTTCTGGCCTGCTAATCCGCAGGTTAAAGAAGGAGGTTAACCTTCCAATCGATTTTCACACCCACTGTACACCCGGGTACGGATTAGCATCAACGCTTATGGCCATTGTGAACGGCGTTGATATTGTTGACACATCAATCCTCAATCTGGCAGGTGGTCCGGCGGCACCAGCATTCGAGATTATCCAGATTTTTGCCGATAAGCTACATATCGACACCGGTGTCAACCTCGACTCAGCTGGTAAAATTAACGCTGAACTTAAAAATATTCGTAAGGAACTTTCCGATTTCGACACCTACAAAAAGTTCCCGGTTGACTTTGACATCACAGCCGACAACCTCCCCCCTCAAATTGAAAAACTATTTGACGAAGCCATCGCCTTTGCAAAGGCTGATAACGAGGAGATGCTGCTGGATGCAACCCATAAAATTGAGAGCTGGTTCAACCTAATTGGCCCTGATGCCAAGGTTCGCGATGCAGAAATTCCTGGCGGAATGTACACCAATATGCTGGCTCAGCTGCGTCAAATGAAAATGGAAGACCTTCTTCCAAAAGTGTTAGAAATGGTTCCCATCGTTCGAATTGATGCTGGTTGCCCTCCTTTGGTAACCCCCACAAGCCAAATTGTTGGAGCACAGGCAGTAAATTGCGTGATTTCGCTAAGCAAAGGTGAGGATATGTACGCCAACATTTCAACCCAGTTCAGCAACCTGGTGAAGGGCTCGTACGGTAAAACACCAATTCCTATCGACCCTGAGTTCAGAAAAAGAATTACTGGAAATCCTCAGGAAGTTGCCTTCGACATACACAAGTATAAACCTCAGGAAAACCCGATTATTCTAGAAGATTTTGGAGGGATAAAACTTGCTGCCACCGAAGAAGAGAACCTACTCCTCGAACTTTTCCCGAATGTTGCACGCAACTACCTTACCAACCGCAAGGAACAGGAGGTTTACGAGTTAAAGCAACAAATCGAATTCGAAATGAAAGAGATATCGGAGGAGAAACGAAAAGAATTTATGAACCTCACCGAGGAAGAGAAAGCCGAACGAATAATGCTGGGGCTAATGTACAACAACCTCGACGACCTTGCCATTGGTTGGTAAAAAACTTTCATATTCAGCTAACAAAACCCTAATACAACTGTTCTTAATGAAGTGTTAGGGTTTTTAAATACCATTAAACTTTTTCTCAATTCAGCACTCAAATTTAGCAATGCCATTTATTTTTCTATTTTTGCATGAATCATTAACCTCAAAACAAATAAAAAATGAAAAAAGGGATCAGAGTTCTCGGTTTTGGATTAACCCTGACACTTTCAATGCTTACGTTAAACAGCTATTCCTGCACAAACTTTATAGTAACAAAAGGTGCATCGGTTGACGGCTCAACTATGATAACCTACGCTGCCGATTCGCACGTGCTTTACGGAGAGCTTTACCACTGGCCTGCAGCCACCTACTCTGCAGGAACCATGCTAAAGGTTTACGAGTGGGATACCGGAAAATTTCTTGGTGAAATTCCTCAGGCACTCCAAACTTACAACGTGGTTGGAAACATGAACGAATATCAGGTTTCCATTGGTGAAACCACCTACACCGGCAGAGAGGAACTAATTGACACAACCGGAGTTGTTGACTACGGCGGACTTATCTACATTACACTTCAGCGCGCAAAATCGGCACGTGAAGCTATAAAAATCATTGCTGAACTTGTTGAGAATTACGGATACTATAGCAGCGGCGAGTCATTCTCAATTGCCGATCCAAACGAAGCCTGGATATTTGAAATTATTGGAAAGGGAACCGATTTAAAGGTTGATAAAAAAACTAAGAAATCGTATAACGCCAACAAGGGCGCAGTATGGGTAGCAAGGTTAATTCCTGATGGCTACATTTGCGGACACGCAAACCAGGCTCGTATAACCACTTTCCCTCTTGAAGATGGAAAAACTTCGATCAGCTCAAAAAATCTCGATAAAATTTTCGATACAAATATCACCACCGTTTACGCTCACGATGTGATTAGCTTTGCCCGTAGCAAGGGTTACTTTACCGGAGAGGATAAGAATTTCAGCTTCTCCGACACATACGCACCGGTCGATTTTGGAGCAGCACGTTTCTGCGAAGTTCGCGTTTGGTCGTTCTTTAAGGATGTGAACAAGGACATGTGGAACTACTTCGAGTACGCAAAAGGATACGACCTGCAAAACCGAATGCCACTGTGGATTAAACCCGAGCAAAAAATTTCGGCTCAGAATTTGATGAACTTCATGCGCGATCACCTCGAGGGAACCGAACTTGACATGAGCAAGGATCCGGGTGCTGGCCCCCATGGATTACCATACCGCTGGCGTCCGCTTACATGGAAGTACGAGGATAAAACCTACGTGAACGAACGTGCAACAGCCACACAGCAAACAGGTTTCTCGTTCGTTGCACAAATGCGTAACTGGTTGCCAAATCCAATTGGCGGAATTTTCTGGTTTGGAGTTGACGATGCTGCCACCTCAGTTTACACTCCAATTTACTGCGGAATTACAGAAACCCCTGAATCTTTTGCCGTTGGCAATGGCGACATGCTAACCTACTCACCAACCTCAGCCTTCTGGGCGTTTAACAAGGTAAGTAACTTTGCGTACCTCAGGTACGATTTAATGAGCGCCGACGTGCGTAAAGTTCAGAAAGAACTGGAAGAGCACTACAAACTTATGACTCCAGTGGTTGACAATGCAGCAAAAGAGCTGTACAACAGCAACCCCGATGAGGCCATTGCCTTCCTAACAAAGTACTCGGTTAACACAGCCGATGCACTCACAGCACGTTGGCAACAACTTTTTGAGTACCTCCTGGTTAAGTTCATGGATGGAAACATTAAACAGGAAGAGAACGGAAAGTTCAAGTATAACGAATACCATAACAATCCTGCACATGTTATTAACCACGAGTACCCCGACTGGTGGAAGAAAAACGTGATTGATGCAACTGGTGATAAGCTGCTAATGCCAGGTGGTGACAGCCACTAGGCCTTAGCTGCCTCATACATTTCTCGCAAAGCAGAAGGTTCTTTTTCGCGCTAATTAATTTATTCTTCTGCTTTGCGAGATTTTTTTTGAGAAAAAGATTGAGTTATTCATTTTTTTTATACTTTTGCGGTCACATTTTTACGCGCAACCTCTTACCGTAATTTAAAGTAATGTTTCGCGATTGGAAAACCAAATAACAAACAAAACCATGGATCTTGTAAAAGTTGCCGAAAGAGCATTTGAAGTAACCCCAGGCACAATGCCTGAGTTTAAGAGTGGTGATACCGTTACCGTACACTATAAAATTAAGGAAGGTAACAAGGAGCGTATCCAGAACTTTCGTGGTGTGGTAATTCAACGTAAAGGAACCGGAACAACTGCAACATTTACCGTTCGTAAAATCTCGAGTGGTGTTGGTGTTGAGAGAATTTTCCCTCTATACTCACCCTTCATCGATAAGGTTGAATTGAATAAAACTGGTAAAGTTCGCAGATCAAGAATTTTCTACCTACGTGATCTTACCGGTAAGAAAGCTAGAATTAAAGAAAAGATTGTTAAGATTGATAAAAAGGAAAAGTAAAATATTTACTACCTTTGCATCGTAATAGACTCCGTAGCATAACTGAATAGTGCACCTGACTACGGATCAGGAGGTTGGGGGTTTGAATCCCTCCGGGGTCACAAGGAAGACCAGTCGAAAAGACTGGTCTTTTTGTTTTAAAC
>DAOSWM010000046.1:0-25521 GCA_035380045.1 Tenuifilaceae bacterium | reverse complement strand
CCAATAGCGCCAGCAACAATAACGGTTCGTTGCACCTGCTCTCGTGCTTCGAGTTCTCTCTGAGCCAACTCCTGCAGCTCACGCTGGGCTTCGAGCAAATCGATTTCTTGCTGCCGTTGCCTTGCCACCTCTTCGGCACGAAGCAACGAATCCTGCTTCGACTGCACCACAAATCCCAGTGAATCTTCTGTAGCTTGAGCCTGAAGTTTCTGGAGTTCAAGCTCCAAAGCCTTCGCCATACGTTCCATTCGTTCACGCTCTACCTCTGCCTGTGTTTTTCCAACAATTTCTTCGTACTCCTCCTTTATCTCCATTTGTGCTACGTGCTGCTCAATCTCCGAAAACTCCCTATTCATTCGCTGAGCCATTGCAATATTCCCAATCTTATCGTAACTTGTGGCTAGCAAACGCAGACAGTTTAATGTTAACCTGGGGTTTCCAAGGTTTCTAGAAAGCTCAAGCGCTTCATCGAGTAATGGAATTGCTTTCTCATGCTGATTAAGGACTGAATGCATAAAGGCCACATCAACAAGCCCTGCCGCTATATCGGACTTTACATTCATTTTTCGACGGGCATCGAGGCTCTTGTAGAAGTACTCTAAGGCTAAATCGAATCGCTCCAAATCACTATATATCAAAGCAATATTACTGTAAATTGCCTTGATATCAGCGTAATTCCCAATTTTCTCGTTTAACGGAACCGATTCAACAAAATAGGCTACGGCCTCACGAAGGGCATTATTTTCCCAGTAAGTAAAGGCTACTTTATTTAGGTAGAATATGGCCTGCTCGGTATTTCCGGCCTGTTTGTAACGTGAAACCAACTCGAGATAACGGTCAACTTCCTCCTGCTTATCGCGAGGGAGCACAACTATTTGCTGGGCAAATACATTGATTGTAAAAAACAGAACTAGAATTCCTGTAAAAAATACCCCTCTTCGTATGGTTCGATTGCTTGGCATTAGCTTAAATAATTCATAAAAATAATACACTTATGCGAACAACAATACCTAAACGTATTTTTTTTATAAATGTTAACACTACATCAAAAATAGTAAAAACCTTTTAGCATGCTACATTTTTTTGACAAGGAGCTGTCTCAAAAGTTAAAAAGGATTATATTTACTCCTCTGTGTAACTCTGTGACTTCTCTGTGACACACTGTTACACAATGTGATGCAATAAATTATAATTTTCACTGAGTTTCTCGGTGTCCTTCACAGAGTCACACAATGAACTTTTGAGACACCCTCATCTTTTTGTAGCTTTATGGCAACCATTTTGAAAAAAATAGGAAGAAAAATGAAAAAAATTTTATTTGTATCTTTTTTTATAATTCTAAGCATTATGAGCTGTTCGCAAAACAGGAACATTCAACTTCCAGAACCAAAAACAAACGGCGGAATGCCACTGATGGAAGCATTATCGAAGCGAATAACTTCGAGAGAATTCTCAGCAAAAGAGTTGGATTTACAAACAATATCGAACCTTCTATGGGCAGCAAACGGAATAAACCGACCTGACAATGGCCTGAAAACTGCGCCCAGCGCTGTTAACTGGCAAGAAATTGATATTTACGTTTGCCTTTCAAAAGGCGTTTATATATACAATTCGTTGAGCAACTCCCTTGAATTTTACATGGAGGGTGATATTAGAGAAGCAACTGGCAGGCAGCCTTTCGTAAAGGATGCTCCTATTAACCTGGTTTACGTTGCCGATTTCTCAAAAATGACCGGCGACAGGACAGAAGAGGTTAAGCACTGGTACTCCGCTGCCGATGCTGCATTTATTGCCCAGAACGTTTACCTTTTCTGCGCATCGGAGAATTTAGCAACTGTTGTAAGAGGGGCTGTTGATAAGATTGAACTAAAGAAAACCATGAACCTTCCTGAAAACAAGCACGTTGTTCTTTGTCAATCGGTCGGTTACCACCCCGAATAGAGGTTAGCTTTCTTCAATTTATCTGCTAGAACATTTCTCATTACTTCTTGTTCTTCTATAAAAAAGAGAAGAATTGAAAACCGAGAAACATATCTATCCCGTTTCCGGGATGTCGTGCGCAGGTTGTTCGGCAAGCGTTGAAAGCATGCTAAAAAGCCAGCAAGGTGTTGCCGATGCAGGTGTAAATCTATCGAACCAAACTGCCTGGGTTGAATTTGACCCAAATTCGGTTACTCCCCAAACTTTGCAACAGGTAATCCGCTCAATTGGGTACGATTTACTTATTGACCTCGAAAACAATAGAGATTCTATTGACGCAAAAAAAGTACGAGAACTTGAGCGCATTAAAAGTAAAACCATATGGGCTGCAATTCTAACTTTCCCAGTGTTTGTTTTAGGAATGTTCTTTATGGGTTGGGATTACACGCCGTACCTATCGTTTTTACTTACAATCCCCATAATTTTTTGGTTTGGTCGTGGTTTTTTTGTTAATGCCTATAAGCAAGCCACACACTTAAAGGCGAATATGGACACCCTCGTTGCTTTGAGTACGGGTATTGCTTTCTTCTTCAGCGTTTTCAATACATTTTATGGTGAATTCTGGCTAGTTCGCGGACTGAAACCGCATGTTTACTACGAGTCGGCATCGGTTATAATTACATTCATTCTTCTTGGGAAATGGCTTGAGGAAAGGGCAAAAAGCAAAACTTCATCGTCCATAAGAAAACTAATGGGCTTTCAACCCGAATATGCAACGCTACTAAGGGATGGGCAACCCCATGAGGTTCCTATTTCACAACTTCAGCATAATGATTTGGTATTAATAAAACCCGGCAACAGAATACCAGTCGATGGGGTTGTTCTAACCGGAAGCTCAACCATCGACGAAAGTTCCATAACCGGAGAACCAATGCCTGCTGAAAAGAAAGCTGGCGACAAAGTTTTTGCCGGCACGGCAAACCAGAGAGGTTCACTGCAGGTTCGTGCAGAGCAAGTTGGTTCGGAAACTGTTCTTAGCCGAATTGTTAAAATGGTTGAAGAGGCACAGGGCTCAAAAGCGCCAATCCAGAAAATAGCCGACAAAGTTGCAGGGATTTTTGTTCCAAGCGTTATGGTTATTGCTATAGTTAGCTTTGCTACTTGGATTATACTTGGTGGTGAGCATGGCTTTGTGCATGGAATTCTTTCGCTGGTAACTGTTCTTGCAGTAGCCTGCCCATGTGCGCTGGGTTTGGCAACCCCAACCGCTGTGATGGTAGGCGTTGGGAAAGGAGCCGAAAACAACATTTTGATAAAAGATGCAGAAAGTCTTGAACTAGCGCATAAAATCGACACGATTATTCTCGATAAAACCGGAACAGTTACCGAAGGAAAACCAAAAGTTACCAATTTTATTTGGTATGTGGCTGAAAACCAAAGGAACGAGTACCAATCAATTCTTCATGCCATTGAATCGAAATCGGGACATCCCCTTGCCGAAGCAATTGTTGAATGGCTGAATAATAAGCAAACTACCAATCTTCAAATAGATGAATTCGACTATTATACAGGCTTGGGAGTTAAAATTAAGCACAACAACACCACCTATATAACAGGTAACGAAAACCTTTTGAGAAAGTTCAGTGTTTCACTTGATGAAAGCATTCTGTTAGAAGCCGAGGAACTTGGAAACAATGGGAACACATGCGTTTTCTTTGCAGAGAACCAGAAAGTAATTGCACTAATTGGCATAGGCGATGAAATAAAAAATACTTCAAAACAAGCAATTGTCGAATTTAATAAGCTGAATATAAAAACTATAATGCTAACGGGCGACAGCCACAAAACAGCAAAACTGGTTGCCGAAAAGGTTGGAATAAACCGATTCGAGTCGTCGATGCTACCTGAAGATAAAGCGAAATTCATCTCTGAACTACAAAAAAAAGGACGTAACGTAGCCATGATTGGCGATGGCATAAACGATTCTCTTGCTCTTGCTAGAGCTGATGTTAGTATTGCAATGGGAAAGGGTTCAGATATTGCAATGGATGTAGCAAAAATTACAATCGTAAACTCCGACCTGCAACAAGTTGCCAAAACCATTAAACTTTCAAAGCTAACCATGAAAACGGTTCGCCAGAACCTCTTCTGGGCATTCGTTTACAATATTATTGGAATTCCGTTAGCAGCGGGAATACTATACCCGATAATTGGGTTCCAGTTCGATCCTATGATTGCAGGAATGGCAATGGCACTAAGTTCCGTATCGGTTGTTAGCAACAGCCTGCGACTACAGACAAAGAAAGTTTAGTTTACTCGATTTTTAGCAAATCGGAATGATTATGCAAAATATACTTTAACCAGTAAGTAAAATTCTGTGGTTGTTCTTCAATTTCAGCAAGTAAACTAGAAATATTTATCCATCTGAAGGCTTCAACCTCTTTGGGATTTGGCGATGGATTTTTTTCGTAGAACCCAACGTATATATGATCGATTTCATTCTCGGTTAAGCCGTTGTCAAAGTTAACCTGGTAGTGGAATTTCCCAACATATTTCAACTCCGTATCGAAACCCATTTCTTCCGTAAGCCTATGATGGACAATCTCTTTCATGGATAAAGTCTCAGGTAGGTGGCTGCAACAGGTATTGGTCCATAATCCGGGGGAATGATATTTCCCATGGGAACGCTGCTGAAGCATAAGTTCTCCCTTTGAGTTAAAAATAAAAATTGAGAATGCCCTATGTAAAACACCCTTGCTATGTACTTCGCTTTTCGACTTAAAACCAATTACTTCATCGTTACTATTAACTGTTGCTATGAAACTATCCATACCTAAATGCTTACAATAATTTTTATGCCAATTAGTTTATGTAAATATAGTAACAAATTTTTCAACCAAAAGTTTGATTGACCAGTAGAATTTATCAACGATACAGCGCCAAATCATGAAAGAATAGTGGATTTATTAAGTTATCAACAATTTGATGTTAATATTATAGCTTTCAATTCCCTCTCTCCTTTTGATGTTTATTAGTATTTTTACACGAATTTCAAGAAGAAAACTATGCATAAGTTTTTAATATTTGTTTTATCGTTCCTACTACTTCACACATCATCCCTACTGTATAGTCAGGAAACCCTTAAGTATACACACCCCGACAAACTGTACAGGAAAGGTTTAGAACTTTTTGAAAAGGGCAACTACGTTTCGGCTCAGCAGCATTTTAAGCTGGCTGCAAGCATGTTCGACCCCAAGGAGGTTCACCAGCGTGGCGAGTCGGAGTTTTACAATGCGCTCTGTGCCATTGAGCTTTTTAACGAGGATGCCGAGTACCTCATTCGCAGCTTCATAAACAGCTACCCCGACAACCAAAAGGTTAACCAAGCGTTCTTTGAACTCGGGAAACTTCGCTACCGCGAAAAAAAGTACAAGGACGCCATTTACTGGCTGAACCAAGCCGATAAGGGAGCATTTAGCAAGGAACAACGAGCCGAACTTCTTTTCAAACTTGGCTACAGCTACTTCATGGTTGATGACATTGAACATGCAGGGCGGGCATTCTTTGAAATTAAGGACACTAAGAATAAGTATTCATCACCCGCAACGTACTACTACTCACACATTTCATACACTCAAGAGAATTACGCCACTGCGCTGAAAGGATTTGAGAAGCTGAGTAACGATGAAACGTTTGCGCCCCTTGTTCCGTACTACATATCGCAAATATTCTTCCTGCAAAAACAGTATGAGAAAGTTGTTGAGTACGCTCCACCAATACTTGAGAACGCAACTCCAAAAAGGGCTCCCGAAATTGCGCGTATAATTGGCGAATCGTACTACCGCCTGAAAGAGTACGAAAAAGCGATACCATTCATCGAGAAGTTTTTGGAAACAGCGCAATCGCTTACTCGTGAGGACAACTACCTTGTTGGCTTTGTTTACTACCGGAATAGCAATTACGATGAGGCTGTGAAGTACCTCGAGCGTGTTCCAACCGACGAGGATGTGCTGAGCCAAAACGCAAACTACCACCTCGCCGATTGCTACATAAAGCTGAACGATAAAGCCAAAGCCCGCCAGGCTTTCGCAATGGCCTCGAAGTATGATTTCGACATGTCAATTAAAGAGGATGCGCTTTTCAACTTCGCAAAAATTACATACGAAACGCTGTATAACCCATTCAACGAAGCCATCGATGCGTTCAGGAAGTACATCGAACTTTTCCCTGAAAGTCCCCGAATTGACGAAGCGCACAACTACCTTGTGCTGGCGTACTCAAACACAAAAAATTATCAGGAAGCCCTCGATGCGCTCGATAAAATTAGGGTGAAGGATGCCTCCATAAAGAGTGCATACCAGCGGGTTGCTTTCTTTCGTGGGTTGGAGCATTTCCAAAACCTCAACTTTCCTAAAGCAAAGGAACTGTTTACCCTCTCGCTGAGCTACCCTGAATTTAACCAAACAATAAACGCCCAATCGCTTTACTGGCGCGGCGAGAGCTACTACAGGCTCGATGATTACGCCAGCGCATCAACCGACTTCAACCTCTTTTTGCTATCGCCCGGTTCCTTCAGCCTTCCCGAGTACCAAATGGCTCACTACAATCTTGGCTACTCAAACTTTAAGCTGAAGAACTACGATGAGGCCGTAGTTTGGTTCAGAAAATACACAACCATTGCGGCAAAGAAAACCGACCAGATTCTGGGCGATGCATTCAACCGAATTGGCGACTCATACTTCATACAAAGAAGGTACTGGGTTGCGCTCGACTACTACGAGAAAGCCATAAACACGAATACCATAGATGTGGATTACGCCTACTTTCAACGCGGGTTTGCGTTTGGACTGGTAGAGCGTCCACAGAAAAAAATTGAAACCCTGCTGGAAATGGTAAGCCAGTTCCCCGAATCGAACTACCTCGATGATGCCCTTTTTGAGCTGGCCGAAACCTACCTTGCCCTCAACGAAACCAACAATGCAGAAGAATACTACAGTAGAATTGAGAAAGATTTTCCGGGAAGTTCATACTACGTAAAAGCACTGGTACAACTTGGCATTGCATCGTACAACAAGAACGACAACGAGAATGCCATGCAATACTACAAGCGTGTTGTAGAAGAGTTTCCAGGCTCGCCCGAAGCAAAGAATTCGCTCGTTGGTCTTCGTAACATTTACGTTGATATGGGCGAGGTAAACAAGTATTTTGATTATGCTTCAACCCTCGGAAGCCTTGGTAATGTTAGCATGGCCGAGAAAGATTCACTTTCATACATCGCAACGGAAAAAGTTTACATGAGTGGCGATTGCCAGAAAACCGTTCAAAACTTCAACAAGTACCTCGAAGAATTCCCAAAAGGGAACTTTGTACTTAACGCCAACTACTACATAGGCGACTGCCTATACAAGCAAGGAAATATTGAGGAAGCCCTCCCCTACTTCAACTACGTGGTTCAACGTCAGAAGAATCAGTTTACTGAGCAAACCCTGCTTGCAGTTTCCGACATATACATGCGAACCGAACGCCATGCCGAAGCATTCGAAGTATTCGACCTGCTGGAAACGCTGGCCGATGTTAAAACAAACCTTCTGGAAGCAAGGATTGGTAAACTGCGTTCAGCCTCCAAGTTAAACCAACCTCAGGATGTGGTTGAGGCTGCTGCTAAAGTTCTAATAACCGAGAAACTACCACCAGAAATTGAACGTGAAGCCCGCTACGAGCGAGCTCATGCGCTGGTTGCATTAAATCGCACCGACGATGCATTCGACGAATTCGCTCATCTTTCGGAGAATGTAAAATCGCCGCAGGGAGCAGAAGCCAAATACATGATGGCAAAAATATACTTTGAAAAGGGCGACCTGGATAAGAGCGAAGCAGAAGTTTTCAACTTTGCGCAGCAAAATACTCCTCACCAGTACTGGCTTGCCAACAGCTTTATTCTGCTTGCAGATGTTTACGCCCAAAAGGACGACTTCTTTCAGGCAAAAGCAACCCTCCAAAGCGTACTCGATGGGTACACCAATACTGAGGATGGTATTATCGATTTGGCATCTGATAAACTTTCCGAACTTATAAAAACAGAAAGAGAAAAACAGAAAGGAACCGAAGCCGACACCATTCGAGTAAAGTGGTCATTCTAACTATTGGTAAGGCAGAACTTGTAACCAGAAAACGAAACGAATCGCAATGACAATAAATAGAGTAACAGTATTCAGTATAACACTTGGGTTCTTCATAACACTTGTTGCAAACCTTGCTTCTTATGGTCAGGAGAACGATTTAACCAAAGAAGTGCAGGTTGTAAAACCCTACGAACCAAGCATATCTGATGCATTTAAAATAAACCAAATGCCCCAGGTTGAAGACACGATTAAGTTAACCCCATCGTTCACCTACAACCTTGCGCTGCGGCCAGTTCGAACCGAGTTCCCAGTTAAGCCAATTCCTGCTGCCCGAATGGTTGCTGAACCCTTGAACAAGGTGTACAGAAGCTACATTAAGTTTGGATACGGAAATTACAACTCCCCGCTTGCTGAGTTTTACCTCAGCAATGTACGTTCAAAAAATTGGTCGTACGGAGTTGCCGTAAAGCATCACTCATCGTTTGGAGACATAAAGATTGACAACAACGACAAAGTTGATGGGGGCTTCGCCAAAACTAGCATCATGGCATTTGGGAAAAGGATGTTCGAGAAATCGGTTCTTTCTGCTTCGGGAGGGTTCAGGTATTATAGCTACAACTTCTACGGAGTAGATACAATGGCGATTCCTATTGTACCTCAAATTGGTTTTAATCCCGACGAACAGTACCAACGTTCACTTTTTGTTGACATTTCATACCACTCAACGCATAGCGACTCTACCCACATAAACCATAAGTTTAACGGAGGTTTTAAGGCTTTTGCTGACAACTACGGCATGGAGCAGAACACCTTCAGCCTGAAGGCTGAAATTGACAAGTTCTTCAAAACCGAACGAGTTGGCGGAACCGTTGAGTTTACCCATCATATGAAGAACAGCACGCTCGATTCTGCTAATAATACTATTTTCCGTTTCTCTCCCTGGATGGGGCTTTTCGGAAAACAGTGGCGCGTAAAAATTGGGGTTAACTTCGCCTACGATGCAAACTCGTCAGGGAATCAATCCCACTTCTTCCCTACTGGAACCATGTCGTACGACATTGTAAGCCATTACGTTATTCCATACATTGAGTTTAGCGGTTACCTAGAGGACAATAACTACGCCAAGCTGTTAAGTGAGAATCCCTGGATTGAGCCTGGGCTCGATGTTTGGAACACCCGCCACAAGTTTATTATGATGGGCGGAGTGAAAGGAAATTTCAACCCAAGGATTGCATATAACGTTAACGCCAGCTTCTCGCTTGTTGATAGCATGTACTTTTACGTTAACCCAAGTTCAACCGGAACATACCTAGAAAATAGATTCAATGTGGTTTTCGATAATATTCAGCACAAACGGTTTCTGGGTGAGCTAACTGTTGCTGCCACAAGCAGCATAAATATATTCCTGCAGGCCGAGTTCAACTCCTATTCCATGGATAAACTCAAAGAACCTTGGCATAAACCAAACTACCTAGGGAGAGCACTTATTACGTACAATTTACAAAATAAAATCCTGCTCAAATCGGGCTTCTACATCGAGGGTAAAAGGTATATTCAATCGCTTACTGGAGCCGCGCAAGAAATTGATGGAATTATTGACTTAAACCTTGGAGTTGAGTACCGATACAACAGCAGGCTCTCAGCATTCCTCGATTTAAATAATTTAACCAACCACCGTCACCATGCATGGTATCTTTATCCAACCCAGCAGTTTAACATGAAAATTGGGGCGACATATTCTTTCTAGAATTTAAAAATTTTCCCAAAACTGTTCAACCTATTTTTATATCCACAACACTTGCTCTATTTGTCTGAATATCAATTTTTTAAAATTGATTTAAATCATCAAAAAAAGCACCAAAAAGTTTCCTAAAGTGGAATTTTTTTTCTATTTTTGATGGTGCATTTACACTTGCATTAAAACACTGATTATCAATCATATAATACAAATAAAGTTATCTTATCATGAGCGATCAGGAAAACGTGCAGTTGGAGAAAGACCCAAGCATTTCTGAAAAGAAGTATTCTGCTGAAAGCATTCAGGTACTTGAAGGATTAGAAGCCGTAAGGAAACGCCCGGCCATGTACATTGGCGACACGGGCACAAAAGGGTTACACCACCTTGTATACGAAGTAGTTGACAACTCTATTGACGAAGCACTAGCAGGCTACTGCTCAACTATAGATGTAATAATCAACGAGAATGGTTCAATTACGGTAGTGGATAACGGACGAGGGATTCCGGTAGATTACCACGAAAAAGAGAAGAAATCGGCTCTAGAGGTTGTTATGACAGTTCTCCATGCAGGTGGGAAATTCGATAAAGGTTCATACAAAGTATCAGGAGGTTTGCATGGTGTTGGTGTTTCATGTGTAAATGCCCTTTCTGTTAACTTAGTTGCCGAAGTTTACCGCGATGGTAAAATTTGGAGGCAGGAATATAGCAAAGGCAAAGCACTTACGGAAATTGAACAGGTTGGTGATACAACCCTTTCCGGCACAAAAATTACGTTCCTCCCCGATGATACAATATTCACACAAACAACCGAGTACAACTTTGAGGTTCTAGCTTCGCGTCTTCGTGAGCTGGCTTTTCTTAACAAGCAAATACGCCTAACGATAACCGACAAACGTGAAATTGAAGAGAATGGCAACGGAGGTAAATTCCGCCACGAGGAGTTTTATTCCGAGGAGGGACTTAAAGAGTTCGTCCGATTCCTCGATGCGAACCGTGAATCGTTAATAGAGAACACAATCTACATCGAATCGAACAAGAACGAGGTTCCCGTTGAGGTTGCAATGCAGTATAACACTTCATTCTCCGAAAACGTGCATTCCTACGTAAACAACATCAATACCATTGAGGGAGGAACACACCTTACCGGTTTCCGCAGGGCATTAACCAGAACCTTAAAGAAATATGCAGAAGATTCAGGAATGCTATCGAAACTAAAATTCGATATTAATGGCGACGATTTCAGGGAAGGGTTAACCGCAATTATTTCAGTTAAGGTTGCGGAACCACAGTTTGAAGGCCAAACAAAAACCAAACTCGGTAACTCTGATGTGAGTTTAGCCGTTGACCAAGCTGTAAGCGATGCATTAGCCAACTACCTGGAGGAGAATCCGAAAGATGCCAGAACCATTGTACAAAAAGTGATACTTGCTGCTACTGCTCGTCATGCTGCCCGTAAAGCTCGTGAGTTGGTGCAACGTAAAACGGTACTGTCAGGCTCTGGACTCCCAGGCAAACTGTCGGACTGTTCAGAGAAGGATCCATCCCTTACCGAACTCTTCCTGGTAGAGGGTGATTCTGCAGGAGGAACAGCAAAACAAGGACGTGACCGCAGTTTTCAGGCTATCCTTCCCCTCAGGGGAAAAATTCTCAACGTAGAGAAAGCCATGCAGCATAAGATTTTTGAGAACGATGAGATTAAGAACATCTTCACTGCTCTTGGCGTTACCATCGGGACTGAAGAGGACAGCAAAGCCCTGAACCTCACTAAACTTCGATATCACAAAGTTATAATCATGACAGATGCCGATGTTGACGGAAGCCACATCGCTACGTTGATTATGACTTTCTTCTTCCGCTACATGAACGACCTGATTAATGAAGGCTACCTATACATAGCTACGCCCCCTCTTTACCTCATCAAAAAAGGAAAAGAGGAGCGCTACTGCTGGAATGAAGAGCAGCGAAACGCTGCCGTGGAAGAGCTGGGTAAAGGTCGTGAAGGTTCGGTGCACATTCAACGATACAAAGGGTTGGGAGAGATGAATGCGGAACAGCTTTGGGACACTACAATGAATCCATCTTCCCGCTTACTTCGACAGGTTACCATATCTAGTGCTGCTGAAGCCGACAGAATTTTTTCAATGCTTATGGGCGATGAAGTTCCACCTCGTAGAGAATTTATTGAAAAGCATGCGAAATACGCAAAAATTGATATATAATGAGATGAGAAGGGGGTGTATTTTACTACACCCCCTTCCTTTTTTTAGCAAAATAATTATATCATTTAGTATTCTGATATCTTTCCAAGACCAGAAACATCAGCATCGAGCCTCGGATTCCCTTGATATTTAATTGAACCCAAACCTGAAACTTCCGCCTCAAGGTTTTCGGTTACATTTACGTAAACACGACCAATTCCGCTATTGGAAACTTCGGCACTTTTCACAACAAACTCTAAGGCATCCATTTTACCAACACCGCTTATTTCCATCTCAGCCTTTGTAGCTTTGCCTTTGAGTTCAACATCAGCAACACCGCTACACTCTAATTCAAGGTGTTCTACCTCAAGCTGTAATTCAATGTTGCCAACACCCGAAACGGAAAGTTCAAAGCTATCGAATACGAGAGTGCGAACCGTTTTCATGTCAACAACACCTCCAATTCCGAGGAAATCGAGATCATCAACCTCAATTTTCACAACCACATCCTCTTTCTCCTGCCTTTTTCGCTCGCTGGTAAGAACAATTTTCCCTTCTGTCCTTTTAATTTCAACATCATCGATAGCATCCTTATCGCCCACGATTTCCATGTTTGGATTATTGCCCTGCACCATAACAAGCTGACAGGCTAAATTTAGCTGGATTGATTTTACTCCCTTCAAATCGTGTTTTTGCTGCGCAAAAGTTGTTAATGATAGTAGCATAATTGCTGCTAAGAGTGAAATTTTTGAAATGGTTTTCATGGTTTTGGTATTTAGTTATCAATTAAAATTAAACTGCTTCGGCCA
Organism: Tenuifilaceae bacterium; assembly: GCA_035380045.1. GTDB lineage: Bacteria > Bacteroidota > Bacteroidia > Bacteroidales > Tenuifilaceae > DAOSWM01. Next base: position 12,734 of record DAOSWM010000046.1, on the reverse strand, counting down.
TATCTTCTGTAAACTGGATTTTTCTAGACATTTGCTTCTCGCTAACCACCTGTCCGTCGAGAAGGTTAATAATCCGGTGCGCATGCTCAGCATCACTCTGCGAGTGAGTTACCATAATTATTGTAGTGCCTTCATTGTTAAGTTCCTTTAGCAGCGTCATCACTTCATTCCCGTTATTCGAATCGAGGTTACCGGTGGGTTCATCGGCCAGAATAATCTTGGGATTGGAAACCACTGCTCTGGCAATGGCTACACGCTGCTGCTGGCCTCCCGAGAGTTGCTGTGGAAAGTGATTCTTCCGGTGAGCAATTGCCATACGTTCCAGCGCACGCTCAACCATCTCTTTCCTCTGTGCCGCTGGCACTTTTTGGTAAACCAATGGCAATTCAACGTTCTGGTAAACGGTTAGCTCGTCAATCAGGTTAAAACTCTGGAATACGAATCCAATATTCGATTTACGAAGGTTAGTCCGATGTCGCTCCTTGAAGTTGGTAACATCAATGCCGTTGAAAACGAACTTTCCACCGCTTGGATTATCGAGCAAACCCAGAATGTTAAGCAAAGTTGACTTTCCGCAGCCCGAAGGGCCCATAATTGCTACAAACTCACCCTCCTTAACTTCAATGGAAATATTGTTTATTGCGGTAGTTTCCACCTCCTCGGTGCGAAAAACTTTAACTAAACTATCAATGCGTATCATATTTTTTATTTTTAATTGGTTTCTGAGAGAATGCAAACACATCCTATGCCATTAAATACAAAACACTGATTAACTGAAAAATAAACTAACTCAAGTTACAATCCTACTGCATGAGGAACCTGCAAAAAGTGAATCAAATAGTAACACTGGTGTTCGAAATCGAACAATTGAGTCACCTACAATTGCCTCATAATAAAAAACCCGAATTCAATTGATGAATTCGGGTTAAGATTGCTATTATTAATTGTTACGGTAAGTCAATCTCGTTGGTTTGCCGTTTAAGCACCACCTCTCCAAATATTGCTACCTTTAGCTGAGCACCATTGGCTGCATTTGATTTTACGGTAACTGTGCGGCTAATACGCGATGGTCGTGGTTCAACCCTAAAATAAACCTTAATTGTTCCGCTCTTGCCTGGCATTATGGGTTGTTTGGTCCAGTCCTTTACATCGGTGCCACAGCAACCAGTAACGCTATTGAGGATTAAGGGTTTTGCCCCATCGTTTGTCACATTAATTTCGATATTCCCAGTATTCTCATTAACCTCGTTAACCTCAATTACCCCAAGGTTATACTCCTCAGGCTCAAATCGAATGTAGGCATTCGTTTTCTTTAAATCTTCGTTCCCTGCGGTTTGCGAAAATCCTATTGTTGAAACAAAAAGTAAAAAAACAGATATGACTAATCGTACCATATTTTTTAGCATTTTTAATAGTTAATACAAATAACATTCCACAATGTTCAACGTGGAAAAACGATTTTCGCTACAAATATACAAAACAAGTTTTTGAGAATTTTACAATTTTATTACTTCCTCGCCATCAACGTACCAAAGGAAGGATTCAATATTCTCATATCCCATTTCGCCTAACAATTTAGCATAATTTTTAACCTGTTGCTTGTGCTGTGGTAGCTGGGCACCAAACTTAAAGTCAACTACTACGGTTCGGCCTTCCTTAACCATAACTCTATCGGGACGATACAGCTTCCCCTCAGGAGTTAGTATTGATGCTTCGGGCTTAACTATCCATGTTCCTGAAAACCAATCGCTAAAAGGTTCGTCCGATAGCAGTTCAGAAACCCTTTCTGAAACCTCATCTGCCTTTGACTTTTCAATTAAACCTTCAGAAACCATGCTTCTTACAGCATTGTTCACATCGTGCTTACTGTTTATTAACGAAAAAAGTTGATGCATCAGTTTACCGTGCTGTAGGGCTGTTTCTTTTTCTTGAGGCTGGGAGTTAAAGAAATCGTTGGAATCTGTTCTTATTTTTATTTCCCGAACTTCCCCTTCAAAGCTGTATCGGGTGATGTTCCAAGTATTTTGCAGCTCCATTCGCCCCATCTCCCTATCAACAAAACACTTACCAAATGAAAAAGAGTTTCCATCCTGAGAAAAATTCACATCGGGTTGAGATTCCATGTAGCTTGTTGATGCAATAGGAACAACTTCTTTCAACAATTTAGAGATGCTCGTTAAGGTGTTTTTTTCGCTACTGGGACTTGGCATCTGGGAATACACGTACATTTCATTCTGTGCCCGGGTAAAAGCAACGTACAGTAAGTTTACATTATCAACATGTTCTTTTACAAGTTCTTCCAGTGCGTCCCTTTCAAATAGACTCTTTTCAGCATCGTACGAAAAGAAAACCGGGTAGCGTGGCAGCATGTTGAATGGTTCATCCTCAGAGCTCACCCAAAGCAACGGCGATTTTCCGGGTGCTCTGTAACTCCATCCTGCGTATGGAATTATTACAACCGGAAATTCCAACCCTTTCGACTTATGAATTGTTATAATTGAAACAGAATTTTCCGCTTCGGGTACTGAAAGCGAAAGACTTTCACTATTTTCATCCCACCACTCTAAAAAACGGCCTATTTCCGAGTACCCACGATGGCTCTGGGTAATAATTACTTCATGAAGTTCAGCGAGGTAAACCAGCTCTCCTTCTAGCCTATCGAGTTGAAAATGCTTTACAATTATATCGAAACATTCCTGTAACGATTTAACACTTAGTCCACCGAGCCATATAACATCTTCCTCCAAAAAACCCATTGTAAACGCATCATGCCACGAGGGATAACTTCTTACACCAAGTTCTGCCAACTCTCTAATTAGAACTCGTTGCTGTAAATCGTTAGAAGGGTTTTGGGTTAGGCGCAGAGCAGAAATCACAAGCCGAACCAACTTAGAAGCGCTGAGGTATAGACCCTCTTGGCTAACAAACTTTATTTGTCGATTTTTATTTTCTGCTAAATTATTATGCTCAAGGAGCATGTTGGCAACCTTTTGCCCATCGGTTTTGCTACGAACGAGCATTGCAATATCGCCCATTCTATACCTTTTATTTATCTCCAAAATTCTTTCAGGCAGCTCACGTGTGAGGTAACCATCAAAATTTAAATCTTCACTATTTTCAAACAAATTTACGCTCACATAACCTGAATTATTGGGCAAATTTGGTCGTGGCTGCTGCTCAATATCTTTATATGCTGCCTTCAGCTGATTGATGTAAAATTCACCTATATTTCTGTTCCCTTCGTTGAGTTTTTGCCCAATGGTATTTGAAATAAAACCTATGGTCTGCCTGAAAAAATGGTTGTTGAAATTCACAATTACCGGTTGGCTTCGCCAGTTAGTACTTAGCACCCGTTCATCGATGCCGTGATGGCTAAAATCATTGTACAAACCCGATGAGAGTATACTCCAATCGCCATTTCGCCATCGGTAAACCGACTGCTTTACATCGCCTACCACCATGCTGAAGGAATCCTGCGATAAACTATTCTCAATCAGCGGTTTGAAATTACACCACTGAACCACCGATGTGTCTTGAAACTCATCAATCATAAACGAATCGTACCTGTTACCAATCTTCTCGAAAACGAAGGGAGCATCGGTATCCTTCACAAACTCGCGCAGCAAATGTCCGCTATCACTGAGCAGAAGGAAACCCTCCTGCTGTGAAAGTTCTCTCACTTTTCGCCATAAATCGCCAATCAGTGCCAGGTTTTCTAAGTTTTTTAGTATCAGCTTCGCTGAAATGTAGGCTGCCCTCTGGCTCTCAATGATTTCAACCAGTTCTACAAGTTTTGGGTGGAGCGTTCTAACGATTACTTGTTGTAAATCTGGGAATACTTGCTCATTATCAGACACTTTCTTGTTAACCCAATCGTAACCTGTACTATCTAACACTGATTTTTGAACGTACGAATTCGGTTCGGGTAAATTTGAGAATGACGCATCAATTTTCTTACAACTCTCAATAAACCCCCAAACACCTCTTTGTTTTTGGAATAGCATGTCCACCTTCACTCCGCTATCATCCATCAAATCAGATAAAACTGTGGCCAGTTTAACTATCCTATTTATGGTAGTATTTAAAAGAGAGTACAGTTTACCCCGCAGATTTTCTACATTCTCCTTACTTGTAAACCGTTCAATCTCCTCCTCGCTCATCAATCGGAAGGTTTCCGAAAAAAGTTGGGAACCAAGTCCAACCAACCTCTTACGAACATCCCAGCTTCCTCCCTCGTCCATCAGGTTCTGCCCCATTTGTGTTAGCCACCCCAACAGTTCCTTCACCTGCGAAGCTGAATCGAGCAGGTTATCTGCAGCCTGAGTGAGAATAGGAGTGGGATCGAGCTGAATTTCGGCACCACCCTGCTCACCAATCTCCCAGAGCAACGCCTGAATAACCCGCTGCACGAAGCTGTCGATGGTGCTAACCGAAAAAAGAGTGTAATTATGAAGGATTAACGACAGAGCCTTACTTGCTTTCCGCTGTACTTCGCTAATCTCAAGCCCCAAATCGTGGCCGATTTCGCTGGCCATGCCATCGGTTTTCCCTTGTGAAATGGAGTAAAGTTCTTCAACAATTCTACCCTTCATCTCGGCAGTAGCCTTATTGGTAAAGGTAACAGCCAGAATCCGCCGGTAATTTTCGGGCTCGCGAACGATCTGTTTCAGGTACTCACAAGCTAATCGGTACGTTTTGCCCGATCCTGCTGAAGCTCTGTAAACAATTAAATTCGACATGGGATGAAATAGTAATATCCAACTTATAAAGGTACTAATTTGAACGAAATGGATTTCGTATTCGCATAATAAAACTATCTATAACGTTATAGAGCTGGAAACAAAAAGCAAAAACCCTTTGCATTCTCAGCAAACAAATCTATATTTAGGGGTGCAAAAAAAGGGAGTAAAAAAAGAATAATTACCCCCAATTACATTGCCTCTCAAATTATTAACTAGCATGAAAAAAAAATCGTCTTCAACTACTTTAGATCCTAAGAAGAATTACCAGCAAACGCAGAAAGACATTGGTTACGTTCCCCGAAAAAAAGCCAAGGAATCCGACTATAAACGGATTGGTTTCATGTCGGGGCTGGAGGTTCATCAGCAGCTTAAAACAAAACAAAAGCTATTCTGCCACTGCCCTGCTGGCATTTTTCATGATAACAACGACTACCACGCCGAGGTTATCCGTCACATGCGACCTACGCTAAGCGAAATGGGCGAGTACGATGGCACTGCGCTGATGGAGTTCAAAACCAAAAAGAATATTTTCTACCGAATCCACAACAAAACAACTTGTACCTACGAAATCGATGATACTCCACCATTCCCAATAAACAGGGAAGCGTTGGAATATGCACTGCAAATTTCGTTGCTTTGCAAGCTAAACATTGTGGGCGAAGTTCACATCACCCGCAAGCAGTATCTCGATGGAAGTATTCCAACAGGGTTTCAACGTACTGCAATTCTTGGGGTTGAAGGCGAAATACAGCTGAAGAATAAGAAGGTTGGTCTGCTCCAGCTTAGCATTGAGGAGGATTCGTGCCGTGAAATTTCCGATATTGGGCACAACCGAATTTACAAAACCGACAGGCTAGGAATGCCCCTTATCGAAACGGTAACTCACCCACACTGCCTCACCCCCGATGAGTTGCGTGAAGCTGCCGACTACATTCGATTCATTAATAGAAGTTCAGGAAAGGTTCGAACCGGGATGGGAGCTGCCCGCGAGGACGTGAATGTGAGCTGTGCCGGTGGAACAAGAGTTGAAATTAAGGGAGTAGCCCACAATAAATGGATTCCTGAACTCTCGCACAATGAAGCTTTCCGCCAGTGGGCTCTTTTAAATATTCGTAAAATTCTGCTGGAGCGTTACCCCGATCCAGGTAAGTGGGAACTCACGTGGAAGGAATTCAATCCTAAAGAGCTGGGAATCGAGAACCAGCAAATACTAAACTTCTTCAACGAGGGGAACAAGTGCATTGCAATTAACCTCACCAATTTCCAGGGAATTCTCTCGCATTTCACTCAGCCCGGGAAATCGTTCAACAACGAGATTAGCGACCGGCTAAAGGTGATTGCCTGCATCGAGAAACCCAACATGACCAGCTCCGAGGACCTTGACTCGCCTCTCAGCGAGAATGACATTGAAAAGTTCTCAAAACTTTTGGGAACAAAACCAACCGACGCAATCCTTTTGCTCTGGGGTTCAGAGGAGGACATTCCCACGGCCATAGAAACGGTTGAGGAGCGTTGCCGCATGGCCTTTGAGGGTGTTCCCCGCGAAACCCGAAAATCGTTCCCCGACGGAACAACTATTTTCGAACGGGTACTTCCCGGGGCCGACCGCATGTACCCCGACACCGACTCGCCTCCAATTCCACTTTTTGAGAATTACATTGATGAGCTAAGGCAGCAAATTCCTCCTGATGTTTCGGAACGTTACGAGCAGCTGAAAACATGGGAAATCCCCGACGATACGTATACATACCTTCTAAAAAGAAACTTGGTGCCCGTTATTGAGCAAATTGTTGATTTAGGAATAAGCGGACGATTCATTGGTACTTTTCTGGGGCACACCCTCAAACGTATTGAAGGATACTTCCCCCGTCATAAGGATTTCACTTACGACCACGTAGTTGAACTATTTAAATTTTTAATTAACGAAAAAATTGATCTCTCACTAGCAAAAACTATGCTTCCTGCCGTTTACCAGAACCCAAACATGGATTTTAACTCCGTTCTTACCATCATTAACTTCAAACGCCGAAGTAAGGAGGAACTTGTAGCACCTATCGATTACCTGATTGAGAAATTCAAGGAGATAAAGATTTCAAAAAACAATACAAAATCCATTACTATTCAATGGGTTATGGGGCAACTTCACAAGCAGGCACTGGGAAACATTAATCTTCGTGAGCTTCGCAAATCCATTGAGAGTAAACTAACTAATGCGTAACTGAAAACCAAAGAAATAAAATGGAAGATATTTTTCAAGGATATAAGGGTCGTGCACTCGAAGTACTTAAAAAGTATAACGTTCGTGTATGGGGGAAAGCGGTAATTGATACCACCCGCGGAGAGTTTAAAGGGACCATTCTTCCCCGGGCCGAAAACGACGACGATAAGCACATTGTGCTAAAAATTGATACAGGATACAATATTGGTATCGATATTTTCACCATAAACTCCATGAAGGAAACGGGATACTTTAAAGCAACCTACAAAATTCCTGAAAAGGAGTTCCCCTACACTCCGAACCTTCCTAACGTTAAACTCTTTGGAACTGGAGGTACCATCGCTTCGCGCCTCGACTACCGAACCGGTGCCGTAATTCCGGCGTTTTCTCCTGGCGAGCTTTACGGTGCCGTTCCCGAGCTAGCCGACATATGCAACCTAACAACCGAAAAACTTTTCGCTGTGTTCAGCGAGAATATGGGTCCCGAACAGTATAAAGCACTTGCAATTGCAATTGGAAAGGAAATTGAGAATGGCATTGATGGAATTATTATTGGGCACGGTACCGATACGTTAAGCCACACTGCAGCTGCGCTAACATTCATGGTACAAAATTCACCCGTACCAATCGTTCTGGTTGGCTCGCAGCGAAGTTCCGACAGGCCCAGCAGCGATGCAGCCCTAAACCTTATGCATGCTAGCTACACTGCAGGACACTCCGACATAGCCGAGGTGATGGTTTGTATGTTCGGCCCTACTTCCGATGAGTACGGATTCCTCCATCGTGGTACTCGGGTTCGTAAAATGCATTCATCGTACCGAAGCACTTTCCGCACCATTGGCGATACACCCATAGCAACCGTAAGCCGTTCCAAAGGTGTTACTCCACTTAAGGAAGAGTATAATCACCGGAGAAAGGACAAGAAGGTGAAAATCCTTCCCTACTTTGAAGAAAAGGTAACCATTGTTTACTACTACCCAAATATGCAGCCCGATATCATCGACATGCTGGTTGATAAGGGCTACAAAGGGATTATTATTGCAGGAACCGGACTTGGGCATGTGAATAAACCCCTTTACCCGGCCATCGAACGGGCAACCCAAAAGGGAGTTCACATATATATGACAGTGCAAACCCTTTGGGGCTACGTTCACATGTTTGTTTACGACACCGGACGCGACCTGATGGCAAAAGGTGTTGTTCCCTTGGAAAATATGCTCCCCGAAACCGCTTACATTAAGCTGGGTTGGGCACTCGGACAAACTACGAAACCCGCAGAAGTTCGTAAGCTTATGCTTACTCCAATAAATGGAGAAATAACCCCAAAGGAACCCTACAATGGTTACTTAATTTATCAGGGTGGCGTTCCCGAGGTTGAAGAATTTATCCGAAAATTCAGAAAGTAGAAATTGGAACCAACTCAATGAGTGAGTTTTGGGCAACCGTTGGAAGAGTCAAAGAAAACATTGCACATGAACTTCCAGGAAGTTCAGCACAAAATCGTATGTCGCCTTCTCTTCCCTCCGGTTTGCTCCTTTCCCGAACACCCAACAGTTCAACGCGTGATAGTGCGGTTCTCATTTGCTTGTTCCCTAACTCAAATAGTAAAACTTCCACAATTCTAATTAAACGAACTGTATATAACGGAGCACATAGCGGGCAGGTTAGCTTCCCCGGAGGGAAATATGAGGAAGGCGACTCCGATTTATCCTACACAGCCCTGCGTGAAACGCAGGAAGAAATTGGGATTAGCAGTGAACAAATTGTATTAATAGGAAAACTTACTCCGCTATTTGTTCCTGTAAGCAACCTAATGGTAACGCCCTATGTAGGATATATTGAAAGTTTGCCTGCTTTACACCTTAACGTGCAAGAAGTTGAATATACCATTGAAGTGGCAATTGAAGAGTTCAATAAAATTGAGAACAAATCGGTAAAAACCATGTGTATAAACCAAACCCCCATATCTGCTCCTTATTATTCCATTTCCGGAGAACAAATATGGGGGATTACTGCAATGATTATATCAGAGTTCTCTGAACTCTTCTAGCTGGTAATATTCCTAATTTGGAATAATGTTGCGATAGTGCTTATAACGACTAATTATCTGGGTAACGTAGTTGTAGGTTTCCTCTCCCCTACAGTATCCATGCTTCACCACATCATCCTTATAAAACTCTGGGTTCGATTTATTCAGAATAAAGTAGTCCACATTATTTTCCCACACGTTTGGGTTTTTCCCATACTTTCGTGCAAGATTCCTTGCATCGATCACATGACCTAAACCAGCATTATACGATGCTAGAATAAATTTTATTCTTTCTTCTGGATCGGGAATGCTATCAATAAAACGATTATCGAGCCAACGTAGATACTTTGCTCCAGCTTCAATTTGAGTATCGGGGTCTGTTTTATGTTTTACTCCAAAGTACTTGGCTGTTGAAGGCATAAACTGCATTAAACCGTATGCACCCTTATTGGATTTTACATTATGTTTAAAACGGCTCTCCTGATATACCATGGAAGCAAATAGCCTCCAGTCCCAATCAATCTTATTGCTGGCATTTTTAAAGCCATCATCAAATTTCGAAATTTTCCCATTCCTAATGGCAGTCAACTCATTAATTATTCTTTTTGCCCAAATTGAGTTCTCAAAGTATTTTGTTCGAATAATTCGGTATTCTGCTGTTTTAGCAAATCCTTCTAACCATTCATTTAGTTCATTAAGAAGCATTGGAGAATCTTTCCCCACAGCCCAAGCCAGGTTCTGTTCAAAACTTACTGGAGTTTCAATGTCAATATTCTCAAAATAATTCGCATTAACCTTTGCAACATCCTCATCACAAACTGTATAGTCAATCTCAGAGTTAGCTACTAATTCTATCAACTCATCTGCTTCGTATTTACTCATTTCAACTATCACAATGGGTGTGCCAATCTCATCCGAAAGGTTCCTTAACCGGTTGGCAGAAGCAGATCCTTTTTGTACGTATACAATACGGTTTGATAAATCGATTGGATTTCTAATAACCTCCACACCTGTCTCTTCCGCTACTTTTTTTCGCTGAACCAACACTTGACGTGTTTGCGAGTGTGGAATGGTAAAACTAAATTTTTTACTTCGAGTGCCAGTAACAGTCAGATTATTCGCAAACACATCTACTTCGCCTTCCTCTAACATCTTAAACGCCTCTTCTAGGTTATTCTCAGCAATTATCTCAAGCCTAACTCCAAGGTGCTCAGCAAATGCCTGAAGCATATCAAACTGATATCCCATAGGCTCACCTTTGTATATAAAGTAGTTTGTTGAGTTGAACTCGGTTACAGCAGTAAGAACACCATCAGCAATAATCTGCTCTAAGTCTCGGCTTCCATCGTCTCCCTTACTTCTGGTTGAGTTTCTATCAAAATCACAACTAAAAAGTAATGCAAGTCCAATGATTACTATCCACTTAATCTTCATAAATAAGTATTTCGTTCCTACTTTTTTCGGGTGACAAAAGTAGTGCTTTTTATGGTTAACTCATCAATTTATTTGACGATTAATCATAAAAAATCCACGAAACGCCAAATTTGAAGATTCTAGGGTTAATCGGATAGTGTAGTGCGCTAAAGTATTCACTGTGAGGGTATCGTTGATTTACATGCTCGTATTTAAAGTATAGTATAGCCCTTTTCCACTTCAAATTAGCGTAGAGGTCAACCATTGGGTAGTTCCCTAGTTCTTTTTCTCTTTGGTTGTAGAACTGCCCAGTTGCAACATTATAGGCATCCGCATAGAATAGGGTTCTATAGTATGCACTCAAGCCTATTTGAGCACGTAAGGCATTTTTTACCAATTCACCCTCATAGAAAAGTGATGTAAAGAAAATAATTTTTGGTAAACTAACTGCCTCTCTATTTGAACTTGACTGCCAAACAATTCTATTCACAAAGTTTAATCTCCAAAATTTTAACGTATTCTGGGCGTATAACGAAACAACATCAAGATTTGCCGCTTGATTTGGTAAGGCTGTTGTATCGAAGTATATATAATTCTTTACGTGCATCAAATTGTACCCTATTTCGGTTCTCCATAAATCCGATTTTAATGAGCCATTAATCCAGAACCACTTCTCTTTCTTGAAACTATTATTCCAGTAGTAATGATTTGAGAAATAGTTTTGTAAGAAAATATCGGGCGTTATGTCTTGAAAATAAATTTTTGCCGATAAAATCGGCAAGCCCTCTTTTCTCCATGGCGAAATTGATACTTCTGCGCGTAAATCCTTGTCATCAGATTTATATCCATCAATAAAAAACCTTGCAGCACCTTTGTATGAGAAGTAGTTAGAACTGCTATAAGCAGCAATTCCAATATGGTTAGTAGTTAATATTGTTTTTTCTTTACTATAAACAAAGTCTCCAGGTTTATAGGAGTATGCACTTAAATGTTGGCTATTAACCCAAACCCTGAATCCAGGTAAACCAGGATAACTCTTTAGTTGCTCTAGTTCAAGTACAATTCCAGCATCCCAGGTTGAACAGTAAACTGAATCATAAGTCTTGCTAGGATTTATAAATAGATTATCATAAAACAGGGTGTCAGGCTTTAAATCAATAAAAGTTCTTGTATATCGAATCCCATTCACAATCATTTTCATTGTTAGTAAAGGGGAATATGATTTCTTAATCCCCTCATACTCTAACTCCTTATTCTCAATATTAACAAGGGTATATGAAGCAAGAGTGCTTATATGCCTTTCTCTATACTCGCTTCTGGTACCCGATACATCTGATAAATTAAAGGGTAAGACTTGGGGCTCAATATCTTCATCTAACAATAAAGAATCAGCAACTATTCCTCCATTCTCCTCATTTTTAAAAATATTATTCGAAAAAGTCCCTTGCAAAGAAAAATTTCCTTTTACATAACTAGAAAAAACAGAGTATGAGTTATTCTTTGTCTCTTGATGACTATATATACCTTTCGTTCCATAGAAATTATAAATAACCCCAAAATTTAAATATTGATTAACATTTTGAGTATGAATTGCTTTCAACACCTGCTCCGCAACCTTTCTTTTACCAGCTGTTGAGTATTCAAGTACAGTAAATGGCTTTTTAATATTATAATGAGTTTGAGATAAACCTTTTATTGCATACAAACTATTATAATTATTAAAAAGAAAAGGCTCAAACAATTGATTCGAAAAGAAATGATCGTATTTAACGGGGCTACCTAAATTACCTAAAAAAGTATAAGTCTCAAGAATCTTCTGCTGAGGGTAAAATAAATGGTTCAGCCAAAGAGAAGTATCAGTATTACATTCAACAGTAGACATATACTCCTCGTCATACTTCCATGAATATATGCGTTGATTTGGTTTAAAAGAAAAAACATGAAGAACATTTCTATTTTTAATTATGTTACTTCTGTTTTTTGCATCAGTAAAATCTATACTTACTTCTTTGAAAAGTGAACTACGAATATCATTAGCTGTTGGATAATTATTGCAAATATTTGGAAAAAAATTATTATTATTTAATATTCTAATTGAGTCTATACCTGAATCGGTTGATTTTTCTAACGTAATTATATAAGAATATTCGCCTATAAAATCCAATACACTACTACCTAAATTAGCACATGCATCGAATGCAACTATCAGGAATAAAAACGAATATACAAGTAGTTTTACAAAACAATTCACGTAATTACGAAATAAATTCGATGTAAATATAACAAAAACGCCCCGATGTTGTATCGGGGCGTTTGAAGGATGGCGGCGACC
>DAOSWM010000045.1:0-26083 GCA_035380045.1 Tenuifilaceae bacterium | reverse complement strand
ATCCCGGTCTTTTTTTTATTTGTACTTTAACATTATAGTACCTTTGGGTACCCTGTCACCTTCTTTAACAAAAACTTCCTCAATTGTTCCACTAAAAGGTGCTTTTACCACGTTTTGCATTTTCATGGCTTCATATTCAAGAAGCAAATCACCGGTATCCACCGTATCTCCTTTCCTGACTCCAACCTTTATTATTGTTCCTGGAATATAAGACTTTATTTCCTTTATATTAGGAGGAGTCCATTTTGAACGAAGTTGATTTTTTCTGGTATTCAGGGTTTTGTACTTAGTCTCCTCAACAACCAACGAAATGTAACTAGGTTTCGGTTCTTTTACCACTTCTTTTGAGGAAACATCAACTTTTTTATGTTTTGGTTCATTCATGGTTTTTAAATTTTAGAAAGGAGGAATACCGTGTTTTTTCCATGGCCTATCAGACACTTTGTTAACAGAAACTTCAAGGGCATGGATGAGTAATTTCCGTGTTTCGGAAGGCTCGATAACCGTATCAATATAACCTCTTGCTGCAGCTACGTAGGGGTTCGCAAATTTTTGTTTGTACTCCTTCACTTTCTGTTTACGCATCTTTTCAGGATCTTCAGCCTCCATTATCTCCTTGCGGAAAATAATATTTGCTGCGCCCTCAGGCCCCATTACTGCGATTTCTGCACCTGGCCAAGCAAAAACAAAATCAGCACGAAGGTGACGAGAATTCATGGCAATATACCCACCACCATATGCTTTCCTAAGAATAACTGTCATTTTTGGAATAGACGCTTCTGAGTATGCGTAAAGCAATTTCGCACCATGACGAATAACTCCAGCATGTTCCTGATCGATGCCTGGAAGGTATCCGGGCAGGTCAACAAATGTAACGATGGGAATACTAAATGCGTTGCAGTAACGGATGAAGCGCGCTGCTTTATCAGAAGAATCAACATCAAGAACACCTGCTAGAACTAAAGGTTGATTTGCAATAAAACCTACAGTATCACCATTAATTCTTCCAAAACCAATGACGATATTAGGAGCCCAGTATTCTTGTATTTCAAAGAAATCAGAATCGTCAGCAATTGCTTTAATCACATCACGAACATCATAGGGTTGTTTTGGATCGCCAGGAACAATATCCTCAATACTAAACTGAGGTTTTGGATCCTTCGACTCAAAGCGACGAGCCTTACGTGTATTGTTCCAAGGAATATAGGTAATGAGTTTTTTTATTTGCTCAAAGCACTCCATTTCACTTTCGGCGTAAAAATGTGCATTACCTGTGATTTCGGCATGTACGCGGGCGCCTCCAAGCTCCTCCATTGAAATCTCTTCGCCAAGAACCGTTTTAATAACTTCTGGGCCAGTAATAAACATCTTAGAGATGTTGTCAACCACAAAAACAAAATCGGTTAATGCTGGAGAATAAACTGCACCACCGGCACAAGGACCAAGAATTACTGAAATTTGTGGAATTACACCGCTTGCTAAAGTATTTCTATAAAAAATTTCACCATAGCCTGCCAATGAATTTACACCTTCTTGAATTCGAGCACCCCCAGAATCGTTAATACCAATGAGAGGGATTCTCATTCGTAATGCATAATCCATAATTTTTGTAATCTTACGTGCATGCATCATTCCAAGGGATCCTCCGGCTACGGTGAAGTCTTGTGCAAAAACAGCTACTGGAGCTCCATAAATAGTTCCAGTTCCAATTACAACACCATCGCCATGAAGCACCTTGCTCTCCATGCCAAAATCTCGTGCTTCGTGCTCTACAAATAAATCGTATTCGTTAAACGAATCCTCATCGAGAAGAGCAATAACACGTTCACGCGCCGTGAGTTTCCCCATTGCTTGCTGTTTAGCAATGGCCTTTTCTCCTCCACCCTGAAGAATTTCCTCTTTGCGCTTTTTAAGCTCTAAAATTTTTCTTTTTAAAGGCATAAGGTTCCTTTATTGGTTAGTAATAATTGCTTGCCTGCAAAAAACACTAGGGCAATTTGCAGCTGCAACGTTAATAAAACAAACTAAATATCGCTAGTAAAATCCTGTTTTTTTGACATAAATTTATCAACAGATCTTGTTTCTCAGCATTTTAGGAAAATAAGAAAGGAAGGTAGAATAAACGTTAGTTTAAAAAAATATTGAAAGTAATTAAGGTGCCAAAAAATGCTATAGCTGACCGTGTTCGTATAAAATAATTAATTCGTTTATGAGTTTATCTTCCCCTAAATCATCGAACTCAGATTTTAAATTCGACCCAAAAATACGTGCAACTGCTTGCCAAAAAACAGCAGACACCCCACCCTTCAGCTCCTTGATAACATCATACGATGTTCTGCCAATCTCTCTATCGATCAATTTAATAAGTAATCGTCCCTGAGAAATAGTTAACCTCACTAGTTGCCCTTCAAACTCTGCTCGCATCTCGCTTTCTACCTGCCTCACGTAAAGATTTCTTTCATGTTCCGTTTCGAGAAGTTGAAAGTGTTCTTCCATCTCGCTCATTTTTCGTTTAGCTATTTGAGCGTATGGATAAACTATCTTAATATTTCGGATTAATCGATTGTAATGCCTGTATTCCCTACTATTTTTAAACTCCCGTTTGGGGAATACAACAACTTGCCGTATCAATGCGTTGGGAATTGTATCACCATCAAGTATAGTTATGGGTAAAATAGTGTAACCGTCAATAACTATTGGGTTTTGAGCCCAACCAACTGACACGAATGAATACAAGAATAATATTAAAACAAAACGTTTCAATAGAGATATATTTTACTATTTAACGCAAAAAAATAGAATTTGTTTTCATGCACAAATTTAGAACCATAAAAAAACCATTGCAAAAAAAGGTTAATATATTTTTATGTGTGGTTTTTTTTTTGGAATTTTCAGCAAAATTAACCAAAACAATAAAATCATGGAAGTAATAGAGAATCAAGAGAAGAGTAGTACTGAGTATGCAGGTTTCTGGCTTAGGTTTGTAGCGTATCTAATTGATTATGCTGTTTTCTCTGTGGCGGGGTTATTGATTGCGATACCAACCATTTTTGCTATTGTTGGGATTGCAATTGGATTTGAGGGCATAGAGGAACCAACGGAATTATTGGAGAATGGTAATTTATTGAAGGTTGGTATCCTTGTTGGAATTATTGTTCTAGTATCAATATTCAGCATTGTGGCAGGTTGGCTATACTACGCACTTTTTGAGTCTTCCAAATATGGTGGAACCCTAGGGAAAATGGCTGTTGGGATAAAAGTTACCGACATTGAAGGAAGAAGAGTAAGTTTTGCCAGAGCTACAGGCAGGTATTTCGCCAGGATTGTAACAAACATGACTCTTCTTATTGGTTATATTATGGCTGGGTTTACAGAAAAGAAGCAAGCTCTTCACGATATTTTGGCAAATTGTTTAGTTGTGAAAAAATAGCATATACTCCAGAACAAAAAAGCCACCTCGGTGTTTTAAAAAAAAGTTCTTTTCAAATGGAGAAAAACAACAGGAGTTACTCAAACAAAGAAATCACCGTTTTCTGGAAACCCAGTGAATGTATTCATGCTACAACATGCTACACAAAACTTTTATCGGTTTTTAACCCCAGAAACAGACCTTGGGTAAATATGCAAGGGGCGCCCACTGAAAAAATAATTGACATAGTTAATCAGTGTCCTACCAACGCACTTACCTTCTGCTGGAACGATAAGGAGAAGAACAAACAGGAAAAATCACCAAAAGCAAAGAAGGATGAAACTGACAGGTCAATTACAGAAAAACAATCTTTAGAAAAAGTTGAGCCTATCAACATACAAATTATGCGAAATGGCCCAATAATTATTTCTGGGAGATTTAAATTAATTGGAGCTGAAGGGCAAGAGTTAAAAACAATGCAAATGGTTTCATTATGTAGGTGCGGAGCCTCGAGTAATATGCCATTCTGTGATGGAACGCATTTTAAGATTGGGTTCACTGAATAGGAGAAAAAATCATGAATAAGGGAGAAACAACAATTACTATAATTAAACATGGCCCAGTAAAAGTTTCAGGTAGTTTTAAACTGAAAGGTTCAGATGGGGATGAGTTAACACCCACGCAGCCAAGAGATATTTACCTTTGCGCCTGCGGGCAATCCAAAAACAAACCATTCTGCGATGGTTCTCATAATAAAACTACTATCCAGTAAATCCCATTAATTAGTTAATGATAAAAAATCAGCAAAAGCCGAAAAAGCCCTTCGTGCGGTTTATTTTGGTTTTCTTAGGAATCATTTCAACTACAATTGGCATAATTGGTATTGTTGTTCCAGTGCTACCTACAACACCATTCCTTCTACTTGCTGCGTTCTTTTTTGTAAGGAGCTCAAATAAATTGTATCGTTGGTTACTAACGCACAAACTGTTTGGCAATTACCTACGGAATTACATCCACTACAAAGCAATAAGCCCTTGGGTTAAAATTATCACGCTCATTGTGCTTTGGTTTACCATTACACTCAGCATTCTGATTGTAAAAGACAAATTGTGGTTACAGTTCTTGCTGGGAATAATAGCATTAAGCGTATCGATACATGTAATAAAGCTACGTACTTTGAGGAAAGGCAGGTATTAGAATAGCAAATTACAATTCTTTTCTTCGCTAACTCAGGGTAGTATGCACATTAGTTGTAATTGTATTATGTTAGGATGATGTCGCTTAACAGAAAAAAACGAATCAATTATCAGCAATAAGTACCTAAATTTGCAACTTAATTGAAAATCAACCTAAAAGAAAGAACCATGGAAACAAAGATGGAGATAAACGTTAGTTCTGAGATAGGAACGCTTGAAGGAGTGATAATCCACACTCCAGGTGCTGAGGTAGAAAACATGACTCCTATGGATGCCCACAGGGCTCTTTATAGTGATATTTTGAACCTTTCGGTTGCCCGAAAAGAGTACTCCCAACTTAACGGAGTTCTCTCAAAAGTCACAAGAGTTTTTCAGGTATCGGATCTTTTATACGAGGTTGTTCGAAAAGAGTACGCGAAAGAGGAGCTTGTAAATACAATTTGTAAACACGAAGGAGTGATGCATCTTCGTGATGAGCTAATGGCAATTCCAACGAAACAACTTGTAACCACACTAATTGAGGGTCTTTACCTAAAAAGGAGCACCCTTACCAGTTTCCTTAGCCAAGAGAGATACTCTTTACCTCCGCTATACAACTTCTACTTCACGCGCGATGCATCAATTTCAATGTACAACGAGGTGTTGATAGGGAAAATGGCGAACCGTGTTCGCGACAGGGAATCAATAATAATGGAAGCTATCTTCAACCACTCCGATTCTTTTGAAACAAATACTGTTAACCCATCTTTATTCAACGCAAACAGTAACATTTCAATAGAAGGAGGTGATGTGCTAATTGCTCGGGATGATATTCTACTAATAGGTAATAGCGCCCGAACCACAAGCCAAGGGATTGATTTTATTACAAACCGGTTAATTTCAAAGTACCCAAAAGGGAAGAAGTTTATTATTGTTCAAGAATTACCGGAGAAACCAGAATCGTTTATTCATCTCGACATGGTGTTTACTCTACTAGACATAAATAGCTGCATGGTGTTTGACCCATTAATTATTAAGCCAAACAAATACCAAACAGTTCAAATAACTATTGAAAATGGTAAAGTTCTGGAAATAAAAAATGTTGAGAATGTACTGGTAGCGTTAAAAAAGTTAGGGATGGATTTAAAGCCAATATCTTGCGGAGGCAACAATGATCCTTGGACCCAGGAGCGCGAACAATGGCATAGCGGAGCAAACTTTTTTGCCATTGGCCCCGGTAAAGTTATTGGTTACGCGAGGAATAGCTACACCATGGACGAGATGAACAGGAATGGATTTGAGATAATTAGAGCGAGAGAAGTTATAAGCGGGAAGGTTGACCTAGAGAACTACCGTAAGTATGTTATTACAATAGATGGGAGTGAACTGCCCCGGGGAGGAGGTGGTGCCCGTTGTATGACCATGCCCGTTAACAGGCTACCAGTTAAGTGGAGGTAATTTATGATTAAACATTTTTATCAGTTTAGGGTTATTCTGTTATTTAATTAACTCAACAATTATCTATGAGGAGAAATATTGGTAAAACTGATAAAATAATCAGAATGATTATAGGGCTAGGTATTGCTGCACTTGGCTTTTACTATCAAACGTGGTGGGGCTTACTGTCAATTATTCCGTTGGGAACAGCATTTTTTAAGTTTTGTGGTCTATACACGTTATTAGGAATAAACACTTGCCATATAAAAAAACAGGAATAAGAAAGGTGTTTCAAATAATGAAGCACCTTTTATATGGTTCTTAAACCATTTTGCTAACGAGTTCAGCAGCTTCCTTCAATGAAATTGCTGAATACACTTTAAGTCCACTACTATCAATCAGTTCCTTCCCTTCCCTGGCATTGGTTCCCTGGAGACGAACAATAACCGGAATAGAGATATTACCTATTTCATTATAGGCATCAACAACTCCCTGTGCTACCCTGTCGCAACGAACAATTCCTCCAAAAATATTAATCAATATTGCCTTCACATTTGGTTCCTTTAGTATTATTCTAAAACCAGCAGCTACGGTTTTTGCATTTGCAGTTCCTCCTACATCGAGGAAATTAGCTGGTTCACCTCCAGATAGTTTGATGATATCCATTGTGGCCATGGCCAAACCAGCGCCATTCACCATGCAACCGACATTGCCATCGAGTTTAATAAAATTCAGATTGGATTCCGAAGCTTCCAATTCTGCGGGATCCTCCTCTTCAAAATCCCGATACTCCACCAGGTCAGGATGTCTAAATAAGGAGTTGTCGTCAATATTCATCTTTGCATCGGCTGCAAAGATTAAATCATCGGAGGTTTTTACAACAGGATTTATTTCGAAGAGTGAAGCATCGCTGCTTATGTATGCATTGTAGAGAAAAACGACAAACTTTACCATATTTGAGAATGCCTTCCCTGATAGGCCCAAATTAAATGCAATTCTTCTAGCTTGATATGATTGCAATCCTACTGGATTGATTTCTTCTTTAAAGATTAGGTGTGGAGTTTGGGCAGCAACTGACTCAATATCCATTCCTCCTTCAGTGGAGTACAAAACCATGTTTCGCCCATTGGCCCGGTTAAGCAGAATACTCATGTAAAACTCCTTCACTTCGGAAGGCCCTGGGTAGTAAATGCCTTGTTCAACTAGCAATTTCCGAACCAACTTCCCAGAAGGCCCTGTTTGGTGTGTTATTAAGGTCATTCCGAGAATTGAGTTGGCAAACATTTTTACCTCTTCAATATTTTTAGCAATTTTCACGCCCCCTCCCTTACCTCTTCCTCCAGCATGTATTTGGGCTTTAACCGCAATGGCATTTGTTCCGGTTGAAGTGATAATTTCTTCAGCAGCAATCACTGCCTCATCAACAGAAAATACAGCACGCCCTTCAGGAACTGGGACATTATTTTTTCTTAGAATTTCTTTTGCCTGGTACTCATGGATATTCATTTGAAAAAGCTTTAATTTGCAATGCATCTAAATTACAAAAATATGATGATAGAAAAATTATTTGAATCATAAATAAATGAATAAAAGTTATGAGTAACAACAGGAAACTCAGCCTTTCAGAATTAAACAGGCCTAGTATTGAGGAGTTTAAAAAGAGGAAGAAACTTCCTCTTGTTGTAGTTCTCGACAATATAAGAAGCCTAAATAATATTGGGTCTATTTTTCGAACGTGCGATGCTCTTGGTATCGGGTCCATTCATCTGTGTGGAATTACCGGGCATCCACCTCATAGAGAAATACACAAAACCGCGTTGGGTGCTGAAAATTCAGTTTTCTGGACGCACTTTGAAAAAACAACCGATTCACTAATTTCTCTAAGAGAAGATGGATTTAAAATATTTTCCATTGAGCAAACAACAAACAGCATTAGCATCAACGATTTCATGCCGAATGCTGAATGGAAATATGCCTTCGTATTTGGAAACGAAGTTAAAGGAGTTGAGCAAGACGCAATTGATTTTTCTGATGGTTCAATAGAAATTCCTCAGCTCGGGACAAAGCACTCTTTTAATGTTGCAATAACTAATGCTATTGTTCTTTGGGATTATTGTATGAAAACCTTCAAATAAAAAAAGGGGAGGTAACCCCTCCCCTTCGCTCATTTTTATTAATTCACAAACTACTGAACGATAGCTTTAAAAGCATCGCTTTGCAGGTAGTTGCGGAATTCTAAGTCTTTAACAGCACGCTCTTTCAACGAGGCATCCTTACCTATAGCTGTACGGAGGTTATTTAACAGCATGGTTTCATCCTGAATACGTGCACCAACAATAGCTAATCCGTAAAAAGCTTTGGCTTCATCCACTTTCTGGAATGTATTCTTTGCAGCATCATTTTTACCAGTAAGAAGCATAGCTAAACCCTGGTTGAATGTATCAGTTCCACCTAAATACTCAACAGCAGCTGGGTATAACCCTTTAATAATTGAAATAATTCCGAGGTTATACTTAACTTCTGGACCTGCGTTTGTTGCAGCAATAAAGTGTTTCTCTGCCGCATCAATGTCACCGCTAATCATAGCAACACATCCCATATTATTTTTTACAGCGGGATTATTCTCTTCAACAGCTGCAGCTGCATCGAGAGCTGCCTTAGCTCCTTCGATATCGTTGCTCTTAATTTTAATGCATGCAACATTGTTATGGGCACGAACATCGTTGTGTACCTCTGCTGCTTTTTGGTATACCTTAAGTTTTGTTTCCATCTCGGAGCATAATGATGCAGCGTAAAGCATTTCTTCCACGTTTAGATGGTCGATGCTATCCTTTGCAACCATATCTTTAAACTCTTCATCGGAGTAACCAACTATATCAACGTTTGCAACCATATTTGCGCGACGAAGTTCAGGCAGTATTTTTTCTGCAAGAACAAGGTAAACCTTGCTTAGGTTTTTAATTTCACGTTCACGCACAACTGGGTCTGAGTACATTGAAAGAACGCGAAGGATAAGTTCTTTGTCCTGAATGTCTGATTGTTCAACTAATGATTTGAATCCGTCCCAGTCCTCAGTAATATTTTCTAAAGTAACAAAGTCACTTGCATTGCCTTCGAATTTGGCTTTTTTGAAAATATTGCTTAACCATTTCTCCGAATTTTTACCACGTTCTTTTGAGAGTTTCTCGTTTAGGGTTTCGGGACCATCAGGCGAAGCATAAGCTGACATCTTAACCCCTTTTAACTCAAGACTTTCATCAGTTGCAACCTCTGCAATAAATTCTTCCATTGCTTTGATTTCATCCTTGGTTAACTCTGATTTACGAATGTCTGAACGCTGAATAACGAAGTTAATTTGAGCTTTCTCCTCTTTAGGAATAATTCGTTGGAAATTATCTTTTAACATTGATGGTTTTGGATTCTGGTCAACAAATTTTGAAGTTGCCAGTACACCTACTCCAATTTTTTGTGGAACATCGAACGGAATTCTTTCCTCTTTGTAAATAATCACAAAGCGTAACTCAAGATCCGATTTCATCATTTGATCAGTATACTCAAACTCAATCTCATGCTTGAAACTTCCGCCAGCATCGTAAGATATCGCTTGATTGTTCTCTTCAACATCCTGACCTTGAAGTACTTTAACTGGGAGGGGTAGTTCCCCACCTTCGTGAATGAGTACAGGGGTAACTTCTAGTTTCGCTTTTTTGTTGAAGTATTTTGCTGGGAAAGTACCCTCAATAGTTCCTTTCACCATGTTAGCGTGAACTTCGAGGGGGTTGGGGTCAACTTTGAATGAAGTACCTTCTGGTAACTCTTTCATTTTACTAACCCCACCACAACCATTTAAGATTATGGCAACTACGGCTATTAATGCCAGATAGTTAAATCTGATTCTTTTCATAGTTTAATTGGTGTTTGATTTGGTTTTATTCCTTTCGCTTAATAGGTTACAAAACTAACATTCTTTTCAGTAAATATAAAAAAAAATGCCTAAAAAAAACATTAAAACCTAAAAAGTTATCCTTTGGATACCTTTTTTGTGCTGTTTATCAAAAATTGCATTTTTTATTTTAAGATAATCTTCCTGTTTTTCAACAAAATCGAGATTTGATGTATCGAGAATCAGGAAAGAGTAGCTGGGATGCTGCTTAAAAAACTCGAAGTACCCGTTCTGAATTTTCTCAAGATAATCGGATGATATAGTTTGTTCGTAATCTCTTCCCCGCTTTTTAATATTGGAGATTAACTTTTCTGTTGGAACATGAAGGTAGACATACAGATCGGGCTTAGGGATTGAGCTATATATAATATCAAAAATTTGTCGGTATAGAGTATATTCATCCTCAGCAAGAGTGTTCCTGGCAAAAATCAATGACTTCATGAAAAAATAATCAGCAATAACTAGCGGTTGGAACAAGGATGTTTTAGACAACTCGCTGTTTAACTGTTTGTAACGTTCAGCAAGAAATGAAAGTTCAAGAGGAAAACTAAATCTCTCGGGGTTGGCATAGAACTTTGGTAAAAAGGGATTGTCAGAAAACTGTTCAAGCACAATCCTTGCATTCATCTCATTTGAAAGCATTGTTGCCAGAGTTGTTTTACCTGCTCCAATATTCCCTTCCACTACAAGGTATTGCATTGTTTTTGTTATTCTAAAAAAGAAGGAGTTGGGAATTCCAACTCCTTTTTAAGAGTATAAAATATGTTTCAGCCTAATAATTAAGCTTCTCGTCCAAATTATAGAAAATAAAGGAGTAAATATCTGCAGCTTCTTCGATTCGAAGCATAGTTGGTGTTCCTGCACCATGCCCAGCTCTTGTCTGTATCCTAATAAGCTTAGGATTAGATCCTTTTTTCTGTTTATCCTGTAGGGTTGCAATATACTTGAAGGAGTGGGCAGGCACAACCCTATCATCATGATCTGCAGTTGTAGCCAGAATGGCTGGATAGCGAACACCTGTGCTGATATTATGGACTGGTGAATAACGGTATAAGTTAAGGAATTGGATGGAATCCTCGCTTGAACCGTAATCGTTAACCCAAGCCCATCCAATGGTAAACTTATGGAAACGAAGCATATCCATTACACCAACCTGTGGAATGGCAACCTTAAAAAGGTCGGGACGCTGGTTAACAACTGCACCAACAAGTAAACCTCCATTTGAGCCACCCTGTATTGCCAACTTCTTTGGCGATGTATATTTCTGATTAACAAGATACTCGGCAGCAGCAATAAAATCATCAAAAACATTCTGTTTGTTAAGTTTGGTTCCCGAACGGTACCAATTTTCACCATATTCGCCTCCTCCACGAATGTTTGCGACAGCATAAACGCCTCCATTTTCGAGCCATACCAACCGAGAAACACTAAATCTTGGATTTAAACTTACATTAAATCCTCCATATCCGTACAGAAGCGTGGGGTTTTGCCCATTTAGTTCAAGCCCTTTCTTATGTACAATGAACATTGGGACATCGGTACCATCCTTGCTTTTGTAGAAAACCTGCTTTGTTTCGTATGCATCGAGGTCGGCATTAATGGTTGGTCTGAAAAATTCTTGGGTTTCGTTGGATGAAACGTCGTATTTGTATACTACCGATGGGATGGTGAAAGATGTGTAAGTGTAGAAAACGATATTGTTACTATAAGAGGCATTAAGTCCAGCAACTGAACCCAAAGCTGGGAACTGAAACTGAGTCTCCTTTTCTCCATCAAGATTGTACACTTCAACCTTGCTTTTAACGTCTTCAATGTAGGTTGCAATAATTTTGCCTCCGGCGAGGGTTGCGCTCGAAAGAACATCCTTTTTCTCGGGAATAACATCGCGCCAGTTACCAATATCTAGGCTATTAACATTAATTTTAATGAGTTTATACTTAGGTGAACGATAATTTGTTAGCACGTATAGGTGGTCGTTCACATGGTCGAGTACGAAGTAGTTGTACTCGAAGCTGGTAGTTAGCTGAATAAAATCGTGCTCCTTGGTAAGGTTTTTAATATAGAGAGAATTACCTTGGGTTGATTCTTTTTCCGAGATAATTAGATACTTTTCATCGGATGTAACCTGAGCCTGGTAAGTACGAAGTGGATAAATCGTGTTGTGAAAAATAAGTTTGTCATCAGCCTGATTGGTACCTAGCTTATGGTAGTAAACCTTGTGGAACTGGTTAATATTACTCAATTCACCACCTTCCTTTGGCTCATCGTAACTACTGTAAAAGAAACCGTCCTTGAACCACTCTATAGATGAGAACTTCACCCAACGCACTTCATCCGGTAAATCGTCTCCTGTTTCAATGTTGCGAACTAAAATTTTTCTCCAATCCGATCCTCCATCAGCGATTGCATATGCCACATACATTGCGTTTTCAGAAACGCTTATATCACTTAGGGCAACAGTACCGTCCTCGGAGAGATTATTTGGGTCGATTAGCACTTTGGCCTCCTCCTCCATAGAATTCTGAACGTATAGAACGCTTTGGTTTTGAAGTCCTTCTCGCTTATAGAAAAATATCTTCCCTCCCTTCATGAATGGGGCCGACATTGTGTTAAAGTTCCAAATTTCTGCGAGCCTATCCTTCAGCTTACTCCTAAATGGTATATTGTTTAAGTAGGCATTTGTAACAGCATTCTGGGCTTCTACCCACTTAGCTACTTCCTCTGATTTATCGTCCTCAAACCATCGATAAGGATCGGCAACATCAACCCCAAAGTAATTATCAACCACATCGCCCTTCCTGGTTTCTGGGTAATCAACTTTACTTCTATCGCACGATAGAATAACAACCATCGTTGAAGCAACTAGTAGAATAAATAACTTTTTCATATGCTATAGCTTTCTGGATTTTTAATTGTTTAGTGACAAAAATACACAATAGTTTAAAAAATCAACATAATAAAGGTTGGGTTTTTTAATAAATATCGTATTTAATACTATTGTTTGAAAAATATTTTTGGTTGAGAGCCTGATTTTTTAAAACTACTAACTATTGAAACAATGTATATCGGTTCAATATAAACGGGGAACTTTCCTACTCAAGCCTTTCAAAGCAGCCCAAATCGGGGCCATTGTCTGACAGACGGCTGTTCCCATATAAATCAATGGGGAATTCTGTTGCAATATTAATTAAGCCAAAATCTTTTGCAGGGCTTAACGTGTCGAGTTGAAAATTATAGTTAAACGGCTCGATAAAATTTGGGTTAGCTGAACGTGTATTTATAAAATGGGACAAGTCGTTTGTATCGGCAGCGTCTTCAATACGTAAAATTGAATTCTCAAGTAAATACTCCATTTTGGCAGAAACTTCCTGCCCTTTATAAACATTATCAATTTCGAGTTCTTCGGGACGGCTGCCATATATTATGCAATTCCCAAAATATGCTTTTTCAATATCCCTATTTATCAATTCCCCTTCGCTCGACTCGTAAAAATTATTAATTATTAGTGCCGGGCCTTTACGGTGCATATACTGGCTCCAGTAGTTCACTATAGTACAGTGATTAAACTCATAGTAACCGCCAAAACGAAGAACAACAACCATGATTCCAGCATTTGCAAACAAACAATTTCCTGCCTTCACAATGGAACCACTTGCAAGTAATGCCGTTGAACTCATATTTTCGATTCTGGTATTATTAATCACAAGCGCTGGAACATCGGGAACAGCAAAAGTATCAATTGCTACCCCGTTAATTGCATTCTTTATAATCGCCCAGTCAATAATATTATTTCTACTAACCGGACTCATGTATATTCCGCTCCACTGCCCGGCTTTATCGCTATAAAAATCTTCAAGCCTATCGCCTTCGAAAACAACAGGTTGTTCGAGTGAACCGCTTACCTTCAGGGTTCCATCAACCCACAAGATTGCCTGGTTATGAAAATGGAGTTTTGCTCCAGGATTGACTGTTAACTCAGAATTCGGAGCTACGTACAAATAGTTGTGAATTAGGTATGGTTTTTCTGACGAAAAAGTATTCGAACCCTCCAGGGTATAGCTGCTTAGCAGATGAACATCCTGCCCCCATGCAATAAGATTCACATCCTGTACATTGCCATTTGTTTCAAAAACAATGGAATCAGGAATGTACAGAGGGGCATTCTGCATGGTTGGATCAATGGTTACTTCTACGAAAACGTAAAGGCTATCGTTACTTCGAATTTTAATGTTACGAGCTATAGTAGAGGGTTCTCCATCAATATTAATACGGAACGGGGAACTTGAACCCCCTGCAAGCTTCACGGCAGATATGACGATATCGCTATTGTTTCGATTATACACCCTCACATTCCTGGTTGCCGAGCCAATGGTTGTAAAGACCGTGTCGAAAAGAATGGTATCGGCGCTAAACTCTAACTTTAGTGCAGAATCATAAGAAATATTTTCCTTTTCGCACGAAAAAAGAAGTGCCAACGATAAAAAAACAATTGCTCCAGGTATAATCCTCAACATCCTAAAAAATTTTCAATATCACACAAAGTAATAAACTTTCAAAGATAAGAATTATTGCAACCAGATTGAGGTTGATGCAAACTTGATTTTTTTTTAAATTAAGTTGATACCAACCAATAATTCAATACTTTTGTAGTAAACAAAATGGTTCAATATGAGATTACACGCAAAATGGTTCCTCATTATTAGCACATTAATAACCCCCATCATCATGTCGTGCAACAGAAAGTGTAAGGTTGACTTAATTATTACGAATGCAAAAATTTATACTGTTGATCCGTACTTCTCTGTTCACGAAAGCATGGCGGTCAGCAACGGGAAAGTAGTTTTTGTTGGTTCAACCTCAGAAGTTCAAGCAAAGTATTCTGCAGATGAGACAATAGATATTGAAGGGAAACCTGTTTACCCTGGCTTCTTCGACCCTCACTGCCACCTTCTAAGCTACGGGCTTAACCTGCAGAACGCATGGCTTTCGGGCCTGAACTCATGGGAAGAGGTTGTAAAATTGTTGGTTGAGCATCAAAGAGAGAATCCATCTCAGTGGGTACTAGGAAGAGGATGGAATCAGAACGAATGGGATGTGAAGGAGTTTCCTAGCCTAGGTTTGCTGGATGAAGAATTCCCAGATAAACCTGTGCTACTAACACGAATCGATGGGCATGCAGCCATTGCAAACTCGGCTGCGCTAAAGTTAGCCAAGGTTAATCCCGATACCATTATTGTGGGTGGTAAACTCATTAAGGAAAAGGGGGAGTTAACAGGAGTACTAGTTGACAATGCCATCGATTTGGTTAGAAATATAATTCCTCCATATAACCAAACTGACAAGCAAGCGGCTCTTGAAAAAGGCCAGGAAAACTGCTTCGCTGTTGGTTTAACCTCGGTTAGCGATGCCGGACTAGATTTGGGAGATGTTCTACTTATTGACTCGCTTCAAAAAGCTGGCAGAATCAGGATTAAGATTAACGCAATGCTAAATCCTACCAATGAGAATTTTATCCATTTTTTAAATAATGGAGTTTACAAAACACACAGGCTCAGCGTTCGTACCATAAAACTTTTTGCCGATGGAGCCCTGGGATCAAGGGGCGCTCTACTGCTCGAACCATACAGCGATGCCCCAAACACTGTGGGGCTTCAGCTTGAAACAAAAGAAAAGCTAAGCGAAATTTGCAGCCAAGCATACAAGGCAGGTTACCAGGTTGCCACCCACTGTATTGGCGATGCAGCAGTAAGGCTTATGCTTGATATTTACGAGCAGTTTTTAGAACCTGAGAACGACCTACGCTGGCGAATAGAACACGCCCAAACCGTTAATCCTGATGACTCCCCACGTTTCGGTAAAAGCTCAATAATCCCCTCAATACAAACAACCCACGCAACCTCCGATATGATTTGGGCGACAGACAGGTTGGGTGATAGAATTAAACATGCCTACATTTATCAAGAACTCCTCAACCAGAATGGTTGGCTTCCCAACGGGAGCGATTTTCCCATAGAGCACATAAATCCTCTGTATGGGTTTTATGCCGGTGTAACTCGTAAAAACCTCGCCGGTTTCCCTCCTGATGGCTTCCAGATGGAGAATGCCTTAACTCGTGAGCAAGCTCTAAAAGCCATGACAATATGGTCGGCAAAAGTTGCCTTTGAGGAGAACGAGAAAGGAAGTCTTGAACCAGGAAAACACGCCGATTTTGTGATTCTTGATGAGGATATAATGACTATTCCTATCGACTCAATTCCATCTTTAAGGGTAAAAATGACTTTTGTTGATGGAAAAGTTGTATATTTAAGGCAGAATGATTAAGCAAAAACAATCTAAAAACTATTGCTGATTAAGGCTTACGACTACTTTTATGGACATTCGACCTGCCAAAGAAAGCCAACTACTTGAAGTGCTTTACATTATTCGTGAATGTGCTGAACAGCTTCGTGTTAAGGGCGTTAAACACTGGCACAACACTCATATCGATTACGAAGTAATATCGAAGGATATTATAAATGGTTACGTCTATATTCTGTTTGAAAAGAGTGTTGCCGTTGGAACGATCTCCATAAAACCAGACGAGGAAATTAGTGATGCCTACAATATTGATAGGCTAGCTATTTTCCCACATTTCCAGCGAAGAGGGTTTGCCCGAGCTATGATTGATTTTGCAGAATCCGAAACCCGCAACCAAGGCAAAAAAGTACTTAGAGGAACAATCCCAGTTGACGACGAATCGCTATGTAAGCTCCTCGAGGAAAAGGGTTTTACTAACCACGGGGTTGTAACACAGGTTCCAAACGAGATTACAAAAATTCTGTTCGAAAAAAAAATTGAGTAAAAAAAGGGGGCTGAAAATCAGCCCCCTTTCTACTATTTCTTCTCTTCCTTATTTGGTCGTGGAATTAGTACCTTCCTTGAAAGTTTCAGTTTGCCGGTTTTCTTATCAACTTCAATGAGTTTAACATCAATCACATCGCCCTCCTTCAGAACGTCCTCAACCTTTTCAACTCGTTTCCAGTCAATTTCAGAAATGTGCAGTAAGCCATCCTTCCCAGGAATAATTTCAACAAATGCTCCGAAAGGCATGATGGACTTTACCTTACCGGTGTATATCTCACCAACCTCGGGTGTAGCGGCAATGCCCTTAATCCACTTAACGGCGGCATTACGAGCCTCCACGCTGTCGGCAAAAACGGTAACAATACCATGATTGTTAATCTCTTCAATATTAATGGTAGCCCCTGTTTCGCGCTGAATTTCCTGTATAATTTTCCCACCAGGGCCAATAACTGCGCCAATCATGTCGCGAGCAATGCTGAACTGCTCAATCCTAGGAGCATGTGGCTTAAGGTCGGCACGAGGTTCCTGAATGGTTTTCATCATTTCTCCCAGAATGTGCATTCTGCCTTCGCGCGCCTGCTCGAGAGCACGTGCCATAACTTCGTACGGAAGCCCATCGACCTTTATATCCATCTGCGTAGCAGTGATTCCATCCTTAGTCCCGGTTACCTTGAAGTCCATGTCGCCAAGGTGATCCTCATCGCCAAGGATATCGGAAAGAATGGCGAATTTACTAGTTCCAGCTTCGGTAATTAAGCCCATTGCAATTCCAGAAACAGGTTTCTTAATTTTAATTCCCGCATCCATCAGTGCAAGCGTACCAGCACAAACGGTAGCCATTGACGACGAGCCATTCGATTCGAGAATATCGCTAACAACGCGAACAGCATATGGGTTCTCCTCGCCGGTTGGTACCATACGCTTTAATGCACGGTGCGCCAGGTTCCCATGGCCAATTTCCCTACGACCAACACCACGGTACGGACGAGCTTCCCCTGTTGAGAATGGAGGGAAGTTGTAATGTAGGACAAACTTCTCAGTTCCACGAACAAGCACCTCGTCAATAATTTTCTCGTCGAGTTTTGTTCCGAGGGTTACAGTTGTGAGCGACTGTGTTTCACCACGTGTGAATAGTGCTGAACCGTGAGCCATAGGGAGGAAATCGATCTCGGATTGTATGGGGCGAATCTGGTTGGTTTTGCGTCCGTCTAGCCTAATCGACTCCTCAAGAATCATGGTACGCATGGCCTTCTTTTCCACATCGTGGTAGTAGCGTGCCACCATTGAAGCCTTTGCATCGCGCTCCTCCTCGGGAATGGTTTGCATGAACTCTTCCTTAATATCAGAAAACTGCTGGCTACGATCATGCTTTGGCAGCATTGACTTGGCAACCTTGTAAACCTTTTCATAGCAAAAATCTTGAACCTGCTTACGTAGCTCCTCGTCGTTCTTTTCGTGGCAGTATTCGCGCTTCACAACGCCCATCTCCTTGGCCATTTCCAGCTGAGCCATACAATGCTTCTTAATTGCATCGTGGGCAAACTTAATAGCCTCGAGCATCTCAACTTCAGAAACTTCGTTCATTTCGCCCTCAACCATGAGAATATTATCGTAGGTTGCGCCAATAATCATATCGATATCGGCCTCCTCAATTTGGCTGAAAGTTGGGTTGATAAGTAGTTGCCCATTTACGCGAACAACGCGTACTTCGGATATTGGGCCGTGAAATGGAATGTCAGAAATAGCAAGTGCAGCAGAAGCCGCAAGTCCGGCTAAAGCATCAGGTGGGATATCCTTCTCTGCAGAAATTAGGTTTATAGTTACGAAAGTTTCGGCGTGGTAATCGTCGGGGAATAGCGGACGTAGAGCCCTGTCGACAAGACGTGAAACCAGTATTTCGGAGTCGGAAGGACGAGCTTCCCGCTTAAGGAAACCACCAGGGAAACGACCGCTAGCGGCATATTTCTCCTTGTACTCTACGCTAAGAGGCATGAAATCAACATCTTCCTTTGCATCCTTGGCGCTAACAACAGTAGCAAGCAGCATGGTTTTGCCCATGCGAAGAATAATTGAACCATCGGCCTGGCGAGCTAATTTACCTGTTTCAAGGGTAATAACTCTTCCATCACCAAGGTCGATTGATTTTGAAACAACATTAAACATACTTATAATAATATAATTTGGTAATAAAAAAACGTTGGTGTTTAAACAGAAAATCAGAGGAAAAGTTCTGATATTCCCCTGATTCCCTCTTCGTGCTAAGTACTAAAAAAGGCAATTTTAGCAATTGCCTTTTGTGTTTTACTTCCTTAAATTTAAAGCCTTTACAATGGCACGATATCTTTCAATATCGCGATCCTTCAAGTAGTCCAATAATCTTCTCCGTTTCCCAACTAACTTTAGGAGCGAACGCTGCGTTCCGTAATCTTTACGGTGTTTTTTCAGGTGCTCGGTTAGGTGGCCGATACGGTAGGAAAATAACGCGATTTGGCTTTCTGCTGAGCCAGTATCGGTATTAGACTTCCCGTGATCCTTAAAAATCTCCTGCTTCTTTTCTGCGGTCAAATAATTCATAATAACGAGAGTAATTAGTGGTGTTTAGTACTCAATTTTTGATTTGCAAAGGTAAGAGCTTTTTTCGAAACTGGTTACATGTAACTAATTTTTTTTACTTTTTCGATGGAATTAACTTAAAGAAAAGTGCTGTTGACCTCATAATACAAGGCATTTGAAACTAACTATTTTAATTAACTTTTTTTAGTAGGAAGCCAACACTTTCCTAAATTCAGCATTGGGGACATAACCCCGTTCGTCCTCGGAGTATTTTGGAAGTATTCTATCAACAAAATACATATTTATTTCGCCTAAACTTTTGGCTGGTACTTTCCCGCGGTATGTGCAAACAAAGTAATCCTTAACGTACTGGTAGGTTGTTTCAGACACATTCACCTTACCAGCTTCACCTGAGCTTTCCATTCGAGCGGCCACATTAACAGTATCGCCCCAAACATCGTATGCAAATTTTTTCTTTCCAATAACTCCCGCCATAACACCGCCCGTATGAATTCCGATGCGAAGTCTCCAAACTGGCTTACCTTTCTGTTGGTCGATTGCAGCAATATCTTCAACGAATTTTTGAATTTCGAGCCCTGCAAGAACGGTATCGAATGCATGGCTATTGTTTTTTTGAGGAACGCCCCCCACGCACATGTAGCAGTCGCCAATGGTTTTTATTTTTTCTATGAACCTTCGGGTAGTTATTTCATCAAATGCTTCAAAGTAGAAACCTAGCGCCTCAAGGAACTCCTCGATGGTTTCATAGGAAACGGAAACGTTAGAAAAATTAACAAAATCGGCAAAAAGAACCGAAACCTCATTAAAGTTTTTGGGCCTAACAATCCCCTTCTTTTTTAGCTGATGTGCAACTGGCCCCGGCAGTATGTTCAAAAGCAGCTCGTCGGTTTTTGCTTTCTCTTCCTCGAGAGATGCCTTCTGCTTCTCAATTTCTTTATGCTGCTCATCGAGCATGGCATTTGCCTGTTCGAGATGCTCCATGATTGAAAGCAGGTTGTCGTGCTTATCGCTGAGAGCCTCCTCGGCCATTTTCAAATCGGTTATATCTGTTTCAATGGCAATTATTTTACTGAAGTTATTCTGGCTATCGTAAATTGGAGTTAACGAAGTTTGTATATATTTTCGTTGATCATCTGTTGTATACCAAACAGACTCGTACGTAACATTCTCTCCCGATTCACGGCAGAGTTTCATAGATTCAATTGTGTGAGCATTCACATTCTCTGCAAAAACATTCTCTCCAAACTTCTGCTTGAACTCATCGAGATTGCACTCGTACAACAATTCAAAACCTTCGTTAACCCATGAGATGTAACCATCCTTATCAATAATAATAAGCGAGCTGCCAGCCTTACTTGCTGCCAAGGAAATGTCTCGAAACTGCTCGGATTGAACCTTGAGTTTCTCGAACAGCCTGGAACGCTGTATATTTACAACTATTCGACTTTCCAACTCAAACGGGTTTATTGGATAAGCGATGTAATCATCTACGCCTGAATGGAAAAAAACTTGTACTTTGTCTATCTGTTCCATACTTACTATGGAAAGTATAGGAATAGAGTGTATCTTTTCTATCGATTTGACACTTGTAACAATTTCAGCAAGGTTTGACTTGTATGATTCTGCATCAATTATTAACAAATCGGGATGGTTTTGCAGGACGGTTGTTACGATATTAGTATTAGTATCGGAGATTCCGTTTAAACTAAAATCTTCATGCGCAGCGGACAGGATCCTCTCAATTTCAGAAAGTAATTCAGTAGAATGGCAAAAAGTAAGAATCCGATAGCTCATGAAACAATAAAAGAATTTTAACGCTAAAAATAGAAAAAACTAGGCAAATAATACGGTTAAAATATTTTTTTGGTTTAGCTCTCAACAATTTTCAACAATTCAAACCATAACGTTTCTTCGGGTGGGGGTGCAACAATACGAATAAACTCCCCAGTTACCGGATGTTCAAAGCTCACCAATCGGGAGTGAAGATTAATTCCTCCGTTGGGATTTGACCGTGGATAACCATACTTCAAATCGCCCCTGATGGGCATTCCCAAGGCAGCAAACTGTGCTCGGATTTGGTGGTGCCGTCCAGTATGCAAGTCAACTTCAACAAAGAAGTATCGTTCAGTGGTTCCCAATAATCGGTACGACAAGGAAGCTAATTTGGTTCCAGGTTTTTCATTTTTGTATGCGTACGATTTATTTTGGTGGGGATTACGAAGAATGTAATGAGCTACTGTCTCAGATTGTACTTCGGGCAGTTTCCCTACGATAGCCCAATAAATTTTTTTAACTTTTCCATCGTGGAATAATCGGTTCATTCGGCTCAAACCCTTACTGGTTTTAGCAAACACTATTGCCCCGCTAACGGGGCGGTCAATGCGATGAACAACCTCCAAAAAAACGTTACCTGGCTTACTATCCCGTTTTTTTATAAACTGCTTCACTTGCTCCAGCAATGGTTCATCACCGGTTTTGTCGCTCTGTACAATATCGCTGGTGAATTTATTCACTGCAATAATATGGTTATCCTCGTATAGGATTCGTTGACTTGTGAAAGACATTAGAGATATAATAATCTGGTTACCACCTAGTATTGCTCCCTGTCATTTGGGAAATCTTGATTTTTTACATCGTTAATATATGCCTGAAAAGCGCCCAACATCTCAGCAAACAGGTTGTGATAACGTCTGAGAAACCTCGGAGAGAACTCTTGGGTTATTCCAAGCATATCGTGAGTAACTAGAACCTGACCATCAACTCCAGGGCCTGCACCTATTCCAATAATTGGAATTTTAAGCTCACGCGCTACTTGGGCTCCAAGGTTAGCAGGAATTTTTTCGAGCACAATTGAGAAGCATCCAGCATCCTGAAGAATGTGGGCATCCTCCACCAACTTATCGGCCTCCTCCTCCTCACGAGCTCTTACCACGTAGGTTCCAAATTTA
Organism: Tenuifilaceae bacterium; assembly: GCA_035380045.1. Classification (GTDB taxonomy): domain Bacteria; phylum Bacteroidota; class Bacteroidia; order Bacteroidales; family Tenuifilaceae; genus DAOSWM01. Next base: position 3,754 of record DAOSWM010000045.1, on the reverse strand, counting down.
TGGATAGACTGAGGAGTAAGCCCAAGGTGTCCCATAACCGGAATCCCAGCAGAAAGAATCCTATCAACAGACTCAATTATTTCTCTTCCTCCCTCCATTTTAACAGCATCGGCACCTGTTTCTTTCATGATACGTATGGCTGAATTTAGCGCTAACTTTGAGTTCCCCTGATAAGTTCCAAATGGCATGTCAACAACAACCAGAGCACGCTTAGCCGCCTTCACAACTGAACAACCATGGTAAATCATCTGGTTAAGTGTAATTGGCAGAGTTGATTCATACCCAGCCATAACATTCGATGCAGAATCACCAACAAGAATTATGTCTACACCAGCAGCATCAAGAATTCGAGCCATTGAAAAATCGTACCCGGTAAGCATGGCAATTTTCTCCCCCCTAAGCTTCATTTCATGAAGCACATGTGTAGTTACCACTTTGGCCTTACTTTCAGTTGACATATTTTTTCTTTTTTAGTTCGTCAAATGTATAAAATATGGTTGTAAAAAAGAATTTTAATCATCCTAATGATATCATTCTTCATGTAATAGCGAGTTTCATACTATGACGTTTTGACAGGATGTGTCACGCCTAACCAAAAACTTTCAAAAGTTCTTTTTTTTCAAAACATTCATCACAAAAAAAAACACTAATTTTTGTCATACAATTCATTATTAATTACTTATAATATCTATTCCAACTGACAAAAAGGAGGTTTTGAATAGTGGAACCTGTGCCAGAATAGCATGTTTTCTCCTTTTTTTAAACTTGGCATAATGATTGAAAACAGAGGAGTAATGTATTTTAAACCGAATTACTTTAACGATAAAAAACATATTAACAATGAGTAAAATTATTGGAATTGACTTAGGAACCACCAACTCGTGCGTTTCTGTAATGGAAGGGAACGAGCCAGTAGTAATTCCCAACAGCGAAGGTAAAAGAACAACCCCTTCAATTGTAGCTTTTGTGGAGAATGGTGAGCGCAAGGTTGGCGACCCAGCCAAAAGGCAAGCTATCACAAACCCTCACAAAACCGTTTTCTCAATAAAACGTTTTATGGGTGAAACCTACGATAAGGTAACCAAAGAGATTGAGAGAGTTTCGTACAAGGTTATTAAGGGCGACAACAATACGCCCAGGGTAGTAATTGACGATAGGAAGTTTACTCCCCAAGAGATTTCGGCCATGGTTCTTCAAAAAATGAAGAAAACTGCCGAGGATTACCTTGGACAGGAAGTTACCGAGGCTGTAATTACCGTTCCTGCATACTTTAGCGATTCCCAACGCCAAGCAACCAAAGAAGCTGGTGAGATTTCAGGGTTAAAGGTTCGTAGGATTATTAACGAGCCAACTGCAGCTGCGCTGGCATATGGCCTCGACAAGAAGTCGAAGGATATGAAAATTGCCGTTTTCGACCTTGGAGGAGGAACATTCGATATTTCGATTCTGGAACTTGGCGATGGTGTTTTCGAAGTGAAATCGACCAATGGTGACACCCACCTGGGTGGCGATGACTTCGACCACGTAGTTATCGATTGGCTTGCAGAAGAGTTTAAGAAAGACGAAGGCATTGACCTAAGGAAGGATCCAATGGCGCTTCAGCGCCTCAAAGAGGCCGCAGAGAAGGCAAAAATTGAGCTCTCCAGCTCAACCCAAACCGAAATTAACCTGCCCTACATTATGCCGGTTGACGGGATTCCAAAGCACCTTGTTCGTACCCTTACCCGCTCACAGTTTGAGAAGCTTACCGATCATTTGGTTCAGCAAACCATTGAACCCTGCCGCAAGGCTTTAAAGGATGCCGGATTAAGCGCCTCCGATGTTGATGAGGTAATTCTTGTGGGTGGATCAACACGTATCCCTGCCATTCAACAAGTTGTTGAGAAATTCTTTGGCAAAGCCCCAAGCAAGGGTGTAAACCCCGATGAAGTAGTTGCAGTTGGTGCAGCCATTCAGGGCGGTGTTTTAACCGGAGAAGTGAAGGATGTTCTGCTACTCGACGTAACACCTCTTTCGCTGGGAATTGAAACCATGGGCGGCGTTTTTACTCGCTTAATTGAGTCAAACACAACCATTCCAACCAAGAAAAGCGAAACTTTTACAACAGCATCTGACAATCAACCGTCGGTTGAAATACACGTACTACAAGGCGAGCGCCCCATGGCAAGCGGAAACAAAACCATCGGACGTTTTCACCTCGATGGCATACCACCAGCCCCACGCGGGATACCACAAATTGAGGTAACTTTTGATATTGATGCAAACGGTATACTACACGTAACTGCCAAGGACAAAGGAACCGGCAAGGAACAAAAAATCCGTATTGAAGCATCATCGGGATTAACTGATGACGAGATTAAGCGCATGCGTGAGGAAGCCAAAGCCAACGAAAATGCAGATAAGGAAGCACGCGAAAAAGTTGACAAGCTAAATTCGGCCGACAGTATGATTTTCCAAACCGAGAAGCAGCTGAAGGAATTTGGGGATAAACTTCCTGCCGACAAGAAAGGCCCAATAGAAGAAGCACTAGGCAAGCTAAAGGATGCGCACCAAAAGCAGGACATAACAGCGATTGATGCTGCTATGAACGAGCTAAACACCGTTTGGCAAGCTGCATCGGAAGAGATGTACAAAGCAACCCAGGCTCAACAGGAACAGCAGCAGCAACAAGCACAGCCAAACCAAGAGTCGTCAGGCAAATCGGACCAGGAAGTTACCGATGTTGATTTTGAGGAGGTGAAGTAACCTTTCAAATAACTCAATATAAAATCCCAAAAGCCTCCGGAAAATTTTCGGGGGCTTTTTTATTTCAAAATTTTATTACAAACAATCAATAGTTATATTTGACGTTTGCTATAAAACCCTTTGTAACGATGAAAAAAATAGTAATCCTAGCCATTTTGCTCGCTTTTGGTGTTACTAGTTTATACGCTGAAAGAACTGAACAGGACACAGTTTTCAACCAGTTTGACCACCTGAACAGGAAGCAGGGACACTGGAAAAAACGCTACAAAAATGGCAATTTAGCTTACCATGGATTTTTTAAGGACGATAAGCCTCGTGGTGATTTTTTTCGCTACAACGAGGATGGAATTCTACGTGTAAAGCTAACCTATAGCAATTGTGGCGATACCGCAAAAGCTGTATTCTTTTATCCCAATGGCAAAGAAGTTGCTAACGGGAACTTCCTTCACAACCGGAAGGATGGAGAGTGGAAGTACTTTGCTCTTGACGGGAGGTTAATTCTTACTGAAAATTTCAAGGAGGGCAAAAAAGATGGTGACTTTTTAACGTACTACCCCGAAGGGAACGTTTACGAACAAGTTACCTGGCTAAACGATGAAAAAAACGGAGCAATAATCCAATACTTTCCCAACGGAAACTATAAAATGTCTGTTCGTTATGAGAATGGAAAAGAGAATGGCCCGCTTAGAGTTTACTATCCGAACAATCAACCCAGAATTGAAGGGGAATATAAAAACGGACTTAAGAACGGATTGTGGATAGTTTACTCACCTGAGGGAGAAATCACAAAAAAGATTGAATACAAAAACGGTTTCGCCAAAAACCAGGAGGAACTTCTTGAACAGGAAAATCAGGAGCTAGAAAACATGTTTAAGAATGCAGGCAAAATAAGTGAACCCTCCGTAGAGGAATTCTTTCAACAGCAGGGAAACTCACAGTACTGATTAGCGTTGATTGCTCGTTATAAGCTAAATTTCTTGTTTTTATACATTTATCTTCATACTTTTGT
>DAOSWM010000044.1:0-27289 GCA_035380045.1 Tenuifilaceae bacterium | reverse complement strand
AAGTGCTAGGGCGAAGAGAACTTGATTTATCATAGGTGAAATTTTAATTCAGAAACTAAAACAATGTAAAATGTAAAACTCTAAATGTAAAATGTAAATGGGAAAGAAAAAAAATATACATCCCCTATCTTTTCTCTTTTGCAGTTTTGATACTCTTGGCAAAAATGGCTATCAACTCATTGCATTCTGATAAATCCCTTTGAATTTGCTCGGGTTCTTTAATCAACGGTTTACGAACAATGATTTTTAGACAAATACTTGTTTCGCGAAGCTCCTTCAACACAATTCCCATTTTATGAATGAAGTCCTTGCTTGACTCAGCTGCTTGTGCTTCTCCATAGTTAAAGGCAGGAGAAGTGCCTGATCTTACTAACTGCCCTGAAAAATGATTTCCAGCATTAGTTTTGTTTAACAGTTCAGATACTTCAAGCATCCTAATTGCAAAAGATATTAATCTTTCCTCTAAATCGTATTTTCTTGAAATATCAGTCATGCCAAAACTTCTACATTGGTTATTCTACATTTTACATTTTACATTTCTTTATTCTAATAGATGTTGCCTACTTTGCCTTCGCTTCTTTAACCGCTTCAACAAGCTTAGGAAGCACTTTCGATGCATCGCCAACAATTCCGTACTGTGCTGCCTCGAAAATAGGAGCATCCTTATCGGTGTTGATTGCAACAATGTACTTCGATGAGCTAACGCCTGCAAGGTGTTGGGTTGCGCCCGAAATTCCAACTGCAATGTAAAGGTTTGGAGCAACAATTTTTCCGGTTTGTCCGGTGTGCTCTTCGTGAGGGCGCCATCCTTCGTCGGAAACTGGACGAGAACAAGCAGTTGCACCACCAAGTAAATCGGCAAGTTCAACAATTGGTCCCCAGTTGTCAGGCGATTTCATTCCACGGCCGCCGGAAACAACAATCTCAGCATCGGTTAGCAGAAGCTTGCCGGATTGCTTTTGAACATCGTTCACCTTGGTTTTAACCAACGAACCGTCAATATTTACGGTGGCAGTCTCAATTGAAGCCTGGTTTGAAGTTTCAATCAGGTCGAATGAGTTTTGTGCAAGCGTAATAATTTTTACGTCCGATTTTAGCTCAACGTGTGCGTATGCGTTTCCTGAATATGCTCTTTTGTATACTACAAATGGGCTGGTGCTGAGTGGTAGCTTGCTAACGCCGGAGCCAATCGCTGCTTTCAGCTTTACTGAAAGTCTGGGTGCGATTGATTTTCCCATGTTATTGTTGGCAATTACTACAACCTTTGCTCCCTCTTGCTGTGCAATTTCAGCAATTGCAGCGGTGTAGGCCTGACTATCGAGAATGTTTAATGCATCGTTCTTTAGGCTCAATATTTTTTGTGCACCGTAGTTTCCAAGTTTGGAAAGTTCGTCATCGGCAACATTGCCAATTGACAGGACAGTTGTTGAAACACCTAGCATTTCTGCTACTTTGGCTCCGTAAGAAACGAGTTCGAACGAAAGTTTCTTGAATTTTCCATCCCAATTCTCAGCGAAAACTAATACTGACATATTATTGTTTTTATTCTGATTAGCAATAAATTAAATAACTTTTGCTTCGTTCTGAAGCAGATCGATTAGCTGCTTTGGATTTTCAGCATCAACAAAAACGCACTTTGCGCGTGGTTGAGGAGGCTCAAACGAAGTTACCTCGGTGAGTGCGTCAACAGCAACCGGTTCAATAACTTTAATCACTTTTGTACGAGCCTGCATAATTCCGCGCATTGCCGCAATGCGAGGCTCCTTTGCTATTCCTTTCTGTACAATAGCAACGAATGGGGTTGGAACCGAAACGGATTCTTTTCCACCATCAATTTCGCGGGTAATTACTGCATTCCCATTATCAAAATTCAGCCCTGAAACAGCAGAAACCGAAGGGTATCCTAAAAATTCTGCAACCATGCTACCTACGGTTGAACCGTTGAAATCGCTCGATTCAATGCCACAGAGAATAACGTCAAACTGCTCGTTCTTAACTACCTCTGCAATTTGTGCAGCAACCTGGTATGCATCCTTGGGGTCGAGGTTAATACGAATTGCATCATCGGCACCAATGGCAAGGGCCTTACGTATGGTAGGTTCTGCAGTTGCTGGTCCAACATGTGCAACGGTTACTCCTTTCACACCCGTTGCAGCGTTATCTTTCAACTCGAGGGCACGGGTAAGTGCCAACTCATCCCAAGGGTTAATAACCCACTGAACACCAGTTGTGTCGAATTTGGTGTTGTTGTCAGTAAACTTCACCTTTGTTGTTGTGTCGGGCACATTACTGATACAAACTAAAATCTTCATCAATCACTTTTTTTAAATTGTTAATTATTTTGAGCTACTTATTTCAGAAAAGCAACAGCAGAATAAGCACTCATTTACCTTGAAATGCATTCTTATTCCGTGAGTTACATTGTTTTTTGTAAATTATTTTGCGTACAAATATAAGAAAAATGGGTTAATGAAGTGGTTAGAATCTGATAATCGTTACAAAGGTATGGTACAACTTTTGTTATCTGTTTGTTAGTGAGCGTTAAAGGTATTGTTCGTTTGTTTAATTAGTGTTTTGGTAATGTGGCTTTTTCTGACCAATATAACATAACTCCTGTTAAACAAATTATACATTCCTGCTGTTTTACTCGTATAAGGAATATTATATGTTTTCAGATTAATTTTCGCTTAAGTTTAACTATTTATGTGATGAGAGAATTGATGAACAAACTTTTAGAGGCTTTAAAGGCTAGGGTAATTGAAAACCTTAACTCCATTAGGGTTAACGAGAATGAAATACGACAAATTTTAACCGAGCCCCTTTCTGGTATTCGTTCGCAGAAGTTGAGCGAACGTTACGCCCTGAGCAAAAAGATTTTGAAGGAGAATGAGGATAATCTGAAAATCCAGAATTTAATTGTCGATTTTTTCTCAAAGTATAGGAACGTACCTGATTTTAATAAGGAAATTAGCGAGCTGAAAACCTTAGAGAAAGGTATCAACTCATTCCAACAAGGGGGTTTCAACCTAAACCAAATATTTTCAAATTTCAACGAAGCCGAGAAAGAGGATAAAAATCCACAGAATAGTGAAATTGAACAGGATAGCACTATTGAAACCAGCAACACATTTGACATACTAAACGACACAATTACAGGAAGAATTGAGTACGACAAAAACCACCCAATGTTTGGTAACGTACGTTTCTTTGAGAAGCTGCTAAATTTTTACATCCAACGCGAGGAGTACGAGGTTTGCGCCAAGTTGGTGAAGGAGAACGAAAGTTAAGATATTAAATATGCTTTTCACCCCGGATTGCCATTAATAAGCTTTCCGGGGTTTTTTACTTTTACCATTTTTGGTTCGAAAACAAAAATATATCCATTATCTTAGCACGTTAAAAAGTTTCTTCTTCTCATAATATGGAAACACAAAAAGAACCTCTTAGTATTGTTGTAGTTGGTGCCGGTAATGTGGCAACGAACCTAACTCTCAGAATTATGGCCGCGGGCCATACTATTTCTCAAATAGTTGGTAGCTCATCGTTAAACGCAGAGAAGTTGGCGAAACAGGTTAACTGTGCTTTCACTTTAAATATAAATGAGATTTTCAGTAATGCACACCTTTATATAATAGCGGTTCCCGATTCAGCAATTCAGGATGTTGTTGATAAATTTCCCCATGCTGATGGGCTCGTGGTGCATACCAGTGGAAGTACGCCCATTGATGTTTTTGAAGGCAAGTTTGCAAATTACGGTGTGTTCTACCCGTTCCAAACTTTCTCACCTGAACGTGAGGTGAACTTACACGGAATACCTCTATGCATCGAAGCAAACAGTGAGAATAATTTGAGTTTACTGGCGTCTCTTGCTGAAGCTATAGGAGCAAATGCTATAGAAATGGATTCTGAAACTCGCCGATGGCTTCATGTTTCGGGTGTTTTTGCATGTAACTTTGTGAACCATATGCTCGCCCTTAGCCAGGTAATTGCCGAGGAGAACGGATTTGATTTCGAACTTCTTAAACCACTGGTAAGCGAAACAGTCAAAAAAGCGTTGGATGGAAATCCCCTGAAAATGCAAACAGGACCTGCTGTTCGTGGCGATTCCGAAACAATAAAGAAGCATATTATTATGCTCAGCTCAATGAGCGATGAGCTTCGGGAAATATACATGTCAATAAGCGACAGCATCTGGCAGCTGAGCCATGGTGAAGAGTAATGTACAATATTTCAATGGTATAATTGAATGACAAATTTTAAGGAGCAGCTTAACAGGGTGAAGGCTTTTGCCTTCGATGTTGATGGAGTTTTTACCGATGGTTCCGTACTAATTCACCCTTCGGGTGAGTTGCTTCGAACATCGAACACCCGCGATGGGTATGCAGTTCATAAAGCTGTTCAGCAGGGATTTCCGGTTGCAATAATTTCTGGAGGCAAGAGCGAATCGGTTCGTAATCGATTCAGAGACCTTGGAGTTACCGACATTTACCTCGGAACGAACGACAAGGTGGATGCCCTTGAGGATTTTCGGTTTAAGTACGGTTTTGAACTTTCAGAAATTCTGTACATGGGCGACGATTTACCCGATTACGATGTTATGGTTCGCGTTGGCTTCCCTACCTGTCCGGCCGATGCAGCACCCGAAATTGTTGCAGTTTCTCACTACGTTTCAAATTTTCCGGGAGGGAAAGGTTGCGTACGGGATGTAATTGAACAGGTGCTGAAGCTGAAAGGACTTTGGCATAACACCAAAAACTTTAAACAGTAAAGTATGGTTGCAAGCATTCTTCGAGTTGTTAGAATTAAGAACCTGATTATTGTAGCTATAACGCAGTATTTAATCCGGTTTTTTATTGTAAAACCCTTGCTTCTTCAAAAAGGAATGGACTTGCAGCTCAGCGAGGTGTTCTTCCTGTTCATGGTGCTTTCTACTGTTTTTATTACTGCAGCAGGTTACGTAATCAACGATTACTTCGATACCAAAACCGATTTAGTAAACCGTCCACAAACCGTAGTGGTAGGACGAACACTCTCACGTAGAGTTGCCATTAGTCTTCATTGGGTACTGAACGCAATTGGCGTATTTTTCGGAGTTCTGGTTTCCTTTGCAATAAGTAAACCTTTCCTTTCAGCGGTATTCCTGTTTATTCCCGGAATGCTTTGGTTTTACTCAACTACCTATAAGCGCCAATTTTTAATTGGCAATATTATTGTTGCTGTTTTTACTGCCTTGGTTCCACTTATGGTGCTGCTATTCGAACTGCCTGAGCTTTACAAGGCATACTGGCAAACACTCATTTTTACCCCATCGGCTTTTAACGATATTATATACTGGGTTGGTGGTTACGCAATCTTTGCGTTCTTGCTAACATTGTTTCGTGAAATTGTGAAGGATGTTGAGGATTTCGAGGGCGACCTTGAGTATGGTCGAAATACGCTTCCGGTTGTGCTGGGCGTTAAGAATACAAAAATTATTTCGGCTGGAATTATCCTTTTCACCATAGTTCTTCTTACCTACTTGTTCGGAGCGCACTTGAACTTTTTACCAAGCGGCGAGTTCGACTATTTTTCGCTTTTCTATTTGCTAATTGCTCTTGTGGTACCCATGTTCCTTTTGCTGGCTAAAATTTTATTAGCCGATAGTAAGAAGGAGTACCATTCGGTGAGCACAATGTCCAAACTGGTAATGCTTGCCGGAATTCTGTACTCAGTTTTTTTTCGTTTTCTGGTAGCATAATTTAAATCATTTCTTTACAAATGGTTCTAAACCAACGTCTAAAAAAGTACAATGTAATTCTAGCGTCCCAATCACCTCGCAGACAGCATCTCCTCAAAGAGTTGGGGTTGACTTTCGAAGTACGGTTAGGCAACAGTGAAGATGAAACTTACCCACAAAATCTTTCCTACGAACAAATTCCTGAATTTCTTGCAAGAAAAAAGGCAGAACCATTCCTGTCTGGGCTCAAAATAAATGACATATTAATTACTTCTGATACAATAGTTTGGTGTGAAAATTCGGTGGTTGAAAAACCAATAAATAGGGAGGATGCGGTAAGAATTTTGAAACTCCTCTCCGGAAGGAAACATGTTGTTGTTACGGGAGTTGCAATTTCAAACCCTTTGGCAGCAAGGTCGTTTATTTCTGAAACCGACGTGCATTTCCGCCAATTGAAGGATGAAGAAATTGATTACTACATCGATACCTTCAAACCCTACGATAAGGCAGGGGCATACGGAATTCAGGAGTGGATTGGTTATATAGGAATTGACCGTATTGATGGCTCTTACTTCAACGTAATGGGGCTTCCCGTTCAGAAGTTATACTGCGAGCTCCTCGATATTTTGAATGAAATTGAAAAAAATAGTAAACAATAAATCTACAAAACTTATGAAACGTTCATTACTTCTACTAACTCTCGTTCTAAGTATACTGTTTGTTCGTGCCGATGAGGGCATGTGGATTCCGTCGCTTATTGCAAAGTACAATATTGCTGACATGCAGAGCAAAGGATTTAAGCTTACTGCAGAGGATATTTACAGTATCAACCAGCCGAGCATAAAAGACGCAATCGTTCATTTTGGCCGCGGATGTACCGGAGAACTCATTTCTCCCGACGGTCTGATAATTACAAACCATCACTGTGGATATGGAGTTATTCAAAGCCATTCAACCGTTGAGAACGATTACCTTTCCGATGGGTTCTGGGCTATGTCTCGCAACGAGGAGCTTCCCAACCCAAACCTTACGGTTACTTTCCTGAAAAGTATTGAGGATGTAACCGAAAAAGTATTGAAAGGTTATAACGATTCAATGGACGAAGCTACACGTAGCCAGATTGTTGCTGATAATTCCAGCGCAATTATTGACTCGGTGACCAATGGGACCCACTATACAGCTAGGGTTGCTCCAATGTTCTACGGAAACCAGTATTTCCTTTTCGTATTCGAAAAATATTTAGATGTTCGTTTGGTTGGTGCTCCTCCATCCGATATAGGAAAATTCGGTGGCGACACCGACAACTGGATGTGGCCTCGCCATACCGGCGATTTCTCGTTGTTCCGAATATACGCCGATAAGGATAATAAACCTGCCGCTTACTCGCCCGATAACGTTCCCTACAAACCGAAGCATTTCCTTCCTATCTCTTTAAAGGGAATTCAACCCAACGATTTTACCATGGTTTACGGGTATCCTGGAACAACCCAACAGTACATAACATCACAGGCGGTGAAAAATATTGTTGACGAAGTTAATCCGCTACGAATTTCGCTTCGCGAAACAAGGCTCGATATTTTCGATTCCTACATGGTGACTAACGATACGGTTCGCATCAAGTACGCCAGCAAGCATGCCGGGGTTGCCAACGGATGGAAAAAGTGGATTGGTGAGCGTAACGGATTAATTAGGCTCAAAACAGTTGAGGAGAAGCAGACGCTTGAGCAGCAGTTTGCTGAATGGGTAAGCCAATCGCCCGACCGGAAAGAGAAGTATGGCCACATTATCCCCCGTTTTGCTGAGCTTTACGCGCAGTACAGCGCGTTAAACAATGCCAGCATTTTGGGTTGGGAGGCTTTCCGTTCCGTTGAAATGTTAAGGTTTGCCGGTTACTTTAGCTCTTTTGTAAGTGAGTTTAATACTGGTGGTGAACCCGATTTAGCCAAGGCCTCAGAAAGAGCGACCAGCTTAATTGAGCGTACTAGAAGCTTTTATAAGGATTACTACCTGCCAATCGATAGAGACGTGTTTGTGCAAATGCTGAAGGTATTTACCAGTGCAGCACCACAGGAACTTCAGCCTAACCTGCTTAGGGACAAGGTTTCTGGTTTTAACGAAAAGGATTGGTACAATTTTGCAGAAGAAATGCTGAATGGGTCCGTATTTTCCGATAGCACAAAGCTAATCTACTACCTCACCAATGCCGATACGAAAGCAGCACAGGTATTTAAAAACGATGCAGTGTTCATGTTGAGTTCTCAGTACGATTCAATTTTTTCTGCCAATGTTTATAGCCCGCTTAGAGAGATTAATTCAGAATTAGACTTGCTATACCGCAGCTACTTAGGTGGTTTAATGGAGATGCAAACCGATAGAAAATTCTACCCCGATGCGAATTCAACCCTACGGGTTGCCTATGGGCATGTAGCAGGATACCTTCCCCGCGATGGTGTTGAATACTCCCATTTTACCACTCTCGACGGAATAATTGAGAAGGGGAAAATGGGTGTTTACGATTACGTTGTTCCCGAAAAGCTCACTGAGTTGTATAATTCAAAGAATTATGGCCGCTGGGAGGTTAACGGAACGGTTCCCGTTGCATTCGTTGCTACTAATCATACTTCGGGAGGGAACTCTGGAAGTCCTGTGCTGAATGCCGAAGGGCAACTTATTGGCGTAAATTTCGACCGTGTTTGGGAGGGAACCATGAGCGACATTAAGTTCGACCCCAAGGTGTGCAGGAATATTTCGCTCGATATTCGTTACGCCCTCTTTGTTATTGATAAGTTTGCAGGTGCTTCGCACCTAATTGATGAAATGACAATAATTGAGTAGGAAAATGGAAGTTTACCTCGATAATTCTGCTACCTCATGGCCAAAACCAGCCTCAGTTGTTGAGGCAATGAGCGGCTATTTAACAAGTTACGGCGCAAGTCCCGGACGCTCCGGCCATCACTTAGCACTAAAAGCAGCTAGGGAAGTTTTTGAAACCCGCGAGTTAATTGCTAACTTTTTTAACGCCGATTCATCCGATAGGGTGGTTTTTTCAGCAAATTCAACCCTTGCAATCAATATTGCTGTAAATGGAATTTTAAAAAAGGGTGATCACGTTATCATCACCCACATGGAGCACAATTCCGTTCGGCGCCCATTAAAACACATTGAAAACGAAGGTCTAATCGATGTTACTATTGTCCCTTGTGATTCTAAAGGCAATGTAAATGTCGAAGAATTTACCAAAAGTTTTCGTCCCAACACAAAACTGGTAGTTACAATCCACGGCTCGAATGTGTCGGGAACAGTAATGCCTATTAGAAAAATGGGCGAAATTTGCCGTTCCAAGGGTGTTCTTTTTATGGTCGATGCCGCTCAAACTGCCGGATTTGTTCCGATCGATATTCAAAAGGATAATATTGACATTCTGGCGTTTACCGGCCATAAAAAGTTGTATGGTCCCCCGGGAACTGGCGGGCTTTGTATTAAAAGTAACGTAGAGGTCAACACATTTATCCACGGAGGATCGGGAAGCAAATCAGAACTCGACACTCACCCGCAAATCTACCCCGACAGGCTGGAGGCAGGAACTCCAAATACGGTTGGAATCATTGGGTTAAAAGCCGGGTTAGAGTATGTTATGGGGAAGGGGATTGAAAATATTCGTGCACAGGTTTTGGGACTAACTCAAATGCTCATCGATGAGTTAAAGTCGATTAGCAGAGTTAAAATATACGGACCCGATTCCAACGAGGAGCGCCTTCCTTTAGTGTCTGTAAATGTTGACGGAATTGTTCCAAGCGAACTGTCAACCATTCTCGACAAAGAGTATGGAATAATGACCCGCGCCGGATTGCATTGTTCTCCGCTGGCTCATAATTCGCTGGGAACTTTCCCGCAGGGAACAGTGCGCTTCAGCCTTGGCGGATTTACAACCGAGGAGCAAATTTCTTACACTATTGATGCAATCAAAAAAATTACAAAATAAGTTCACAGTAAATGAAAGTTGTTGATGCCCGGGGCGAACTTTGCCCTAAACCTTTAATTATGACCAAGAAAGCCTTGGCCGAAATCGATGAGAATGATTCCTTAGAAATTCTTATCGATAATGAAACTTCTATGAAGAACGTTTCCCGTTTTCTTACCGATAACGGGATGGAAGTCAAACAGGAATTGAAGGGAAACGTGTTTCATCTGTTTGTTGGGAAAACGGGCGAGATACCAGAGAGTGCCCCGGTAGAGGAGTACTGTGAGGTAAGCTTCTCCAGCAATAAAAATTTAGTAATCGCTTTTCAGAAAGAATTGCTTGGCGATGGTGCTGAGGAGTTAGGACGAATTCTTATGAAAGCTTTTGTGAATACTCTGCCCGAGGCAACAAGCCAACCGCAAAGTATTGTGTTCCTTAATTCGGGAATTTTCTTAACGTTGAAAAATTCTCAGGTTCTCGATACGCTAGTAAAACTCGAAAAGAGTGGCGTTGAGATTCTTGTTTGCGGAACATGTCTCGATTACTACCAGAAAAAGCAGGAGCTTGGAGTAGGAATAGTTTCCAACATGTACGATATTCTCGAGAAGTTAACCAGCGCAAGCAGCGTTGTTTACCCATAACTCTAATTGTTTATATTATAGTGAATTATACAGTTCTTACTTTTCAGGCAACACACTACGTTTTAAAGGCAGAAAAAATTCTTCTCGAGAAGGGATTCAAGTTTGACATCATCCCCACGCCCAAGGATATTTCTTCTGATTGCGGAATGTCCATAAGATTTGACCCAGAAATAACAAGAAACGATTCGGTTGCAGAAACTTTAAAGTTAATAAATATCGATTTTAATATCCACGAAGTATGGATGAAGTGAAACCCTTTGATTTACTTAGCACTGTTGAGTATGGAGGCTGCTCTGCTAAACTATCAGCTCGTGAGCTGAGCGAGGCGCTTGCCGGTTTGCCGAAAACTCCTCACAAAAACCTTTTGGTAGATATCGAAACCCACGACGATGCCGGAGTTTATAAAATTACCGATGAACTTGCACTCATCCAAACAACCGATTTCTTCTCACCGGTGTGCTCCGATCCGTATGAGTTCGGACAAATAGCTGCGGCCAACGCGCTTAGCGATGTGTACGCCATGGGGGGAGAGGTTCTAACTGCGCTCAATATTGTTGCATTCCCAGCCGGTGTCGATTTGAAAATTCTGAAGCAGATTATCTGGGGGGGCACCGATAAGGTAATCGAAGCCGGAGGGGTTATTGTTGGTGGCCACACCATAGTTGACGATGTGCCAAAGTTCGGCCTTGCCGTTACCGGCTCCATTCATCCTAATCGGGTTATTACCAATGCAGCAGCCAAACCCGGCGATGTTCTGATTCTTACAAAACCGGTTGGTGCTGGAGTTGTTATTGCCGGAAAAAGGTTGGGCGAGGTTAGCGATATAAACTACCAGGTTGTGCTTGATAGCATGAAACAGCTCAATAGGAAGGGAGCACAGGTTATGCAGAAGTACAACGTAAAGTGTGCAACCGATGTCACAGGTTTTAGCTTGCTTGGGCACGCCCTGAAAATGGCCATGGGAAGCAACGTATCCATGAACATTGAGTCAACAAAAGTGCCGTTTTTTAATGGGGCAATGGATTTGGTTGAGTTAGGCTGTATACCCGGTGCTTGCTTCCGCAACCAGGAGTTTGTTGAGGAGAATACCGAATTCCAAGAAACCTTGGGGTATAACTACAGAATGCTTCTGCTTGACGCTCAAACCTCTGGGGGGTTGCTTATTTGCTGCCAACAGCAAAACGTTAACGATATGCTAACTGACTTAAAAAACGAAGGTTTTCCCCGATCGGCTGTTGTGGGCTCGGTAACCAATTATAATGGTAAAAACCTTCAGGTTAGTTAACTTCTTTCCCTTTATACATTAAGAAACTGTTTGAATTTTGTTTTTTTATTATGTCATGTAAAGCTGTATCAAAAAATTGATTTCTCACTTCGTTCGAAATGACATTATTTTTTCGAAGCATTGGTAATGGGAGGGAGGAAGAAGCGGGCGAATTCGCCCGCTTCTTCCTCCCTCCCATTACCCCACAAAAAATATTCTTTGTCATTTCGAACGAAGTGAGAAATCTTAAAAATCGAAAATTTAAAAAGTTTCTAAACGATTTTTTTAAAGTACTGAAATTTTGTGGAATATCAAAGCACTTTGTTTTAAATCTTTGTAAAGATTAACCTTCTTTTCTTTTCCTTCCCAAAACTCTTTATTTGAATCATTCTAAATTACTTGCTTCAAACTAAAGAACCATAAAACATGACAAAAGTCATGTTTCTTCAATTTTATCGTTTCTACATTTAAAAACCAAAACAAAATGGCTATAAATACTGGCCTGTTAATTAAATAACAATGTTAATTAAATAACACATTTATTAACTATTAAAACCAAAGAAACATGCCCGAAATTAAAGAATTGGTAAAGAGTCTTGCTGATAAGTATGGTAGGACAAGGGAGAGCCTGATTCCCATACTTCAGGGAGTTGTTCAGGATCAAAGGTACATTTCCGATGAGGCCATGACCGAAATTGCCCGCGAACTGGATATTGCTGCTGCGCAGGTATACGGAACGGCTACTTTCTACTCATTTCTTGATACCACACCTCGAGGGAAGTACGTTATTCGTGTTTGTAGAACTATTACCTGCTCTATGAAAGGTAAGAACCAAATCGTGCAGGAAATTGAAGATCTTCTAAAGATAAAAGTTGGCGAAACTACCCAAAACCGTAAGTTTTCGCTGCTTGAAACAAACTGTCTGGGCTGGTGCCATAAGGGTCCTGCCATGCTCATCAACGATGAGGTGTACACCGAGTTAACACCTGAAAAGGTGCGTGAAATAATAAGTGAATATATTAAAAAGTAACCCATTAAACGAAGATATTACCATGTCAAATACAAAACTAAAACGTGTTGATCTCATATTTGAGCAGGATTGCAACACAAAGGAGGTTCTTCAGTCTGCATGGGCAAAAAGTAAGGACGAAATTATTAATGAGCTACTTGAGTCTGGCTTAAAAGGACGTGGGGGTGCTGGATTCCCCACAGCACTTAAGTGGAAATTCACCAGCGAGCAACCCGAAACCGAGCGTTACATTATTTGTAATGCTGACGAGGGTGAGCCAGGAACATTTAAAGATAGAGAGATTCTATTTCAGGTTCCTTGTAAAGTGTTTGGTGGGATGGCTGTTTGTGCTAAAGTTATTGGCGCTACCGAGGGGTTTATCTATCTGCGTGGTGAGTATCGTTTCTTGTTGCCACAATTAGAAAAGAAGTTAGATGATTTCCATAAAATACTGGAAGAGCTCAAGGTTCCTTTCCGCATTAGAATTATTATGGGGAGTGGAGCATACATCTGTGGAGAGGAAAGTGCCTTGTTCGAAAGTATGGAAGGGCAGCGTGGAGAACCTCGCAACAAACCTCCATATCCTACCATCGCTGGTTTTAGAAGCAAACCAACTGTAATCAATAACGTAGAAACTTTGGTTTACGCTTTCATGATTAGCAAGCATGGTGCTCGCAAATTTAAGGAGCTTGGTACTGCCGATTCACGTGGTTCAAAAGTATTCTCAATTTCTGGTGATACACCTATCCCTGGAATTTACGAGCTTGAACTTGGTATGACCGTTGAGCAATTCGTTGAAGAGTTTGGTGATGGTGATACGAAAGCGGTACAGGTTGGGGGAGCCTCAGGATTCTGTGTTCCTCGTAAAAAGTTTAAAGATACCATCATCGGTTTTGAGGGTGTCCCCACCGGTGGCTCAATGATGATTTTCAACAGTTCACGCTCAATGTACAACGTTCTTAAGAACTACATTGAATTCTTCGAAGAAGAATCATGTGGACAGTGTACTCCCTGTCGGGTTGGTTGCCAGCAGCTCCTGAAAGGTATTGAGGCCGTTAAAAAGGGTGAAAAGCATGCTGCTTACCTTGATCAACTTCTGAAGCTCACTGAATCGATGAAGATTACTGCGAAGTGTGGTCTCGGACAAAGCGTTGCCAATTCGTTCTCATCTATCGTAGAGAACTTCAGGGAAGAAATGATTTACTAGGTGTTGAACATAAAAAAAATGCAATAATGGCTAAAAAGATTAATTTAAAGATAGATGGTGTAAATGTTACCGTTGACGAAGGTACAACCATCCTGCAAGCTGCTAAGCAGCTCAACATCCACATTCCAACCCTTTGCTACCACGATGATCTCTGCGTTGCAGGTAACTGCCGTGTTTGCGTGGTTGAAATGAAAGGATCACGTACTCTACCTGCTTCATGCGCGATGCCAGTAGCTGAAGGTATGGAAATCGAAACGAACACCCTAAAAGTAAGAACCGCTCGTAGGCATATTATCGATCTGCTCCTTTCTGAGCATAATGCAAAATGTACAACATGTTATAAGAACGGTAACTGCGAACTTCAGAACCTTGCTGCTGAGTACAAAATTTCTGAGCCAATGTTTATCGATCTAGTTCCTCATAAGAACTATACAATTGATGCGTATTCGCCTTCAATTATTAAGGACGATAGCAAGTGTATTCGTTGTCAACGTTGTGTGCGTACTTGTGAAGAATTGCAGCACGTTAGCGCTTTAGGCGTTGCCTACAAGGGCGATAAGATGAAAATTTCCACCTTCTTTGAGCATCCAATGTTTGAGGTTGTATGTACCAACTGTGGTCAGTGCGTAAACCGTTGTCCTACCGGAGCATTGGTTGAGCGTAACTACGTTGAGGAGGTTTGGGATGCAATTTACGACACCAAGAAACACGTTGTTGTACAAACAGCCCCAGCTGTAAGGGTAGCGTTAGGTGAAGACCTTGAAATGCCTGCCGGTTCGTTAGTAACTGGGAAAATGGTTACAGCACTTCGTCGTTTAGGCTTCAATTCAGTTCTTGATACCGATTTTACTGCTGACCTAACAATTATTGAGGAAGGAAACGAGTTGCTTCAACGCCTCAAGAGGGCTTTGGTTGACAAGGATCCGAAAGTGAAATTGCCAATGACTACCAGCTGTTCACCAGGTTGGGTTAAGTTTATTGAGCATACATATCCAGAGTATCTCGAGAATGTTTCAACATGTAAGTCGCCTCAGCAGATGTTTGGTGCTTTAGCAAAAACATACTACGCTCAAAAACGTGGAATTGATCCAGCTGATATTATTTCTGTTTCAGTTATGCCATGTACAGCGAAGAAGTTTGAGGCTGACAGACCAGAAATGCGTTCGAGTGGCTATAAGGATGTTGACTACGTTCTTACTACCCGCGAGTTGGCTATTATGATTAAGCAGGCCGGGTTAGATTTCTCACATCTTGAAGAAACTACCTACGATAGCATAATGGGTGAATCAACAGGTGCTGCCGTAATTTTTGGTGCAACCGGTGGTGTAATGGAAGCTGCTCTACGTACTGCTTACGAAGTTGTTACCGGTCGTGAAGTTCCATTTGATGGGCTAAATATTACTCCTGTTCGTGGTATGGATGGTGTAAAAGAAGCTTCAGTTAAAATTGAAAAGGTAAAACCCGAGTGGAGTTTCCTTGAAGGAGCAGAACTCAAAACGGTTGTTGCTCATGGTTTAACAAATGCCAAAAAGGTAATGGACAACGTTCGTGACGGAAAGGCTAACTACCACTTCATCGAAATCATGGCTTGCCCTGGTGGATGCTTGGGCGGTGGAGGTCAACCTATCCCAACCAACGCTGAGATCCGTGCTAAACGTGCTGAGGCTATCTACGCTGAGGATGCTGGAAAACCAATCCGTAAGTCACACGAGAACCCAGAAATTAAGATGATTTATGAGGATTTCCTCAAGGAGCCACTTGGACATAAATCACACGAATTGCTACATACCCACTATAAACCACGTGAGAGGTACTAGTGGTATGATATTTATAAAAAAATCGGGGTGGATTTCACCCCGATTTTTTTTGGCTTTTACTAGATAAGCTCTTTTCTAAAGTTTTTCCAGCTTAACCGCCGAAAGTTTGAACGGTGCAATCTTACTGTACGGATCAAGTTCATCACGCGTTAACCTGTTTACCTGCGATTCAGTGAAATGCCATGGCATGAAAACTTCGCCCTCAAGAGTCTCATCGCTTACTCTTACAGTAGTTTCGAGCTGGCCTCTTCGGGAAGTAATTCGTACTTTTTCCCCATCCTTTAAGTTTTGTTTAACAGCATCGTATGGGTGAACCAATGCGAATGATTCGTTAACAAATTCCCTCAGGGCTTTGGTTCTCCTGCTCATGGTGGCCGTATGGTAGTGGTACAATAGGCGACCGCTGTTGAGTAGGTAAGGATATTCGCTATCAACCTTCTCGGATTGCGCTACGTAATCAACCGGGAAAAGTTTGCCTTTGCCGTTTGGTGTGTTAAATTTATCGAGGTATAGCGTTGGGGTTCCTGGATGATTAGGGGTTGGGCATGGCCACTGAATGCTACCTTCTTCAAGGCGGGAGTGAGAAATGCCAGCCATGATGGGTGTTACGCTTGCAAGCTCGTCAAATATTTCGGCTTCGTTTTTGTAATCGGGCATGGGTTTTCCCATTCGTTTTGCGATTTCGTGTATGATTCGCCAGTCTTCCCGGGCTTCGCCCGGACAATCAACGGCTTTTCGAACACGTAGCACTCTTCGGTCGCTGTTGACAAATGTTCCATTTTTCTCTGCCCAAGTTGAAGCAGG
Organism: Tenuifilaceae bacterium; assembly: GCA_035380045.1. GTDB lineage: Bacteria > Bacteroidota > Bacteroidia > Bacteroidales > Tenuifilaceae > DAOSWM01. The sequence continues at coordinate 10,870 of DAOSWM010000044.1, read as the reverse complement.
AAGAATAACGTCGGCAAATGGAGTGGTTTCAGTGTGGAAAATATCCTGCACAACCACGAACTCCATTTTTTTGAAGGCTTCCTCAGTGTGATTCAGGTTTGGGTCGCTAATCATGGGATTCTCACCCATAATGTAAATCCCCTTCACTTTACCGTTGTATGCTGCTTGCATAATTTCTACAGTGGTCAATCCTGGTTTGTTGGAAAGCTCATTGGGATTAATATTCCAAATTTTGGCAACTTTTTTATTATTATCTTCATTGGTAACTGGTATATATCCTGGATAATTGGCTGGTGAACAGCCAACATCAGTTGCTCCCTGCACGTTATTTTGTCCGCGTGGCGGATTAATTCCACAGCGTTCGCGCCCAACCTGACCTGTAATGAGCATCATGTTTATCAAACTGAAAACGTTGTGTGTACCGGTAACCTGCTGGCTCATCCCCATACCTGTTGCAATCATCGATGTTTTGGATGTTGCATAGAGTTTGGCAGCAAGTTCCAGTTTGGCTTTTGGAATACTCGTAACTTCTTCAACAAAATCGGGAGTGTACTTGTCGGTTAATTCCTTAAGAAGATTAAATGCATCCATTCCTCCGTCAACTCTTTGGCTGATAAAATTCTTATCAACCCAACCCTTTTTTATAATAATATGAACCAACCCGTTAAGCAGAGCAACATCGGTCCCCAATTTTGGCTGTAGCCAAACCGTAGCAAAGCGAACCAATGGTGTCCACCTAGGATCAACCACAATTATTTTTTGTCCGTTTGCTGCCCCCCGTTTTACGTAAGTAGCTGTTATTGGGTGTGTTTCAATAATATTGTTTCCAGTAACGAATAGGCAATCAACGGTTTCGAAATCTTCAATGGGGTTGCTACCAGCACCATCGCCCATTGATTTTAGCATTGCGGTGACCGTAGATGCATGGCAAAGCCGGGTGCAGTAATCAATATTGTTAGTTCCAAAAACAGTTCGGATAAATTTTTGGAAAAGGTAGTTGTCCTCGTTCGTACATTTTGCAGAGGCGTAACCTGCCAGCGAATCGGGTCCGTACTTTTCTTTTATTTCTCCAAACTTTGTTGCAATCAGATTTATTGCTTCATCCCAAGTTGCTTCCTCAAATTTTCCGTTTCGCTTAATTAGTGGTTTTGTTAGCCTATCGGGACTGTGAACAAACTCGTAGCCAAATCGACCCTTTACACATAACCGCCCATCGTTGGGCGAAACACCCTCAACGCCGTTACTGCGGACAATTTTTCCATCCTGTACAAGCAGTTCAATCTGGCATCCAACGCCGCAATAAGGACAGGTTGTTTGTACTTTCTTTTCAATTTTATCAAGTTTGAGCGTTTCACGATTTGGTTTCTCAACAATTGCCCCGGTGGGGCAAAGTTGGATGCACTCGCCACAGCCATCACACTCACTTTCGTTCCAAACGCCATTCCCTGCGATTATAAACGAATGAATTCCTCTCTCGTCAAACGAGAGAACATTTTTTCCCTGAACCTCAGCACACGCCTTTATGCACCTGAAGCATTTTATGCATTTGTTTGGATCGTAGGTTAATACGGGAGAAGTGTCGTCCTTTTTAAACCCAAGTTTCTGCCAAACGGGCTTAAAGTATCGCGAGTTTTTATCTTCTAACCCGTATTGAGAAATCAACTCTTTCAGTTCGTCGGGGTATGTGCCGTCGAACGACTCGTCGTGCTCGCTAAGTAGATAATCGATTAGGAACTTTCGGGTTTGCTCCAGCTCCTCATCGAAAGCGGTAACTTTTAAACCCTCGGTAACCTTTACGCTACAGGAAGCAACTAGACCTCGCATTCCCTCAATTTTTACGAGACAAAGTCGGCATGCGCCGGTTGGTGTCAGTTTTTGATGGTAGCAAAGTCCGGGTATGTTGAAACCACTATCGCGCGCAACCTGAAGAAGGTTTGCACCTTCGGGTGCGTGAATGGTTTTATTATCGATAGTTATTGTAACCATAGTTGTTGGATGAAGTTTGTATCTGCAAAATTTCCTTACTCATTTATCAGCGCATCGCTGAAATGGTTAATAATACTTTGAATCGGAAGTATTGGCGATTGACCCAGCGGACACAGTGAACTCTTTGCAATTAGTTGAGCCTGAGTTAGCATGCTGTTCAATATTTCTTTCCTGTCTTCCGAATTTTTTTTGTTTAGAAGTAGCGATTGCTCATGCAGGTAGCTGGTTCCCAGTCGGCACGGCACGCATTTTCCACAACTTTCGTGCTTAAAGAATTTTAGAATGGATTGCAGAATTGGAATCAGGTGTTTTTCACTACCTATAACTATAATTGCTCCAGAACCGAGTGTTGCTCCGCGTTCCTTAAGTTTATCGTAACCCATTTCAACATCAGCAAATGAGTATGGAACGAATGTTCCGGCCGCACCACCCAGAAGGGCGGCTTTCCATGGTTTCCCATCGATTGTGCCTCCGGCAACATTATTAATTATGTCGCCAAGTTTTGCCCCCAGAACCAGCTCTCGGTGCCCAGAATTTTTTACGTCTCCGCTTATTGTAAAAATTTTTGTACCAGGACTCTTTTCAGTACCCATGCTTTGGTACCATTTCCCGCCATTCAGAACTATTGCCGGAAAATTTGCCAGTGTTTCAACGTTGTTTATGAGCGTTGGTTTTCCCCAAAGACCTTTCTGTGCCGGGAATGGAGGTTTAATTCGTGGGTAACCGCGTTTCCCTTCAAGCGATTCGAGGAGGGTGAGTTCCTCGCCACAGAGATATGAACCCGCGCCAAGTTTGATTTCAAGGTTAAAGGTGAATTTGCTACCAAGAATTTTTTCTCCCAGAAAATTCTTGCTGTAGGCCTGCTCAATTGCTTTTTTAATCCTTTCAATAGAAGTGTAGTATTCGCCTCGAATGTAAATGTAACCTTGGTTTGCGCCAATTCCGTAACCGGCAATGATCATTCCTTCCACAAGAATGTGCGGATCGGTTTCCATTATTATCCTGTCCTTAAAGGTGCCGGGTTCGCCCTCGTCGGCGTTGCAAACAACGTACTTGTTGCAATCGGTGCATGTTGCAGCCGTTGAAAGGTTTTTTGTGCCGGTGGGAAAACCTGCTCCGCCCCGTCCACGCAATCCAGCTTTTGTAAGTTCGTCGATTACTGAAGAAGGATTTCCGTTGAGTGCCTTTTTAAGCGCATCGTAACCACCAACCCGAATGTAATCGTTGATGTCCTCGGGATCAATCAACCCCGAATTCTTTAGTGCGATTCTTTTCTCTTCAACCATAATGGTAAACTATGCGTTTTTGAGTTGATGGATAATTGACTCGATTTTTTCGGGAGTAAGGTTTCCGTAGAAATCCCTGTTAATCATCATGGAAGGAGCCTTGCCACATCGGCCTAAGCATTCGCTTCCTTCGAGGGTGAAAAGACCATCTGGAGTGGTTTCTCCTACTTTTATCCCTAAAAACTGGGAGAACCAATCGAGCACGTTTCCCGATCCCATTAGCGAACAAACCGGGGAAGTGCAAAATCTGACTACGTATTTTCCCCGGGGTTTTCGGCTAAACATTGTGTAGTAACCAACAACCCCGTAAACCGAAGATAGACTGATGTTTAAATACTTAGCAGTTGCTTTTAGCGCTTCATCGGGGAGGTAATTTTGCGGATGATTATCTTGTAACCCATGCAGGATGGGTAACAGGTTGTCCTTAACTGGTTTGAATTCGTTGAGTATTATATTTATATTCATACAAATTGAATTTGATTGCATAAGTTAAGGCGTTTTTTTAAAAAATGCATACATTTATGTAATTTGGAATCATTTCAAAGTTGATGTTTTAGAGGTAATAATTCTAATTAACAGTTGAAGAGCTTACTTAAATAGGATCTTTGTGATCGTTAGAGACTTGGTGTCTTCGTGGCACATATTACTTTGGCCACGAAGGCTCAAAGTCACCAAGTTTCACAAAAACTTGTTATACTTTCAACTATTAATTCGCATTAATAATATCAATTTCACTACAAGTGTAAATGATTAAAAAAAGGGGGTATGTAATTATAGGCTCAACCGGCAAAAACACAGGGAAAACTGAGTTTGCGTGCAGCATTATAAAAAATCATTCTTCAAACTTTGATATTTATGGAGTAAAAGTTGTTGCCATTAACCAACACGAAGGGAGTTGTCCACAGGGGGGCGATGGGTGCGGCATTTGTGTATCCCTTTCCGATGATTTCGAGATTTTTGAGGAAACCGCATTCGATATTGCCAAGGATACCTCGCGAATGCTGATGGCCGGAGCGAAAAAGGTTTATATGCTTAAGGTTGAAAAAAGTAAACTGCAGAAAGGATTGAAGGCGTTGGTTGAAATTATTCCACCGAATGCTCTGGTTGTTGTTGAATCGAACTCCATTCGTAAAGTGCTTGAGCCCGACAAATTTATTGTAATAAAAAATTTGGGTGAGAAAAGGGTGAAAAGAAGCTGCGCGGAGGTAATCAGTTTGGCCGACAAAGTTATTGGTTTCCAAGATAATTCATGGGATTTTGAGCCAAAACGGATTTTTGTTAAGAATGGTGAGTGGAATCTTCGCCAGAAAGCAACTGCGATAATTCTTGCCGGAGGCAAAAGTTCAAGGATGGGAGGCGAGGATAAAAGTTTGCTTCCGGTAAATGGTAAGCCGTTAATTCAGCATATTGCGGAGCAGCTTACCGACTATTTCGACGAAGTAATTATTGGAGCCAACGATATAGAAAAATACAAATTTCTTCAGAAGAGAGTAATCCCCGATTTAGAAATAGGGAAAGGACCGCTAATGGGAATTTACTCGTGTTTAATGGAGTCGGGGAGTGAAGTAAACTTCATAACGGCTTGTGATATTCCTGAAATGAATATGGGAGTAATTAATAGAATGATTGCATTATCAGATGGTTCCGATGTTGTAATGCCTGTAAGTAATCGCGACAAGCATGAGCCGCTATTTGCTGTTTACAGGAAGAGCATTGCTGAAAAGGTTGATGTTATTCTTAAGAATAACGGGAGAAAAATTGTTGAAATTTTAAAACACACTAAATACCGATTTGTCGATTTTGAAAGTGGTGGTTGGTATCGAAACCTCAATTTTAAGGACGATTACAACAATTTCATCGAAAGGGGCGAGGCTATATAGTTATTAGTAGGAAAAGTTTTTAACTACAAAAAAAAGGAGCAATCTTTCTTAAAATGATTGCTCCTTTTTTTATTGCTTATATTTGCTTACCGGTTAATTATCAGGTTTTTGTTTAGGCAACTTTCACCATTCTGACCTTTGATAATGTAAAGTCCATTTGGTAGGCCTACTAGAGAGATTGAGTATTCTCCTTTGTAAAAATGCTTTGAGTAAACAATTTCTCCCAGCGTATTGAATATTTTTATTTCTGTTGATTGTGAGAGAATTATTCTGAATTCACCAGAATTTGGATTTGGGAAAATTGAGAACTCGCAATCAATCAAAACCTGATCAATGCTTACGCCTGTAACTTCAATGCAATCAGATGTTTGCGTACAACCGTTTTGAGTTATTTCAACTGCATAGTTTCCATTTTGCAGGGGAGTATAACTTTGCCCTGTTTCACCTTCAATAGGTTCGTAGCTATTGTTGCAGTCAAGCCACTGGTAGGTTGCATCGGTTGCATTTGCTGTTAGTGTGTTGCCTTCAACTGATACCGAAACATTAACGGTGATTACATCTAAAGTAAGGGTTACGGTTGAGTCGCAGCCAAATTCTGATTCGTAAACTTCGGAGTATTCGCCGGGTTCAGTTAGGATCTGCGTTCCAAAAACATATTCATCTCCGTTACAAATTGATGCAGTGGCAACTTCGTTGAAAACCGGGTTTACAGTTAAATTCAATGTAACAATGCTGTCGCAACCAAATGCGGATTGCAGGTTGTGAACGTACTGTCCCGCTTCTGTGTAGTCGGTTTCGTTAAAGGTAAATGTTTCGCCATAGCATATTGATTCGTGTACCGTTGTATTATACGTTGGATTGACTGTCAGCGTCAGAACCACCGTTGAGTCGCAGCCAAGCTCCGATTCGAAAACTTCTGTGTATTCGCCAGATTCGGTAAGATTCTGCGTTCCAAATACGAAAGTTTCTCCCTGACAAATTTGGGCTGTTGCCGTTTCGTTGAAAGTTTCGTTTACCGTAAGCGATAGCACAACCGTTGAGTCGCAGCCAAACTCGGATTCGAAGAATTCGGTGTACTCACCTGATTCGGTTAGGCCCTGTGTCCCAAACGTGTAGGTTTCACCCTGACAGATTGTTGCCGTAGCGGTTTCGTTGTAGCTTTCGTTCACCGTAAGCGTAAGCACAACCGTTGAATCGCAGCCAAGTTCCGATTCGAAAACTTCGGTGTATTCACCTGGTTCAGTCAAGGTTTGCGTTCCAAAAACGTACTCATCGCCGTTACAAATAGAAGTTGAAGCAACTTCGTTGTAAACCGGATTTACGGTTAAGTTTAATGTAACGATGCTGTCGCAACCAAGTACCGATTGCAGATTGTGAACGTATTGCCCCGGTTCGGTATAGTCGGTTTCGTTAAAGGTATATGTTTCACCGTCACAAATCGATTCGTTAACCGTTGTAGAGTACGTTGGATTGATTGTCAGAGTCAGAACCACCGTAGAGTCGCAACCAAGTTCCGATTCAAAAACTTCAGTGTACTCACCGGATTCGGTGAGATTTTGAGTTCCAAATGTGTAGGTTTCGCCCTGACAAATTGAAGCGCTGGCCGTTTTGTTGAAGGTTTCGTTTACGGTAAATGTAAGATTTACAGTTGAATCGCAACCTCCGATAGATTCGAAAACTTCTATATACTCACCCGATTCAGTGAGAGTTTGTGTTCCAAAAATATACTCATCCCCATCACAAATGGATGCAGTGGCAACTTCGTTGTAAACTGGATTTACGGTTAAGTTTAATGTAACGATGCTGTCGCAACCAAGTACCGATTGCAGATTGTGAACGTATTGCCCCGGTTCGGTATAGTCGGTTTCGTTAAAGGTATATGTTTCACCGTCACAAATCGATTCGTTAACCGTTGTAGAGTACGTTGGATTGATTGTCAGAGTCAGAACCACCGTAGAGTCGCAACCAAGTTCCGATTCAAAAACTTCAGTGTACTCACCGGATTCGGTGAGATTTTGAGTTCCAAATGTGTAGGTTTCGCCCTGACAAATTGAAGCGCTGGCCGTTTTGTTGAAGGTTTCGTTTACGGTAAATGTAAGATTTACAGTTGAATCGCAACCTCCGATAGATTCGAAAACTTCTATATACTCACCCGATTCAGTGAGAGTTTGTGTTCCAAAAATATACTCATCCCCATCACAAATGGATGCAGTGGCAACTTCGTTGTAAACTGGGTTAACGGCTAGGTTCAAGGTTACAATGCTATCGCATCCCAGTACCGATTGCAGATTGTGAACGTATTGCCCGGTTTCAGTGTAATCGGTTTCGTTAAACGTAAAGGTTTCCCCTTCGCAAATCGATTCGTTTACAACAACATCGTAAACAGGGTTCACGTTGAGGGTAAGCGTTACCGTGGAGTCGCAACCTAAAATTGAAGTGAATGTTTCAGTGTACTCCCCCGATTCAGATAGCGTTTGTGTACCAAACTCGTAATTTTCGTTGCCACAAATAGTAACCTCATCGGTTACGTTGTAAGTAGGCTTTGTTGTTACGGATACAGTTTCGGATGTAGCCGAGCAGCCAATTTCATTGGCAACTGTAACTGAGTAATCACCTGCTTGCGATACGATGATACTGTTTGATTCTCCATTATTTGACCATAAGTAGCTATAATGAATATCTTGAACAGAAAGTTCAACGGAACTATTATCGCAAATATCAAGATCGCCGCTAACTTCAATAACCGGGATGTTTGGATATGGGTATACTTTTATTTCATGTATAACCATTTTTACACAACCATCAGCATTAATATGTTTTAAGCTAACTGAATAGATTCCAACCTCACTAAAGGTGTGGGTAATGTTACCAATAGTTGTGTACTCAACTGTTCCGTCGTTACCAATATCCCACTCATAAGATACACCTGGATAAACTACCGACGATTCGTCGGTAAAGGTAGCTTCGCCTCCTACGCAAATATCATCGTATGAGAACTCTGGCTCAGACTCCATGCAGTCTGCAATGCTAAACTCACCGTACTCGTATATTCCCCAGGTTCCATCCTCGTTCATAAAGCGAACAAAGATATCGTGAGTGCTACCTTCTGAGAGTCCGTCAGTAGGCACGTCAAACGTAAAACTGGCTTCGTTTCCTGCTGTAAATGCAATTGGAGTACCGTTTCCAATGCCGGGATCGGTATCAATAAAATACTCAGCCTCGGACAGCATAAAGGATTGCGAGCTAACATTTGGCTGAACGTAAATGGTTCGTGCCTCGTAGTGTCCCCACAATTCGTTTTCATCCATAAAACGAATAAAGAGTGTATGGTATCCCGATTCCAGTCCGGTAGTTGAGATATCTGCAGTAAAGTTTATATCAATTCCTGGAGTTATTTGAATTGAAGTGCCATTTCCAATTCCGGGGTCGGTATCGAAGAAATATTCAGCACCAATAAGTTCCGGAATTTCAGAACTTGTGGAGGATTGAACGTAAATGGTTCGTCCCTCGTAGTGTCCCCACAACTCATTCTCATCCATAAAACGAATAAAAAGGGTGTGATAACCCGGTTCTAGCCCGTTAGTGGCAACTTCAGCGGTGAAATCAAGCTCCATTCCGGGAGTAATGTCTATGGGTTCACCGTTTCCAATTCCGGGATCGGTATCGAAGAAGTACTCCGCTCCGGCAAGAACTGGAGTTATTGACCCTGAGTGCGGTTGGATGTAAACCGTACGTCCCTCGAGATGCCCCCAAAGTTCATTCTCATCCACAAAACGAATAAAAAGTGTATGGTAGCCTGGTTCCAACCCGTTTGTAGGAATTTCAGCCGTGAAATCAACATCCATTCCAGCAGTTATGCCTATGGGTGTTCCGCTGCCAATTCCGGGATCGGTATCGAAGAAGTACTCCGCACCAACAAGCTGAGGATTAATAACCTCCGTGTTGGGTTGTATGTAAATGGTGCGACTCTCGTAGTGTCCCCAAACATCTTCCTCATTGGCAAAGCGGATAAAGAGCGTATGGTAGCCAGCTTCAAGCCCGGTAAGCGGAATATCTGCAGTAAAATCAACTTCGGTTCCCGCTGTAAAGGTGATTGGGTTTGCCATTCCCAGTCCAACATCAGTATCGAAGAAGTACTCCGCCCGGGTTAAATTCTGGGCATATGTTCCGCTGCTTGCAAGCAGCAAAATGCACAGAATATTAATTATTTTATATCTAATAGCTTTCATATCTCGCAAGGGATTGATAAGCTACTGTTGACTGGTGGCCTCAATTTTCACCTGAAGCGTTCCGTTGATAGGTAAAGTTGGATTTAGCACATTCATTTTGTAAATCTGTGGCAGGGTAGGCATGGCGCTGGTTTGCCAGGGAACAAGTTCTCCTCCAGGGAAAGGATATAACCCACCGTAAATTCCAATATCGGTTCCATCGGTTCCTGCTGAAAGTCCCGGAGAACCTGTATCGAGATGGTAATCGTAGCTGTAGTTGAAGTAGGAGTATATCCCTCCTCCATCTACAAATAATGGATCGGAGTCGACAATGTTTCCAGTGCAGTCGTTAACTCCGCAATCCAAGGAGATGCCATAGTAACCATAAATAATATTATTTGTGAATGTAGCATTTGATACCCCTGAAAGTATGCCTCCTAAAAAAATATTGTTTATAAACTGGCAGTAAGTAAGGCTTGAGAAAAAGTACTCTCCCGATGCAGAATACCTTTTAAAAAGATTGTTTGAGAAGATTATTGAGGCACTATTTAGATTATATAAACGGCCGGTTATTATATTATTCTCAAAATTTGAGTTGGTTAGACTAGTAGCTGTTGTCTGAGCCCAGATTTCATAGATAATGTTATTACGAATGGTCCAATGGTTCCAGTTTTCGTAAGTGCCATTATTAAAAAAAATACTACCAATAATTCTATTCCTGAGAATTTGGATGTAATTTATTCCACTACCATTTACACTAATATTTCCATTTATGTAGAACCCCATAATGGTTGATTGGCTGGGGTCATCGACATCGCTTGTAAAATAAACACCGTAAAGTTTTGAGGCCAGCCGGTATTGGGTGTAGGGGTTATAGCCAGCACCAATTAGGGTGAGTTTTTTATTAATGGTTATGTAATCTCCCGGAGTATCGTTGTAGTAGTAAGTTTCTGAACCACTAACAAGGATTGTATCCTCGGGGCTGGCGGCATCAATGGCATCCTGCAGGTTGGTGTAGTTGCCCGGATTGTTTACGTTGTTGTTAACAATTAGAATAGCGCCGTTTGCGCTAAGTACTGCCAAAGTGAGCAGTAGCAAAAAATGAACTTTTAGGTTTTCATGGCGAATGGGTTTGGGTTGGTGTTTTTTTGGTTATCATTTTAACAAATACAAAAACACTCAATCTGCAAAAAGATTGGTAAGTTTTTCAACTACTCTAAAATAAAGGCTAAAAAAATTAAAGGCCAGAAAGATTGAAATACGATTGGAACCGTTTTAAATACGTGCTGCTTTCCCTTGTATTAGAATATAATGCTTGAATTTCTATTTTGCTTTCTTTGTATAAATTTATGGAGAAATTTATATTAAAGCAAAAAAAACACTTTTTTTGCACCAAACTGATAATCTTTAATTTATCTTCGATCTACATTGTGGGTTGCTTTGTCAATATCTTAATTCAATATTTTTTAATCAGCAGTGTCCGATTAATTTTATTAGCATAAAAAAGATT
>DAOSWM010000043.1:18522-28238 GCA_035380045.1 Tenuifilaceae bacterium | reverse complement strand
CAACTGCCAACTGCCAACTGCCAACTGCCAACTGCCAACTGCCAACTGCCAACTGATTACTGACCTACCTCCTTCTCCCTTCGGCCATTCTTACAATTCTGGGTTGAAAAACTGCAATAACTTCAACCAAATCCTGCTGCAGCTTCATAACATCCTCGATGTTCTTATATGCCATGGGCGATTCGTCCAGATCACCACCAATAAGTTCAACTCCGAATTTTTCGAGTGCGGACTCGAGTTCGTTCCAGCTGAATGTTTTCATTGCCTGCGATCGCGACATGCGCCTGCCGGCTCCGTGCGAGGCTGAGTTTAACGAATCGGGATTTCCTTTTCCTCTGATAATAAACCCGGGATGAGCCATCGATCCGGGAATAATTCCAATCACACCTTTCCCCGCAGGAGTTGCTCCCTTGCGATGTACAACCGAAATCTTGCCGTTCGGCAATTTTTCCTTCCACGCAAAATTGTGATGATTTTCAATTCTTGCGGTTGGTGTTAGCCCTAAACCTCCTGAAATTTTCTGGTGGATTTCCCTGTGGTTTGCCGAAGCATATTCTCCGGCCAGGTTCATGGCAATCCAGTATTCGTGTCCTTCCTCTGATGAAAGATCGAGCCAGGCTAAGTGCCGTGCTTCCCTTGGCAGGTGAACTTTCCCCATGGCAACTTTTGAGTAAAAATTGGCAACTTCGTTGCCAAAGCCTCTCGACCCTGAATGGGAGAGAAGCGCAATGTAATTCCCTTTTTTCAGGTTCACCTCGGGTGCATCGGTAAGCACGTTCAGCTCGCCCCACTCCACAAAATGATTTCCTGCTCCTGAAGTTCCAAGTTGACTGTACGCCAAATCGCTGTGCTGACGAATAAATCGGGTAGCTTTCCATTCACTTTTATCGAAAAGTGAGGTGTCGATATGATTCTTGTTTTTCGTTCCTACTCCAAAAATTGTGTGCTGATAAAGTAGGTTTCTAAGTTTAACTCTCACTTTATCATTTTGGGTTGGATCCATCGGAAAAACCGACATGCACATTCTGCATGCAATATCAACTCCAACTGCGTATGGTATTACAGTTCCTTCGTTTGTGGCGAGCACACCTCCAATTGGTAACCCGTAACCTTCGTGAGCATCGGCCATCAACGCTCCGGCTATGCTAATTGGGAGGCTCATGGCTCTGTCCATCTGTTGAATAGCGCTGGCTTCAATTTGATGTTCGCCGTAAGTTGGGTAGGGAAGAGGAGTTTCCCTTAGGAAAGTATTCTGTTTATTTGTTTGCTCTTCGTACTCAACTTTTTTCTCCTGATATTTTTCTCGAATTATTGTAGAGATTTCCTTCAGCGGATGATTTTCCCAAACCTTTCCATCCGGATTCTCAATCATTCCTCGAATTGCGTTCAGAATATCAACTTTGGAAAGAGTTTTACGTTTTAGAATCCTGTTTGCTTCGCGACCAATAGAAATTAAAAGTTCGGGATGAGAAATCCCTAAAAGTTTGAGATCCTTGTTGTTAATCTTCGCTTTCTTCACAGGAGATGGAATTCTGAAAATTACTTTGCCGAAATTCAATTATCATCTTTCAACTTCTCTAACCTGCCGCCACAGTACTTACAGAATAGTGAGTCAATATCATGATTTGTTGAATTGCAGTTGCTGCAAACCCGTTTCGACTCTTCAATTTGAGCTTGCTTTGAAAATTCAACGGTAATAATTCCTGTAGGCACAGCAATAATTGAGTAACCGGTTAACATTAAGATTGATGCAAGCAATTTCCCGGCAAAGGTTACTGGAGCAATATCACCGTATCCAACGGTTGTAATGGTAACAACCGCCCAGTAAATACTTTCGGGAATGCTGGTGAATCCGTTTTCAGGTCCTTCAATCAAGTACATTAATGTTCCAACAATGATAACTACTGAAAAAACGGAAACCATAAAAACAAAAATCTTGTATCTGCTTGCCAATAGCGATCTTGAAATAACTTTTATCTCTTTTATGTACCGCTGAAGTTTTAGTATTCGGAATACTCGTAAAAGCCGAACAGCCCTGAATGCTAGGAGAAATTGAAGTCCGGGAAATAGGAAGATTAGGTAGGTTGGGAAGAATGAAATAAAATCAACAACTCCCAGAAAACTTTTGATGTATAAAAATGGTTTTGGGGAAGCGTATAGCCTGACGATGTACTCAAACGTGAATAGGAAGGTGAGTATCCATTCGCTTAACCGAAGCAGGTTTCCGTGATCTTTGTTTATTGACGGAACGCTCTCCAGCATTACAACTATGAGGCTTAAGAGAATTGTGTAGAGAAGCACAATATCGAACAATCTTCCTGCCCTGGTGCTTGTTCCAAAAATAATTTGGTAGAGCTTTGTCCGTACTCTTTGGTTAAGGTTCATCATTTATCCTTAATTAGAAAATGTTTGCGATTTTCTAATCGTCATTAGAAAGAAAAAAAGGCAGAAATATGTTTAAAGCAAATTATATTACTTTCTCCACAAGGTAGTGGTTTCTGTCGGCGGCGCTACGTGAAACAAGCTCGCCCAGAAAACCAGCAACAAAAAGTTGAACTCCAATAACGGCCATTATTAGAGCGATGTAAAAAAGTGGTTGATCGGTAACTGCTCGGTATTTTAGCTGATGGAACTGAGCGTAAAGCTTGCTGCTGATTAGCCAAATGGCAATTCCACCCCCAAAAAGGAACATGAGTGTTCCCAAAGTACCGAAAAGGTGCATGGGTTTTTTCCCGAATCGGGAAACGAAGATTACAGTAAACAAATCGAGGAAACCGTTAATAAACCGTTCCCAGCCAAACTTGGTAACACCGAATTTTCTTTCTTGATGCTGCACAACCTTTTCGCCAATTCGTTTGAATCCGGCTTGCTTTGCAAGCACTGGAATGTAGCGGTGCATCTCGCCAAAAATTTCAATACTTTTTACAACTTCGCTTTTGTATGCTTTTAGTCCGCAGTTCATGTCGTGCAGCTTAATTCCGCTCATCATTCGAACGGTTCCGTTGTAAAGTTTGCTTGGAATTTTTTTTGAGAAAAGCGGGTCGTAGCGCTTCTTTTTCCAGCCCGAAACCAGATGGTAACCTTCCTCGGTTACCATCCGGTAGAGTTCTGGAATTTCTTCTGGACTGTCCTGCAGGTCAGCATCCATGGTAAAAACAACATTACCCTTCGATTCCTGAAAGCCAACATGCAGCGCAGCCGATTTGCCGTAGTTACGACGAAATTTTATTGCTTTTATAAATGGATTCTCTGCCGAAAGTTTTTCAATTACCTTCCAGCTAGTATCGTTACTACCATCATCAATCATAATAACTTCGTAGCTATAATTATAATTTGCAAGCGTACGCTTAATCCAGTCGATTAGGTGCGGTAACGATTCTTCCTCGTTATAAAGAGGTACAACTATTGAGATATCCATTTTATAAAAATTATTCAGCCGATGGGGTTTCGTCAAAAATTGGCGCTTCTTTTTTTAGGAAAATTGAGGTTATCAATGAGAAAACAGTGCCCATCATAACAAAACTAAACACAGATGAAAGTACCATGAAAACTGGATTCTGGAATTTCTTAACCATGTCCATAGCCGTTTCAATCTGGTCGTCGCTCATACCCATCTCAATGTAGGTCTCCTCTATCATTGTGTAAACTCCATCCATGTATCCTTTATCGATAACAGATGTTAATAGGAAGAAATATAAACCGTAAACAATTGAAGCAAAGAGTGAAATTAGTACTCCAAATCCTAGGGCTTTGCCGTACGAAATATTTCCGCCTAAACTATCGTCACGGTAACGAATGGTTCCATAAACTATTACAGCAACAATTATTGCGTAGTTTAGTAAACTTACCCAGAAAGGTGGCTTGTAAACATCCATTACGTATTGCAAAACATGCATGATAATGAGGGCTAAACCAAGAATAAGACCGTAGGTCATGGCTGGTTTTGTTGAGCTAATGCTTTTCTCTTCCATTGGTTGATTTTTTTAGGGATTTAAAAAACAAAGATATTAGAAAAACTAAAAAATGCGATAAAAAACTTTTGTTTGGGCTAAATTTGTTAGTACCTTTGTGCCGGGTAAGTCTTATACGACCAGCTCCTGTTGAATCCCCCCAGGACCGGAAGGTAGCAAGGGTAAACGGTTGTAGCGGTGCGATATAAGTAGCTTACCCACTTTTTTTTATACTTGCCCGAACAATTCAATATTACCGGTGCGCTGCACCTAGGTTACTATATCAGAAGTATTTCTTACCAATATCTACGGTGCTACGCACCTATATCAAATTATTATAACGCAAGCTGCAGAGCACCTGCCTGAACGGCAGTCAGGGCGTAAATATTTGTAAAATATTAACAAGTAAAAGGGCAAAGGTGCAGCGCACCGATAATATTAAAAATTTGTTAACAACATTCCATTAAAACGAGAAAGAACCCTTTTGTTTACAAGTATTCACTCCCGGTTACCTTTCTTCCAAGTACAAACGGTTCAACCGCACGATTGAATATTCCCTGAACGTAAGCTATGGCCATTCCGAAGTTTGTAACAGGAATTCCTGCATCAATAGCAGGTTTTAGCCTGCTAAATATTTGTTTGCGGGTAATTACGCAACCACCGCACTGAATTACAATGGAGTAGTCAGTAATTGGTCGGGGCAGCTTATCCAGACCGGAAACTACTTCATACTCCAACCTTTTCCCTGTAAAATTACTTATCCATCGAGGGATTTTAACGCGACTAATGTCATCACATGAAACGTGATGTGTGCAGCTTTCTAAAATTAAAACCCGTTCGCCATCCTTTAACTCTGAAATTTTTGGAGTTCCCTTTATGTAGCTATCAAAATCGCCCTTTAGGCGAGCAAGCAGAATGCTGAAGCTGGTTAGCGGAATATCGCGGGGAATTGACGCATCGGCCTTGGTGAAGATTTGGCTATCGGTTACTGCAAGCGCCGGACGAATTCCTGTTTTCCGCAGGAATGCATCAACTTCTCGTTCTTTTAGAACGATTGCTACTGCATCGTTATCGAGCGCATCGCGAATGGTTTGAACCTGCGGAAGTATTAGCCTGCCTACAGGCGCTTCAACATCAATTGGCGTGATAAGAAGTACTATATCGCCGTACTTTACCAAATCGCCTAGTAACGTTGGCGTTTTGTAAGATGACTCAGGAATTGAAACTCGAATTGCATTTACCAAGTCCTCCAAGCCATTCCGTTGTGTTGCGCTGACTTCAATTACACGGGGATTTCCAAGGTTCTTCAAAATGTCATCCTTGAAAAATTTGGCTATTGGGGCAATGTCCTGCTTACTGTGAACAACCACAAACGGAGTTTCGTTTTTTCGGAATTCATCAACCAGCATGGTTTCAAATGTTCCAAGAACATTGTTCGCCAGAACAAGAATTGCCAAATCAATTTGCTTAATGGTTCCGAGAGTTTTTTCGATGCGAAGGTTGCCAAGCTCCCCAACATCGTCAATTCCGGCAGTGTCAATCAGAATTACCGGGCCAAAACCAGTAATCTCGAACGATTTTTTTACCGGGTCGGTTGTGGTACCCGCATAATCGGATACGATGGCAACATCCTGTCCGGCCAGCATGTTGATAAGTGAACTTTTACCGTTGTTCCTACGGCCGTATATGCCAATATGTGGTTTGCTCTCTTTGCCTTTGCTCATAGCTTTTTAGCTTTTGGGCAAAGATATAAGATTTGGCGTAAAATTTTTTTAAACAATGTTTAAGTGAAACATAATTTAATGTAACTTGCATCCACTTTTTTATGAAAAATTCTAAAAACAAACCAAAATGAACCAAGTTATTGTACGATTATTTTTGGCGGCAGCAATAGTATTGGGACCAACTTTTGCAAATGCACAGATTAAAGGGCTACTGAGGGATAAGGCTCTGAAAACCATTTCAAAAAAAGTTGAAGGAGAAGAAGAAAAACAGCCTGAGGCTCAACCCGAGAACCAACAGCAAGCCGATGAACCTGCACCGCAACGTTCAAGCAGTCAGCCTAATTTCTTAGAGCGCAAAATGATGAGCGCCATGGGGCTTAACAATGTGAAGTACGAGAAGCAGTACGATTTTTCGTCGAGCATGCTCATGGAAATTGAGGTAGTCGATTCGCTAAGCAACAAAGAAAAAGTTTTGTACTCAACATTCTATAGTCCAAACGACAAGAGCTACGCTCTTGTGTTTGATGGTGTTGATAAAGAAACAGGGAAAAAGCAGAAGAGTACCATAATTTTCGACACTAAGAACTGGGCCATGCTTATTCTTGGCGACGACGGCGTTGAGCGTAATGGTATGGCTCTGTACATTCCTCCCGATAGCGCTGCCATGGAGAGTGAAAGCGAAGAAATTACTGAGGAAGTTAACCCTGAAGAGTTTGTTCATCCATGGTACGCACCAACTGGTAATAGTAAAACAATTGCAGGATTCAACTGCAAGGAGTACAGCTATGTAAATCCGGAAGGAAGTGTGAACCTTTGGGTTACCAACGATCAGAAGTTGAACTTCTCGAACGCTTACAGCTACATGAACGGATTTCAAGCGTTAGCATCCGGAGGATGGGCATACGGAATGGGAATGGTTATGGAAATGGTGTTTAAGGATGCAAACTCCGATGCCAGCACCCACATGATTGTGAAAGAAATTCTTCCCGAAAGTTTTAAAAAATTAGATATTTCCGGATACAACATAATTGGAATGGGTGGGCAGCAGTAACTTGCTTTCTAAAGAATCAAAAAGCTCATCGAAAAGGATGAGCTTTTCTTTTTTCAGTTTTTCATTTGAAAAATAGCCAATATTACCTTAGATTTACTTCAACAATATGCGAATTGGGTTGTTGATTTGAGAACAAAACACAATTTTAGGGTATGGATTCACTTTCGTCGCTTGGAAATATCGATCCACAAACTTTAGACGAACTTTACAGGGAGTACCAAAAAAATCCCAATTCTGTTGACGAGAGTTGGCAAAAATTCTTTAAAGGATTCGATTTTGCCTTAGCTCACTTCGGCACCAATGGTGGCGAACTCTACGATACCGAAGTGAAAGTTCTGAACCTAATAGATGCGTACCGGAAAAGGGGACACCTTTTTACCCAAACAAACCCGGTTCGAACACGAAGGAAATATTCACCAACACTCGATATTGAAAACTTCGGATTGAACCAATCCGATTTAGAGTCAACGTTTCAGGCAGGGAAAGAAATTGGAATTGGGCCAGCAAAGCTGAAAGATATTGTTGACCATTTGAAGGAAACCTACTGCAAATCAATTGGTGCAGAGTATTTGTATATTCGTGACAATGAAGTTGTTTCGTGGATAAAGGAGAAGGTTGAAACCTCACGGAATCAAACGCAATTTACACCCGAACAAAAAAAACACATTTTCTTTCACCTTAAGCAGGCTGTTGGATTTGAGCAGTTTATTCATAAAAAATTTGTTGGACAGAAACGATTTTCGCTCGAAGGAGCCGAGTCGTTAATCCCCGCACTCGATGCGGTGGTTGAAAGGGGAGCCGAGCTGGGAATTGAGGAGTTTGTTATTGGAATGTCGCATCGCGGAAGACTTAACGTTCTGGCAAACCTTATGCAAAAACCGTACGAGCATATTTTTAACGAATTTTTGGGAGAGGAGTACGACGAGAATGTGGCGCTTGGCGATGTGAAGTATCACATGGGCTACAGCAATTCGGTTAAAACTGACACGGGGAAAACAGTTACGCTAAATCTTGTCCCAAATCCATCGCACCTCGAAACGGTTGCTCCTGTTGTTGAGGGACTGGCTCGCGCCAGAATAAATCGGCTTTACGAGAAGGATTTCAATCGGCTGGCGCCGATTGTTATCCACGGCGATGCAGCAATTGCTTCGCAGGGTGTTGTTTACGAAACAATTCAGATGTCGCAGCTCGAGGGTTACAAAACCGGAGGAACCATTCATCTTACCATAAACAATCAGGTTGGTTTTACCACAAACTATCTCGAGGCACGAAGCAGCACGTATTGTACAGATATTGGCAAAGTAATTAAAGCGCCAATTTTACATGTTAATGGCGACGATCCCGAGGCTCTGGTTCACACCATAAAAATTGCCATGGAGTACCGGCAAAAATTTCACACCGATGTTTTTATCGATCTCCTCTGTTACCGTCGCTACGGCCACAACGAGGGCGATGAGCCACGATTCACTCAGCCTATTCTTTACAAAGCAATTGAGAAACACCAAAATGTTAGGGATATTTACTCATCGCAATTGGTTGCTGATGGAATTTTTTCTTTGGATGATGTAAAGGTTGCAATTTCTGATTACGATCAGATTCTGGAAATGAAGTTGGAACTAGCCCGTACAATCAAAAAAGTTAAAATAAAGCGTTTCCTTGAGGATGAATGGGAAGGCGTGCGCTACTCAAATCCTGAGGATTTTGAAAGTTCTGATTTTACTGGAGTAGAAAAAGATTCACTTCTAAAAGTTGCTGGAAAAATCAACAGTTTTCCCGAAGGGAAAAATTTTTTTAGGAAACTCGAAAAGCTGGTAAGCGATCGAAACCTTATGATTGCTGAGAATCGGATTGACTGGGGAATGGCTGAACTGCTAGCATACGGAACGTTGGTGAACGAAGGAAACCCGGTTAGGTTAAGCGGTCAGGATAGTGAGCGTGGAACATTTTCGCATCGTCATTGCGTTTACTCCGTCGAGGATTCGGAGGAGAAGTACTATCCAATCAAAAATATTTCAGAGAATCAGGCTGCTTTTCATGTGTTCAACAGTCCGCTTTCGGAGTATGGTGTTATGGGATTTGAGTACGGATACTCACTGGGAACTGTAAACGGACTAACGATTTGGGAGGCACAGTTTGGCGATTTTCACAACGTTGCTCAGGTAATAATCGATCAGTATATCAGCTCTGCTGAGGACAAGTGGGGACTCGGTTCCGGAATTACACTTCTGCTTCCGCATGGATTCGAAGGTCAGGGCCCGGAGCATTCCAGCGCACGAATCGAGCGATTTCTCACTCTTGCCGCAAGGCAAAATATGCAGATTACAAATATTACAACTCCGGCAAATTTTTTCCATGCTTTACGTCGGCAGGTGAAACGACCATTCCGTACTCCGCTGGTGGTGTTTACGCCCAAGAGTTTACTCCGCCATCCGAAGTGCACGTCACAAGTTTCTGATTTTACCAGCGGAGGATTTCAGGAGGTTATTGATGACCCAAACACTGACAGAGAAAAAGTTCTTCGCGTAGTTTTCTGCTCAGGGAAAGTTTACTACGATCTGCTAGAGCGCAAGGAGTTCTTTGATGCACGCGATATTGCATTGGTTCGCATTGAGCAGCTATACCCATTCCCCGAGAAGCAAATAGAACAAATCATTAAGAATTACCCGAATGCCATAAAATGGCTGTGGGTTCAGGAGGAACCCAAGAATATGGGTGCGTGGAATTTCATCCGCGATAATATCACAAGTGTTCCACTTGAATTGGTTTCTCGTCAGCCAAGCGGTAGTCCTGCGGTTGGGTTGAGCAAAATTCATGCAAAGGAGCAGCAGGAAATTATTGGTAAAGTTTTCCGCAGGTGCGATTGCGAGCTAAAAAATAAGTACTGCGGATTGCAGTGTAAAGTTGGAAGTCACAAGGAGGAGCGTGAAGCTCAGTATAAGTTAATATAACTGTTTACGTATTTTTTGAATTTTTTTTTGTGTCTAATGTGTC
>DAOSWM010000043.1:0-18422 GCA_035380045.1 Tenuifilaceae bacterium | reverse complement strand
TAATGTGGTAAACTATGCAAGTCGAAATAAAAATCCCCAGTCCCGGTGAATCCATAACCGAAGTTGAAATTGCCCGTTGGTTGGTTGACGATAATTCCTGGGTAGAGAAAGATCAGGAGGTTGCCGAAATCGAATCGGAAAAAGCAACGCTTCCGTTGCTGGCAAGTCATAGCGGTGTAGTTTCAATTAAGGCGAATGAGGGAACCATAAAAGTTGGGGAAACTGCTTGTACAATTGATACTGAAGCCAAAAAAGAAGCAAAGTCAGTAGATAAGGAAAGTAAAATTGAAGCAAAGGAAAAAATCGAAGAAAAAGTTGTTGAGAAACCTGCTGAAAAAATTCCGATAAAGGTTGAGAATCATAAAGTAAAAGTTACTCCCCTTGCGCGAAAGTTGATGGATGAAAAGGGTTTAAACGTTGATGATATAATAAACGGATTGAAAAAAATATCAACAGAGGAAGTAAATTTAGCAGTATCTGGTTTATCTGTCCAAAATGTTGAGAAAAAATCCACAGAACGAATAGACGAACGGACAACCATGAGCCAGCTCCGAAAGAAGTTGAGCCAACGTTTGGTGAGCGTAAAAAACGAAACGGCAATGCTTACCACCTTCAACGAGGTGGATATGAGCCGGGTGATGGAAATCAGGAGGCAGTATCAGAAAGATTTTCAAGAGAAGCACGGAATTAAGCTTGGTTTCATGTCGTTCTTCACCAAATCAGTGATTGAGGCACTTAAGCAGCATCCAATGGTGAACTCACGCATTGAGGGCGATGAAATTGTAACACCAAACTATTTCGATATCGGAATTGCCGTTCAAACTCCAAAGGGATTAATGGTTCCCGTTCTGCGCAGTGCGCAGGATTTGAGCATTCCACAGATAGAAGCTGAGGTTGCTCGTTTGGCGGAGAAGGGTCGTTCGGGCAGAATCGGACTCGATGATCTTGAGGGCGGAACATTCACCATTACCAACGGAGGCGTTTTTGGTTCCATGATGTCAACTCCAATTCTCAATCCTCCGCAATCGGGAATCCTGGGAATGCACAATATTGTCGACCGGCCTGTTGCCGTAAACGGCAAGGTGGAAATCCGCCCAATGATGTACATTGCGCTCAGCTACGATCACAGGATAATTGACGGGAAGGATTCCGTTGGATTTCTTGTTAAGGTAAAGCAAATGATTGAAAACCCGCAACAAATGCTGGTTGGTGGGGTTAATCCCGAAAGGTTGTTGCTTGGAATTTAGTTTTTTTCGCCGCGAAGTATGTAGAAGAAACCCTTTGCCGGGTTATACCTTTTTTCGCCAATGTCCTCCAGAATGTAGTAGTAAATTCCATCTGGTACATCTTTGTTGTAATCGTTCTTGCCATCCCATTTTATCACGTTGGCTTCGTGCTGGTATACAAGAGCTCCTGAACGAGCAAAAACTTTAAAAGAAAGTTTAGTCGTTCCACTGGCAATAACTTCATAAAAATCATTTACTCCATCGTTGTTTGGAGAGAAAACGTTGGGTAGCGGGTTGAAATCAATTTTGTCAGTTCCAAAAATTGGTTCAAGATGAATTATTGGGTTGAAAATAGCAACGTATGTGGAATTATCAATATTTGTAACACGTAATCTCACGTTGTAATCGCCCCCATTCTCAAAAGTATGATAAATGTTTGGGAAATCGCCCATTCCGGGTTCAGGAAAGGTAATGCCTACCGGCTTCTCATCGTTTATTGTCCAGTCGAAACGCCATGAACCAATGCTGTCAGGATGGTTAAAATGAAAATCGAAAGCGCTTCTGAAAACTCTCTTTAGCGATGCAAGTTCGCCAAGTTCTTTATCGAGGCTATCTAGAAAAAGAGCAGCAGTTACATTGATAGTTGCCTCAAGAGTATCGGGGTTTGGGTTGCTGAAAATTAATCGTACAAAGAATTCGGATGAATTCGAAATATCAAACTGGTATGTAACCGGATTAGTTATAAAATCCTCTCCGTTTATTTCCCACTTGGTGAATGTTGCGCTGGCGGGAAGAATATCTCTAAATTCAACGAAAGCAGTGGAATCACTAAACTCATCGGGAGCAGGTACTCCAAGTAGTTCGTAATGAAAATTCTGTGAAAAAGTGTTCGTAACAAAAAGGGTTGAAAATACAACTGTTACTATTGCTAAACTTAATAATCCCTTTTTCATTTGATGCCCATTTAAGTTGTAAATATAGCAAATGCAATAAAAACTACGCTAAATTTTTTGGGTTAATTTCTGAACAACCCTGAATTTGTTAAAGAATTCTTTGGCGAAAACCCTTAGTACAGTGTAACCAGGTATTGCCAGTAACATTCCGAGTATTCCGCCTACACTTCCGGCGATCAGCAGTACAATAAAAATTTCTAGCGGGTGTGCGTTAACGCTGTTTGAAAATATAAGTGGCTGGAAAACAAAGTTGTCGATTAGCTGAACGGTGCCAAAAACTATTAACATATAAATTATTAGCGGTACCATTTGGGTTGAAAAGTTAAGATCGAGGTTTGTGGCAATCCCAATAAGAACACCAATTATTGTGCCTGCGAGAGGTCCAACATATGGTACTAAATTCAGTATCCCGGCAATTAACCCGATTACCACAGCTGTTTGAAAATTCACTCCAACAATGGTGAGCCCAATGGTGTCAAGTATCATGATTAGAGTGCTCTGAATAAAAATACCGATAAAGTACCTTCTCAAAAGCTTATTGATACTTATCAATGCATGTCGAAGATTCTGCTCCAGCTTTGCGGGGAAAAGAATGGCAACTCCATCAAAGAAAAGGCTCTCGTCTCTAAGAAAGAAGAACGTTATAAAAGTAACTGAGAATGCAGTAATAACAAGATTCCCTAGCAGGCTTGCAGTGGAGCTGAATAAGTCCGATAGCATTCCAACGTGGAATACACTTGATATTTTATCGATGAGAAAATCCTGCAACGAAAATTCCCTTGCGCTAGCCGGCAAGTATTCACGTATGAATGAGTCAAACTGGTTAATTGGTTCGTTAAAACTTGCTATCATCTGGGGAACATTAACGGAGCTTAGCTGGTTAACCTGGTTAATTACCAGTGGAATCATTACCCGAAAGAATAGTATAAAAAGCATCCAGAGTGTTAGTAGTGCTAGGGTTGCTCCTATAATTTTTGGTGGATGCCAACCCTTGATCTTAATTTTTGAAACCAGATCGACAATCGGTTTTCCAACCAACGAAAGTACTGCTGAAATAAGGATGTAGGCAACAATGCTGCTGAAGTACCAAAGTAGGAAAAGAATAATTGCCAGCGTTGTGGCAAGAATTATGTAACGAGCAAGTTGATTCATTTGGCAGTTGCAACTGTTTGTAGTTTGTACACTCGAATACTTCCTTTTAAAAACATTCATCAAACCTAATCTAAATTTAGGAGAATTCAAAAAACCTTTACAAAATCATTTTGTTCATGGTTAAACCAACAACCTCTTTTTATATCAAAAGCAAACCTTTGAAAAAATTTCTAAATGATACAAGAATTTATTGTTACCCGTCAGGGTGAGTTTGCAGCATTACTAACAGCATTCTTCTGGACCATAACGGCCTTGGCTTTCGAATCGGCTAGTAAAAAGGTTGGTTCGCTATCTGTTAACCTTATAAGACTTGTTATTGCGTTTTTCTTGCTAGGAATATTCTCTTGGATTGTTCGGGGAATGTTTTTCCCTACCGATGCAGCCCCCCATAACTGGATTTGGCTCTCACTTTCGGGATTAGTAGGATTTGTACTTGGCGACCTTTTCCTTTTCAGAGCCTACGTAGTAGTGGGGGCTCGTATTTCTATGTTAATTATGGCGTTGGCACCGCCAATCGCAGCAATTATTGGTTGGTTTGTAATGGGCGAAAAGCTTACCCTACAACAGCTCGCTGCAATGGTTGTTACTTTTGCTGGTATTGCACTGGTTATTCTGAAGCGTGAAATTGACGAGCCCGAACTGCTTGATGGGGTTATTGCTCCAAAAGGTAATAGGAAGAAAGTAAAGTTTTCATATCCAATTTCCGGTATTTTGTTAGCATTTGGAGGAGCAGTAGGCCAGGGTGGAGGACTGGTTCTTAGTAAGTTTGGAATGGCCGATTACGATGTTTTTGCTGCCGTGCAAATAAGGGTGTTAACCGGTGTTGTTGGCTTCGCAGGCCTTTTCCTGGTTTTAAATCGATGGAAGGCGCTAGGAAAAGCTTTAAAAAACGGAAAGGCAATGGCACGGTTGTCGGTAGGAGCATTTTTTGGCCCGTTTTTGGGCGTTTCGTTCTCCCTTTGGGCGGTAAAATATACAACAACCGGGGTTGCATCGGCCATTATGTCAATAGTACCGGTTCTAATAATCCCTCCTTCAATATGGATTTTGAAAGAGAAATTTAACCCCAAAGAATTTATTGGGGCTTTCATTGCTATTGCGGGGGTTGTACTATTCTTTATATAGCTATTTTTACTACTCGGTTTTTGCCATGGGCAAATCGGCGAGTACAGTTTGGGTTCCGGTTACTTTGTCGCCAAGTTTCACCCGAACCAGCGCGTTCAGTGGTAAGAATACGTCAACTCGTGAACCAAACTTAATGAAGCCAACCTCTTCTCCTTGGCTTACTGTGGCGTTTTCAACGGCATTACAAACTATACGTCGAGCTAAAAATCCTGCAATTTGGCGGTAAAGAATTTTCTCTCCATCAAGCCGTTCAATGGCAACAGTGGTTCGCTCGTTTAGCGTTGAGGATTTTGGATTCCAAGCTACAAGGTACTTGCCAGGATGATACTTGTAATAAATAACCTTTCCACCCGCTGGGTGCCAGTTGATGTGCACGTTCCAAACCGACATGAAAACCGATACTTGTATGCATCTTGTTTTTAAAAACTCATCCTCTTCAACTTCTTCTATTGCTACAATTTCTCCATCAGCGGGAGAAATAATTTTATCGTAATTTTCTGTGAAGTTACGTTTAGGAACCCTGAAGAAACGAAGTATAAAAAGTGTGAGTAACAGAAAAACTATTAGTGAGGGAATGGAAAAATTGTATCCAAGGAGTAAGTGGACTGTTACTTGCAGGGTAGTAAAAACTATTATTGCAATTGAAATAATCTTGTATCCTTCCTTATGAATTTTCATTAATATAGGAGATTAAATTAGCATCATCATTTCTAGGTAAACAAAAACCACTGGAGCTGCAAAAAGAATCCCGTCGAATCTATCGAGAACGCCACCATGTCCAGGTAGAAACTTCCCTGAATCTTTGACACCAATACTTCGTTTGAACATCGATTCAACTAAATCGCCAAAAACGCTCATTACAGCTGTTATAAAACCAATAAAAAACCAGTTAACAATTGATACTTCTGGAAAAATCATGGAAATGATCCATGCAACTAGTGCCGTTGTAAAAAAACCGCCAATCAATCCTTCCCACGATTTCTTTGGTGAAATTTTTGGAAAAAGTTTATTCTTCCCGATACTTACGCCAACGGCGTAGGCACCAGAATCGTTTGCCCAGGCAAGGGCAAAAAATCCAATAAGCAAATGTGACTGGTAACCTATTCGATAGGATGAGTAGCTGAGTACAATGTAGTTAAGTAATGCGAAGGGAAGCGCAACGTACAGTAAACCAAGTAAAGTGAATCCAATATTGTGAATGGGTTTATTCTGGTTTCTGTAAAGTTCTATAATAAAAATACTTAGTAGTAAAGGAATTAATCCAAGGAAAATATATGAGCCAATTTGCCCTATGGCAAAAAAGTAGTTGGCCATAAAAATTAGTGCACCTATAAGCATTCCATACAAAACCTGGGGGCGAACCCTGCTATGCAGGCAAATTTTGTAGAATTCGTAAAGGCTAAACAACATGAGCGATATAAAAACCAACAGGAAACTATATCGGCCTAGTAGAATAGAACCTATTATGATAATCACGAATAAGGTTCCACTTATGGTTCTCTTAAGGAATGTGCTCAACTTTCAAATTCTTCAATTAGTTTACGAGCCTTTTTTTCATGCTCCTCAGAAACAAGTACGTCGGCTTCACCCAGCATGGGGTAGGAAGAGTCCTGCTTATTCATAACTATTGCTTCAAGCCCATTGTTCTCAAGCATTTGTTTAACAATTTCTGCTTGGTATTGAGCAGCGGTTGAGAAAACTAACACCCATTTAATATCGCTCATTATTCGCTGGTATTTGTATTTGAAGATTCCTCAGGACTATCATTAGGGGTATCTTCCATTTTTTTTCCGTTTCCATTACCCATGTTGGCAACAACCTCTTCGGTTCTGGTATGCGATTTTCGTGGTCCAAAAATTTCTTCCAAATCCTCGCTGAAAATTACTTCACGGTCAAGCAGTAGCTGAGCCAAACGAGCCAGCCCGTCCTTATGCTCGGTTAAAACCTCTTTGGCTCGAGTATATGCCTGGTCGATAATTTGTTTCACTTCCTGATCGATAAGCTCTGCTGTTTTTTCGCTGTAAGGTTTGGAGAAAGCATACTCGCTTTGGCCGCTAGAATCGTAGAAACTTACGTTACTAATCGATTTTCCCATGCCGAAGTATGCAACCATAGCGTAGGCTTGCTTGGTTACCTTTTCGAGGTCGTTTAGGGCTCCTGTGGAAATTTTCCCGAAGGTCAACTCTTCGGAAGCTCTGCCGCCCAGTGCGGCACTCATTTCATGCAGGAGCTGCTCGGTGGTGGTTAGCTGGCGCTCCTCTGGCAGGTACCATGCAGCTCCCAGCGCTTTACCTCTTGGTATAATTGTAACTTTCAGCAACGGATTCGCATGCTCAAGCAGCCAGCTTACCGTAGCATGTCCCGCTTCGTGGAATGCAATGGCTCGCTTCTCCTCGAGCGATATGATTTTGTTTTTCTTTTCTAGGCCTCCAATAATTCGGTCAATAGCATCCAGAAAGTCCTGCTTTTCAACTTTTGCTTTTGATTTACGGGCAGCAATTAGCGCCGCTTCGTTACAAACGTTGGCTATATCGGCACCTGAAAATCCAGGTGTTTGCTTTGCAAGGAAAGAAATGTCGAAATCTTTATCGAGCTTCAGCGGTTTGAGGTGAACCTTGAAAATTTCAAGTCGTTCCTTTAGGTCGGGTAGCTCAACGTGAATTTGCCTGTCGAATCGTCCGGCACGCATCAGTGCTCTGTCCAGAATATCGGCACGGTTGGTAGCCGCAAGAATAATAACTCCTTGGTTTGAACCAAAACCATCCATCTCGGTGAGAAGCTGGTTGAGAGTATTCTCGCGCTCGTCGTTGGAGGTGAAGTTTACATTCTTTCCCCGGGCACGACCGATTGCGTCAATCTCGTCGATAAAAACGATACAAGGGGCTTTGTCCTTGGCTTGCTTAAACAAATCGCGTACGCGCGATGCGCCAACTCCCACAAACATCTCCACAAAATCGGAACCCGACATGCTGAAGAATGGAACGTTGGCTTCGCCGGCTACTGCCTTGGCAAGCAGGGTTTTTCCGGTACCTGGAGGGCCAACGAGAAGTACACCTTTTGGAATTTTGCCTCCTAGATCAGTATACTTTTTAGGATTCTTGAGGAAGTCAACAATTTCCATAATCTCAATTTTGGCCTCCTCTAGCCCTGCCACATCTTTAAAGTCAACTTTTACGGTTGATTCCTTGTCGAATAGCTGCGCTTTCGATTTGCCTACGCTAAAAATATTTCCTCCGGCACCTCCTGCCCCACGGCTCATTCTACGGAAGATGAACAGCCAAACTCCAACCAGAATTAAAATTGGTAGAATCCATGTAATTATATCGCCAATGTAGTTTGGGCGTTCAATGTATTCGGGGTAAATTCGTTCCGATGGGTCGGCTTCCTGCTGCGCCTCATCGAGCTGACGCTCGAAGGTTTCTATGGAACCAATGGTAAAGAAGAAGTGTGGGCCACTCGATGGAACTGATTTTATCCCTCCAAATCTGTCGGCGTACTTTTCTAAACTCTTTTCTTTTATGAATACTTCAACCTTACCTTCGTTTCTAACAACTAGAAGTTTCTTAATATCACCATTATCAAGCATCTGGTATTTAACCTCATGCCAGTTACTTTCAAGCGGTTTATTCCCAGTGTAAAAGAATTGCAACCCCAGAATAGCAGCAATGATTATTATGTAAACCCAGTAAATATTAAACTTAGGATTGTTGAACTTATTTCCTTTCCCGGTAACCGGTGTAAAGGGGTCATTCACTTTATTTTCTTCCTTTGGCTTTTTATTTTCAGCTTTATTTTCTTTTTCGGACATACGATTGTTTTGTGTGAATTATTTCTCTAGAAACGACAATGCGTTAAAAATGTTTGATTAGTATTAACTGAGAACTATTCAAATTTTGATTATTTAACTGAATGGTACGTTGTTTTTGCATCGGCCCATAGCTGTTCCAATTTATAGAATTGGCGCCACTCGGTTTGGAATACATGAACTACCACATCAACAAAGTCGAGAATAATCCATATTTTATTTTCGTAGCCCCCTTTTTGCCATACCTTTTCGTTAAGAACTTCAAGTGTTTTATCCTCAATATTTTCGGCAATTGCTTCAACCTGCGTGGTCGATTCAGCATGGCAAATTATAAAATGGTTGCATATGGCGTTGGGGAGTTTTCCCAGTTCAAGGCTAACAATATCCTGCCCTTTCTTTTCCTCTATTGCATCAACAATGCATGTAATTAGCGATTGAGTGTTTTCAGTTTTCTTTTTTCCCATCAATATCAGTTAACAATTAACTTGCAAAGTTAAAATTATTTTGTTGTAAATAAAAGGGTTTTTTTTGGTTCAAAACGATAATTAAACTTCACAGCCTGCTTAACAACACAAATAGTTTTGCGAGTTAATAATTGAGTATTTTTGTGACTCGAAAAAAGAGTGATTTTATGTTCAAGGCGAATATAGGGAAGGAAATAGTTTGGTTCGAAAAGGTTAATTCTACTAACTTATATGCCAGTAAGTTGGGTAAGGATTTTGCGAACGACGGGTTAGTTGTTGCCAGTAAATTTCAAACCGAGGGGAGAGGCCAACGGGGAAATTCGTGGGAAAGCAACCCAGGAGAGAATCTAACTTTTAGCATTCTGATTTTTCCACGTTTTCTTGAGGTTCAGAAGCAGTTCCTTATTTCAAAGTTCGTTTCAATGGGCGTGTTCGATGTTGTGAATGCAATTGCTGATGATGTTTCCATTAAGTGGCCTAACGATATTTACATTAAAAACTGCAAGGTTGGCGGAATACTTATTGAGAATAGCTTCAGCTCAGAGTTTATGGATTCGTGTACAATTGGGATTGGCTTAAACGTTAACCAGCAAGTGTTCCCCGACGATTTGCCCAACCCAACCTCGCTTGCATCAGTTACAGGAAATAAACTTGAAATTGTTGAAGTACTTGACTCAATTCTTAAATCATTAAACTCACGTTACCAGCAGCTAGTTGATGGTGAATGGGAAAAACTTTCCGAAGATTACTTTCGGGCACTCTACCATAAAAACGATTACTATAGCTACAAGGCAAACGGTAAAAAATTTACTGCACGAGTAGTTGATGTTCGCGAATCGGGCGAGCTGGTGCTCGAAACCACCGATGGGGAAATTCTTGAGTTTGGTTTTAAGGAGGTTTCGTTTGGTGACTGATTTTATTGTCCGTTAAAAGCTTTCGCAATTTGTTCGGCCATGGTATCGATTCCTTCCTGTAGTTTTGATCCTACCATCATTTTCATCATCATGTTCAGGTCGGCTTTCAGCGTAAGCTTCATGCGGGTATCGTAGGGTGCAACCTGCTTTAGCTGAATCCAGAAAAAGAACTCGAACGGAATTCCTCCGTCGCCGGTAATTTTTATTGTTTTGCTGGGTTCGCGTTCAATAATCCTAAGCCCGGCATTCCCCATCCCTTTAACGCTGAATTTGCACCAGTCATCATCGGCTTCCCAGTTTTCAATCTGAGCCGCTTGTACAAAAGGGGAAAAATTTTTGAAGTTTGAAAGGACTTTGAAAACATCCTCATCTAAACGCTTTATGGAAACTATTTTGCTCTCGTAGGTTTTCATACTAGTATAAAGAATAGGCACATTACTTCCCCCAAATTTCGGGGTTTTCGCGCCATTTTTTTAGGGTTTCAACTTCTTCTTGTTTAACGTAACCCTTCTCAAGGGCGTGGTCAATTAGTTCGCTGTAGCCAGAAAGTGTATGGAGTGTAACTCCTGCACGCTCAAAATTTTCCTTGGCAACGGGGAACTCGTAGGTGAATATGGCAACCATTCCTAAAACTTCGCAACCAGCTTTTTTTAGTGCATCTACTGCAGCTAAGCTGCTCATTCCGGTTGAAACAAGGTCTTCAACCACCACCACTTTTTGGCCTGGTTTAATTTCACCTTCAATTAGGTTTTCAAGTCCATGCTTTTTGGGTGCCGAGCGAACGTAAACGAATGGTAAATTCATTTCCCAAGCAACTAGCGCTCCGTGCGCGATAGCTCCGGTCGCCACTCCAGCAATAACGTTCACATCCGAAAAACGTTCGTTAATAACATTCCTAAAACCTTCACAAATTATTCTTCGTACATTAGTATAGGAAAGGGTTTTTCGGTTGTCGCAGTATATTGGCGACAGCCAACCCGAGGCCCAAGTGTAGGGTTTTTCCGTATTTAACTTTATTGCGCTAATTTGCAAAAGTTCAGGAACTAAAGAGATTTTACTCATGACAAACGATTATAAAATATTTTTTGGTAACCGATGTATTGTTATCACCAACAATTTAAAACGTAACTTTCTCGATTATGCGGGTTACTACGTTGGTTTCGATGCTAACACCGATACGGCAAATTTACTTCAATTCTTTCAAAACCTGAAATCCTTATCCAGCTTATATGTAATTGGTGAAAATACTAACATAATTTTTAACGAGTTTGCAAAGCATTTTACTATTGTTGAAGCCGCTGGCGGGTTGGTTCAGAATGGCAACGAAAATTTCTTGATGATTAAGCGTAATGGATTATGGGATTTGCCCAAAGGCAAAGTTGAGAGGGATGAGAATGTTGAGCAGGCTGCTGTTCGAGAAGTAATTGAGGAGTGCGGGTTGAACGAGATAATGCTGGAGAAACATCTTTTAAACACATACCATACCTACGAGCTAAATGGTAAGAGTATTCTTAAGAAAACAAGCTGGTACCAAATGAAAAGCCATTCTTCAGGCGATTTAAAACCGCAGGTTGAGGAGAACATAACGGAGGTTTGCTGGGTTAACAAAGCCGATGTAGGCAAGCACATAAAAAATACTTACTCATCTATAGTTGAGGTACTTAAGGCGTCTGGGCTGGTTTAAATTTCACCCTTCGACCGAAGTAGGTTGAAAAGTTGAATTTCAAAATTTTCCTTTGGTGATGGTGCTGGCGACATCACCATTTTTTTGTCGGGTCCAATAAGGAAATAGGTAGGGTACGCCCTTATGTCGAAATCCTTAATTATATCGGGTTTGTTTCCATAGTAAAGGAATGTCCAGTCGTAGTTGGTTTGCTCTAAAAAATTCTTCATTTCATTCTCTTCCCTGTCAACGCAAATGGTAACTATTTCAAGCAACTTTTTGTGCTTTTCGTAGAGCTTTTCGAGCAGCGAAAACTCTTGTAGACATGTGTAACTCGATGTTGTGCAGAAATTTAGGTAAACATATTTGCCCGTAAAATCGTCGAGCGATACGAGTTTCCCTTCCGATGTGTAAAGTTTAAAGGGCGAGGGCACAAAGCCGGGTAGCAATTTCGTTACCTTGGAGCGAATGTTCTCTGCAATTATCAAATGCTCTGCAATTTTTGTTTGCTTGTACAGCGAATCGAGAACGGCAAGGAGTGCAGAACGTGAGAATTTATCGTCGAAGAAACCATCGTGTAACCCTTTCAGAATTACCAGCTCCATAAGCGAATCGTTGGATAGAACAGCATCGCTAGCCAATGTTTTCTTTAGTCGTGTGTAACTTTTCTGCTCACTGATATTATTGAAAACGGCATTCCCGGTTTCCGACCGGGCAAAAAACAGGAAGTACTTGTCGTACACTAGGTTGAAAAGTTCCATGTACGATGGGTTGTTGTACAAAATGGGCTTGTTGAGGAAGTAGTTGTCGGAAATGCTTCGCGATTTCTGCATTAGCGAAAGCTGGTTAAGCAATCCGTAGCGGTATTTTCTGTACGAATTGAAAAAAGTGTGGTTGTATGGACTAAATCGTTGCTCAAGATTTTGTGTGAGCGAATCGATTGAAATGGACTCCTTCCCGGCGTACGCATCATTCACAATGGTGTTGAAATGCTCGTTGAACGCTAGGTCGAAAGCGTTTATTAGGTAGTTCAGATCGTTTTTTTGAATCCCCTTAATTCCAACATGAACTTCAACCTGCCTGAAGAACGGGTTTAGCCGTTGGGGCTCGGTTTTTTCCTCCTTTTCAGGGAGAACAACTTCGTAAACTTTGCCGGGTTCGGCAAAAAGGTAAACACGGTAAATGCCAAGATAGCTGAAAACAAAAGAAGTTTCATCGATGTTGAGTTTACACTTAAAATCGCCTGTATTGCCAACTTTGCAGCTTCCAATTTTCTCCTCGGTTTGCGTAATCAGGTCGGAGTAACGGTAAAAAGTTATGTCGTCGCCAGCATAGGTAGGCGCATTTCCTGTTACTGTAACCTGTGCAGTAAGGTTTTGGCTAAAAAGCAGAACGATTGAGAGTAATACTGCAAACCTAAGCTGAATCATATTTGGCAATTAGTGTATGATACTAACGGTTTAGGTACTTTTTTATGTTGATGCTTGCAGGAATAAATTTTGAAGCGTCGCCTCCGTTTACGAGAATGTCTCTTACAATGGTTGAGTTTACTGGAGTATGCTCGGGGGAAGTTAACAGAAAAACCGACTCAATATCGGGTTTCATGGCCTTGTTAACCTGTCCAATTGCCCTTTCGTATTCAAAGTCAGCGGCGGTTCTTAGTCCTCTAAGGAGGTATTTTGCTCCAATTTTTGTGCAGAAATCTACGGTAAGCCCTTCGAAGCTCATAACTTCAACTTTGCCTTCTGATGAAAACACATCGTTTATCATGGAAACACGCTGCTCAACGCTAAAGAGCGTTTTTTTTGTGATATTCATTCCAACGGCCACAATTATTCTGTCGAATAAGGGAAGGGCTCGCTGAACAATGGCTTCGTGCCCCACTGTGAAGGGGTCAAAAGTTCCTGGGAAAACGGCTACTTTCTCCATGCTGAAAATTTTGGGTTTACATTCTCCTCAAAGGTAACCTATTTTTTATTGGATTGCCTGCATTTTTCAGGCAAGATAATTTGGTTAACTCACTTCTTTTATCAATTAAATGACACCCAAAAGAATGAAAGTGGTTCGCTATTAAGTAATTACCTTCGCATTTACAACTTTCTCAGGAAGAAGCGCGTGTTTCAACACCTCGTCGATGTGGGTTACGTAATTGAAATTTAATCCCTCAATGTATATATCCTTAATCTCATTTACGTCCTTCTCGTTCTCTTTCGACAGGATGATTTCGGTTATTCCGGCACGTTTAGCGGCAAGAATCTTCTCCTTTATTCCACCAACAGGGAGAACTTTTCCCCTGAGGGTCATTTCACCAGTCATGGCAATTGCTTTACGAACTTTTCGTTGCGTAAATGCTGAAGCCAGTGAAACCACCATGGTTATTCCTGCCGATGGGCCATCCTTGGGTATTGCGCCTTCGGGAACGTGCAGGTGAGCCTTCCAGTTTTCAAAAACTGTAGGGTTAAGCCCAAGCTCATCGCAGTTCGATTTTATGTACTGAAGGGCAATTACTGCCGATTCCTTCATTACATCGCCCAGGTTTCCGGTTAAGGTTAGGTCGCCTTTGCCTTTGCTAAGGCTGGTTTCTATGAAAAGAATATCGCCTCCGGTTTCTGTCCATGCCAGTCCAGTTACAACTCCGGCCAAATCGTTGTCGAGATAGGTATCCTTGCTGAATCGGGCAACGCCAAGTATCTCTTTAAGTTCCCCCAGAGTTATATTTTTGTTGTACTTCTCATCGAAGGCAACTTTCTTGGCGATGCTTCTTACCACCTTGGCAATGCGCTGGTTAAGTGCCCGAACCCCGCTTTCGCGGGTATATCCTTGGATTATCTCTTCGAGAACTTTTGTGGGGATGGAAAGTTGCTTTTTTGTAATCCCGTGATTTGTAAGTTGGTCGGGGATAAGGTGCCTTTTGGCAATTTCTACCTTTTCCTCACGAATGTATCCGCTCACCTCAATAAGTTCCATCCTGTCGAGTAATGCACGGTTGATTGTGGAGATGTTGTTTGCAGTAGTTATGAAAAGAACCTTCGAAAGGTCGTACTCAACATCGAGGTAGTTGTCGTGAAAGGTACCATTCTGCTCAGGATCCAAAACCTCAAGGAGAGCAGCAGCTGGGTCGCCATGGAAATCTTTTCCTACCTTGTCAATTTCATCGAGGATGAAAACCGGATTCGATGACTGAACCTTTTTCAGATTCTGAATAATCCTTCCCGGCATGGCGCCAATGTAGGTTTTTCGGTGTCCGCGAATTTCTGCCTCATCGTGCAAGCCACCAAGCGAAATTCTGGCATACTTCCTGTTCAAGGCTCGGGCAACTGATTTTCCCAGCGAGGTTTTTCCCACACCCGGAGGGCCATGTAGGCAGATAATGGGAGCCTTCATGTCGCCTTTTAGCTTAAGAACCGCCAAATGTTCAAGAATTCGTTCCTTAACCTGCTCAAGGCCGAAGTGATCCTCGTCAAGAATTTTCTTTGCCCTTTTCAGGTCAAAATTATCTTTGGTGTACTCGTTCCATGGTAAATCGAGCATAAGCTGAACGTAGCTTAGTTGCATGGAGTACTCACCAGCCATTGGGTTCATGCGGCTAAGCTTATTCACTTCGCGGTCGAATGTGGCGGCAACCTCCTTGCTCCACTTTTTACTCTTTGCCAGCTTTTTCAGCTCCTCAATCTCCTTCTCAATGGGGTTTCCGCCAAGCTCATCCTGAATGGTTTTCATCTGTTGATGAAGGAAGTATTCACGTTGCTGTTGGCTCATGTCGGTGCGAACCTTCGACTGGATATCGTTCTTAATTTCCAGCAGCTGAATTTCGCGTGAGAGGAATTCTAGTAGCTGAATGCTCCTGCTCTTCAGGTCGTTCTTTTCAAGCAGGATCTGCTTCTCATTGGCAGGCAGCTCAATGTTTGAACAGATAAAATTTATGAGGAAATAGTTGTTATCAATATTCTTAATAGCGAATGCCGCTTCCTGCGCCATGTTTGGCGAAAGGTTAATTATTTTTAGTGAGAAATCCTTAATTGAGCTGATTAGCGCTTTAAATTCGCTATCCTTCTCATTGGTAGGCTCATCGGTTAGCACTTTTACAGAAGCCATGAAGAAGGGTTCGGTAGAGGTGTACTGTTCTACACTGAACCGATGTACTCCCTGAAGGATAACCGAAGTGCTCCCATCGGGCATTTCGAGAACTTTAAGTACGCGTGCTACGGTTCCGAGTGTGAACAAATCTTTCGGTTCTGGATCCTCAATTTTTGCATCTATTTGGGAAACAGCCCCAATTAGCCGGTGTTTCTTGCTGAGATTACGAATTAACCTAACTGATTTTTCGCGACCAATGGTTACAGGTAGAACTACTCCAGGGAAAAGTACCGTATTCCGAAGGGCCAGTATAGGTAGTGTTGCAGGAATATCGCTCACCTCCGGCTGTCCCTCATCCTCAGAAATAAGTGGTATGAATTCTGTTTCCTCATCAACGGTGTCGAGGTGATAGGGACCTACTACCTTTATATCGAATTTGTTACTCATTATTTTTTTGAATGTAGTTTAATAAACATGACAACGTGTCAGCCCGCAGGCTAACATTAAAGCAAGTTACCTATTGTGCAAGTCACATGCCAAAAAATGGTTAGTGCTTTCGGTAGCCTTCGCTTAGCTCAAAAATTTTTGTAAGAATCTCCTTTTCAGTGTTGTCAAGTTCAATGTTTCTTCTCTCCATTACTTTCTGGGCAGTTTCAAGGGCTTTGTCAATTTTGTATATGCTAAATCCCTGAGCGCCACCCCATGAGAAGCTTGGAATGAAATTTCGGGGGAACCCATCGCCAAAAATATTGGCGCTCACGCCAACAACGGTTCCTGTATTAAACATTGTGTTGATGCCACATTTTGAGTGGTCGCCCATTACCAACCCGCAAAATTGCAGGCCGGTGTTTACGAACGACTTTTTGGCATAGCACCAAAGTTTCACCTCGGCGTAGTTATTCTTAAGGTTCGAATTGTTAGTGTCGGCTCCCAGGTTGCACCACTCGCCAATAACCGAATTACCAAGAAAACCATCGTGCGCTTTGTTGGTGTAACCAAATATTACGCTATTGTTAACTTCGCCGCCAACCTTACAGTGCGGACCAATGGTGGTTGGGCCGTAAATTTTTGCACCTAGCTTTAAGGTGGAATGATCGCAAAGAGCAAACGGACCACGGATAAGCGAGCCTTCCATTACTTCAGCGTCTTTCCCAATGTAAATAGGGCCTGTATTTGCATTAAGCGTTGCGCATTCAACCGAGGCTCCTTCCTCGATAAAAATATTTTCAGGATTAAGAACTTTGTTGGTTGGCGATATTAGCTGCGATTTTTTACCTTTTGTTAGCATTTTGAAGTCGAGTTCTATTGCTATTCCGTTAAGGGAGAAAATGTCCCATGGGTGAAAAATCTCAACTACCTGTCCGCCAAAGGTTACTAAATCGGGATGCGTTTCAATTTTGAACGAAAAATCTGCATCAGGGTTCGATTCTAATTTAATTGCTAGAAGGGTTCCACTCGAAATAAGTGCTTGGTTTGGGCTTAATGAATGAATTGCCTTTGTGAGTTCATCAGTAGGGAAAACGCCGCCATTTATCAGTAAACAACTTCCATCCTCTGCTGGCTGCGGAAATTTTTTTTGAAGATACTCTGTTGTTAGATGATAACAGCTGGTTGCCAAAGCGATGTCCCATTTTTCTTTAATTGTAAGAATTCCAACTCGAATCATCGAAACGGGGCGTGTGTATGTTAGTGGGAGCAGGTGCTCTCTTCGAGAATCGTCAAAAAGAATATATTTCATTGTCATAATGAATTGTTTGTTCAAACAAAGATAGCCTATTATGGCAAACCTGTTTGGTAATGAAACTAAAAAAAGCTCCGTTAGGAGCTTTCATGTATCGAAATAAATAAGTTAATGAGAAAGTATTGGCGTTATGCCAGAAGTACATCTACTTATTTTTTTTCTCGAAATGTGATTTGTACTTGGTCATGAACTTG
The DNA here is from genome assembly GCA_035380045.1 of Tenuifilaceae bacterium. GTDB lineage: Bacteria > Bacteroidota > Bacteroidia > Bacteroidales > Tenuifilaceae > DAOSWM01. Next base: position 1,108 of record DAOSWM010000043.1, on the reverse strand, counting down.
TCAACACGCCCAGCGGTGTCAACCAACTTCATTTTACCAGTGAAGAAAGGATGCGATGTGTTTGAAATCTCAACCTTTACAACTGGGTACTCCACGCCATCCACTTCGATGGTTTCCTTCGTGTTTACAGTCGATTTGGTGATGAAAACATGCTCGTTCGACATGTCCTTGAACGCCACCAGTCGATAATTCTTTGGATGAATGTCCTGTTTCATTGTGTTAGTATTTATTCTATTTCAAAAGATTTCGCACTAAAATATGGGCTGCAAAATTATTAACTATTATGATAATAACAAAATTGTGCCCATGTTTTTTAAAACAATTTGCAAAGATAATAATTCAGTTTGATTTTTTATTGTTTTTAAATAGATGTTGAGTTAACTTTAGGCAGCATAATAAATCCATTTTTAACATGAAAGTCTTTCTTATAGGCTTTATGGCCAGTGGAAAAACAACGATTGGTGTTCAGCTAGCAAGTATCATGAACTACAAGTTTGTTGATATTGACCAGTATCTTGAGGAGAAGCATAAAAAAACGATAAAGATTCTTTTTGAGTTTCATGGCGAGGAACGTTTTCGTGAATTTGAAAATGAGGCTCTTAGAGAAGTTTCAGCAATCCCAGGAAATGTTGTGATTGCTTCGGGAGGTGGCACATCCTGTTTTTACAACAGTATCGATTTTATGAATAAAATTGGTGTAACCATATATCTTAGGGTGGAGGTTTCAGAACTTCTTGCCAGGCTTATCGAATCTAAAACTGACAGGCCTCTGCTGTGGGGAAAATCGAAGGAGGAGTTGAATAATTACATTATTCGGGTGCTCGAAGAGCGAAAAAAATACTATGAAAAGGCTAAAATCACCATCGATTTTACTAGCCTTGATATTGAACAGCTAGCACAAACCATACGTACCCTTGAAGTATAGTTCCTAGAATAGTTATGAAATGAGGGTGTCTCAAAAGTTAAAAAGGATTAGATTTACTACTCTGTGGAACACTGTGCTCCCATTGTGACACACTGTGGTATAATACATTATATGTTTCACAGAGTCCTTTTTTTAGTCACACAGTGAACTTTTGATACACCCTCATTTTTTATTTTGTAATAA
>DAOSWM010000042.1:11611-28457 GCA_035380045.1 Tenuifilaceae bacterium | reverse complement strand
AAAATCAACAGGGTTAAAAATCTCTTCGTTCTCATGGCTTTACAACTTAAGGTTTAAAAAGGTATAGCTCAGAATCAGTTTTAATCAGCTGCATCATGGTTCCGTAATCGGGTGCAGTGGTACCGACAATAACAAGTCCATTATCCGATGTGGAAACTACTGCTTCAACGCTACCTAGCAGCACATCCGTTTCTTCGCTTGGACTTGAGAGGGTTATGTTTCCTGAATCATCAAATTTGAATATATAGATTAACTCATCGCGCTCACCACTTAAAATAATTGTGCCATCAGTGGCAAGAGTTAACGATTTTGCCTGACAGGGAATCCCTGATTCAACATGCCAAACAGTTGAGTAATCGGATAACGAAATTCTAATTAATCTTGCCTCGTACTTACCCTGAACAAGCTGGTTGTAGGCAATCACAATATCTCCTTCACCTAGAAGTATTGCATCGCCAAATTGCTGACTAACTGTTGTTTCCATATTAAAAAAGAACAAGGGTGCACCAGTTGTAAGGTTGAATGGGGTAATTGAAATGTGGGTTAAGGTACTTCCTATCCATCCATTATTTGTTCCAACGGCCACAATCCTATCACCATCAACAAATACTTTTTTGAAGGACTGGCTACTCCCCTCTGCTCCGTAAACACCATCTTTTTGCCATTGAGGAGCTCCTTCGAACGAGTACTTTGATATAAAGTAATCGGATTGGATGGCCGAGTTTTCATTGGTTTCACCAACAACCACAATTGATGACTCGGAAACACAGAAATTATTCAATTTCAAAGAATAATTTTCACCAGATATGGCTAGGCAACCCAATGAGTCGCCCTGTGAGTTAAGATGTAAAATATGGGAACTTACTATTCCATCATCGTCAGTTGTTGTGCCACCCACATAGTAGTTATCTCCATCAACATGAACCGTATATGCCTCATCGGCAAAATCTGTTCCATAACTTTTTTGCCAGATTGTATTGCCTGCTTTATCGGTTCTAACCACTAAAAATTGGTTATCCAAATCGGATGTGTTATCAAACCCAACCGCTAAATATCCATTTGGTAGCTCTTTAACATCGAATCCATTCGACAAAGAGCCTGAACCAAAAAACTTTATAAAGTTTGACGACTGAAACTCAGATATTTTTTTCTCGCACGATGATAACGCTGCTACTACTATTATGACTAACCAAATTCTTTTCATTGTTAGCGAATTTTCTTTGGGTTATATATTGAGAAAACGTACGAAAAATTAATAAATGCCTGATTAATAAAATAATCATCCATAATAAAGTAGTATTTCTGATACATTTCCTCATTCAACCCTTTGTACCGGGTACTACTTTCGGTTGGCATTATGGTTCCAAACTTAACTCCAGATGTTATTAATAATTTAAAATTCCCAATTTTAACATTCGCACCAACTGCAAGCATTGGTCTGATATCGAATTTTCGTTGTAAATCGATAACACTTTCTGTTCCGGTAATATCATCTGTAGCTCCAACCCTTGTTCTTGTAAAAGCGATATTTGAGGAGAGCAAGTAAACAGGCTCAAACCCTCCCTTTGCAAAGAAATCTATTCCTAAAAGCCTTTTATTGTATCGCAAGGCTAAAGGAACTCCAAAATAAATATTATTGTAAGTAGCCGACACTTCTGTAAATTCGAAAGGAATATTCCAGTAGCCAACCTGCATGTACGAAAACGAAAGGCCAAAACTACCATCAAAATCACCAAAAAGATTATCAATGTAGTTCACCTCTGCACCGAACCATCCACCTGATGAATACTCAGGGTAAACCTTGTTTAAATCTTCCAACCCGTAAAATTCCTTAACAAAAGGTAAAGTTAAAATCCCCCCCACACTCGCTTCAATTTTCATTATCGGGTCGGTTCTGTATGTCTTAAAAAGGTTTACAAACTCCTGTGTATCGTTCGTTGATGTAGTTTGCGAAGGGAATTCACGCAGGAAATTCATCATAACCTTATCGGCCATCTCGGGCATATCGCTGAAAAGGTAAGTTTGGATTAGCAACTTGTATGCAGTAATCTTTTCCTCGTTGGTAAATCCCTTAGCCATACACGATTCGAGAATCCCCGGTATTTCATCGAGCAAACCTGCATCGTACCTACTCTGAGCTAATCGTAGCTGCTCCGAACAGTCACTTTGAGCCTTAAGCCCAAATACAAGAAGCAGCAATGAAGTTCCCAACAATATTTGCTTTATTCTGTATGTCATTTTTGTAATATTTACTTCAAAGCAATCTCCTGTTCTATTTACAGGATTTTGGTTTATACTCAATATCCTCGCCCACATAGTTGTTCCACTCTTCCCTTGTTAAAGCTCTGGTAAGGTACTGGCAATAATCCTCAATTAGGAAGTTCACATCAACCGGGAACTTTCTGATATCCCCATCTTTCTCTCCGCTGATAATATACTTGTTATCGGGGGTGAACGCTACGGAGGTTACCCACGATGTGTGCTCATCAAAAACAATTGGCAGGGTATTTAAGTCATCGACATGCCAAAGACGCACAGAACCATCGTAGCTGGCAGTAGCCATATACTTCCCGTCGGAAGAGAAACTAATTCCGGTGATTTTTGCGTTGTGTCCGCGTAGAACATTAACCTGCTCTCCTGTTTTCATGTTCCACAAGTACACGGCTCCCTGGAAGTTTCCAAAACCTGCAGCAAGAAGGTTTCGTTCGTGAAAATATGCAATTTCACCCCAATTACTCTCAGGGATATTTGCAAGCTGCTTTACCTCCATATTATCAGAGCCAGGGTTTGAAATTTTTATTATTTTCCCATCGTTTAGGGCAACAAAAAGCGTTTTTAAGTTCTTGCTATATCTCGTTGTATTAATTCTAACGTCACTTTTATAAATCTCACTTCCGTTTTGGGTGTATGAATCAGCTATAGATATTGATTGGTTGAAAACCATGATGAACCTTCCCTCCTCGGTGATAAAAAAATCTTTAATATCAAGCGGGGATAAGCTATGTTCTTTAAGGTTTTTATTTTCAAGAGAAAACTCAAAGAAACCGTTGTTTGAAATCCCAACAATTCCCCCTTCCAAGTCAATAATTTTCTTCACAATTTGTAAATTGGTCATAACAGTATCATTCTGTTTCGTTTCCAAATTCCATTGCAAAAGTTTACCATCACTCCCCGAAGAAAGCAACGTTCCATTCTGGAATAGGAATGTACGAACCAAGCTGCTATGTCCTTTGTAAACATTAAAATCGCTCCCTTTGAAGTAACGAACACTTGCGTAGAGTGCTTTATAAACATCAGGGTTGTAAGGAGTTCCTTCGTATTCTGTGTTGAATACGAATCCCTGGTAGGCAAGCAACCCTTTTAAAACTGTATCAACTCTAAGCTGTTGACTTTTTACAGCCATTGATTGGGCGATGGAAAGCATTCTACGTCGCTCTGCTTCTAAGCTAGCCTGCTCTGCACGTTTCTGCTCTTCAAGAGCTCGCTGTGCATTTTCTTCAGCTTTTTTCTGCTGTTCCTGCGCTTCTATCGATTTTTGAGTTGCAATCTTTCTCTGTCTATCTGCTTCGTTAAGATTTCGGAGTGCATTTTGCCTTGCAACCTCAGCCTCCTTGAAGTTCTTATTAGCTAACTCTTTCTGCTCTAGGGCTTCCTTCTCTTTATCCTGAGCAATGTTACGTTGCACATCAGCTTCCTCTTTCTGCTTAATGGCATCCTTTTGTGCAGCAACCGCTTCGTTCTGAGCCTTTAGCGCATCCTGCCGTTGAATTAATGCGAGGATTCCAAGTCCAATTGCAATTAAACCGGCGGTTCCAAGTACCAACGCCACTATGCGCGAACGGCGAATGGCTCTTTTCTGTAGCCTGATTTTATTCTCCTCCTCGGCAATGTACTCCTCCTCGCTGGTGCGAAGGTAAACCATGGTTCGTTCAAAAGCGGGGTGGTAACGAACCGCCCATGCCAAATTCGGATTCTGTTTCTCGCGCCAGTTAATTGCCAGCTGCAAGTCGGGTGGCCCCCAAAGGCTGGTTTTTCCCTCGCTGTACATATCGGCCGATTCGGCCAAACGGAGGTACATTTTTACTGCCGACGATTCATCGTCAACCCAAACCTTGAGCTTATCCCACACACGCATTAAACTCTCGTGTGAGATATCAATGAGCGAATCCTCATTAAGTAAAATATGTGGAGCGGGGGTTAGAAAGGTCCTTCCCCTCATTCTGAATACCTCCGCCACGTTTATTACTTCCTGAGAGTTACTCTCGGCAATAGCCGCCAGCTCTTTTACGCTTGTAGGCCTCCGAATTCCTCTGTTATCGGCTCCTTTCTCGGTTAACGACTTGAACACAACCTCGCACACCCTTTTCTGCTCAACAGAAAGTTCATCGTATGCCTCATTTGCGTGATTCGAGAGCGCTCGCTCTAACCTACCAATAGCTTCGTACTCAACAATTCCCATTGGGTGGTTGGTATCGCCATGGTTTATCCAGTAGTCCCAGGTTCGCATGAGGGCATGCTGGAGAATGGGAAGGTGATCGGGATTGTTTCCCATTTCGTTCAGCAGCAGCTGAACCAGCTGCTCGGATATTTTTCCACCTCCCACTGCTACCGGCCCGGTAATTGCCTTGCGAAAATCGTCGCGGGTCATGCGGGGAATAAGGTAGTGGCTATCGTTAATGAGCCGTGTAAACTGCTGGAACGGGGAACAGTCGCCGATGAAATCGGAACGCATGGTAATTACAACGTAAACAGGTAACTCCTGCTGCTTCACGATATTTACAAGTAGGTTAATAAAGTGGTCAACCTTATCGAGTGCATCGGCCTCCTTGCCTGAGTACTGGTAGCGAAACAGCTCCTCGAACTGGTCAACCAGAATCAGGATATTCTCATCGTTGGCAACGCCATACTGGTTCAGTACGTTGGAAATCCCATCGGAAGAACGGCGAAGAACCGCCTGATTTATGAACGCATCGGCATCAATATCCTTCTGATCTTTCGATTTCGCAAAAGCATCAGCAATTGACTGAGCAAGGTTCTGAATTGGGCTTGAACCCGGACGTGATATGGCGATACGCCATTTTGAACGGCCATTATGTAGGAATCCTCCGTAAAGTATGGGAAGCAAGCCACAGTATATTAACGACGACTTTCCGGAACCGGAAGCACCCAGAATTGCAGAGAACTTATTTCCGGATAGGTTTCGAAGAATCTCATCGCTTTGGCCCTCACGGCCAAAAAACAGGTGTGCTTCCTTCGGGTGAAACGGGCGTAAACCCGGGAATGGGTTCTGCAGCCTGGTTGCTGTTGTATTTTGCCCGGATGTTGAATCCATAGGCTATAGTGATTTTAGGGTTATCGAATTAGTTAATTTTTAGCTCCGCTAAATCATTGAAAACGTTCGTAAAGTATTCAGTAAACTGCTCTTTATCGGCACCTCCGCTACTATCAACGAGTATCACCTTATCAAATGGTTTCGCCGAATCCAGCCCTTTCGATTTAAGAATATCGTTAACCTTCGACCGAAGCCACTGCTCGTTTGGTGAAGAGTAGTGGAGAATAGCCACGCTTGCACTGGCAAGAAAATTCAGGTGCTGGTTGTAACTTATCCCGCTAAAATTTGTTGCTACCTTACGGCTATCAACATTCAACTTTTCAGTAATCATCTGGGCCTCTCCGTTTATGGAATCGGAAATGAAGTAAACATCAGCCGGTTCGGTTTGCTTATCAATATGGGTTGCTCCATACTCCAGCATGTGCCTGTATAGCTTTTTCAGCTCCTCTATTGATGACTTAAGGATGGTTGTTCCGTGAGTTTGTTCGGTGTCGCGCTGAATTTTTTCGATAAAAACCTGGTTCTCTTCATCGGTAATATCGTAAGCAGACGATATCCAGATAATTCGAATTACCTCGCTTGATTTGCTCTTCAGGAAACTTGCTGAAACGTTACATTGATGCTCGCTGATCGATAAATGATGTTCGGGAAAATGGACATTGTAAATGGGAGGAATTATATGTATCACTACCTGCGACTTTGGCAACGCTTCCTCAATTTGACGGGTACACTCGTCGAAATTGCTACTAAAAGGCTTATCGGGAAGTACTTCGAACCCTAAATCCTTCAGGTCACGGGCTAAATTCTCTCTGTCGGCATTATGGCTCACATCGTCCTGCGATAAGAAAACGTGCTTCTTATCAGTAATCCTGCTATCAAAAAGTTGCGATTCCTGAATGTCAACCGCCATGTCGGTAACCTTCTCCCAGTAGTTTGCTACCAACTCGCTGTTATTTCGGAATAGTCGGTACTCTCCAGTTTCGTACTGCTTATCCCAAAAAAGGTAGGGTTGTCGCAATTTGCTAGCATCAAACCCCAATGAGTTGAATGGGCTAACGCTTACAATAAAACTTTTGTCATCAGCAAGAAAGTGTTTAAGCGATTGTATAAAAAGTTCATCGTTGGAATCGGAAGCATCGAAAACAATCAGCCTAAAATCCGCATTTTCTGATTCGGCGTTTACCATAATTGTAAAAGCAGAATGGAAACGATTCAGGCATTTACTTAAATCTGCCTGAAATTCTTCAGCAAATTCTGCCGATTGTTGATTCTTCTCGTTATACCAAATCAGAATATTCATATCCCAGTTATTTTTTACTAAATCTTTATTCCAATAACGGTAATATCATCAAGCTGTTCCTGCCCATTCATCCAATCGTTTATAGTTTGATGAAGTATTTGTTGTTGCTCATCCATGGGTTTCTGATGGATCTGCACCAGCAACTCCCTGAATCGTTTTGTTAGGAACTTGAAGTTATCGGGGCCACCAAACTGATCGGCAAAACCATCGGAGAACACGTAAACCACATCACCTTTCTGCACTTCCAAAGAGTGGTTTTTAAACTTCCCTCGTATTCCTTTAAAGAATGCACCAACCGGAAACTTATCGCCTTTAATCTGGTTAGCCTCCCCGTTACGAACAATAAGTACGGGGTTGTATGCTCCCGCAAATTCAAGTTCCATGCTCTGATAGTTCACGCAGCACAACGCAATATCCATTCCGTCCTTGACTGAAGTTTCATCATCTCGTTCCTTGAAGGTTGACATAACGCCATCGTTGAGCGCATCAAGAATATCGGAAGGTTTTTCTAACTGTAGATCTTTTACTGCGTAGTTGAGCCAGTTTTGCCCCACCATGGAAACCAGCGCACCGGGCACTCCATGGCCGGTACAGTCAATTGCGGAGAAGTATCGCTTCTCATCATGGCGGTGGAACCAGTAAAAATCTCCGCTAATTATGTCCTTCGGCAGGTAAAGTATGAACGATTCGGGGAAAAGCTCGTGAACAAAATCATTTGTCGGTAAAATTGCGTTCTGAAGTCGTTTAGAGTACTGGATACTATCCATAATATGCTTTTGCTGCTCTGCCAACAGGTCGCGCTGAGCCTGAAGTTCTTCCTTTTGGGCAACAACTTCTGCTGTTCTATCCTTCACTTTCTGCTCCAAATCGTTGTAAAGTTCCTCCAGCTCAGCAATCATCTTATTGAACCTCATTGAAAGAGTTACTATCTCTGTGCTTCCTGTTACTTCAGCTCGTTCACTCAGGTTTCCGTTTGAAATGCGGTTCACATGATCTACCAGCTTCTTTATGGGGTTTGTAATAACTCTTGTTTTGCGGTAAATGAGCAGGATTATTAGCATTAAAATAACAATGAAAACTATTATAAAGACCACCATTCTGAAAAGTTCAGCCCTTATTTCATCGGTTGTGTCGGACACAATACGTATTACGGAACCCTTGTAGAGGTTCGAATCGTTCGATTCGGAGTAAATGTACTGAAACGAGAAGTACCTTTTATCTAGCTTCTTCTCAACGGTTACGCTGTCGCGGGAAACGAAGCGTTGCTTAAGGAATTCCTTCTCGTTCTCCTCAAGGGCATCGAGTTTTGTGAGCGAGAAGGGGTCGTCGGCATTCATGAACAGCTCAGCTGATACTATTGTGCTGTGCTTTTTGCTCGACTCGTCGAGCATGCTCTTAATGATATTAATTACCTCGTCGGCAGCCGGCGAGTACACACCAAGTTCTACTATATAGTTTCCATTTAGTGTGGTTTGATAGGTGTATTTTTTCAGCCTTCTTGTGCTCGATTCAATGGTGAAGCGCTCGCTAACGTACTCACCATTTTCAAATATATGACGAATGTGCATCTCATGCTCCATTCCGAAGCTGAAGAAGTTTAATCCCATATCCTTATCGAAAGTTGTATTTACTACAACTCCGTTTGTATCAATTATATAAATATCATACAAAGTTGAATCGAGCCCGAGTTTCAACCTTAACTCTTTAAGGTTGGTTTCATTCATCTGCTCATCGGACAGGAGGTACTTTACAACTATCTCGTTACTAACCGCTTCAAGCTCATCATTTAGCTTCTCTTCAATCATTTGAAGTGTAATATCCTGAAATTTCAGCACCTGAATTAGCTCGTCGGAAAGCAGAAAGTTTCTGGTTTCCCTGTTCTCGTGAAGCATTATTCTGGTGCTTCTAAAATTGTATACCCCAAGCAGCAGGAGGGCTATTACCACCGGAATAACCACGTTAAAAATTAGCTGCCGAAAAATTGAAGTCTGTTTCATGTAAGAAAAAATATTAAGGTATTTTCTCATTATCAGTTTCGTTATTTTAAGTAATCAATCAAATACTCATTGTTATAAACTTCCGCAACATACTTGCTGTATTCTACATAATGAATAACTGTATTTTCAACAGCATAAAGGGAGTCATTTCCTGTAATCAAATCATTTGTAATAATTATTTCTCCTGTGCTAATAACTGTTTCTCCTGAATGTTTTTTTAACGTAAGCGAACCCTTCTGTACAAGAATCACAAAGGCTTTATTACGAAAAATTCCAAGTGATAGAATATCTGTTTCTGAAACCAGAAGGGGTGTGGAGTTGTAAAGCCAAAAAAGTGGGGCTGCATGTACCTCACAGTATGGTAAATTGGTAAAAAAGGCTAACCGTTCAATAATATTAACTTTTGTGGCTTCTGCCATTTCAATGTTTCTGTCAAGTTCAACTCTTAACCTATCGTTAAGCCGCTTCTTAGTTGAAATGTATTTCTGCTGATCAATACGCTGAATTAAATTGGCAGAAATTTGTCGAAGTACCTTATCGGTGTTAAAAAGTTGTGCTGTTAAATCGGTGGTTACGCTTAACTGTTCAATATTTCGGTGAGCATTCATGGCATATATTTTTGCCTGCTTGCCCATAAGGTTCTCGTTTCGATTTATTATTGCGTTGAGCAATTCTTCCACAGTGTATTCTCTTAATGGGAAGTAACTTTGCAAAGCCCATATTTTATTTGCGAGGGTAGTATCCTCAAGTATTGGGAAGATATATGGTTTTAAATCTTCAACAATAAACGTATCGAGCAGCTCAATGGCAAACGAGATGCTTTCACCGGTACCAACCTCAAGGTTCTCAATAACAGCCTCGATTGAACTTTTATCGTATTGTAGCTTAAGAAGCTGGAAAAGGTTATGCCTGCTCACACTAAACTCATGCTCTAACTCTGATTTGAGATTAGGGGCTTTGCTTTCCGGTGGACAGTGATGGAGGGCATTAAGATTCCAAGCGCAGATTCCTGCTTGTTCAACAAGCAGCTGATGCAAGGCCACCTCTTCCCTGTCATCGGCAACAAAATCGAGTTTTAGCAGCCCGTTGAGGACTTCTGTTTTCAGGTTCGATTTAATATCGAGTTTCCCAAAAAGAACGTTAGCGGCAATGGCGCTCCCTGTTTCAGGGATTATTCTAATAATACGCTTCCTAAACTGATCGGACACGCCGGTGCGGTTGAATGCCAATAGTAACATTTCTAAACCAATTTCACCTGAACCTATGAGGGCTCCATGGGCCATGGGGGCATAATCGTCTTTATCTAAAAAATCAATTAAGAAACTGATTATTTCTTTGGAGTGGGTTGCTCGGGAAGCCCATATTGCCTGCTTCTTAACCTGAGGAACCAGGTCGCGTAGAAGGAAGGTGAGTTTAAGTTTTTCGGCAGTTTTTGTGGTTTGCCCCAGAAGTTTTGCAGCCTGAATCCTTTCAAGATAATCCTTTGATGCCAACAAGCTGTTCACCACTGCCTCATCTTCTGCATTCTCCACTATACCTTTAAGTTCAAGAATTGTTTTATCGTAAATACCAACTGTTTCTTCACTCGATGTACGTTCCTTTTGCTCAACGAGGAAAGGGATTGTTTTAACTGCTGAGTATTTTACTATGTATTCGCACAAAATTTCAAGTTCCTGGCTACTTGCAACCCTCAACTTATCTCCCAAAAAATCAGGGAGTAACCAGGGTCTCGAAAAGCTTATAAGTTCAAGCTGTTTAGGAATGCTCAACCCTGAAAAGTTCTCAATCCAGCCAACTGTCGCATCATGTTGAATCTCTTTCTCAGAGGCAGAGTCAAGGGTTTGTTTAAGTGTTTTCCGGTAGCCTTGAAATAGTTTGAGTGAAATATAGAACCAAATAGCAATAAACCCAAGGAGGAAGTACACGTAGTGAATTAAACCAATGAAACTGAACAGCCCCATCACTGTAAGAACCACTCCCGAAGCAAGCGCCGCCATTTCGTTAATAGTGCCGTCAACCCGAGCCTGAACCTCGTGACGAATCGAAGGGGAGAGTGATTGATAGATAAGTTTTAGCACTGGACTTTCAATGGAATCCTTTAGGGCTTTTTGGAAAAATTTACTGAGGGAGATAAGTAGGAAAAAGAATGTGAAGGATGCCGATTCTAGAGTGTAACCAAAAAAACTACCAATAATCGCTGCGCTCACAGTAACGATGGTCATAATAACCGGGGAAACCAAGAGGCTAACCCTTAGGCCGTAGGTTTTCATTAGCGAACCGTAAACGAATGTTTTTATTAGCACACTTACAACCGTTAGGGTTCCCATAAGTCCACCAAAGTACTTCGCCAGCTCGTCGGGGTTATCGAACCTTTGGCTGGCAACCGCCAAGAAAAGGTAATGAACGAAAAAAGCCACTAACATGGAGAGCACCACGAAGGTTGCAATTGTACGAACATAAGGGATTCGCAAGGTGTCAGCAAAGGTGCTCTTTTTTGCAGCTTTGGCAGCTTTAATTTTTAGTTGTTTCGGGAATTTTGCGCTGATTATTACCTGAAAAACAAACGCCAGAAACATACTTATTGCACTAATGTATAATAAGTTTTTTGTTTTAAAGCCAATGGTTACAAGGAAAGGAATGGAAAGGGAGCTAATGATAACTCCAATAACCTGCCCGGTATCAACAAAACCAAAAATTCGCTTCCCTTGCCGTATGTCAAATATTCTTCCTGCTGTTCCCCAAAAACCAACAAGAGCAACAATATTAAGCGGGCCCATTAAAACAAAAAGGGCGAAAGCCAACCATTTGGTATCGGAAATATAGTAGCCTGCCCTCAGAAGGAATGTTATAAAAAACACAAAAAACAGGTTAACCTGCGCAAGGGTTGAAAACCTCAACCTATTTTGGAAGAATGAGTAAACAGAGGTTAACACAATTCCTGTTATTCCAGAAATAACAATGGCTTTCGGAATCATGCTCTGATCGAAATTATTGAGAAACAATGTATTTGCACCCACATCGAATGCTCCAAGAAAGAAACCCAGAAACACCGATTGCAAAACAAGCAACGATACAGGGAAAACTTCCTCCTGCCGTAAATTCAACGATTCGTGTAGTGCCACAGTTTACAAAAGTTTAATCTACTAATTTAATCAAATTCAGCTATTCAACACAAATTACTACTTGTATTTTTCTCCCTTTTCATCAGCAAATTCTTCGTTCGGGTTTATCTGAAGGTAACGCGAAAAGAACTTCACCCCGAAGTAAAAAGGAACCGTATCGAGCAATGCCGCAAGCATTTTAAATATGTAGCTTGAAAAAATAAAAATCATAAGGGTTTCAAGCACTCCCCTGCCATCAGGAATTTGAATGGCCTTTGCGTAGTAGTAGGTTATTAGCACTACCGATACAGTATCTACCATTTGGCTGGTTAATGTTGATGCATTATTCCTTAGCCAGAGATGCTTCCCCTTAGTCAACCTCTTAAAAAAATGGAATACATGAACATCAACAAACTGCGCTGTTAAGTAGGCTAGCATTGATGCAATGGTGGCTCCAAACGTTAACTTTCGAATGTGGAAGAAAGAATGGCTGGGATCAGTAGGCTGGGGCAAACCTGTTTCGGGCAGAAAATCTGGTACTGGCGGTAAAACTCCTCCAATCCAAAGAATAAAAAGCACCCAAATATTAAGCAGCAACCCTGTCCATACTACTACATTCGCCCTGTGCTTGCCGTACAGCTCGCTAATGAAATCGGTACATAAAAAGGTAATTGGGTATGGAAGAATTCCTATAAAAAGCATTACAGGTATTTCAAGGGAAAATAGTTTAATTGTAAAATGAATTGACCTTGAAATTCCAAGTATATTAAGCATTGCCAAAGTACCAAGGAAAAAGCCAACAAGAATGATAAAAACAATTTCTCTTCGATTGATTAGTTTTTGATCAACATCGCTTTTATAATCGAACATATCTTTGCAGGGGTTACATTTAGTGCAACTTGTTCAAACAGAATTACTCTATTGTCTAACAAAGGTAAAATTTTAATAATACAATCAAACTTTTTTAAATAAAAAAGCAAGGCCACCAGGTGTTTAAACTCCCAGTGGCCTTGCTTAGTTAATAAGAAAAAGCTACTCGTGCCTTTTCAATAAAATTTCTAGAATTTGTTTTCCTGCAAGGGAAACCGATGATCCAGGGCCAAAAATTGCAGCAACCCCTTGATCATAAAGATACTGATAATCCTGAGCGGGAATTACACCGCCACAAATTACCATAATGTCGTCGCGACCAAGCTTTTTCAATTCATCAATAACTTGAGGTACAAGGGTTTTGTGTCCAGCAGCTAGGCTGGAAACTCCCAGCACATGAACATCGTTCTCCACTGCTTGCTTTGCCGCTTCGGCAGGTGTTTGGAATAGCGGTCCGATATCAACATCGAATCCTATGTCGGCGTAACCTGTGGCAACAACCTTTGCACCCCGGTCGTGACCATCCTGTCCCATTTTGGCAATCATTATGCGAGGCTGACGACCCTCTAACTTAGCGAACCTGTCGCAGAGTTCGCGTGCTTCCTTAAAGTTCTTATCATCCATTGATTCTGCTGAATATATTCCTGAAATGGAGCGTATTACCGCTTTGTAACGTCCCGAAACCTTTTCGCAGGCATCGGAAATTTCCCCCAGCGTTGCCCTCAACTTTGCTGCCTCAACAGAAAGCTCGAGCAGATTCCCTTCGCCGGTTTCAGCACAGCGTGTAATCGCCTCTAGCGCTTTCTTCACATCCCCCTCATTACGCTCAGCCCGAAGCTTCTGCAAACGCTTTAACTGGCTTTCACGAACAGCGGTATTGTCAACATCAAGAATCTCAATGGGATCCTCCTTCTCAAGGCGGTACTTGTTAAGGCCAACAATAATATCTTTCCCTGAATCGATTCGAGCCTGTTTTCTAGCGGCTGCCTCCTCAATACGCATTTTTGGCAACCCTGTTTCAATGGCCTTAGCCATTCCACCCAGCTCCTCAACTTCCTGAATCAACGCCCAAGCCTTATGGGCAATTTCATGGGTAAGTTTCTCAACGTAGTACGAACCAGCCCAGGGATCAACCGCTTTACAAATATGTGTTTCTTCCTGAAGATAAATCTGAGTATTCCTAGCAATACGTGCCGAGAAATCGGTTGGCAGAGCAATTGCCTCATCCAAAGCATTTGTATGCAAACTTTGGGTATGTCCCAGTGCTGCAGCCATGGCTTCAATGCAGGTTCGTGCAACGTTATTGAATGGATCCTGCTCGGTTAGGCTCCAGCCCGAGGTCTGGCTATGCGTCCTTAGCGCTAATGATTTGGGATTCTTTGGGTTGAATTGGCTCACAATTTTTGCCCAAAGCAAACGCGCTGCGCGCATTTTTGCTATCTCCATGAAATGGTTCATGCCAATTGCCCAGAAGAAGGACAAACGAGGCGCAAACGCATCGATATCGAGCCCTGAGTTAACGCCCGTTCTCAAATACTCCAAACCATCGGCAAGCGTGTAGGCCAGCTCAATATCGGCGGTAGCCCCAGCTTCCTGCATGTGGTAACCCGAAATGGAAATGCTGTTGAACTTTGGCATGTTCTTGGCCGTGTATTGAAAGATATCGGCGATTATTTTCATCGAAAATTCAGGTGGGTAAATATATGTGTTCCGCACCATGAATTCCTTCAGAATATCGTTCTGAATGGTTCCAGCCAGCTGGTCGAGGGTTGCCCCCTGCTCCATTGCGGCCACAATGTAAAATGCCATAACCGGAAGAACTGCGCCGTTCATGGTCATGGAAACCGACATCTTATCAAGGGGAATTCCGTCGAACAGCACCTTCATATCCTCAACGCTGTCGATGGCAACGCCGGCTTTCCCCACATCGCCTACAACACGGGGATGGTCGCTATCGTAACCACGATGGGTTGCCAGGTCGAAAGCAACGGATAACCCTTTCTGGCCAGCGGCCAGGTTACGGCGGTAGAATGCATTTGATTCCTCGGCAGTTGAAAACCCAGCGTACTGGCGAACTGTCCATGGTTTCATTACGTACATTGTACTGTAAGGGCCACGGAGGAAAGGAGGAATTCCTGCTGCATAGTTTAGGTGCTCCATGTTGGCCAGGTCATCGGCGCTATACACCGGTTTAACTGCAATCTGTTCGGGTGTAAAGAATACACCGTTACCGCCATGCTTGTGATCGCTGCAGTGTTCCTGGTTTATTTTAATTTTTTTGAAATCTGGTTTCATAGCTTATAATTTTAGCAGGCGTTGATACTCCTTCAACGTTTCAAGCACGTTGCTCTTCACGCTGATGTAATTCATTATTCCTTTGGCTTCGAGAGCAGGTTTTGAGGCAGGTTCTCCCGCCACAACAAATATGGATTTGGTACCAATCATCTCAAAAGCCTCAGGCGCCATGGTTTCATACTCCTCATCGGATGAGCAGATTACTATAATGTCGGACTTTGCATCGAGAGCAGCCTTAACGCCTTCGGCAACAGACTTAAACCCGATGTTATCAATCACCTCAAATCCGGCGCATGCAAAGAAGTTACAGCTAAACTGAGCGCGTGCCCTACGGAAAGCCAGGTTCCCAAGAGCCAGCATGAATACTTTTGGTCTACTGCCGCTAGCATCGGTTCTGTAACGAAGCTGCTCGAATGCCTGCGATCCGCGGAATGGAACTAAGGGTTCACAAACCATTCCATTTTGCTTCGCATCAATCTTCCGCTCAATTCTGTCTGCAGGAATTTTCTTAACATCAGCCACTTCGCCAAAATTTGGAAACTGGTTGGTGCCCAAAATGGTTTCCCGACGGGTGGCAATATTCGCCTCACGTTTCAGAGCTAACTCCTTAATTTGAGCCTGAATAAAACCCTTCGTAAACGCTTCGGTATAGCCACCTAAATCATCAACCTTTACAAACAACTCCCATGCGTTTTGAATAATGGAGGCTGTTAAGTTTTCAATGTAGTAGCTGCCTGCCGATGGGTCAACAACCTTATCGAGGTATGCTTCCTCCTTCAGTATAAGCTGCTGGTTACGGGCAATGCGCTCCGAGAAAACTGTTGGTTCCTGAAAAGATTTATCGAAGGGCTGCACTGTGAAACTATGAACACCTCCCAAAACGCCCGACATGGCCTCGGTGGTAGTTCTCAGCATGTTAACGTAGGGATCGTAGATAGTTTTATTCCAATCGCTGGTAACGGCATGAATACACATCTTTGTGCTTTCAATATCGTTTGGTAAGTAGGCTTCAACAATTTTTGCCCATAACATACGTGCCGCACGGATTTTTGCAATCTCCATGAAGTAGCTGGAGCCAATTGCAAAGGTGAATTTAATTTTTGCTGCTGCTTGGCTTGGTGAAACCCCCTGTGAGGTAAGCCATGTCATGTACTCAGCGCCCATGGCCAGGGAGAATGCTAACTCCTGCACCAACGATGCACCGCTGTTGCGGAAAATATCGCCACGTACAGCAAATAACCTGAACGATTGTAGTTCAGCACCTGCATCGAAAACTTCTTTCACTCTAGCTTTGGCTGTAGCCAAATCGACGCAGAACTTACCCTTGAGCGAGTAGGCTGCAAGCGGGCTGTAATCGAAGGAACCCTTAGCTGTAGCAAAATCAACACCCTTTTCTTTTAAGAGTTTAACCAGTACTGGTAATATTTTGCGCGAGTTGCAACCCGATACGAAGTTCACTTCGTTCAGTGTTATATCAATTCCGTTTAGAATTGTCCCTATGCCGTCGGCAGAGGGTTCACAATCGGCACAAGTTTCGAAACCAATAGCTGTGGCACCCTTTGCCAAAGCATCGAGAGCCTTGGCATTTGCCTGCTTGGCATTGGTTGTATCGAAATCCTGCCTCACAAGCCACTCGTTGGAAACTGTTTGGTTACCCCTGATGAAAGGAAAATCGGCAGGGAGTACATTTATATTCTGTAAATTTTCCAGATCCTCGGCGCGGTAGTATGGCCTAACGCTGAACCCCTCAAGCGTTTTCCATACCAACTTCTTGTCGTAATCGGCGCCCTTCAGATCCTTCTGTATCACCTCCTCCCACTCACGGGTTGTTACCGGAGGGAATTCGGAGAATAACTTTGAATCGTTAGTGTTTTCTGCCATAACGTGTAATTTTGTTTTTTAAATGGTTGTGCAAATTTACAAACTATTAATTTTTATATGCTAGCTTTAT
>DAOSWM010000042.1:0-11511 GCA_035380045.1 Tenuifilaceae bacterium | reverse complement strand
TGCTCGAAGGGGTGGAAATTGGAAGAATTGTTGAAACCCCAATCCATAGCCTCGAAAAGGATATGCTTGACATCCTTAATGGGAAATACAACAGAAGTAATGCAGCAGATGAGGTTTAAAATTCGTCATTTCATAAAACATTAAAGCTTACAAAAATGGAACCTGAAAAAACATCGACCGAAGGACAAGTAATGGGAATTATCGGCATAGTGCTGGCAATTATTTCGCTAATAGTTGCATTCATTCCCTGCGTTGGCATAGTGGCCCTGCTACCCGGGATACTTGCCATAGTTTTCAGCATAATTTCTATTGTTCAGGCATCGAGAGGGAACGGGGCTCGTGGCCTTGGAATAGCATCCCTTATCATATCAATTATTGCCGTTCTACTTGCAGCGGTTTGGCTAATTGTTTTCAGCGGAGCATCGATAATTGCCAATGAAGCCATTAAGGATTCTGGTAAATTCGAACTCTTTGGCAAAGAGTTCCAGAAGGCTTTCGAGGAAGAAATGGGCGACGACATTGACACCGAAGCCATTGGCGACAGCCTTGAGGAAGCCCTCCGCGAGCTGGAACTGGAGATGGACAAAATTGAGGATGACATGGAGAACGTTAACAAGGAGCTTCGCGACAAGGAAACTGCCCGCAGAGCGGGCGAAGCAGCTGCCAAGGCAGCAAAAAAGGTTGCCAAAAGCGTACAGGTATCAACCGCTGAAACCGACACAACAGAGGAACAATAGTTCCTCTGTTTTCCCATTTTCAAACTCCCGTTGCAATGAAAATTATTATTGGCAAAGCCAAAACCACAAAAAAAACATTCGCTACATGGTTTGCATCTTTTACTGTTATTTTGGTGCTGCTAATAATCTTCAACTGGGTTTTCTACTACATTTTTGCGGCTAGCAAAAAAACGCTGGTTGAGCATTTTGCGAATAACTGGTTCTTTATAGTTTTTTACTCCCTTATTTTCCCGGCGTCAATTGCATTCTCGTACCGACAGAAGCAACTTACCGTTGAACATAGTGGCGAGGTTGATCCCCTGCTTATTAAAAACTATTTCGAAAGCAGAAGCTACCGGACTATTAGTGAAACACCAGGAAAAATTGTGATGCAACCCGTAAAATTCGTTGAACGCTTTTTAACCGGGGCAATGTCGGTTACAATTATTTACACAGAAAATACCGTCTCAATTAAAGTTCCCGAGCGAATGGTGTACGACGTTCACCACGGATTCAAATTTGCGAATCTTTTCCTGAAACAATCATAAAAACCTCCTTATGGGAGCATTTTATTACATTGGCCAAAAGGAACGAAGCTACCACTTCGTAAACGGGCTTTTTATTCTTACAATCCTTTTAGTTCTTCTCTACTCATTTCTTTTTACTGGAACCACCCATCCAATTCCAGCCCTGTTAACCGAAGTTACAGGCATAATTCCTCCAAGCAAAGGGTTGTCGCAAAGTTTTTCAGAAATCGTGAGGGGCAACCTTTCAAATGCCGAAAATATCAACCCTTACAGCGTTAGAGTATTCTTCTTCTTTGCAATCCAACTTCTTTTAAGAATCTTTTTTTCCCTGTTAATCCGAATAAAGCCGGGCAAAATTAAGGTGTTAGCCCTCTCCGATTCAGCAATTTCGGCAGCATTCTTTTTTTGGAGCTTTGCTCCGCTTATTACGTATACGCTATATACTTTTCGGAATTTAGTATTGTAAAACGCTAAATTGCAAGCGCTTCATCCAGCGTCATTCTTTCTCCCGCCCTAATGCCCTTGGGCGTTTGAATAAGGCTGCTACACTCTGTAAAGTAATCGTGCTGGTAGTAGAGAATGTAACCATTCTGTAACGCCTCATTCAGAAAAGCCTCCTTCTCCTGCATGGTAACCAGCGGCTCAACATCGTAGCTCATATTCCACGCCAAGTGAATGTGCGCAGTTGACGGGAAAAGGTCCGCTGCGAAAACCAACTTTTTCCCACTGGGTAATGAAAATATTGGGACTATTTGCCCACGGGTATGGCCGTTAAAGAACCGTATTTCCACACCAGGTGCTATTCCCCCCTCCTTTTCAATCAGGTTAAGCGCACCCAAATCGCGCATGGGAATCATGTTCTCTTCGAGAAACGAATCGGCCTCACGAGCATTCGGATTTAGCGCCGATTCCCACTGGGCTTTACTAACATGATACCTTGCATTCGGAAAAACGAGCTCAAACTCCCCGCTGGAATTCCTTTTCACACCTCCCCCACAATGGTCGTAGTGAAGGTGAGTTAGAATAACATCCGTAATGTCCTCAGGTTTGTAACCCATTTTCGCAAGCCCACTAATCAGCCCATCGCCCCCAAAAATATGGAAATGGCTAAAGAACTTCTCGCTCTGCTTATCGCCAAAACCGTTGTCGGTAAGAATAACTCTCCCTCCCGTTTCAACAACCAACGTGCGCAGCGAAAGTGGAATTAAGTTGTTCTCGTCGGCAGGATACGCCTTGTTCCATAAAACTTTGGGAACCACGCCAAACATGGCCCCACCATCAACCTTAAAGTTGGCAATATTGAACGACTGAATCTTCATGCTGAATGTTTTTACGTTTATTTACCAAACAAAAATAATGGTAATTGGTTGACCATCCATAATTCAGAAGCTGTAACTTTGCGAAAAATCGAAATTATAATGCGAATCCATTTCATAGCCATTGGCGGTAGCGCCATGCACAACTTAGCAATTGCCCTAAAAATAAAAGGTTACTCCATTACCGGTTCCGACGACGAAATTTTTGAGCCCTCGCTCAGCAGGTTGAAGAATCACGGAATTCTACCCGAAACCATTGGCTGGAACCCAGCCAGAATCACGCCTGAACTCGATGCTGTAGTTCTGGGAATGCATGCACGAAAAGACAACCCAGAACTTTTAAAGGCGGAAGAACTCGGGTTGAAAATCTTTTCTTACCCTGAATACCTCTACGAACAAACCCGCAACAAAACCAGGGTGGTTATTGGAGGAAGCCACGGAAAAACCACAATCACCTCAATGGTGATGCACGTTCTAAAAAATTGTGGAACGAAGTTCGACTACATGGTTGGCGCCCAGCTCGAAGGTTTTGAGAATATGGTTTCGTTGAGCGAAGATTCGCAGGTTGCCGTTTTTGAAGGCGACGAGTACCTAACCTCCCCAATTGACCTGCGCCCGAAGTTTCACCTTTACAAACCCCACATAGCCTTAATTTCGGGAATTGCATGGGACCACATAAACGCATTCCCAACATTCGAAATTTACCGCGAACAGTTTAACATTTTTGTAAACACCATTGAACCTCACGGTTCGCTGGTTTTCTGCTCCGACGACAAGGAAGTTGAACAGGTTAGCCAGCACGCCCCCAAAAATATCAAAAGAGTTGCCTATACAACCCATCCTTTCAAAGTAGAAAACAGTAAATACATTTTAAAAGAAAATGGGAATTCCCATCCGGTTGAAGTTTTCGGGTCGCATAACATGCAGAATATTGCCGGTGCGCAAGCAGTTTGCAAAGAACTAGGAATATCCAGCAAAGATTTTTATGAGGCCATTGCCACCTTCAAAGGGGCATCGAAACGCCTTCAGCTGCTAGCTGAAAACAGCCAAACAAAAGTTTTTCTCGACTTTGCGCACTCACCCTCAAAGGTTTCGGCAACAGTGAAGGCGCTTAGAGAAGCTTACCCCGAAAGGGAGCTGGTTGCGTGCCTAGAACTGCACACATTCAGCAGCTTAAACCCAAATTTCTTAGGCGAATACAAGGATAAGCTGCAGGGTGCCGATTTGCCCATTGTTTACTTCAACCCAGAAACACTTCAGCATAAAAAGCTCCCTGAAATTAGCCCAGAAACCGTTTCGCACAACTTTGGAAACCCCAAGCCAGAAGTGTTTACGAACTCCGAGAAGTTAATCGACTGTTTAAAAAGCATCGATTTTAGGCAAAAAAATTTGCTAATTATGACCTCCGGTAATTTTTCTGGAGTAAATTTGCGGGAGCTAGCATCATTGCTTGTTTTAACCTAAACATAAATTGGCATGATTCTTCAAAGTAGCAGAACAGAGATTAAGCCATTGTCGCTAAGTGAACTGAACCTATTTGTTAAGTCGAGAACCGATTATGAGGAGCAGTATAACCTATCGCCATCAAACTGCTGCTTAGCCAACGATTACTGCGAAGAGATTATTGAGAACATTGAAAAGAACAAGCATATTTGGCAAAACCATAGTAACGACTACCTTTTCTTTACCCTTTGGATAATTGTTGAGAAAAAATCGAAAACTATCATTGGACAATTCACATTCAACGGCCTCCCAAATACCAGTGGAGAAGTTGAGATTTTTTTCAGCATCGACAAGAACTTCAGAAAACAAGGTTTTGGTACAGAAGCAACCGAAGCAATTCTGAAGTGGGCAAAAGAGAATAAAATGTTTAAAGTGGTACTGGTTGAGGCATTCCGGGAAAACGAAGCAGCTTTAGCGTCGCTAAAAAAGCTAGGGTTCCACAAGGTTTCCACCGATGAAAACGACCCACCATCGAGCAAATACTACAGAATTGTTTGCCCAAAAGACATTGAAACCGAGGACCTCGATTTTGATACATAAACAATAATTACTCATCTTCCCGTTTTTACATTACAAACAAATAGTATTTATATGATTCAAATAGCAAAAAGGGTATTGCCATTGGCAATAGTTTTTATTCTCTCATTTCCGTTACAGGCACAGGAAAGTTACAAAACCGGGGTAGGGCTTCGTGGCGGTTACCCCTCGGGTATAACTTTAAAGCACTTTGTTACCAAGCGAACTGCTATGGAAGGGATTCTCTCCATTGGCTGGGGCTACTACGGAGTAACAGGCCTTTACCAAATCCACCAACCCATCCCCGATTTACCCGACTTCAACTGGTACTATGGCATTGGCGGGCATTTCGCCGCCTCACAATCTGGCAAAAAAACGCCATGGTCATCTGCCACTGACGGAGAGCTGTACATTGGAGTTGATGGCGTTTTAGGAGTTGAATACGTTTTCTCAGAGGCACCTATCTCCATTAGCGTCGATATTTTACCCATACTAAACATCATTGAAAGCCCTGGCGTTTGGTTCAATGCAGGACTTTCTGTTCGTTATGTTTTTTAACCTGCATTTTTTTTTGATTTTTTTGCATTTTTTTTTTGCAGAAAAAAATTTTCAGCTACCTTTGCACCCGCTTTAGGAATGAAGCGCGTGTTTTGAAAACAGTTGGCCCGTTCGTCTAGGGGTTAGGACGCCAGGTTTTCATCCTGGTAACAGGGGTTCGATTCCCCTACGGGCTACCAATCATTTTTATACAATTTGATCATGGCAAATCATAAGTCATCAATTAAGCGAATTAGGCAAACCGAAGCCAGAAGGGTACACAATAAGTATTACGCAAAAACCACTCGTAATGCTATTAAAAGTTTAAGGGGTTTGTCCGACAAGGCAGCAGCAACTGAAATGTTGCCAAAAGTTAGTTCTATGCTCGATAAACTTGCAAAAAAGAACATTATCCACAAGAACAAAGCTGCTAACTTAAAGAGTTCGCTCACACTGCATGTTAATAGTCTTCAATAGGAATAGTTTTAGGTTAAATGGTTAAGGCTTGCCAATTTTAGGTAAGCCTTTTTTTATTTTATAAGAATTTCTTTTTACCTAATTTAGCGTGACAAATCAACCAGTTCATGGAACAGAATTCACGTGCGCTTACCATAAAAGAGTGGGCGCTGGACGACAGGCCCCGCGAGAAGATGATGAGCAAGGGCATTGGTGCGCTTAGCGATGCCGAACTTATGGCCATTCTAATCGGCACGGGCACCCGAAACGAAACTGCAGTGGCAATATCACAGCGTATTCTTGGGATTGCAAACAACAACCTCAACGAGCTGGGCAAGTACTCCCTATCTGATTTAACCAAAATAAAAGGCATTGGCCCCGCGAAAGCCATTACAATTATGGCTGCCCTTGAGTTGGGAAGAAGAAGAAAAATTTCGGAAGCCCTCTCCAAAAAACAAATATCATCGAGCAAGGACGTAATTGATATTTTTCAGCCTCAACTTGCCGATCTACCCCACGAGGAGTTCTGGATTCTACTGCTCAATAGAGCAAACCGAATAATTGCTCAGGTAAAAGTGAGCGAAGGTGGACAAATCGCAACGGTTGTTGATACAAGAAAAATAATGCGGCTTGTACTTGAATATCAAGCACTGGGAATTATTCTATGTCACAATCATCCTTCGGGAAACCACAATCCCAGTAACGACGATATAAAAATTACCCAGAAGCTAAAAGCTGCTGCCAGCACGCTTGAAGTTAATCTGCTCGACCATATAATTGTTACAGATGGCCAGTGCTACTCCATGGCTGACGAAGGAGTGCTTTAAACAACTCAGGAATTCCCTTGCTTGAGTTTTTCTACAAACTCATCTATTCGAACCCAGTAAATATCGGAATTACCATTCCCATGGGTCAACCTTCGCTCCTGAATTCTCGAAACATCCCACGTAGGTTCAAGTTCCTTGAAAGAAATTGTTTTTAATGTAGTCGCAAAGAAAAAGTACCTCCCATCGGGCGAAAGGCTTACGCTTATAGCGTTGCTACTTGGTAACTTCATCCTTTCAATCAGGTCAATCCCTTCTGACCAGGTGTCATCGGGGTTATGAAGGAAGAGCATATAGGTTGATTTTCTGGGATTCAGAGAATCGCGGCCAACAACACATCCAATCAGGTAGCTATCATCGGGCGAGATACATGCGTTAAAATGGGTTCCCCTAGCATTAATCGGGGAAGGGAGAACTTCGGGGGCTTGATACTCCCCATCTACAAGTTTTGATCTAAGGATTTGAGAAATTCTTGTTTTTTCATCGGTTCTACAAAAGTATAGTGTTCCCGAACGGGTTAACGATGGAAAAAACTCCTCTTTTTCGTTTATTATCTCGGGTAACTTTTGGGGCTCGCCCCAAGAATTGTTTGCTTGCCTCTCAACCACCCAGATATCCTGCTCGGCCCAACCAGCCTTAGCTCCCAGAAAATACAACCTTTCTCCATCCGCTGAAAACGATGCCTCGGCAAAAAAGCGGGTTGTGTCGCGGGCAAACTCAGCCACAACAGGTTGCTGCCAAACATTATTTACCCTTCGAGTAACCATTATGGTATTCCAATCGCCCTGAAAAAGTGAGTAGTAAACTTCATCGCCCTTGGGCGAAATGGCAAAATCGCGCTCATACATGCCGGTTGAAATAAATCCGGGAGCAAATACTTTTGCCTCTTTACCAGGGCAAATCTGTCCAACGTAATCGCCCTCAAGGGTAATAGCCTTGTTTCTTGGGGAAAGAGTACAACCCGTTAAGAGCAAAAAAAACACCACACAAAGATTTACTATTGCTTTCATTTTTAAATTATTTAGGATTTTCTATAGTCGTATGATACTTGAAAGCGTAAATACCCTAAACAAAATAAGTGTTTTTTTTATTCTAATTTATAAGGCATTGATAAAATAATTACTTTTGGGATATAAGAATATATTTTCTACTTTTCGCTTTTAAAAAACCAGAATACTGAAACACTATTGAAATGGTAAAAATTCTTGGTGAAAGCAACTCGGTGCTAAACCGTTTCATTCTTGAGTTAAGGGATGTAAAAATTCAGCATGATAGCCTCCGATTCCGAAGAAACCTTGAACGAATTAGCGAAATATTCGCCTATGAAATTAGTCGTGAGTTGAATTACAAATCGGTTCAGGTGCAAACCCCACTAGGCATTGCCGACATGTCAACTCCATCCGACACCATTGTGGTTGCCTCGATAATGCGTGCGGGATTGCCTATGCATCAGGGATTCCTTAACTACTTTGATGGTGCCGAAAACGCATTCATCTCGGCATACCGAAAATACAGCAAGGACGGGAACTTTAAGATTCAATTTGAGCACCTTTCGTGTCCAATAATCAACGATAAAGTTCTGATTATTGCTGACCCCATGCTGGCAACAGGCTCATCGATGGTGCTGGCATACAAGGCATTAATTGAAAAAGGGAAACCCTCTTACACACACATTGTGTCTATTATCGCCTCGAAGGAAGGCGTTGAGTACACCCGAAAGAACCTTCCTCAAAGCAACGTAAGCCTATGGCTTGGTGCCGTTGACGATGAGCTAACCGTGAAGTCGTACATTGTACCCGGTTTGGGCGATGCAGGCGATTTAGCTTACGGAGCGAAGGAGTAACCTGAAATTTTATTGCGCACCAACCAGCTTGGGCTTGTAATGCCAAACCTTTACATTGTCGGTGCAAGCTTGCTTCAACTCTTTTACGGTAATACCAAACAGCGGATGCACTATATCGGGAGCTATTTGAGCCAATGGCTCAAGAACAAACATGCGTTGGTGGAGAAACTTATGAGGTAAAATAAGCGGGGGTAACGTGTAAATAAAGTCGTTATAGAAAAGCACATCAATATCAATGTTGCGAGGGCGGTAACCTTCGTCCTGAAATCTTTTACGACCCAACAACTTCTCTATTAGTTGACACTTATCGAGAACGCAGAGAGCCTCCAACTCAGTCTCCACTTCAACAACCTGATTTAAGAAAGGAATATGGTGCTCGAAGCCCCAAGGCTCCGATTCAAAAATATCGGAAACATTCTTTACTGCACCAACTTCTTTGTTAATTTGCTGAATTGCCTGTGTAAGATAAGCTTCTCTATTGCCTAAATTTCCACCAAGACCGAGGAAAACCTTGTTCATGTTAAATCGATTTAAGTCGCAAAGTTTAACTTAATTTTAAAAAGAAGCAACCTTTGGCTTAAACT
Organism: Tenuifilaceae bacterium; assembly: GCA_035380045.1. Taxonomy (GTDB): domain Bacteria; phylum Bacteroidota; class Bacteroidia; order Bacteroidales; family Tenuifilaceae; genus DAOSWM01. The sequence goes on along the minus strand of DAOSWM010000042.1, from coordinate 2,689 downwards.
TTTTTCATACTTTTATCTCCAATAAGTATGCAATTAATTAACCTAAATTCAATTATACCATGAAAAATTTCTTCAAGTATTTACTGGCAACCATTCTGGGTGTCTTTATCACCGGACTACTCATGTTCTTTATCTTCTTCGGCATAGCAGGAGCAATTATGTCGAAATCCGACAAAGCAGTAGAGGTAAAGGAAAATTCTCTCCTTGTTGTAAAATTCGACAATGAAATTGTTGACCGTGGTTCGAAAAGTCCGTTCGACGATTTTAACTTCGCCAGCATGAAACCCTCGCAGAAACTGGGGCTGAATGATATTCTAAAAGCCATTAAGAACGCCGCTGACGATCCAAAAATTCTTGGAATTTACATGGAGAACCAGAACATTCCTGCCGGAGCTGCTACCGTTGAGGAGATTCGGGATGCCCTCCTAAAATTTAAGGAATCGGGCAAGTTCATTTATAGCTTCAGCAACGTTTACTCACAAAAAAGTTACTATCTGTCAACGGTTTCCGACAAAATTATGCTCAACCCCGAAGGTGGCATGATGTGGTCTGGCTTAAGCAGCGAGATTACCTTCTTTAAAAATGCCCTGGAGAAGCTAGGCGTTGAGGCTCAAATTATTCGTCACGGTAAATTCAAAGCTGCTGTTGAACCATTCATGTACGAAAAGATGAGCGATGATAACCGTGAACAGATAATGACCTACACCGGTTCAATTTGGAACCACTGGGTGAAAGGAATTTCGGAAGCAAGAGGAATTAGCCCCGAGCAGCTTAACCTTCTGGCAGATAATATGGATATTCGAAATGCAAAAACGGCCCTGGAAAACGGGCTTGTTGACAGCCTGGTTTACAAGGACCAAGTTGTAAATAAACTTAAAGAACTCACAAACACCGAGGGAAAAGACGATATTACATCTATTTCAATAGCACAATACGCAAAAGTTCCTGCTCCACGTAAGGAAAAGGGGTTGGCAAAGGAAAAAATTGCTGTAATTTACGCCACAGGAAACATTGTTGACGGAGATAACTCCGATGGCAACATTGCAGGCGACCACTACGGAAGGGTAATTCGTGAGGCTCGTCGCGATAGCTCAATTAAAGCAATTATTCTCCGCGTTAACTCAGGTGGAGGAAGTGCGCTAGCTTCGGAAATTATGTGGCGCGAAATGACTCTGGCGAAAGAGGTTAAACCTGTAATCGTTTCGATGGGCGATGTGGCTGCCTCGGGCGGATACTACATTGCTGCGCCAGCAGATGTTATTCTTGCCAGCCCAACAACAATCACCGGATCGATTGGAGTTTTCGGAATGTACCCAAGCATTAAGGAGGGCATGAACAAGAAACTTGGCGTTAACGTTGATGTTGTAAAAACCAACAAACATTCCGACTTTGGAACCATTTTCAGACCACTTACCGCTGAGGAGAGAGCTGTTGCACAGCTTGGCGTTGAGGAAATTTACCAAACCTTTATTGGCCACGTTGCCCTTGGCCGTAGCCTAACCGTTGAGCAGGTTGATGAAATTGGCCAGGGTCGTGTTTGGAGCGGTGTAAACGCAATGGATATTAAACTCATCGACGAGTTTGGCGGACTAGAGCGAGCCATTGAAATTGCAGCAGAAAAAGCCAACCTTGAAAACTATAGAATTACTGAACTTCCTAAGCAGAAGGATCCGTTTGAGGCATTACTTAAGGATTTAACCGGCTCAGCAAAAGCCAGCCTTCTTGAAGACGAGCTAGGTTTTGCATACAAGCACTACAAAAACCTGATGGAGCTGGCAAACACCAGAGGTGTTCAGGCTAGAATTCCATACGAGATAGAGGTTTACTAATTATAAAATTTAAAATAAAAAGCTCGGTTTCTGACTTAGAAACCGAGCTTTTTATTTGGGTAAATTTCAAATACACGAGCAGGAACTAATAAAAATGCAATTCTCACAAAAGAAAGATTAGGCTTAATCATTCTTTATCAATCTAACACACAAGAAATCTTCTTTATACTCTTCGTAGATTGCAACATTTGGGATTCCGTAGGCAATGCTTAGTTTTTTTGCCATAGTTTCATTAACCTCTGTTGAGGTCCAAAAGTATGTGTAAAGAAATCCTGTAGGGTCTTCCTTGTTACAACCTGGAAGAGCCGAAAAACCGCTTTCGTTGTTTCCATTTTCAGTTCCCTCCCATACACCAATAGCTTTCATTTTATTACCTGCCACATCGTAACCGCCTAGATATTGAATTAATTCATCATACTCACTTTCACTTGGCAAATGCCAACCCTCAGGAATAATGCTTGAGATGATGCTCCACCTATACAATTTAAAGCTAATGTCGCCTTTAGAATAATCTATCACATCGTCTGAACTTTTAGCTGGAGGTTGATACGAAAAGTTTTCCGCCATCCAAGTTACCCCATTAATTTCAACACACTTATATGTTCTCCCATCACGTGTATCGGTAAATGATGTAAACTCTCCATCGTTGGAATCTTTTTCACAGGAAGTTGAAAAAACAACAATAATTCCAAGTAAAATAAATAAGGCTTTTGTTATTCTCATTTTATTAAAAGTATTTGAAAGATTAATTAATAACAAAAAGATTATTGAGGTTAGAAACTCACGGGGTGATTATTACGCCACCCCGTGAGGGTGTTTATCCAAGTATCATTTACGATTTTGCAAGCAAACTACTCCTT